>JAJZUQ010000027.1 GCA_021848385.1 Deltaproteobacteria bacterium
TGCTCCTGCGAATACAATTCCCCCCCGAACGGGGAATGCTCCGATGCCTGCCGGTTCGACCGGTGCTACTGCCCCGAGCCCGGTTGCAAAACAAGTCCCTGGTGGCGGTACACCTGTGCCGCCGGTTGGTGTCAAATCGGCTCCCTCGACCACTGCCCCTGCCATTGTGGCACATCCACAACCAGTAACCAACCCGGTAGTGCCTGCTCCCTCTGCCGTGGCGCAAGCTGCCGGGATGGGCTTTGGCCTGACGGCTCTTCTGGTGCCACTGCTTTTGGTCATTATTATGATCGCTGCCATGTGGCGAGTTTTTGAAAAGGCGGGAGAGGCTGGCTGGAAGTCAATTGTACCCTTTTATAATCTGTATGTCCTGATCCTGATAGCTGGTAAACCCGGATGGTGGTTCCTGATCATCGCATTTGTGCCTCTCATCGGGCTCATCTTCTATCTGCTTGTCTGCCTCTCGCTGGCCCAGAAATTCGACAAAGGCCCGATCTACGGGGTGCTTCTCTGTTTCTTCGGATTTATCATGTTTCCGCTCCTGGCCTTTGATAATTCATCCTATACTCCGTAACACCATAAAATGTTTACCTCTAACCGGCCATGGAAAAGTTCACCCGAATCCATGGCCGGTTCCTTTCCCACTTCTCCCGTCAGCTCCCCGTCAAGCGCCATTAACAAGTCAATCCTCGCCCAATATGCATTAAGAACTGTAAATAATCTGTTGCGGGAAGTAACATAAGCAATTGACAAATGAACGGAAAAAATGTATACAGTATACGCTTTTCAACTATGCGTTCTTAATGAAATTGATGGGTTTCTTCATCACTGATTAGATTTGTAGTCGCGCCATACCAAAAAACAGGAGGGGTTACCGCATGATCGAAGCTTATCTGCAGCATGAGAAAGAAAGGGCATCCCAAGGCATCCCGGCACTGCCGCTCACACCTGAGCAGACCGCCGAACTGTGCAAACTTCTGCAGAAGCCGCCCAAGGGGAAAGAGAAATTCATTCTGAGTCTCCTTACCGATCGGGTCTCCCCCGGTGTTGATCCTGCTGCCAAAGTAAAGGCGGAGTTCCTGGGCGAATTGGTTGCCGGCAAGATCAAGTCGCCTCTTGTTACTCCCAAGGAAGCAATCAAAATCCTGGGCACCATGATTGGCGGTTATAATGTCGCTCCGCTCGTCGGCGCGCTCAAGGATAAATCTCTGGCTGACGATGCAGCCAAGGCGCTGTGTGGCATCACCCTCGTGTACGACGCTTTCGACGAGGTTGCCGCTCTGGCTAAAGCTAAAAACGCGGCAGCTGCAAAGGTCCTCAAGTCGTGGGCCGAGGCCGAGTGGTTCACCTCTCGCAAAGGGGTACCCGATACCATAAAGGTCAAGGTCTACAAGGTTGACGGCGAGATCAATACAGACGACTTTTCCCCTGCCGGAGACGCCTGGAGCCGCCCTGACATCCCTCTCCATTCACTGGCCATGGGCAAGACACGTTTCAAAGACGGTCTGGCTACCATTGCCAAGTTCCGCAAGGAAGGCTACCAGGTTGCCTTTGTGGGTGACGTGGTCGGCACCGGCTCCTCCCGCAAATCGGCCTGCAACAGCGTGCTCTGGGCAATCGGCGAAGAGATTCCCTGTGTCCCCAACAAGAAAACTGCCGGCGTGATAATCGGCGGTGTTATTGCGCCGATTTTCTTCAACACTGCTCAGGATTCCGGTGCGCTGCCGTTAAAGGCAGACGTGACCGGTATGAAAACCGGCGATGTGATCGTGATTGATACCAAGAAAGGTGTCATCACCGATGAAAATGGAAAGAAAGTGCTCTCCAAGCTGACCATCAGCCCCAATACTGTTCCTGACGAATTCCGTGCCGGCGGACGTATTCCCTTGATCATAGGCCGCGCCGTGACCGACAAGGCCCGCAAGGAATTGGGCCTCAAGCCGACAACTGTTTTCACCCTGCCGGTCAACCCCGTCCCCAAGGCCAAACAGGGATTCTCCCTGGCACAGAAGATGGTCGGCAAAGCCTGCGGCGTGGCAGGGATTCTCCCCGGTACCGCATGCGAGCCCAAGATGACCACGGTCGGTTCCCAGGATACAACCGGCCCGATGACCGCTGACGAACTGAAAGAACTGGCCTGTCTCAAGTTCCAGGCACCGATGTTCATGCAGTCCTTCTGTCATACTGCCGCCTATCCGAAACCGGCTGACGTAAAAATGCACAAGAATCTGCCCGGCTTCATCTCCGAGCGCGGCGGTGTTGCTCTGCGCCCCGGCGACGGCGTCATTCACTCATGGCTGAACCGTCTGCTGCTGCCCGACACGGTCGGCACCGGTGGCGACTCCCATACCCGTTTCCCGATCGGCATTTCCTTCCCGGCCGGGTCCGGCCTTGTTGCCTTTGCCGGCGCCATGGGCTTCATGCCTCTGGATATGCCAGAATCTGTTCTGGTACGCTTCAAGGGCAAATTCAACCCGGGTATCACCCTTCGCGACGCTGTCAACGCCATTCCTTACTGGGCCATCAAGCAGGGATTGCTGACCGTACCCAAGAAGAACAAGGTTAACATCTTCAACGGCCGCATCCTCGAGATGGAGGGGTTGCCCGAGCTGACCGTGGAACAGGGTTTCGAGCTGACCGATGCTGCCGCCGAGCGCTCTGCTGCGGCCGGTTGCATCCAGCTCTCCGAAAAGTCGGTTGCCACATACCTGCGCTCCAACGTGGCACTTATGAAGAAGATGATTGCCGAAGGCTATCAGGACAAGAAAACCCTGGCCAAACGCATCAAGGATGTCGAGAAGTGGCTCAAGAACCCGAGCCTGCTGAAGGCTGACAAGAGCGCCGAATATGCCGCGGTTATCGAGATCGATCTCAAGGACATCAAAGAACCGATCCTGGCCTGCCCGAACGACCCGGATGATGTCAAGCTGCTCTCCGATGTTGCCGGCACCAAGATTCAGGACGTGTTCCTCGGTTCCTGCATGACCAACATCGGCCACTTCCGTGCCGCTGCCGAGATTTGGCGCGGCAGCAAGTTCAACCCCGATGTCCGTACCTGGATCTGTCCTCCGACACGTATGGACCAGACCCAACTCAAGGGTGAGGCGTATTTCTCGGTTTATAGCGCCTTCGGTGCACGGATTGAAATTGCAGGCTGTTCGCTCTGCATGGGGAATCAGGCACGTGTTCCCGATGGTGTAAATATGTTCTCCACCTCGACACGCAACTTCGACGATCGTATCGGTAACGGCGCTCAGGTATATCTTGGTTCCGCCGAGTTGGGTGCGGTTACAGCGTTGATGGGCAAGTTGCCGAAGCCTGCCGAGTATTTCGCTGCCTACAAAGAGAAAATCGAACCGAAGAAGGACGCTATCTATAAGTATCTTCAGTTTGATGAGATGCCTGAATATAAATAACTCATCCAGCTGAAATGAACGAAAACAGCCTGCCAGCGAATCCTGGCGGGCTGTTTTTATGTAGAGCGTCAGGTTGTGCAACCGGTTTCATCCTATTATTCTGTTGTATCGCCATTAGTTCTTGAAGCAGTAGGCTATTTTGAGTATACTGTCCCGATTCGTTTATAAACATCGGAGGTCGAGTTGATGATAGATTTTCTTGGTGACTGGAAAAGAACCCACTATTGCGGAGCGTTGACGAGCAAGGATATCGGACGGGAAGTGGTCCTCATGGGCTGGGTCATGCGACGTCGTGATCATGGCGGCCTTATTTTTATTGACCTGCGGGACCGTGAAGGCCTCGCCCAGGTTGTGTTCGATCCGGACCAGAATGCGGATGCCCACAAAAAGGCCGAGGTGCTTCGCAATGAATATGTTGTTGCCGTCAAGGGGAAAGTGATTCATCGCCCTGAAGGAACCGTCAACCCGAACATGAAGACCGGCGAGGTCGAGGTGGTCGTGAGCGAGTGCCGGCTCCTCAATCGTTCGAAGGCACTTCCCTTTACCCTCGACGAGTATGTGGACGTCGCTGAAAATCTTCGTCTCAAACATCGCTATCTCGACTTGCGTCGTCCGGTGCTGCAGCAGAACCTCATCCTCAGGTCAAAGGTAGCCCAGCTCACACGGCAGTACCTGACCAATAACGGTTTTCTCGAACTGGAAACCCCTTTTCTCACAAAATCCACGCCGGAAGGGGCTCGTGACTTCCTTGTCCCGTCACGCATAAGCAACGGTGAGTTCTATGCACTTCCCCAGTCCCCCCAGCTCTTCAAACAGATATTGATGGTATCCGGTTATGACCGTTACTTCCAGATTGTGCGCTGTTTTCGCGATGAGGACCTGCGTGCCGACCGGCAGCCTGAGTTCACCCAAATTGACTGCGAAATGTCGTTCATTGACCGGGAGGATATCATTACGGTCATGGAAGGGTTGATTGCCACCATATTCAATGAAGCAAAAGGTGTAAATGTTTCGCTTCCCGTCCCGCGTATGACCTATGCTGAGGCAATACGTCGTTTCGGTGTGGACAATCCCGACCTGCGGTTCGGTCTGGAACTGGTGGAGCTCTCTGATATCGTGAAGGGTGCGGGGTTCAAGGTCTTTGCGGATGTTGTGGCAGGGGGAGGGATAGTCAAGGGGCTCAACGCCAAGGGGTGTGGTGGCATGTCACGCAAGGAGATCGACGCGCTGACCGATTTTGCGAAGATTTACGGCGCCAAGGGTCTTGCCTATGTCAAGGTGACGGCGGAGGGGTGGCAATCTCCCATCGCCAAGTTCTTCTCTGCTGAGGAAATAACTGCAATGGACAAAATGTTTGCAGCGGAAGAGGGCGACCTGCTCCTTTTCGTTGCCGACAAGCCTAAAGTCGTCAACGATTCTCTTGGCAAGTTGCGGAATCATCTAGCCAACCTGCTGGGGCTTCTGGACAAAGACGTCTTCAATTTTGTCTGGATTACTGACTTCCCCCTCCTTGAATGGGATGAGGAGGATAAACGCTGGTCGGCGGTGCATCATCCTTTTACTGCCCCTATGGACGAAGACCTTGCCTATGTGGAAAGTGATCCTGGCCGTTGTCGTGCAAAGGCCTATGACCTGGTGTTGAACGGCAATGAAATCGGCGGTGGCAGCATAAGGATTCACCAGGAAAAGATCCAGTCTCTCATGTTCAAGATGCTCGGGCTCTCCGAAGAGGATGCACGTTCGAAATTCGGATTCCTGCTGGATGCACTGGAATATGGAACTCCTCCTCACGGTGGGATTGCTTTCGGCATGGACCGTCTGATCATGCTTCTTACCGGCAGTGACTCAATTAGAGACGTTATAGCGTTCCCGAAAACGCAAAAAGGTGCCTGCCTGATGTCTGAAGCGCCTTCATCAGTAGATGCCAGGCAGTTGAAGGAGTTGGGGCTCAGATTGGCTGCAAAGTAATCATGCATGTGAGGAACTGATGAGCGGGAAATTTGCTTTCTTCGTCGCTCTCGTGCTGGTTGTAGCTGCTTGTGCGCCAGTCGTGCCTCGTTGGCGCCAAGAGGCACGACTGGTATATGACCGGGTTAGGCTTGACGGAGTAGACAGGGTATTCCCCTCAGAGTACAGAACCCTGGAAGATGCCATGATGAAGGGGGAAGAGTTGGCGGATTCCGGTAAAACCGGAGATGCCGAGCGCCACTATCTCCTCGTTTTGGATATGGGGAAACTGCTCGAAAAGGAGTTTGCTGCCGAACAGCAACGGCTGGCTGACGCGGCACGTTTACGGGCTGACGCTGAAAAGAGGGAGCGGGAACGCAAGGCAGCACAATTAGCAGAACAAATCAGGCAGGCAAAAGTCCGCGAAGCAGCGGAAGCCGCTCTCGAAGCATCGGAAGTGGCACGAAAAAAGGCCGAAAAAGCTCGTCAACAGCGTGAAAAACCTCTTCCCGCCTTTCATACCGTAAAACGTGGTGAATCACTTCCCCAGATTGCATCCCGCCAGGATGTCTATAACGATGCAAACCTCTGGCCTCTCATCTACAGGGCAAACCGTGACCAGATAAGCGATACCCGCCATATATGGCCTGGCCAGGTATTTCGTATTCCACGTAATGTGTCGCGTGATGATATGCAGGAAGCACGGCGTTACGCCCAGAGTAAACCACTTCATTAATTTACCATCTGTCGGACGTCCCGCCTGTACTGCAATTTGTGCCTTACTATGCTGAATTAATAAAATATTCTCACTCATTTTTCTTGACAGCCCAAACTGTTTTGTATACTGTATACAAAATTCCCACCTTGGTATATTCCCATGAAACAGGTTGTTTTGGCGCGATGTTATATGCTGACGTATCGTGGTGGTTATTTCTTGTGATGTCGTAGATAGCTGACAAATATGGCAACAGTACTCAGTCGGCAAAGGAATGCATTGAGAGGGGCGGCAAGACGCAACTATCCCTTCACGGGCCTCTGGTGTGCTGGCAAAAAAAACTAAGGAGAGAACATGACGACACAAACAGCAAAGATTATTTGGTCGAAAATCGATGAAGCACCCGCACTGGCAACATACTCTTTACTCCCTATCGTCAATGCTTTTACGAAAGCTGCTGGCGTTGTCGTTGAAACAAGAGATATTTCTGTTGCAGGCAGAATTATCGCAAACTTTCCCGACTATCTGACGGAGAGTCAGAGGATGCCGGATTATCTGGCTGAGCTTGGTGAGCTCACGCAGAAGCCTGACGCCAATATCATCAAACTGCCTAACGTCAGTGCTTCGATTCCGCAACTGAAGGCAGCTATTAAAGAATTGCAGGAGAAGGGCTATAAGCTCCCGGATTATCCCGAGGAACCGAAAACCGATGAAGAAAATGCGCTTCACGCACGGTATGCAAAATGCCTTGGCAGTGCCGTTAACCCTGTTCTGAGGGAAGGGAACTCCGACAGAAGGTCGGCCAAAGCGGTAAAAGAATATGCCAAGAAGCATCCGCACAAGATGGGCGCCTGGACTTCGGATTCCAAGACCCATGTCTCCTGGATGGATTGCTGCGATTTTTACGAAAACGAAAAGTCAGTTACCGTGGATAAAGCCGGTAATGTGAGGTTCGAGTTTGTTGATCAGGCCGGGAAAGTTACGGTGCTGAAAGAGAAGTTACCCCTTCTGGCCGGTGAGGTTCTTGATGGAACATTCATGAATGTTCGTGCCTTGCGCAAATTCATCGAAGCACAGATCGAAGATGCCAAGGCAAAGGGTGTCCTGTTCTCGGTACATCTCAAGGCCACCATGATGAAGATCTCCGATCCTATCATGTTCGGTCATTTTGTCTCCGTCTACTTCAAGGACGTATTTGAGAAGCACGCCGCCACCTTCAAAGAACTGGGTGTCAACCCGGATCTCGGACTGGGCGATCTGTACCTGAAACTCCAAAAACTGCCTGCAGCCAAGCGGGCCGAAATCGAAGCTGATATCCAGGATACGTACAAAAAAAGACCGCCTCTCGCGATGGTGGATTCCGACAAGGGTATCACCAACCTCCATGCCAGTAACGACATCATCATCGATGCTTCCATGCCGGTTGTTATCCGTGATTCCGGCGGGATGTGGGGCACCGATGGCAAGCTTCACGATGTGAAGTGCGTGATCCCTGACAGATGCTATTCAAGGTGGTATCAGGTATGTATTGATTTCTGCAAGAAGAACGGACAGTTCGATCCAACCACCATGGGTTCCACATCCAACGTCGGTCTTATGGCACAGAAGGCCGAGGAGTACGGCTCTCATGACAAGACTTTCAAGGTGCCGGCAAACGGAACCGTCCGCGTTGTTGATGAGTCCGGCTCCGTGCTGATGCAGCACGCCGTAGAGGAAGGCGATATCTGGCGCGGTTGTCAGGCCAAAGATCTGCCGATTCAGGACTGGGTCAAGCTTGCAGTGAACCGTGCGCGGGCAACCGGAGCACCGGCCATTTTCTGGCTGGACAAAAACAGGGCTCACGATGCCCAGATGATCGAAAAAGTAAACAAGTACCTTAAAAACCACGATACGAAAGGTCTTGATATCCAGATCATGGAGCCATGTGACGCGATGCTTTTCACGTGTCAACGAGCAAAAGACGGTAAGGATACCATTACGGTCACCGGCAACGCCTTGAGGGACTACCTGACCGACCTGTTCCCGATCCTCGAACTGGGCACCAGCGCCAAGATGCTTTCCATCGTTCCGCTTCTGGCCGGTGGAGGCCTGTTTGAGACCGGTGCAGGCGGCTCGGCACCCAAGCATGTTCAGCAGTTCCTGCAGGAAGGGTATCTGAGATGGGATTCTCTTGGCGAATTCCTGGCGCTTGCGGTATC
This sequence comes from Deltaproteobacteria bacterium, assembly GCA_021848385.1. GTDB lineage: Bacteria > Desulfobacterota > Desulfuromonadia > Geobacterales > Geobacteraceae > Geomobilimonas. The sequence continues at coordinate 8,277 of JAJZUQ010000027.1, forward strand.
TCTGGAGCACCTGTCCAGCACCTTCAAAAATGAAAAGGCTCAACTTCTCGCAGATACCCTTGATCAGGCAAACAGCAAGTTTCTTGAGAACAACAAGAACCCGGCCCGTAAAGTCGGCCAGATAGATAACCGCGGCAGCCACTTCTATCTCGCCATGTACTGGGCCGAAGCTCTGGCCGAACAGACCAAGGACAAGGAGCTGGCTACACGGTTTGCCAAGGTTGCTCAGCAGCTCAAGGAGAATGAGGCGAAAATTAACGAAGAGCTGATCGGTGCTCAGGGGAAACCCCAGGATATCGGCGGCTACTATATGCCGGATCCGGTCAGAACGGAAAAAGCAATGCGTCCCAGCGCAACCTTAAATGCAATAGTCGATGCTATCGCATAAGGAATAGGAAACAAAAAATCTATTGAAGGAGGAATACCATGGCCAGAAAGAAAATTGCATTAATCGGTGGTGGACAGATCGGTGGCGTGTTGGCTCAGCTCTGCGCTCTCAGGGAACTGGGTGATGTGGTAATGTTTGATATCGTCGAGGGGCTGCCCCAGGGTAAAATGCTCGACATCGCAGAAGTTGGCCCTGTGGACGGTTTCGATATCAACCTGAAGGGCACCAACGACTACAAGGATATTGAAGGTGCGGATGTGGTCATCGTTACCGCAGGTCTTCCCCGTAAGCCCGGGATGAGCCGTGATGATCTCATTGCAACCAACTCCAAGATCATGACCGAAGTTGCCAAAGGGATCAAGCAGCACGCACCCAATTCCTTTGTCATCGTCATCTCCAATCCGCTTGACGCAATGGTTACCCTTTGCCAGCAGATTACCGGATTCCCCTATAATCGCGTCATGGGCCAGGCAGGCGTTCTTGACTCCTCCCGTTTTGCCGCTTTTATTGCATGGGAACTGGGTGTCTCCGTGAAAGACGTTACCGCTATGACTCTTGGTGGTCATGGTGATGACATGGTTCCTCTTGTCCGCTACACCAGCGTTTGTGGTATCCCGGTCATGGAACTGCTTGAGCAGAAATACAAAGATAAAGCCAAGGCCAAAGAAGTCATGGAAGCCATGGTCAAACGGACCCGCGGAGCGGGCGGCGAAGTCGTTGCCCTCCTCAAAACCGGTTCGGCATTCTACTCTCCTGCTTCTGCCGCAATCTCAATGGCTGAGGCAATACTCAGAGACCAGAAGCGCGTTCTCCCGACCTGTGCATACCTGCAGGGTGAATTCGGCGTAAGCGGCTATTATGTTGGCGTTCCTTGTGTCCTCGGTGACAAGGGCATTGAGAAGATCATCGAATTCAAACTTGATGCCGAAGAGCAGGCCATGATGGATAAGTCTGTTGCAGCGGTCAAGGAACTGGTCGGCAGCATGAAATAGTCTTCCGCCTCACAGTTTGTCTGCTAAGACAAAAGAAGGGCACGTGCCCTTCTTTTGTCTTATGGAGCAGTCTTACAGAATGCGGTAAAAACCAGTCTTGAATTCGCAGCAAATGTGTGTTAGATTCCCTCAGTTTGTCTGCCTAACGGCATTAATCCTAGATAAGGAGCGAAACTAGATGGAAAAGAAGCTTCCAACAATTGAGATTATCGAGAAGTACTGCAAGGGGTGTCACATCTGCGTTGAATTCTGTCCTACGAAAGTTCTGGAGATGCAGGGTTTTGTCGCGGCGGTAAAGAATCTGGATGCCTGTATCAAGTGCATGCAGTGTGAGTTACGGTGCCCCGATTTTGCTATCAAAGTAACACCTTAACATTTTACAGGAGGTATTAAAAGTGGCAAAGAAAGTTGCTTTTTTGCAGGGTAATGAAGCTGCAGCTCAGGGTGCCCTCTACGCCGGCTGCAAGTTCTTCGCCGGATACCCGATCACCCCCTCCACCGAGGTGGCAGAGGTGATGTCCGCGGAACTTCCCAAGATTGGCGGGAAGTTCATTCAGATGGAAGACGAGATCGGCGCCATGGCCGCGATTCTCGGTGCATCACTGACAGGCACGAAAGTTCTGACATCGACCTCAGGCCCCGGTCTTTCCCTCAAGCAGGAGCTCATCGGATACGGCTGTATCGCCGAGATTCCAGCCGTCATCTTCAACGTCATGCGTGGCGGCCCTTCCACCGGTATGCCGACCGGACCGAGTCAGTCGGACGTGATGTGCGCCAAGTGGGGTACCCATGGGGACCATCCTGCAATCTGCCTCGTACCGGCCTCCGTTCAGGAGACCTATGAGGAAATGGTCCGTGCCTTCAACCTGGCCGAGAAATACCGTACTCCGGTTATGGTTATGCCGGACGAGATCGTCGCACACATGCGGGAGCGCATTGTTTTCCCCGAGCCTGGCGAATTGGAAGTGATCAACCGCACTGCGCCGACCGTTCCTCCTGAGCAATACAAACCCTATGATACAAGTTTTGGTGACGTGCCTCCTCTTGCTGCTTATGGTTCCGGTTATAAATACCATGTGACCGGCCTCAACAAGATGCAGGACGGTTTCCCGACCACCAAGGCAGAGATAGTTCAGGCAGAGGAAGAGCGTCAGGTTCGCAAGGTAGAGGCCAACAAAGCCGACATCATGAAATGGGAAGAGTATCTCGTTGATGACGCAGACATTGTTGTGGTGGCCTACGGTTCTACCTCCCGTTCTGCTCGGTTCGCAGTCAACGAAGCCCGTAAGAACGGCCTCAAGGCTGGTCTTTTCCGCCTTCAGACATTCTGGCCGTTCCCCGAGGAACGACTCCTTGAGATTTCCAAAAAGGTGAAGGCGTTCATTACTCCTGAAATGAACCTCGGTATGTGCAACGGAGTTGTCAAGGGGTGCATCGAAGGGAATGCGCCGGTACTCGGTATCTTCCGGGTCGATGGCGAACCGATCAATCCGGGTCAGATCGTTGATAAGATGAAGGAGGTCAAGTAACCATGGCTTTTGATTACGATAAATACATCCGTCCCGGCAAGCTGCCCCATATCTGGTGCCCCGGCTGCGGTCACGGAATTGTGATGAAAGGGCTGATACGTGCCATTGACACCGTCGGCCTCGATACAAAGAATACCGCCATCGTTTCAGGCATTGGTTGCGCATCCCGCCTTCCCGGTTATATGGATTGCTGTACCCTCCATACAGCCCATGGCCGCGCAGCAGCCTTCGCTACCGGTGTCAAGATGGCTAAACCCGAGATGGACGTAATTCTTGTAGGTGGGGACGGCGATGGTACTGCCATCGGCGGCAACCACTTCATCCATGCCTGTCGGCGCAACATCAACATGACCTATATCATCCTGAACAACAAGATATACGGCATGACAGGCGGTCAGTTCTCCCCCGCAACTCCGACTGGAGCCAAGGCATCCACGACCCCCTACGGCAACCCCGACCCGGCATTTGACATCGCCAAGCTGGCAATCGGCGCCGGTGCCACCTTCGTGGCGCGTGGAACTTCATTCCACGCGAACCAGATTGACAAATTGATTGCCGAGGCGATTCAGCACAAAGGGTTCTCTGTTGTGGAGATCCTCGATGACTGCCCGACCACCTACGGCCGTCGTAACAAGTTCAAGTCAGTCATAGAGATGATGAATCATCTCAAGGACATCGCCGTACCGGTCAAAGCCGCTGAAAAGATGAGTCCCGAGCAGCTCGAAGGGAAAATACTTACCGGTGTTCTCTTTAAAGAGGAAAGACCGGAGTATACCAGCGAGTACGCAAAACTCATTGAGCGCGCCAAGGCCGCGAAGTAATCACACGTAAAGGAGAATAACAGATGTCTGGACGTTATGAGATCAGATTTTCCGGGGCTGGCGGACAGGGATTGATCCTGGCCGGTGTGATCATGGCGGAGGCCGCCTCGATCTATGACGGCAAGCAGGCCGTTCAGTCCCAGAGTTATGGCCCTGAGGCCCGCGGTGGCGCTTCCAAGTCGGAGGTGATTGTTTCCGATGGACCCATCGATTATCCCAAGGCTACCGTGGTGGACGCCCTTCTGGCACTCACCCAGGAGGCCTGTGACAAGTATTCCCATGACCTTAAAGAAGGTGGCGTTCTTTTGATCGACTCCGACCTGGTCAAGAAACAGCCGGCTGGTAATTTCAAGGTAGTTTCCTTCCCAATCATTAATACTGCGAAAAACGAGATTGGCCGTGAAATTGTTGCCAACATCGTGGCTCTGGGAGCAATGGTTGCCTTGACCGGTGTGGTTTCCAAGGAGAGTGCCGAGAAAGCAGTACTCTCCCGCGTGCCTGAGGCATTCCTCGAGTTGAATAAAAAGGCGTTCAATACGGGGTACGAAAAGGCAGTGGCTGCAAAGAAATAGAATCGAATGCACCCTGTGTATACGAGAAGCCCGGCATCGTGATGTCGGGCTTTTTTTTACCTGCGCCTTGCTGATGCTGTTCATATGCAGCGCACCAGATATGCTGATTCGCGTAAACTGCGTAGCGCTGACATTGACTTTACCTACCTGATCTGTTAAAAAAAGAGGATTTTATTGCGCGCCTCACCGGGAGTTACATGGAACAATTTTTTCTCAAACTGTCGATCATGCTTGTCCCTGCACTCATGGCCATCACCTGCCATGAGGTTTCCCATGGCTACATCGCTGACAAATTTGGTGACAATACCGCCCGCTCGATGGGGCGGCTTACTCTCAACCCTCTCAAACACCTGGATATCTTCGGGACGCTCATGGTCTTCATCGTGGGCATCGGCTGGGCAAAACCGGTGCCGGTGAATTTCAATAATCTGCGCAATCCGAAGAGGGACATGATATGGGTTGCCGCAGCGGGTCCGGTTACCAACTTCATCCTCGCAGCCCTTTCGGCCTTCGCCATGCGCGGCGTGGCCGTTTTCATGGAAGGAGTTTCCGAACCTTTTTGGGTAAAAATGTTTCTTGACCCCATTACCTTGATGCTCGCCTTTTCCGTTTATATCAATCTTCTCCTTGCCATCTTCAATCTTATTCCGGTCCCTCCCCTCGATGGCGGCCGTGTTGCAGTGGGATTACTCCCTTACCGCCAAGCCGAGGCTTATTCACGCATCGAACCCTATGGCATGATCATAATCATCGTGCTGGTTTTTTTTACAAATCTTTTCAGCTACATCATCTCCCCTGTGCTGAATCTCGGAGTCCATTTGCTTGCCGGATCTCATAGTTCACTGGTGTTCAGCGTGACGCAGTTGCTGATGCGTTGATAAGACACTGTGCCCGGCGGGAGAAAATAAAAGGAGTATCACCATGAGCAACAATCGTATTGTCAGCGGCATGCGACCGACCGGGAAACTGCACCTGGGGCATTTTCACGGCGTATTGGCAAACTGGCTTGAACTGCAGGAAAACTTCGAATGCTTCTTTTTCGCTGCCGACTGGCACTCCCTCACTACTGAGTACGACAATACTGATTCTATCAGGGACAACCTTGCGGATATGGTGCTCGACTGGATCGCTTTCGGTATCGACCCGGAGAAGAGCACAATCTTTGTCCAGAGCAGGGTGCCCCAGCATGCCGAACTCAGTCTGATCCTTTCCATGATCACACCGGTTTCCTGGCTGGAGCGGAACCCGACCTACAAGGAGATGCAGGAAAATCTCTCCGCCAAGGACCTTTCCACCTTCGGATTTCTTGGTTACCCGGTCCTTATGGCCTCTGACATCATACTCTACAAGGCGGGGCGGGTACCAGTGGGGCACGATCAGCTTCCGCACCTGGAAATCACCCGCGAGATCGCGCGCCGCTTTAACTACCTCTACCGCGAGGTCTTCCCCGAGCCGGTTGCGCTCCTTACTGAAACCCCCAAGGTTCTCGGGCTGGACGGTCGCAAGATGAGCAAGTCTTACGGCAATGCCATTTTCCTTTCGGAGAGCGGTGATGAGAGCCGTAAAAAGGTCATGTCAATGGTGACCGACGTTCAGCGTCCCCGCCGTTCCGATCCCGGTGAGCCCGACCGTTGCGTGGCCTATTCCCTTAACCAGATGTATCTTCCTGAAGAGAAAAAGGCTGAAATCGTCGTCGCCTGCCGTGGTGCCCAGATCGGCTGCGTGGACTGCAAGAAAATCCAGGCGGAGTATCTGGTGGAAACTCTTGCACCATTCCGGTCAAAGCGTGAGGAACTGACCTCCCGACCCGGCCTGGTTGGGGAAATACTCGACTCGGGCAGCCGCAGGGCGGCCGCAGAGGCTTCAAATACCATGGCGGAAGTCATGAACGCCATCAAACTCTAGCCGGAGAACAGGATTGATCAATCCCCAGCAGGATAGCAGCAGCCTTTTTGACGACAGTCACGGTCTTGGTTATCAGGTACATGTCGAGGCATTTGAGGGGCCCCTCGATCTGCTTCTCCATCTCATCAGGAAAAACGAGGTGGACATCTACGATATTCCCATCGCTGCCATAACCCGTCAGTATCTGGAATATCTGGAGCTCATGAAAGAGCTCAATCTCGACGTCGCCGGCGATTTTCTCGTGATGGCCTCGACCCTTCTGCAGATTAAGTCCAGGCTCCTTCTGCCGGTGCAGGCCGAAGAGGAGGGGGGTGAGGAAGAGGAGGAAGACCCGAGGGCTGAGCTGGTGCGGCGCCTTCTCGAATACCAGAAATACAAGGAGGCCGCCCAGCAGCTGGAACTGCTCCCGCTCCTGGGGCGTGATGCCTTCGTCCGCGCCAGAGATCTGACAGAACTGAAGGAACTGCAGACCGCCGATGAATCTCCCGAGGTAGAACTCTTTGATCTGGTAGAGGCTTTCAGACGGGTGCTTGCCGATCTTCCTGTCCAGACCTTTCACGAGGTCGGCTCGGAGCAGATCAATATAGCCGACCGGATTAATGCTATACTTACACTGTTGCAGGAACGGAAAGGGGTAACCTTCGAGGACCTCTTTACGGAGGTGACGACCCGCGACTATCTCATTGCCACCTTTCTCGCAGTCCTGGAGCTCTGCAAGCTTAAAATGGTAAAGATCACACAGGCCGGAAGTTTTGGCGCCATCTGGATCACCAGTGCGGTACTGGACTCTGCCGATGCATCCGAAGGGGTGGATGATCATGACTGGTAACCTCAGGTCGGTGGTTGAAAGCCTCATCTTCGTCGCGGAAGCCCCACTGTCGCTGGATCGTCTCTCTTCGATCCTGGAGGAACATGAGCGGAGCGAGATCCGTGCTGTGCTTGAAGAGCTTCTGGCAGAGTACGAGCTGTCTGGACGGGGAATTGTTCTTGTCGAAGTGGCGGGGGGGTATCAGTTCCGTAGTCGCCCCGAACATGCCGATTACCTGAAGCGCCTTTCCCGAACTCGCCCCCCTAAATTCGGACAGTCGTCCCTGGAGACCCTGGCGATCATCGCCTATCGGCAACCCATAACCCGTGCTGAAATCGAATATTTGCGGGGTGTGGATTGCGGAGGGATACTCAAGACGCTTCTGGACAAGAAACTAATCAAGATCCTCGGCAAGAAGGACGTTCCCGGCCGGCCCCTTATCTACGGCACCACGCGGGAATTCCTTGAGCTCTTCAGCCTCAAGAACCTGGCGAGCCTGCCGACGCTGAAAGAGATCCAGGACTTGGTGCAGCCGCCGATTTACGAGGAGCAGGGAGAGCTTCCGCTGACCGTATCGGCTGGCGGCGAGGAAACGGGAGAGTAGGGTAGGGGCGGTAAAGAGCTGCCCCTCTGACGACAAGGAGGGTTTCATGGTGCGACAGCCCGCCGTTGCAGGTCAGTTCTATACCGATAACCCCCATCAGTTGCGTGCCGAGCTTCAACGCCTGGTCATTTCGTCCGGCGAGAAGGAACGTCCCCTGGGGGTTATTTCTCCCCATGCGGGGTACATGTATTCTGGTGCCGTAGCCGGGGCGCTGTACGGTGCCATCGAGGTGCCTGCCACCGTCATTATCCTTGGCCCCAATCATCACGGCATAGGCCGACGGGCCGCGCTTTCTCCTGCAGAGCAGTGGCAGACCCCCTTGGGCGTCGTTCCGGTGAATCCGACTCTCTCCACACTTGTTCGCCACCACGCTCTTCTTGTAGAAGAGGATGCTACAGCCCACCTTTACGAGCACTCCCTCGAAGTACAGGTCCCCTTTCTCCAGCACGTCCGTCCCGACGTATCCATTGTTCCGCTCTGTCTCGGTTTCGGTGACTTCGAAAGCTGCCGTGCTTTGGGCGAAGGGATCGCAGCGGCTATCAGGGAGTACGACGATGAGGTGTTGATTGTTGCCAGTTCCGACATGACCCACTACGAATCGGCAACAGCGGCATTACGCAAAGACCAGCATGCACTAGATGCGGTGCTGGCCATCGACCCGCCGGGCCTTCTTCGTGTCTGCCATCAGGAAAGTATCACCATGTGCGGTGTGGTGCCTGCAACCGTCATGCTCCTGGCTGCACTCTCTCTCGGAGCCACCCGTGCCCGCCTTGTACGCTACGCCACAAGCGGCGATGTGACGGGCGACAACCGGCAGGTTGTCGCTTATGCTGCCTTGACGGTTACCTGATGGACGTCATCACCACACATGTAAATGCCGATTTTGACTGCCTCGGTGCGATGGTTGCCGCCAGGAAGCTCTATCCCGGCGCGCGCCTGGTCTTTTCAGGTTCCCAGGAAAAGAGCATGCGCGACTTCTTCCTCAAATCCACCAGCTATGCCCTCGATTTCACCCGCCTGAAGGATCTGGAGTTCGACAAAATCACCCGGCTCATTCTCGTTGACTGCCAGCACTCCTCCCGTATCGGCCGTTTCGCCGAGATACTGGCCCGTCCGGGGGTGGAGGTTCATATCTATGACCACCATCCCGAATCGTCGGGAGACATTGCTCCAGCCGCCGGCATTATCCGCGAGAGCGGTTCAACCTGTACCATCCTGACCACATTGCTGCGTGAGCAGCGTATCGAGGTGAATGCCACCGAGGCGACCCTCATGATGCTCGGCATCTATGAGGATACGGGGAGTCTCACCTTTCCGTCAACCACAGGGGAAGACTACCTGGCGGCCGCATGGCTTCTGGAGCGGCGGGCCAACCTCAACACGGTGGCCGATTTCATTACCCAGGAGCTGACTGCTGAACAGGTTTCGCTCCTGAACGATCTCCTTAAATCCCTCAAGACTACCACCCTGAACGGAATAGACATCTCCATAACCCATGCATCGCTGGACTATTACATCGGCGATATCGCCGTGCTTGCACACATGATGCGGGATATGGAAAATCTGGAGGCCCTGTTTATCGTAGTCGGGATGGGAAACAGGGTCTACATCGTCGCCCGCAGCCGTATCTCCGAAGTGAATGTGGGGGATATCCTCCGCGAACTTGGAGGAGGAGGCCATGCTACTGCTGCATCGGCGACAGTCAGGGAGCTGACTCTCATCCAGGTCCTTGACCGGCTCGAAGAGATACTCCGTGCGAAGGTGAACCCACGCCGTCTTGCCAGGGACATCATGTCAGCCCCGGTAAAAACCATGCCGTCCGGTACGACGTTATCCGAGGCACGCGAACTCCTGACGCGCTACAATGTGAACGCCATGCCGGTCCTCGATGGAGAGAAGATGGTCGGTATCATATCCCGGCGGATAGTCGAGAAGGCGCTTTTCCACGGGCTTGGCGAGCTGCCGGTGAGCGAATACATGCACACGGAATTCATGACGGGAACACCGGAAACGCCAGTTGCCGTCATCCAGGAGTACATTGTCGGGCAAAACCGGCGCCTCGTGCCAGTTTTCGAGGGGGACGAACTCTGCGCCGTCGTCACCCGTACCGACCTGTTACGATCCATGTATGCCGGGGAAGCGCTCTACGATCTTGCCCGTGACAACCTGCCGGTCCGGAACCGGGAAGTGGCACGACAGATCAGCCGGCAACTTGCCCCAAGGGTGGTGCAGATGCTCAGGGATCTGGGGCAGGTCGGTGAAGAGTTGGCCCTTCCTGTTTACGCGGTCGGCGGATTTGTACGCGATCTCCTTCTCGGTATCGAAAATTACGACGTCGATGTGACGGTGGAAGGGGATGGGATCCTCTTTGCGACGACCTTTGCCGCGCGATTCGGTTGCCGGGTCAAGAGCCACGTCAAGTTTGGCACGGCGGTAATCGTTTTCCCTGATGGGACCAAAATAGATGTAGCAAGTACCCGCCTGGAATATTATGCTTCTCCCGGCGCCCTTCCGACGGTGGAACGCTCATCCCTCAAGATGGACCTCTATCGCCGCGACTTCACCATAAATACCCTGGCCATTCGTCTCAACAGCCCGGATTTCGGTCAACTCGTCGATCATTTCGGCGCCCAGCGTGATCTGCAGGAACGGGCTCTCCGGGTGCTGCACAACCTGTCCTTTGTTGAGGACCCGACACGGGTGTTCCGTGCCATACGGTTCGAGCAGCGTCTCGATTTCCACATCGCCAAACATACGGAGAATCTGATCAAGAATGCGGTCAAGATGAACTTTCTTGACAAGTTGGGGGGGAAACGGCTCCTTGCCGAGCTTGTTCACATCCTGACGGAGAACGATCCACTCCGGGCCGTAGATCGTCTTTCCTCGCTGGGGTTGCTCCGTTTTATCCATCCATCCCTGCAGTTGACCAAACAGGTTCATCATTTCCTTGAAGAGGCTGTTCGGATTGTTTCATGGTTCGAACTCCTCTTTCTTGAGCGCCATTACGAGAAGTGGGCGGTCTATTTGCTTGCCCTGACCGGTCTCCTCTCCGATGATGCTTTTCTGACCACGTGCATTCGGCTTTCGGTGAACGAGCACTATCGGGAAAAACTGTTTGAGTCACGCAAACGGGCCGGTGCAACACTGGAGGCCATGCAGCGTAATGCTGTACGCAACGGTACGCTACGTCGAAGTGACGTTTACTTCTGGCTCAAGGATCTGCCGGTTGAACTTCTCCTCTACATGATGGCCCGCACCTCAATTGATGAGATAAAAAAATACATATCGCTTTACATAACCCAGCTTCAGAACGTACATGCTATCCTGGACGGCAACGATATCCAGCGACTCGGTGTGCCGGCAGGGCCCCGCATACGCGAACTGCTTGACATTCTCCTCGATGCCCGTCTCAATGGCGAGGTTCAGAGCCGTGACGACGAAGAACGACTGATAAAGCATCGGCTAAGAACTGTTCAGAAAAAGGTGTTGTGATTCTTCTACTACTGTACGTGAAACGGCCGATGCTTTATAACTTGTTTAAAATACGATATGATTTCACCATTGTGATGAAGATTCACGTTAAATGACGCGTGAATTTGCATTGTTGGTTTGACAGATTGAAGCGCTGTGACAGAACCGGCAGAGATTTTCACTAAAAACCAAGGTAATACTAGGCAGTTATGGCATGGCAATATATTTCTCCGTAAAATTGGCTCCGAATTTGCACTCTTTTCATTGACGATGACGTGCCGGGGGGTGGAGATGAATAATTTCAAACGTGTAGTGATGGTTGTTCTATCCGCAGTCCTGCTCACCAGTTGGAGTGTCCCCTGTAGTGCCGAAGATAGTGCATTCAAAAATATTTTTGAAAATGCTTTTTATGGCGGGCTTGCCGGTACTTTGGTGGGTGGAGCGCTTCTCGCTTTTACCAAAAAGCCGGGTGACCACCTGGATTACCTCTCCGTTGGCGCCGCCAGCGGTGTTCTTGCCGGGGCCGCCTATGGCCTGGTGAAATCATCCCGGGCGTTTGCCGAAATAGACAACGGCACGGTGAAGCTTGCCATGCCGACCATCATGCCGGAGTTCCAGGAGGCTAATGCCCGGGGGGCATCGTCGGTTATGTTTAAAGCGGAGTTGATCAGGGGAAAATTCTAGGGTCCGTTGTTGAAGACGAAATTTTTTAAGGGGGTATCTGCTCGGCAGGTACCCCCTTTTTACTGTCACATTGTCACCCTATGCCGATTTCCTTCAGCAGAAAAGGTGTCAGTATGTGGTCGCCGACAGCGTCCGCGAGATGTGATATCAATGTGCGCTCGTCTACCGCATCCATGGCCGGGAAGACGCCGAGGACTGGTGCTCCGCACAGGGAGCCGAGGAGATGGGGCGCATACTCTTCAGCCTGACCCGGTTGGGCCGGATAGTTGTTGATGACGATACCCGTGACGGTGAGCCCCATCTGTCGGGCGGCAAAAGTGGTCAGGAGTGTATGGTTGATTGTCCCCAGGTTTGGGCGGGCGACGACGAGGAGCGGCAACGACAGTTGGGCTGCAAGGTCGGCAATGAGAAGTCCTCCGGCCAAGGGGACCATGAGCCCGCCGGCACCTTCGACGATGACAAAGTCGTGTTTATGTGCCAGACGGTCGTATGCTGCCTTGATGACATGGAAGTCGATCCGCACCCCATCCTGTTCGGCCGCCATGGAAGGGGATATGGGGTAACGAAGGAGGTAGGGAGCTGTGTCACGGTCGCGGGAATTGGTTCCGGCCGCCCAGCAGAGGAGTTCCGCGTCGTCCGACACAAGTCGGCCGTCTATCTCGGCGCAGCCGCTGGTAACCGGTTTCATGACCCCCACATTAACTCCGTGTTGTCGCAGCAGACGGGCGATGACCGCGGAGACGGCAGTCTTGCCGACGCCGGTATCGGTCCCGGTTATGAATATCCCTTTTGCTGACATCGGTTATGTCCTTTGAAGATGGAAATAGTGGCGTACTATCTTACGCCCGTTCAGGGTGAACTCGTGACAGTCCATGCTCATTCGCAGCAACAGGCGACATCAAGTTCCAGGTCCCTGAGCATCTGCCAGTCCTGCTCCGGTGCCCGGCCTGTGGTGGTGAGGTAATTGCCGATCATGGTGCCACTGGCACCCGCCATGAATATCCATGACTGGAGATCTCGCAGGTTATGTTCCCTGCCGCCGCAGACCGATATCCTCCGGTCGGGGAGAATAAGTCTGAACATGGCGATGGTATGAAGGCATTCCAGAGGGGCGATATTGCTGGCCCCTGCAAGTTGTGTCCCTTCGATAGGGTTGAGGAAATTGAGCGGCACCGAGTCAACTGCCAGCTCCCGCAGAGTCAGGGCGAGTTCAACACGCTGCCGGGCGGTTTCCCCCAGGCCGAAGATGCCCCCGCAGCAGACCTTCATGCCGGCCTGTTTGGCGACCCGCACCGTTTCTACGTCCTGTTCGTAATCGTGGGTGGTGCAGACGCTGGGGAAAAAGCTGCGCGATGTCTCAAGATTGTGGTGATACGTCTCCACACCGGCTTCCTTGAGGACCGTTGCCGTTGCGTAATCGATGATGCCGAGGGAGCAGGAGGGGAGGATTTGAGTTTCGCGCCGTATTCGCTGGACAGCGCGGCAGATCCGGGCAAGCTCATCTCCTTTTCCGATGCTGGTGCCGCTGGTAACAATACCGTAGCAGCTGGAGCCGTTCTGTTCAGCTTCCTTGGCGCAGGAGACGATCTTCTCCTCATCCACCAAGGGGTAAACGGTTGCATCGGTCTTGTGATGGGCAGACTGGGCGCAGAAACTACAGTTTTCCGGACAGCGTCCCGACTTTGCGTTGATGATCGAGCAAAGAAAGACATTATTTCCCACAAACCGTTCCTTTATCCGGCTTGCGGCACAGAACAGGGTGTGAAGATTTGTACCGCTCACGTCGCAGAGCGCAAACGCATCGGATTCCGTTATCAGTTCGCCGGCGAGTATCCTATCTGTCAGGATGGTGATAGTCTCGTGCATGATTTTCCTCCGCTGATTCAGATATCATACAACAGATAAAGCCGTCAACTGGTTATGGGATAATGGTTAACAATGAATAACAAGCGGACGTGCGGTCATGGCATGGAAACGGGGAGGAAATATCAGATTGACGAATGGGAAAATCCGGTAATCTTTTCCAGTGCTTTGAGACGGTGTTGATCGTCCTTGGGAAGTTCGACCTCATCCATCATGAAACCAATGTTCTCAGAGAAGGTGACGGCATCCTGGACGATCTTGCGGCAATTGGTTTCGTCGGTAGGCTGGAAGCTCGGGGCGTAGACAAGGACGCTTTTGTCCTCGGAGAGCTGGAGGGCGACGTACACCTTCCAGGTTGTGCCCTTGTGCAGCGAGCAGAGGAAAGACGTACATTTCTGGGCAGGGAAACCTTCCGGAGAGATTCTTGCGTTGTTGATGGATTTGTAGAGAGTGATTATTTCGGATGGTGAGTCGAAGGATATGGACTTCTTTGAACGGTCCAGGTTAAAGGTGGTCATGGGGTCGGCCGACTGGCCGAAGAAGTCCGCTTCTTTTTCCCCTGAGTTGGAAAACTGCTCGAAACCTGCTGAGCCGGATAGTGCTTCAATGGTCGCTCGACGCCGCTGCTCGACTTCCGCGGCCGCAATCGGATCGAAATCGGCTTCCTGTTCGACGGACGCAGTGTTATCCTCCGAACGGGTCTCTTCATCGGCCTTCTTCGCCGCATCCCACTCCGCCAACTGACGCTCCCATGCCGTTTTCTTGTCGGATTTGAGCTCTTTTCCCGCAGCCTGTTCTGCTTCCACTCGTTCTTCATCGGCCTTTTTCAGCGCCTTGTGGTTTTTTTCTGCCTCTGCCAGTTCTTCTTCGGCTTTTTCGAGTTCTACATTTTCAAGTTCAATATTTACGAGTTTGGTGTTTTCGGCTGCTAACATCTCAGCTGCCCGGCGTTTTTCTTCAATTTTTACCATAGACAGCCGATCCTGCTCCTTGCGTTCCCGCTCCTTCTTTGCCGCCACTTCCCTGGTAGCCGGGGCGTTGTCGATCTCAACCGCTTCGAGCTCGGTTAATTCAAGCTCTCCCTTGGCCGGTTGACTGTCGCTACGAACTACGCTCGTCGTGGCGTCGGTGAACGCGCTGCTTTTCGCCCGCCCGGCCAGGATAGCCAGTATGGCCGACTGTTCGTCTGCTGCCTGTTTGGCTGCACGTAGCGTATTCTCGGCCCTTGCGGCTGCAAGTTCTGCCAACTGCGTCTTCAATGCTGCCAGTTCTTCCGCAGCTGACTGGACCGCCGCAGTTTTTTCGACGATGAGCTGCTCCTGTTCCTCTGTCTCTTTTGTCAATTGTTCACGGAGGGTCAGGGAGTTCTGAAGATCATTCGCTGTCGAATTTTCAAGGGCGATCATTTTCTCAAGGAATTGCAGATCCTCGGTTTTTTTTGCCTTCAGGCGCTCAATTTCTGTCTTGAGTTCCCCGATTTCACGACTGGCAGACTGCTCAAGGTCAGCCTTTTCCTTCTGCAACTGCTCAATTTCGGCGTTTTCGGCGGTCAATCGTTCGATTTCTGCGCGCACTTCTGCCACCTGCTCAAGGATGGCCTGTTCGGCGGAAGAGAAATCGTGAAACTCCTGCTCATGTTCAGCCGATATGCTCATCAACCGTTCCAGTTCAGCGGTGATGGCAGCGAACTCCTGAGCGGCAACCTGTTCCGCTGCTGCTTTCTCTGCCGCCAGTTGCTGCAGCTCCCTTAGTTCTACACCCTTGTGTTTCAGCTCAACTCGAGCGGCTTCGAGTTTCGCGGCAAGTTCCTGCTCGGAAATTTCCCGTTCGGTAATCAGGCGTTGCTGTTCCGCTGTTGCGGCCAGGAGACGCTCCAGTTCGGCAGTAATGGTTGCCAGTTCTTTTGAAGCAGCCTTCCCGGCAGCAGCCATCTCCTCCATGTGGCGCGTATTGTCGGTGTCGATAGCCGACAAACCTGCTACATCGGCCTGAGCCAGTTTCAGACGTTCCGATGTGCTGGTAATGGCAGCCTGAACGGCAGCAAGGTCTTTGGACTGTTCCGCAGCAACTATCTCCAGCGCCGCCTCGGCTGCAATCCGTTCGGCTGCAATCCTTTCCTGCTCCCTTTTTTCTTCCTCCAGGCGCTTATGTTCGGCTTCAGCAGCTTTCTTCTCAGCGGCAAGCTTTTCCTGCTTGAGTTTATCCTCATCGGGTTGGCCCGGTTTAGTTTTCTGCTCGGTATCGCCTTTGGCCGGTTGGGCTTGTTGGGATGGTTCCACCGTTGATGGCGCTTTGAGCGTACTCTTTTTGAGCGAGCCGGGAGGGACAAGCATACGGACATCCCTGATTATGACCTCTCGAAGTGCCTTACTATATTTCAGGTTGATCTCGCTCAACTGGAAGCCCATCTCCTCCACGTCGGCGATGGTAATCTTTAAGATGTTATTGTAGTCAGCCATGTCTGCTGGTTGTTTTTCCGGGGTATAGATGAATATCTTATTGTCCTTCGAGACGAGCCCAACGTAAATGCGGGGGAGTTCGTTTTCCGTGATGCCGCAGAGAAAGGCAGTGCACGGCTGTTTTGACAGTCCTGAAACGGGGGAGGCAATTGCGGCCGTCGAGCGATAAACCGCCAGTACATCGTCTTGGATTACTTCGATTGCCTGTAGTGCGTTATTGAGGGTAAGCATGATTGCACTCTCTGGACGAGATTTCCGGTCAGTCGGATATCCGGTTCACTATGTTGGTTATGAGTCGTAGCGACAGGACCAGTACGTATACGACTCTGTCATTACAAGGGAAAATAGCAAAGTGACGGTGGCAAGTCAAATTGATATTCTCTGTACTGAGTATTTCATTAGCAATATATTGTCCAATTCGATTCTGCACCATCAAATGTTCCCAATACATTGTTACCTCTCCTGACCGAATTTGGGCTTGCATCAGCTTGAAGCTACTGATATTTTGACCCGACACTATCCAAGGGGGGATTCGAAATACATGGGCAACGAAGGGAACAAAGTCATTTACTCCATGATCGGAGTGAGCAAATTCTATGACAAGAAGCCGGTTCTTAAGGATATCTATCTTTCCTATTTCTACGGCGCCAAGATCGGCGTCCTTGGGCTCAACGGCTCCGGGAAGAGTTCGCTCCTCCGGATTCTGGCCGGCGTGGATACGGAATACAACGGAAAGGCAGTCCTCTCGGCGGGGTATACGGTCGGCTATCTTCCCCAGGAGCCGCTGCTGGATGAAAACAGGACAGTCCGGGACGTGGTGGAGGAGGGGGTGCAGGAGACCGTTGATCTTGTGAAAGAATTCAACGAGATCAACGAGCGGTTCGCAGAACCCATGTCCGACGACGAAATGACCAAACTTTGTGACAGGCAGGCTGCGGTGCAGGAAAAACTCGATCACCTCGACGCCTGGGACCTTGATGCCCGGCTTGAGATGGCCATGGATGCCCTCCGTTGTCCTCCCGGCGATACGCCGGTAAAGGTCCTCTCCGGCGGCGAGAAGCGGCGTGTCGCCCTCTGTCGTCTCCTTCTCCAGAAGCCTGACATCCTTCTCCTTGATGAGCCGACCAACCACCTTGACGCCGAATCGGTAGCCTGGCTGGAACATCACCTCCAGCGATACGAAGGTACAATCATCGCCGTTACCCATGACCGTTATTTCCTGGACAATGTGGCGGGGTGGATCCTCGAACTGGACCGGGGGCAGGGGATACCCTGGCAGGGGAACTACTCTTCCTGGCTTGAGCAGAAACAGGCTCGGCTGGCCCAAGAGGAGAAGTCGGAGAGCGAGCGGCAGAAGACCCTGGCCCGGGAGCTGGAGTGGATCAGGATGTCACCCAAGGGGCGTCACGCCAAGGGGAAGGCGCGCATTGCCTCGTACGAGCAGCTCCTCACCCAGGAGAGCGAACGGCACGCGAAAGATCTTGAGATATACATCCCTCCCGGACCACGATTGGGAGACGTGGTCATTGAAGCGGATAAGGTGGCAAAGGGGTTTAACGACCGGCTTCTTTTTGAGGGGCTTTCCTTCCGGCTTCCTCCCGGCGGTATCGTCGGGGTCATCGGCCCCAATGGTGCCGGCAAGACAACTCTGTTCCGGATGATCACCGGCCAGGAGGTAGCTGATGCGGGTACATTCAGGATCGGCGAGACAGTCAAGCTTGCCTGCGTTGATCAGAGCCGTGACCTCCTCGATCCTGATAAATCCATATGGGAGGAGATTGCCGACGGTCAGGACATGCTCCAGCTTGGCAAGCAACAGGTCAACTCCCGCGCCTATGTGTCTCGCTTCAACTTCTCCGGTGCCGACCAGCAGAAGAAAGTGGGGATGCTGTCTGGCGGCGAGCGGAACCGGGTCCACCTGGCCAAGATGCTCAAGGAGGGGGGAAACGTCATCCTCCTGGACGAACCGACCAACGACCTGGACGTGAACACCATGCGGGCGCTGGAGGAGGCGCTGGAGAACTTTGCCGGATGCGCCGTGGTCATCTCTCACGATCGCTGGTTCCTGGACAGGATCGCTACTCATATCCTCGCATTTGAGGGGGAGAGCAAGGTGGTCTGGTTTGACGGTAACTACTCCGAGTACGAAGAGGATCGCCGTCAGCGGCTGGGTGCTGCCGCCGACCAGCCCCACCGGATCAAGTATCGGCAGTTGACAAGGGTGTAGGCAGCAAGAATCATAGGCAGGTGCACTACTGTCCGGTTAATTTCGAATGTACTGGCTTAACCACCTGATTATTAATGTTCTTTGACACGATTGTTCTTTTTTCGATTTGAATTCATCCCGGGGCTCCGGGGTGGTACCTTCCTGACAGCTCAGGAGGGTACCAATGAACTCTGGCCATACCGTCTTTCGGCAACTGCTTCAGTATCTTCCACGACATGAGTTCAATGTCTGCGTTCACCGATATCGCGGTGAGTACTGGGCCAAGAGTTTTTCCACATTCGACCAGTTTCTTTGTCTGGCGTATGCCCAGATGACCGGGCGTGAGAGTTTGCGGGACATTGAAACCTGTCTGAACTCTCATCAGGAGAAACTCTACCACATTGGATTTCGTGGTGATGTCTCCCGCACGACGCTTGCCGATGCGAACGAGCGCAGGGATTGGCGGATCTTTCAGGATTTTGGCCAGATCCTGATCGGTCTTGCCCAAGAGCTTTACAAGGGTGATCCGCTTGCCATCGAATTGAAGCAACCACTATTTGCTTTTGACTCTACGACTATTGATCTCTGCCTGACGTTGTTTCCGTGGGCCGAATTCCGGAAAACCAAGGCAGCGGTCAAGATGCACACGCTGATTGACCTGCGTGGAATAATCCCGACATTCGTAGCAATTACCACCGGCAAAGTGAATGATGTAAAGTTGCTGGACAGAATGCCGGTTCAAGAAGATGCCATCTATACCATGGATCGCGGCTATGTTGATTATGCACGCTTGTTCGCAATTCATAAGCAGGGCGCATTCTTCGTCATAAGGGCCAAAGACAACCTGAAATTCAAGCGCCTCTACTCTGCACCAAAAGATAAGGAAACAGGTATACGGGCCGACCAGGTTATCACCTTGGTAACGATAAAATCGAAGAAGGGATATCCAGAACGGCTACGCCGGGTCAGCTATGTTGACAAAGAGCGAAACAAACGTCTGGTATTTCTAACCAACAACTTTGACATCCCGGCAAAGACAGTTGCTGACGTCTACAAGCAGAGGTGGCAGGTGGAGCTGTTCTTCAAGTGGATCAAGCAGCACCTGCGATTCAAGAAGTTTTACGGAACATCCGAAAATGCTGTTAAAAGCCAGATATGGGTCGGGCTCTGCATGTACCTGCTCGTGGCTATCGCCAAAAAACGACTCGGTATTCCGTGCTCGCTATACACTTTTCTACAGATTCTTGAGGTCAACTTATTCGAGAAAAAGCCCATTTCATCACTGGTTACAGAGGGTCTCAAGCAGAAAGCTGGCACTCTCGACTATAACCAGTTGAACTTATTCAATTATTAACCGGACAGTAGTGATATATTAAATATACACTTAAAAGGGGTCGGTTCGATGGAGTTCGACAAGAGCAGAAACTTTGACGACGAGGCGGAAATACTGAAGGTCCTCGGTCATCCCGTCCGGCTGAAGATCGTTGCGGGTCTTTGCACCAAGGAATGCAACGTCAAGCACATATGGGAGTGCCTCGGTCTTCCCCAGGCCACCGTCTCCCAGCATCTGGCGCTCCTCAAGAACAAGCGGATCATCGAGGGGAAACGGGATGGAGTAGAAGTTCATTACACCGTAATACACCCCTTGGCCAAGAAACTCATCCAACTGCTCGGCTAACCTGCACCAGCACCGAAAACACCATCGTCAATCCCCTCTCTACGAGGGGATTTTTATTTCAGAAGCACAACTGGATGGAAAGGGACCAAACCCCATGCTCAAGATCATACTCGGAAAAGGGGAAGACAGACGTATCAGAAGCGGCCATCCGTGGGTCTTCAGCAACGAAATACGCGAACTGCAGGGTGAAAAACTACCGGGGTGTACTACGGAGATATACGACGCCGGCGGCGGCTTTATCGGCACCGGCTACTACAATCCCCACTCGCTCATTGCCGCCCGGCTCCTCAGCCGGGAGCGGGCAGACATCGACACATCTCCGTTCTTCCGCGAGCGACTGGAAAAGGCGTTTGCATGCCGTCGGCATCTCTATCCGGAAATGACCTCCTACCGGTTGGTCCACGGCGAGGGGGATTTCCTCCCCGGGCTGGTGGTCGACAGGTATGGCGACTACCTGGCGGTACAGTTCCTCACCTGTGGCATGGACGTGCGGCGGGAGCTCGTCATCTCTGCACTGGTCGAGCTCTTTGCGCCAAAAGGGATTATTGCCCGCAACGATGTTGCGGTGCGGGGGCTGGAGGGGCTGCCGGAAACCGTCGAACTTCTTTACGGTGAGATACCCGACGTCATCGAGATGGAGGAACATGGCTTCCGCTTCCGGGTCAATCTCCGGGAGGGGCAGAAAACCGGCCACTTTCTCGACCAGAAGGAGAACCACCGTCTGCTGGAGAGGATTGCCCCCGGCAGGGAGGTACTGGACTGTTTCTCCTATTCGGGAAGCTGGGGAATGCACGCGGCGGGTTACGGCGCTTCGCACGCCACCTGCCTCGACATCTCGGAGCGGGCAATAGCCCTGGCGCGGGAAAACGGGAAACTGAACGGTGTGGCCGGACGCATGGCCTTCGAGGCGGTGGATGTGTTCGAACGGCTCAGGAGTCTGAAAGCGGAGGAGCGCACCTTTGACGTCATCATCCTCGACCCGCCCGCCTTCGTCAAGAGCAGGAAGGCGCTCAAGGAAGCGGAAAAGGGATATCTCACCATCAACCGCCGGGCCATGGAGCTCCTCAAGCCGGGGGGACACCTCATCACCTGCAGCTGTTCCTACCACATGGGAAGGGAGATGTTCCACGACCTGCTGAAGACCGCGGCCTTCCAGGCGCGACGGGAAATGCGGGTGGTGGAAGTCCGTTCCCAGGCGCCGGATCACCCAGTGCTTCTGGCAGTACCGGAAACCGAGTACCTCAAGTGCTTCGTGCTCCAGGCGGTTTGAACGCCACAGACCGATTGCAGTTGATGTCGGAGCGTGTATAGTAAAGGACATCCCTGCTTCGTATGCAGCCTTGAGGTCCCCATGGCAATCCTGTCGGCACTGGTCGGTACTGCACTCGTCCTGACCGTCTTCTGGGAGGGGTTCGAGACCATCGTTCTCCCCCGGCGCGTCACCCGGCGCTATCGTTTTACCCGGCTTTTCTTCCGGTCCACCTGGCGCCCATGGTCCGCGCTGGTCCGCCGCTTGGTACCGGAGAAGCAGCGAGAAACCTATCTCAGCTATTTTGGCCCCATCTCCTTGCTCCTTCTTCTCGGCATCTGGGCCGGCGGGCTGATTCTGGGCTTTGCCCTCCTCTACCAGGGGATCGGCCCCTTGGCCAGCACGTCATTGCAAGACAGTTTCATTGCCGACCTCTACCTCAGTGGCACGACCTTCTTCACTCTCGGCATCGGCGACGTAACCCCCCGGACAAACCTGGCGAGGGTACTCACCGTCGCGGAATCGGGGATGGGGTTCGGATTTCTCGCCCTCATCATCGGGTACCTGCCAGCGCTTAACCAGTCCTTTGCCCAGCGGGAGGTGAGCATCACTATGCTGGACGCCCGGGCTGGCTCTCCTCCCACGGCCGTCGAAATACTCCGCCGACACAGCCACGAACGGGGCATGGAAGCCCTCAGGGAACTGCTCCACGACTGGGAACACTGGTCTGCAGAACTCCTGGAAAGCCATCTCTCCTACCCGGTCCTCGCCTACTTCCGCTCCCAACACGACAACCAGTCCTGGCTGACGGCCCTCACCTCCATTCTCGACACCTGTGCATTCCTCATGGTCAGTCTCGAAGCGAATTGCAAACGTCAGGCGGAACTGACCTACGCCATTGCCCGCCACGCGGTAGTAGACCTTTCTCTCGTCTTCCATATGCCCCCCCACGAACCGACCCACAACCGCCTGCCGGTCGAGGAACTGGCGAAATTGCGCGCCGAACTGATGGCAGCCGGTCTCACGTTGCGGCTAGGGGAAGAGTCGGACCGTGAACTGGCGGAACTGCGCCGACAGTATGAACCGTACGCCAATGCCCTTGCCACCTATCTCCGGATAACCGTTCCCCCTTGGGGCATCAGGGCGGGCCACCCGGATAACTGGCAGGCAAACCCGTGGGAAAAGCGTGGCAGGCCCAAGGTCCCGCCACAAATTCCAGCGGGAGCAGAAGACGACGAGCATTTTTGAATACATCACCTTAACGCAATGACCCGTCGGGGCCGAGGGGATTCACCGGCCCCGGTTTATGCGAGACGCACCATGACCTGGCACGTTTACATTATCCTCTGTACTGACGACACGCTCTATACGGGGATTACCACGGACATCGACCGGCGGCTCAGGGAGCATGCAACGGGAAAGGGAGCGAAGTACTTCCGGGGACGCGGACCGAAAGAGCTGCTCTACCTGGAAGTGGGACACAACCGGAGCAGTGCGGGGAAACGGGAAGTGGCTATCAAGAAGATGAAGCGGGCCGACAAATGCCTTCTCGCCGATGCGGACGGGAACGAAGCCGACCGTCACCCCTTCCGCCCTATCCCGTAGATCACCTCATAGGTAGCCGGGATGAAACCATCCGCAGCATATTCCCGCCGGTAGATGTTCATCATCTCCAGCATAATACGCCGCTCGGCAAGGCCTCGTCCCTTTGCCGGACCGGCATTGCCTGCACCGACCCGCTTTATGGCGCGTAGAAGTGCCGGTACATCGGCATGATGCTCTATCTCCAGTTCCGAACTGGTGCGCGGAATGGCGAAACCTGCCCGTATCAAGGCCTCATGAACCCGTTCCTGCGAGAGAAACGTGTGGGTACGGGATTCTTCCGAGTGGCAGACGGCTTCATGGGCCTGCCGGTAGGAACTGCGCAGCTCATGCAGGGTCTTTTCCCCGAAGAGGGCAAAACAGAACACCCCTCCAGGCCGGAGCACCCGGCATGCCTCTGTAAAGGCGGCCGTCGGTTCCTCAAGCCACTGGTACGTGGATGTGGAAACCGCCAGGTCGAAAGCCCCATCCCGGAACGGCAGCCGTTCCGCATCCCCCGCCAGCCAACCCACCCTGCCGGAGCCATTGAAGCCCTCTCTGGCCGTCAGACACATGCCGAGGGCCAGGTCGAGCCCCGTCAGACGCGCGGGAGGATACACATTATGAAGGGCACGCATAAGCATGCCGGTGCCGGTGCCAATATCCAGTACATCTGCCGGGGTCAGCAACTCACCCGCCAGAATGCCGGTCAACCGCTTGACAACCCGTTTCTGCACGTCGGCATAAGCCTCGTACTCGGCTGAGTGGCGATGGAACGAGTCGCGGACCCGTCGGCGATCAATACTCACCAGAGACCTCATCCAGAAAGCCGGAGAGAATCCGGTTGAACTCGTCGGGACGGGACAAGAAGGGTGCGTGCCCGGTTCCCAGCAATTCCACGAGCCGGGCATCGGGAAGGTGCTGCGCCATGTAACGGGAAGCCCCCGGCAGACAGATGGTGTCATTCTCTCCGTGGATAAGAAGGACCGGCCGGTCCACGGCGGGGAGCATCGCCCGTAGATCGGCGGTGGAAAGAATGTCAAGGGTAGCAAGCGCCACCGAAGGCTCCGGAAGCCTGCCGGGAATCACGATCTCCCGGGCGATGCGGTTTTCCTGTTCCCGTGAGAGCTCACCTGGTGCAAACATCCGTCGAAAGAACCCACCCATGGTTTTCTGGAAGTCACGCCTGACCCCCATCCCCATCCCGCGCGGTTCGGAGGGGGGATGGCCGTCTTCATAACCTTCAGCCAAGGTAAAACGGGGGGTACCTCCGACAAGGACAAGGCCTGTTAGCCGCTCCCGCAGAAGGGGAAATGCGGCAAGCACCACCTGGGCGCCAAGTGACCAGCCGAGGAGAACCGCATCCTGAAGGGAAAGCTCATCAAAGAGGCTAACAAGATCATCCGTCAGGTCGGTGAGGCCATAGCCGGATGAAGGCGAACCGGAGCGGCCATGGCCGCGCAGATCGACGGTAATGAGACGACAGTCCTCCGCCAGCGGCTCCTGAAAACGCCAGACTACCCCGGACGTTCCCCAGCCGTGGACCAACACCAGCGGCAGGCCGGTACCGGAATCTTCGTAATGGATGGATATACCGGAAGGGGTTTCAAATAATGGCATGAATATAACCTTTGCGTTTCACGTTCCCCCCATCTCCTTGCCCACCCTGCTGATCGCCGTCACCGCCCGTTCCAGGTCGTCTTGACCATGGGTCGCCATGAGGGTGCAGCGAAGCCGGCAGCTCCCCGCCGGAACGGTGGGGGGACGGATCCCCTGCACGAAGAACCCTTCGGCCAGAAGCCGCCGGGAGAACTCCATGGCCGGTTCCGCCTCGCCGACAAAGATCGGTACGATCTGCGTCTCGCTCCCCATGGTATTGAACCCCGCAGCATGGAGAGAATCCCTGAAAAGGCTGGTATTGCGGGCGAGCTGCCGCCGCAGATCGGCACCGGCCGGAGAATCCACCAGATCTACCGCCGCGAGAGACGCCGCCAGCACAGCCGGCGGCAGGGATGTGGAAAAGATGAAACTTCTCGCCCGGTTGACGAGAAGTTCAATGAGATCCCGGGAACCGGCGACGTACGCACCACAGCTCCCCAATCCCTTTCCCAGGGTCCCCATCTGAACATCGACCGCATCCATGATCCCGCAGAGCTCGGCGCTCCCACGGCCGGTGGGGCCAATGACCCCCGTACCATGGGCGTCGTCCACCATGAAGAGAGCGCCGTACTCCCGCTTGAGGGCAGCAAGTTCCGCCAAGGGAGCCAGGTCGCCATCCATGCTGAACACCCCGTCGGTAATGATAAGGCGCCGTCCGGCAACATCGGTCTCCGCAAGGAGCCGGCGCAGGGCCGCCATATCTTTGTGGGGGTAGCGGATAAATTTTGCCCGGGAAAGGAGTGCACCATCCACGATGCTCGCATGGTTGAGCCGATCGGAGAAGATAACGTCCCCCTTGCCGATCAGTGCCGGGATGATGCCGGTGTTTGCAGCGTAACCGGAATTGAAGACGAGCGCCGACTCCGTCCCCTTGAAGGCTGCCAGGCGCGCCTCCAAAGCTTCGTGCAGCTCCATGGTGCCGGACACCAGTCGCGAAGCGCCGCTGGATACTCCGTACCGTTCAATCGCACAGATTGCCGCTTCCTTGAGCAGCGGATGATCCGCCAGCCCAAGATAGTTATTGGAACAGAGGAGCAGAACCTCCCTAGCGTCGAGTATCACCCGCCCGGCCTGGGGCCCATCAATCACCCGCATGCTCCGGAACAATCCCTGTTGCCGCAGCGCATCGAGTTCTTCACGAAAATCGTTCACCTGATCACCCCTTAACCCAATCAGTCCCCTCTTTTTAGCACATCTCCGCCCAAGCCGTCAACCTGTTGGATCACACAGGTTAACAATTCGGAAACCAATGAGTGTGCCACGCGAGAGCTGACATCATTCCAGTCCAAGGGGGAGTGAATCGGGTGTGGAGCGAATCTGGCAGAGGGCCTACTTTCTGGAAGCCGGCAGCAGTTCAATCACGGTGACTTCCGGCGGGGCCAGAAACCTGAGAGGAGGTCCCCAGGTACCGCTCCCCCGGCTCACATAGAGGGATGAACCATTGCCAAGCACATTGAGACCGGACTTTACGGGATAAAAGAGGTAAGTAATGAGATTGAAAGGAAAGAGCTGTCCCTTATGGACATGCCCCGAAAGCTGCAGGTCGAACCGGCCAATGCTGTTATTCTCAACGGCAGGCCGGTGTTTGAGCAGGATCGTATACCTGTCACGGGGAAGTGATGCCAGGAGGTGCTTTTCTGTCGTTGCCGCACTTCCACTGCCACGGTTGAATGCAGGGTCATCGACACCGGCCAGGGTCAGGAAGCTCGTCACCGGCACGGCATTTCCCCGCAGGAGGGTGAACCCCGCCCGTTCCTCGAATGCCAGTGACTGGCCAATGCCGGCATAGAACTCATGGTTCCCGGTCACCGCATATTTCCCGTAGCGAGGGTTGATCTTCCGGAACTGCTCGGCAAGCCCCGCCAGACCGTTGATCTGGCCATCCACCAGGTCGCCGGTAACAACGAGGAGGTCGGGAGATGCATCCCTGACACATGCCAGCATCCTTGCCAGACGTTCTTCCCTGATAATCAGCCCCAGATGGACGTCTGACATCTGCACGACGACAAGTTTCCCCACTTCCGGCGGAATCTTGGAGCTTCTGATAACAATCCGTTCGGTGCGGATATCTCTCGCTTCGAAATAGCCATACGTAAACGCCATCCCCCCCCAGACAAGGGGAACGTAGAACGCTGTGCGGGGAGACACAGCAAAACGGTCAAGGTCGAGATTCCAGAGATGTGCAACCAGGGAGAGAAGAAGACGGTAGCAATCGATGGCAACGGCCGCGGAAAAAAAGAAAAAGAGGAGCCCCATCCAGCTGTAGCCAGCATATGCAAGGAAACGGGCTGCCGTTTCGTGTCCCTGTCGTTCGATGAAGCGGATCAAGAGCGGGACAATCACCATCACTACAAAAAAAAGGGCAAGCAAAGCGCCTGGCAATGGGCCAAAACCAATGGCCTGCCGCACCTTGAAGAAGGTGTAGACATGGACACCGCCGTACACCAGTATGAATGTGAACAGTAAAAAGCTCATGGTCCCTCCAGAGCGCCACCTTTGTGCGGCAACTTCACAACAATACCATATACGCCATTATGCGCGAAGAGGGTATTATTGTGTATAATTGTCGCCATGACTTCCCGGCGTTTCGTCATACCCGATATCCATGGATGTGCCCTCACCCTGCAGCGCCTGGTTGAAAATGTTATTCAACTTGGAGCAACGGATACCCTCTACCTGCTGGGAGATTATATCGACCGGGGACCCCGCAGCAGGGAGGTGCTTGAGCTCATCCGTTACTGGCGCGATGCCGGTTTAACCATCCATGCCCTGCGGGGAAATCACGAAGAGATGCTGCTTGACGCCTGCCGCGACCGGGCTTCGTTCCGGCTCTGGATGATCAACGGCGGTTTCGCCACCCTGGCAAGCTACGGAGTTGAGGATGCCTGTGAGATACCCATCTCTCACCGCACCATGCTGGCTGGCCTCCCCCTCTACCTGGAACTGGACGACGCGGTCCTCGTCCATGCAGGCCTGAATTTCGAGTTGGACGACCCCTTCAGCGACCGGGAAGCCATGCTCTGGGTCCGCCCCTCCGGCGTTGACAGCGTGAAACTGGGTGGACGCAAGCTGATCTGCGGCCATACCCCAAAGCACCGGCAGGCAATTGAGGCAAGTCTGGCAACCGGCCTCATAACTCTGGACAATGGTTGCGTCTATGCGGGGAGGCCAGGTTTGGGAAGCCTGGCAGCCCTCGAACTCAACACACTCACCCTGCTGTTTCAGGAAAATATCGACGTGTAAGGAGACACAGACGTCCACTATCGAAAGATGGAGTGCTTAGCTTAAGAGCCGATGACCACATATGTTTGGCAGGAGCCATAATGTCCCATCACA
This sequence comes from Deltaproteobacteria bacterium, assembly GCA_021848385.1. Lineage (GTDB taxonomy): Bacteria > Desulfobacterota > Desulfuromonadia > Geobacterales > Geobacteraceae > Geomobilimonas. Next base: position 36,082 of record JAJZUQ010000027.1, read on the forward strand.
TGCCGAAAACCGGCTACCGGCAGTTCGTTGAGCGCCTTAACCGTTTCCCGCAGGGGGCGGTCCCGTCTCCCCTTCTCAACCGTATCCTTGCCCTGCTCCTCAGCGAGCAGGAAGCTGAACTGATGGCCCGGTTGCCGCTCATGCCCTTCACTGTCAAGAAAGCTGCCAGCGTCTGGCGGCTGCCGGAAAGCAATGCGCAAAACCTGCTGGACGGGCTTGCTCACCGTGCCCTCCTTCTCGACCTGGCAAGGGATGATGAAACCTTCTACATCCTCCCGCCACCCATGGCCGGTTTCTTCGAATTCTCCCTCATGCGGGTCCGTACCGACATCGACCAGAAGAGCCTGAGCGAACTCTTCTACCAGTACCTCAACGTTGAAGAGGATTTCATACGCGACCTTTTCAACCGCGGGGAGACAAAATTGGGGAGAGTGTTCGTCCATGAACCGGCCCTTTCATCCGAAAATGCCAGTCAGGTGCTTGACTACGAGCGTGCAAGCGAGGTGATACTCACCGCACGGAGGATCAGTGTGGGGCTCTGCTACTGTCGCCACAAGATGTCCCACATAGGGAAGGCATGCACGGCACCGCAGGAAATCTGCATGACACTCAACACAGTAGCTGAGCCACTTATCCGTCATGGCCATGCCAGGCAGATCGAGGCAAGCGAAGCACTCGATCTCCTCCAGGAGGCTCGTGACCTGCAACTTGTCCAGTTTGGCGACAATGTACGGGAGGGAGTCAATTTCATCTGCCACTGCTGCAATTGCTGCTGCGATGCGCTGCTTGCTGCGCGGCGCTTTGCCAACCTTCATCCAATTCATACCACTAATTTTGTGCCGATTGTTCGGGAGGAACAGTGCGTCGGCTGCAGCAGATGTGCAGCCGTCTGTCCGATGGAAGCGATACTCCTTACTGCGGCTCCCGATAGCGTTGCGACAGACATGAAGAAACCCCGCATCGACATGGAGCGTTGCCTCGGCTGCGCCCTCTGCGTCCGTGCATGCCGCTTCGGAGCACTTCGCCTGGAATCACGCACTCCAAGGGTCCTCACCCCCGTGAACTCCGCACACCGCGTCGTACTGATGGCGATCGAACGCAACTGCCTGCAAAACCTTATTTTCGACAATCAGGCACTCACCAGCCATCGGGTAATGGCCGCAATTCTCGGGGTAATCCTCAGGCTTCCTCCTCTCAAACAGCTCCTGGCAAGCAAGCAGATGAACTCACGCTACCTTGAAAGATTGCTCGAAACGGTCCATCTCCCGCCACGCATCAGGTAGGTTTTCAATTGAAGATACCTAAAGTCTAGATTGTCGTCCAGAAGAGCGAACAAAAAAAACGCCCCATCAATTTAAAATGATGGGGCGTTTCAGTAAAATTCCCGGCGGCGACCTACTCTCCCACACAGCTGCCCGTGCAGTACCATTGGCCCAGAGAGGCTTAACTTCCGTGTTCGGGATGGGAACGGGTGTGACCCTCTCGGCATAGCCACCGAGAAACTTGTCGCGCTTTGCGCGGGTTCTAGGTTCCAGGTTCTAGGTGTTAACCTTGAACGTTGAACAGCGAACGTTGAACCGACTTTATCTCGGCAATTACATAGCTTAGGATTTGTTGGTAGTAGTGATTGCTATACCAGGATCCGGGGGAGTACCGGTTTGCACCGGTACTTTCCCCGTTCCTGTTTAATAATTTTTATGGTCAAGCCTCACGGCCGATTAGTACCGGTCAGCTGAGTACATTACTGTACTTACACACCCGGCCTATCAACGTTGTGGTCTACAACGGGCCTTCAGGGGGGGCTAACCCCGGGGATACCTAATCTTGAAGGAGGCTTCCCGCTTAGATGCTTTCAGCGGTTATCCTTTCCGTACATAGCTACCCAGCGACTGCGCCTGGCGGCACAACTGGAACACCAGCGGTACGTCCATCCCGGTCCTCTCGTACTAAGGACAGCTCTTCTCAAGTATCCTACGCCCACGGTAGATAGGGACCAAACTGTCTCACGACGTTTTAAACCCAGCTCGCGTACCGCTTTAATTGGCGAACAGCCAAACCCTTGGGACCTACTTCAGCCCCAGGATGCGATGAGCCGACATCG
>JAJZUQ010000028.1 GCA_021848385.1 Deltaproteobacteria bacterium
GCGTCGGCGGTCTGGTTGGTAGTAATTATGGCAGCGCGATTACCGATTCCCATGCTACCGGCACCGTGACGGCAGGTGATTCCAGTTCCAGCGTCGGCGGCCTGGTGGGGTACAACAGCAGCAGTGCTATCACCGCTTCGCAGTCTACCGGGGCTGCGGTTTCCGGCGGCTCATATGTAGGTGGCTTGGTGGGGCAGAACAACAGCGGGACTATCACCAATTCCCAGGCAACCGGCGCGGTTACCGGCACTGGTGACAGAGTCGGCGGCCTCGTGGGGGAAAACTATGCGAGTGATATTACCAATTCCTATGCCACAGGCACAACGATTAACGGCAACAACGATGTCGGCGGGTTGGTAGGTTTCAATTTCAATAGCATTATTACCAACTCCTTCGCTACGAGCGCGGTTACCGGTAGCGGGAATAATGTCGGCGGGTTAGTGGGTAACATGTATGGGTGGTACGGAACCAATAGTATCACCAATTCCTATGCAACCGGCCCTGTAACGGGAGTTGACTCTGTTGGCGGTCTGGTGGGCAACGTGTATGCCGGTGGGTATGGGGCCGGTAATACCATTACCAATACTTACGCAGCGGGTGTGGTGACAGGCAGCAGTTCTGTCGGGGGTCTTGTCGGAGGAAACAGCGGGCCTGCCTCGGTCATCGCTTCCTTCTGGGACACGACCGTCAATCCCGCTCTGGCCGATAACGGATTCGGCACCGGCAAGACAACGACGGAGCTGGAAACCCTGGCTACCTTCACCGGCGCCGGCTGGGACATTGACGCCAGCGGCGGCACGGGCACCGTCTGGCGCATCTATGACGGCTACACCATGCCTTTACTGCGCAACTTCCTCACACCGCTCTCCATCACCGCCAGCCCAGCCATTACCAAGACCTACGACGGTACGGCGTACATGGGCGACCTCAACGCTACCTACTCGGATCCGATTGCCCCTGCCTCGGGGCATCTCCAGGATGTCACGTCACCCTATGCCAGCTTTGTCAATGTTGGCACCTACTCGTCGGCACCGGTCTATTCCGACCAGTTGGGCTATGACATCACGTCCAGCGGCCAAAGCACTCTGACCATCAACCCGGCGTCCCTTACCGTCACGGCCGACAACGCAACCAAGACCTACGGCCAGACGCCGACGTTGGCCGGTTTTACTCCCACCGGTCTGCAGAACGGCGAGACCATTGGCAGCGTCACATTGGTCAGCGCCGGTACGGCAGCCACGGCCGGCGTTTCCGGCTCCCCCTATACAATCACCGCCAGCAACGCCAGCGGCGGCACCTTCAGTGCCGGCAACTACACCATCACTTACAACAACGGCACGCTCACCGTCACCCCGGCTCCCCTGAGCGTCACTGCCAATGACGATGCGAAAAACTACTCGGGCATTCCCTATGCGGGCGGAAATGGTGTGACCTACAGCGGTTTCGTCAACGGCGAAGGGAGCGGAGTTCTTGGCGGAACGCTCACCTACGGCGGCACCAGCCAAGGGGCGATCAACGCCGGCAGCTATACCATCATTCCCGGTGGCCTGACTGGCGGTAACTACCAGATTACCTATTCCAACGGCGCCTTGACTATCACAGGCGTGGCACCAACCGGGGGAGGAACGACCGGGGGCGCAACCGGAGGGACAACCGGGGGAACGACCGTCAGCTTTGAAGAGCCGATACAACCTCCGCCGCTGTCACCGCAGAATGCAGATCCACTGCGGCAGCTGGGTCCATCGACGGTGCCACCGCCGTCGGTCATTAACGCGCAGACATCGACCTCCCGGCTTGACACCACGGGTGGACCTGCGGTCCGCGTTGTCAGCCAGCCGACAACACAGGATGCGGGCATGATCAATGTCACCGTACCCAGCAGACTTGCTCGGCCCGGTTCCGGCTTCAGCTTCCTTCTGCCGGAAGAGGTGTCACATGCAGTTGCCGCTGGCGCTGTTACTGAAACGGTTTCTCTGCCCGACGGCAGTCCGCTGCCGGTCTGGCTCCAGTACTTCCCGGACTCGAAACGATTCGTGGCCAGCGATGTGCCGGCCGGCTCCCTGCCGATTACCGTCGTTGTGATGGTGGGGGGACAGAAATGGCTGGTAGAGATTACCGCACAGCAGGATCTCTAGTTCCAAAGAAGAAAATGTAGTATACTTCGCGGGGCGGCCAGCCGGTCGCCCCGCTTATTTGTTTGACCGGGAGGAGATCATGACCGCACGTTTTGTCGGTGTTGCCGGCCTGCCGAGGGCGGGTTCCACCCTGCTTTGCCAGTTGCTGGGGGAGCACCCTGAGATTCATTGCGAGGGGCACAGTTCGCCGCTGTGCAACTCGCTTCTGGCAACACGCCGCTTCATCAGTGACGACCAGTTTTTCCTCTCGCAGCTGGACGTCCAGTTCGACACTACCTATGCCCATCTGCGTTCGGCCATGGGCGGTTTTCTGCGCGGCTGGTACGGCGATTGCGACAAACCGGTGGTAGTGGATAAGAACCGTGCCTGGTTGCACTGCATCGAGCTGTTGCTCCACCTTGACCCGGAAGCCCGCCTTTTGATCTCCATCCGCGAATTAGGCCAGATTTACGGCTCCGTCGAATCTCAGCACCAGAAGACGATTCTGATGGATTTCATCGACCATCTGGCCGACTATGACCGTTTCGGCAGGGCTGATCAGCTCTTTGCCAAGGATAAATCCATCGGCGCGCCGCTCTCCTCGATCCAGGCGGTGCAGGACCTGCCCCAGACGGTCAAGGAACGACTCTTCTTCGTCAAGTTCGAGGACCTCGTTTCCCAGCCGAAGGAAACCATGTCGCGCATCTATGCCTGGCTGGAGGTAGCCCCTCACTCCATCGACCCCAACCTCCTGACGGTGCGCCCGCACGAAAGCGACAGTCATTATCGCCACAAATACCTGCACCGCCAGCAGGGGAGCATTTCTCCTCCAAACCGCCACGAGATACCCCCCCGCATCCAGAACCAGATCGAGCAGGCCTGCGGGTGGTATTATGAGTGGTTCTACCCAAAAAACAGGTAACTGCGCGACCCGTGGCCGATCTCCTGACCAACCAGCTCTTTTTTGCCGGCCTTGCCCTCGGTTTCTGTGCCCAGTTGATCGGCAGTTCCCTCGGCATGGCCTACAGCGTCACCTGTTCGTCGGTGCTGCTGGCCATGGGGATCCCGCCGGCCTTGACCAGTGCCACGGTGCATACCTCCGAGGTGGCAAACCGCCTCTTCTCAGGCCTTTCCCATTTCCGCTTCGGCAATGTTGATCCGGCCATCTTCAAGCGGCTTGCCCTGTCCGGCATTGCCGGCGCCCTGTGCGGCGCGGTGGTTGTCACCTCCTTGCCGGTCGCCATCCTGCGTCCCATGGTGGCGGGCATTTTGCTGCTGATGGGGCTGCGCATTCTGCGGATGGCTTGTTTCAGCGGCAATCAGGAACCAAGGCCGACCAGGCTGGGGCCGCTCGGTTTTGCGGGAGGTATGGTTGACGTTATCGGTGGCGGCGGATGGGGGCCGGTAGTCACCTCAACCCTGATTCTTCGTGGCAACGCTACCCACCTGGTGGTCGGATCCATAAACTTTGCCAAGTTCTTTGTGGCATCAGTTGAATCTCTGGTACTTCTGACTTTGGTCAAGGCACCGCAGTGGACGATCATTAGCGGCCTGGTGGCCGGTGGGCTGGTTGCCTCGCCGCTGGCCGCCTGGGGGTGCCGCAGGCTTCCCCCCCGGGCTTTGATGGTTCTTGTAGGGACGCTGGTCTGCGGGCTCAGCATCAGGACACTCGTGAGGGCATTGCAATGAGCAGGGTGACGGCATTGACACAGTTGGAGAATGAGTCGATCCGCATTATCCGCGAGGCGGTTGCCGAGGCGGAGCGTCCGGTCATGCTCTACTCCATCGGCAAAGACTCGTCGGTCATGCTCCACCTGGCCCTGAAGGCTTTCTATCCCCTCAAACCGCCCTTTCCCCTGTTACACGTTGATACCACCTGGAAGTTCAAGGAAATGATCCATTTCCGGAATGAAACGGTGCGCCGCTTAGGCCTGGAACTGATTACCCACACAAATCCCGACGGTCTGCGGGACGGGATCAGCCCCCTGATCCATGGCAGTCGCCTCTATACCGATATCATGAAGACCGACGCTCTCAAACAGGCGCTGAACGAGCACCGGTTCGACATGGTCTTTGGCGGCGCCCGCCGGGATGAGGAAAAAAGCCGCGCCAAGGAGCGGGTTTTTTCTTTCCGGGATGCCGGTCATCGCTGGGAGCCGAGGGGGCAGCGCCCGGAACTGTGGGACATTCCCAACCTGCGCAGGAACCGTGGCGAGAGTTTCCGGGTTTTTCCGCTCTCCAACTGGACCGAGCTGGACGTGTGGCGCTACATCGACCAGGAGTCAATTCCCGTGGTGCCGCTTTATTTTTCTGCCGAGCGGCCGATAGTGGAGCGGGGCGGACAGCTGATCATGCTGGACGACGAACGCCTTGAACTCGAACCGGGCGAGCAGCCGCAACTGCGCCGGATCCGGTTCCGTACCCTGGGTTGCTATCCGCTGACAGCCGGGGTAGAGTCCGCAGCGTCCTCAGTCGCTGAGATCATTGCCGAACTGGAAACCGTCTGCACATCGGAGCGCTGTGGCCGCCTGATCGATTTTGACCAGGCCGGCAGCATGGAGAAGAAGAAGCAGGAGGGGTATTTCTGATGCCCGTATGCAGTGACATGCTCCGCTTTCTGGCATGCGGCAGCGTGGATGATGGCAAGTCGACCCTGATCGGCCATCTGATCCACCTGACCGGCAATCTGCCCGATGACCAGCTGCACGTTCTGGAAGCGGAGAGCTCCCGTATCGGCACAACTGGCGGAGCATTAGACTATTCCCTGCTGCTGGATGGGCTGATGGCTGAGCGGGAGCAGGGGATCACCATTGATGTGGCCTATCGCTACTTTGAAACGCCCCGGCGCAAATTCATCGTGGCCGACACACCGGGTCACGAGAGTTACACCCGCAACATGGCCACCGGCGCATCCCACTGCACTGCCGCACTGATCCTGGTGGATGCCTGTCAGGGGGTACTCCCCCAGACCCGGCGGCATGTGTTGATTTGTGCCCTGATGGGGATCAGGAATCTGCTGTTTGCCGTCAACAAGATGGATCAGGCCGATTGGGACGAAGCGCGCTTCCGGCGTATCGAGCAGGAATGCCACCGGATGGCAGGGGCGGCCGGTCTGCTTGCAAACAGCCGCTGTGACCTGCTGGCAGTTCCGGTGTCGGCTCTGCAAGGGGACAACCTGACAGCACTTTCCGATCGTATGCCCTGGTATGGAGGCGCAACGGTCCTGGAATGGCTTGAAAGTTGTACGGCAGAGGAGGCGGCCGCCGATGCTCCTTTCCGGTTGCCGGTGCAGTATGTTCTGAAAGGGAGTAACGATGGCAGGGGCTGTCAGCACGATGGGGAACGATGGCCTGCAGGATGTGACGGTCGTGCAACCTGGCGTTCCTATGCCGGCAGTGTAGTTTCTGGCCGTGTGCGTGTCGGTGACCGTATCGTGATCCTTCCCTCCGGGGTGGAAACGACGGTTGAAAGGCTGTTGATCGGGGATAGGGACGCCGATTCAGCTGAAACGGGCATGGCGGTATCTCTGGTGCTGGGTGGTGAGCATGATATTGTCCGGGGGGACTGCCTCGCCCATCCGGCTGACCGTCCTGAGCAGGCAGGGCTCTTCAAGGTGCGGCTGGTCTGGATGGATCAGCAGCCGCTGTACGCGGGAAGGCGGTATCTTTTCCGCAGCGTATTCGGCACCATTGAAGCCCGGATATCCCGTATTCGCGATCGTGTCGGGCTGGATGCGTACCAGTTGCTGGCTGCCGACCGTCTGGCGCAGAACGATATCGGCGAGGTTGAGCTTTCCCTGGCACGGCTCTTTCCCTTTGATCCCTACAGTGAGAACCGCGAAACTGGCGCCTTTATCCTGCTTGACCGCGTCAGCAATGCAACGGTGGCCTGCGGGATGATCCAGCATCCGCTGCGGCGAGGGAGCAATATCCACTGGCAGCGCGAGGATTTGACCCGCGAGCTCCGTGCCGGACTGAACGGGCAGAAGCCCTGTGTGATCTGGCTTACCGGCCTGTCCGGTTCTGGCAAATCAACGCTGGCGAACTGTCTGGAACGGATGCTGCACGACATGGGGCATCATACCATGCTGCTGGATGGCGATAACGTCCGCCATGGCCTTAACCGTGACCTGGGATTTACTGAAGCGGACCGTATTGAGAACATCCGCCGTATCGGCGAGGTGGCAAAGCTGATGACCGATGCCGGGCTGATTGTCATCACCGCCTTTATCTCTCCCTTCCGGGCCGACCGCGACATGGTTCGCGCGCTTCTGACTGATGGCGAATTCATTGAGGTACATATTGCCACATCACTTGAGGCCTGCGAGGCGCGCGATCCCAAGGGGTTGTACCGCAAGGCCCGTAAGGGGGAGATTCCCAACTTTACCGGGGTAAACGCCCCGTATGAAGAACCGCTGACGCCGGAATTACGGCTGGATACAGCATCAAGATCGGTCAGGGACTGTGCTGAGGATATAATGAGCCTGCTCCGCCAGGATGGCTTTGTTTGAAATCCTGCGAAAACTGTCGGTAATAACGAAAAGGGCAACCCCGGCGGGCTGCCCTTTTCGTTATTGTTTGTTCTTAAACTATGGGAGCTAAACCTCTATGGCGCCGTCACCTGCACCACGGCGCTCTCTTCGCCGTTCCGGTTGACCACCTGGAGGCGGAAGCTCTTGGGGGTGGAGTCGTAGGGGTGGCGCTCGTAGACGAGGCGGTTGCAGTCGAAATAGATGAGCCGCTCCCGCTCGCCTGCCTGTCCGTTGATGCTTCCGATCCGTTTGCCGTCGACGGTGAGCACCGAACCTTGCTGGAAGTTGCGACCTTCGATGACCAGTTCATAGTAGCTGACGAAGTCCTCTCCCTGGGAAACGCTCGTGACTTCGGGGCGGCTGTTGATCATGAGGGCAAGGGGGACGGTCATGGTGTCCTCGGGATTTTTTACCTGGATCTGGTGGAGCCCTCCGGCTACGGAGGGGGCGGTGAAGGAGAGGGATTCCCCGGAGCCGAAGCGGCTGGCGATGACCGCTCCGTCGAAGAGGACCTGGGACCCTTGCTGGAAGTTGCGGCCGGTGAGGGTGACGTCCCGCTCACCGCCGGTGGCGCAGCTCTGCACAGTGTCCGGCGAGAGGGAAAGGGCGACCGGCTTGAGGGGCGTGACGGAGAAGGAGTAGGTTTTGCTGGTGGTGCCGTCTTCCCTGCGCAGGTAAATGGCGTAGAGACCTGGGGCCAGTTTGGGTATATCGAAATTGAGCTGTTTGGGACCGATGACCCGGGGCTGAATCTCGTTACTGCCGAGGAAGACGGTGGTCTTGCCGGAGAACCCCGCGCCGGAGAGAGTGACGGTGCTCCCCGGCTCACCCTGGGTCGGGACGATGCTGAGGATGGAGATGGCAGGATGTCTGGCCTGGTCTGCCAAAGCGGGATTTGTCGATTTCTGGGCCAACTGCTTTCTGGCGGCCGGGGCGGTGGCGGGGATGGCCAGAAGCAGCAGGATGGCAACAACTACGAACCGTATGGACACGGTGATTTCTCCTTTTCCGGGATCTGGTTGAATGGTGCCTCCCCCGCCAATTAAATCACGGACGCCCGGCTTGTCAACGGTTTACCGTCAGGGTCAGCCAGACTCCTACTGCAGTGAAGATGGCGTTGGCGGCCCAGGCGGCGATGACGGGGGGGAGTGCCCCCCCCTGGCCGAAGGAAAGGAGGGCGGAGCTTGTGGCGAAGAAGCAGAAGCCGATGATAATGCTCACCCCGATGCCGACGGCAATGCCGCTGGAACGCCCGCTTTTCAGGGCAAAGGGGATGCCCAGAAAAGCCATGACCAGCGTGGAGAAGGGGAGCGACAACCGGGAGTGCATCTGGGTCAGATAACGGGTGGGGTCGTAACCGCCGTTCCTGAGTTTGTTACAGTAGCGCCGCAAATCGAAGAAGCCCATATTGTCGGCATACTTTTCCAGGACCTTCAGATCGGCAGGTTTGAGGTGCAGCGGTACCGGCAGTTCGGCAACGGCCCTGGTGGAGGTCACGTTGCCGGCAGAAAAGTCGCGGATGGTTACATCCCTGAATAGCCAGCCGCCGTTGACAAGTATCCCCGTCCCTGCGTCGATACGGCGGACCGGTCGCATGTCGGGGTCAAGTTGCCAGAGTGTCAATCCCTGGAGGGTCCGGGAACTGGGTTCGTACAGCTTTGCCTGGAGAATGGTGTTCTCTTCGCGGTACCAGATGTTGTTCTGGCGGAAGAAGGTGGCGGGGTCTTTCTTCTTGATGAGGATGTTTTCTATATGGTCGAGCCGGTCATAGGCGCGGGGGACGATAAATTCGCCATTCAGAAGAACAGCAAGGCTGATGAGAAATGCGGTGATCAGAATGGGTGCGCTGATGCGGACCAGGCTTATGCCGCAACTCCGCATGGCGATTATTTCGCTGGTTTTTGCCAATACGCCAAGGGTCAGCATGGTAGCCATCAGTACGGCAAGGGGGGCGACCTGGTTGATCATATCCGGTATCTTGGTGACAAAGTAGAGGATAAGGTTCTTCAGTTCGGGGTTGTATGAACCAAACCGCGTGATCTTTTCAAGAAAGTCGATGATCAGATAGACGGCAATGAACGAACCGCCGCAGAGGCAGATCATCCGCAGGTAGACGGCGGTAATGTAGCGGGTGATGATCCTCACGGGGTTCTCCTGGCGGCAAATTTGTGCCGTAATCTGCTCCCGGTTTCGGTCAGCAGTGTGAACAGGTAAAAACGCCGTTCCTCTGCGGTCTGGCGGAACAGGTAGACACCAAACATCAGGAACAGGATGTTCGGCGACCACATGGCCACTGAAGGGAGTATCAACCCCCGCTCGCCCATGGCCTTGAAGGTTGTGAGGACGACATAATAGACGATCAGCACGCCGATGCTGAGGGCGAAGCCGGCTCCCTTGCCGGAGCGCTGGTTCTGGATGCCGAGGGGGATGCCGATCAATGCGAATACGAAACAGGCAAAGGGGAACGAAAAGCGGCGTTGCACTTCGAGTTCCATGTCAGTCCGTAGCTTCCTGTCGAGGGTTGGTGAATTGAGGTTGGCATACAGTTCCGAAAGGCTCATGTCCAGTTCGTTTTTCAGGATCTCCTTCGCAGCCTGGGGGAGGTTGATGCTCAGGTCGTAGTCCTGGAATTCAACCAGCCGGTATCCGGTCTTGCCGACGGGGCGGTGGATCCCCCCATTCTGAAGGTGCATGCGCATTATCCGGGTTTCGGGGTCCGACGAGAGGACGCCGGTGGCGGCAAAGATGGTGGACGGTTCCGCCGGGTTCCGGTCGTCCTGAATGAGAACGCCGCTGGTATGGTGGTCAAGGGGAGAGTAACGATTAAAGTAGATGGTCAAACCGGGGAAGTCGTCGATAAAAACCTGGTCCTTGAGGGCATTCGCTCCCCGTTCCTCGACAATTCTGGCCACAAGCATCTTGAACGAGGTGTTGCCCCACGGGATGCCATAGAGTGTTACCAGGGTGGTCGCTATGTAGGCGCAGAGTGCAAAGACGAGGACCGGGGGGAGCAGGCCGTAGAGGCTGATGCCGCAGGCCTTCATGGATGTTATTTCGCTGTCGGCCGAAAGGCGGCCGAAAGCGAGCAGCACCGCCAGCAGCACCGCCATGGGGATGGTGACAAGGCAGAAGTAGGGGAGGAGATAGACGACCATCCAGAGGATTTCGCTGAGGGGAACCCCTTTGGCTACGACCATGTCGGCCAGCTTCAGGAGCCTTCCCATCAGGAGCACAGAGGTGAAAGTCGTCATGCCGAGCAGGAACGGCACGCTGATTTCTCTGAAAAGATAGCGGTAGAGGGTGGTTTTCATGACCGGCCATGATACATGAGATGGGGGGGGAAGTAAAGGGCGGGCGGCTCCGTTGGTGTGGCTTTGCCGATAGTGACCGGGACACCCTGGACCCTGCCGCTCAAGGACAAATTCTCCTTGCCAGGAGGGAACGGCTTGTGATATATAAGAGTGCTTTTCAAATTCGCACGCATCCTTTGTGGCCCGGTGGTGTCCGTTTTGTACGGATTCCGGGAGAATGGGGGTGCGGAGGGAAAACCAAAGGAGAAAGACCATGTCAAACATCACCATGAAGGAACTGCTGGAGGCCGGCGTACACTTTGGCCACCAGACCAAGCGCTGGAACCCGAAGATGAAACCGTATATCTTCGGCGCACGCAACGGCATCTACATCATCGACCTGCAGAAGACCGTCCGCCTGTTCAAGAATGCCTACAACTACGTCGTGGATTCAGCCCGGGCCGGTGAGACCATGCTGATCGTCGGCACGAAGAAGCAGGCCCAGGACGCGGTGGCCGAAGAGGCAGCCCGCTGTGGCATGTATTACGTAAACCAGCGCTGGCTGGGGGGGATGCTGACCAACTTCGCCACCGTAAAACAGAGCATCGACCGGCTCAAGAAGCTCGACGCCATGTTTGCCGACGGTTCCATCGAGGCGTACACCAAAAAAGAGGCGCTGCAGCTCGAAAAAGAGCGGCAGAAGCTGGAAAAAACCCTCGGCGGGATCAAGGCGATGGGAAAACTCCCCGGCATGCTGTTCGTCGTCGATCCGAAGAACGAGGAGATCGCTGTCGCTGAAGCGAAGAAGCTCGGAATACCTGTCGTTGCCATCGTTGATACCAACTGCGATCCCGACAGCATAGACTATATCATTCCGGGGAATGACGATGCCATCCGTGCCATCCGCCTGCTGACCAGCAAAATGGCAGATGCGATGATCGAAGGCGGCCAGGCCCGGAATATGGATCTGCAGGCTGACAAATCGGGTGACGAGCAGGTCGAGGCCGCAGAAGCCGCCGCAGCCGAGCCGGCAACCGAAGCCTGATTTTTTGCATTATTAAAGAATAGCATGACTACCTGCCTGGTCCGCGACGGCGGGCCGTTATGAACTGGAGGATATCGTGAGCGTTACAGCAGCACAGGTTAATGAACTGAGAAAAGCAACCGGCGCCGGCCTGATGGATTGCAAGAAGGCGCTGACTGAAACCGGTGGCGACCATGAGAAGGCCATCGACTATCTGCGCAAGAAAGGGCTGGCTGCTGCGTCCAAAAAGGCGGGCAGGGCAGCGACCGAAGGTCTGGTCGGTTCCTACATTCATGCCGGCGGCAAGATCGGCGTGCTTGTGGAAGTCAACTGCGAGACCGACTTCGTGGCCAAGAACGAGAATTTCCAGGCTTTCGTGAAAGACATCGCCATGCATATTGCCGCGGCGGGACCGCAGTTCGTGCGGCGGGAAGAAGTGACTGCCGACGTTCTGGAGCGCGAAAAGGAGATTTACCGGGCCAAGGCGCGTGAAACCGGCAAGCCTGATAACATCATCGAAAAGATCATCGAGGGGCAGGTCAACAAGTTCTTCGCCGACATCTGTCTTCTGGAGCAACCCTACGTGAAGGACCCGGATAAGACGATCCAGACCTACCTGAACGAGACCATCGCCACTATCGGCGAGAATATGTCGATCCGGCGTTTCGCCCGGTACGTCCTCGGGGAAGGCCTGGCCAAAAAGGAAAGCGACTTCGCCGCTGAAGTCGCTGCCACGGCCGGCCTCTAGAGTCAAGCCAACAGCCGGCCAGTCACATGGCCGGCTTTTTTTGTGCAAACTATCCGACAGGTGGTGAAATTATGGCGAAGCCGTACTACAAACGGGTGCTGTTGAAACTTTCCGGTGAGGCTCTGGCTGGCGACCAGGGATATGGCATCGATCCCCTGATCATCACCACCATAGCAAACGAGATCAAGGACGTTGTCGAGTGTGGTGTCGAGCTGGCGCTGGTTATCGGCGGCGGCAACATTTTCCGCGGGTTGGCTGCGTCCTCCAAGGGGATGGACCGGGCCAGCGCCGATTACATGGGCATGCTGGCCACCATGATCAACGCCCTGGCCATGCAGGATTCCCTTGAAAATATAGGCGTCGATACCCGCGTCCAGTCAGCCATTGCCATGCAGGAGGTGGCGGAGCCCTATATTCGCCGCCGCGCCATTCGTCATCTGGAAAAGGGGCGGGTGGTCATTTTCGGAGCCGGTACCGGCAATCCCTACTTCACTACCGATACGGCGGCCAGTCTGCGGGCAATGGAGATCGGTGCCGAGGTCATTCTGAAGGGGACCAAGGTGGACGGGGTCTATTCCGCCGATCCGAAAAAGGATCCGACGGCGGTCAAGTATTCCACCCTTACCTACCTGGAAGTTCTCAAAAAAGGGCTGCAGGTCATGGATGCCACTGCCACCTCGCTCTGCATGGACAACAGCCTCCCCATCATCGTGTTCGATGTTACGACCGACGGTAACGTAATCAAAGTGGTGTGCGGCGAGGAAATCGGCACCATCGTGAAAGGAAAATAGCATGACCAAAGACGTCATCTCCGCCATGGGAGTTCACATGGACAAGACCATCGACGCCCTCCGCAAGGAATTTCAGAAAATCCGCACCGGCCGTGCTACGACAGCCCTTCTCGACGATGTAAAGGTAGACTATTACGGCAATCCGTCGCCACTCAGCCAGGTGGCAACCCTTGCCGTCCCCGAAGCCAGGACCATTACCATCCAGCCATGGGAAGCGAAGCAGATCCCTGCCATCGAGAAGGCGATCATGAATGCCAATCTCGGGCTGACGCCGGCCAATGATGGCAAGTTGATACGCCTCAACCTTCCCCCTCTTACCGAGGAACGCCGCAAGGATATCGTCAAGCAGTTGAAGAAGATGGGAGAAGAGACCAAGGTAGCACTGCGCAATAACCGCCGCGATGCTATCGACAACCTGAAAAAGCTGGAGAAAGAAAAGAAGATATCCGAAGACGATCTGAAGCGTGCGGAGAAAGAGGTGCAGGAGCATACCGACAAGCACGTGGCAAAGGTTGACGAGGTGGTGGCGCATAAGGAAAAGGAAGTCCTGGAAGTCTGAGGAGGCAACGTGGCTTTTGACTCGGCCTGACGGCCTCGCCCTGCGGGCAGCCTTCGCTGTCCAATTCGCAAGCGAATTGTCCGCAATCTCTGCGTTGATCTTCAGGATTCCTTGTGACTCGGCCTGTGGCCGCCCCCTACGGGGCGCCTACGCGGTCCAATTTCGCAAGCGAAATTGTGCGGCATAGCGCTGTTTATGCCCGACCTTTGGGTACTATGCCTCCGCGTCATCCCTTGATCGCCTTGACCTTGCGAAAAATCCGCGTTGCAGCGCCTTTTACCCTGGAGGGGATTCCCTCCCTTTTTTGCTTGCGAAGTGTCCGGAAGTATGGTTAAATCCCCTACACCCCTGTGTTCACGGGGATTTTTCGTTTTAGGGGCTGTATGCAAACATTGAATCCCGACAGGCTCCCCCGCCACCTGGCCGTCATCATGGACGGCAACGGGCGCTGGGCGAAGCAACGGATGTTGCGGCGGATCGTCGGCCATCAGCGGGGAGTGGAAACCGTCAGGCTCATTGTTGAGGAGTGCTCCAATCTCGGAATCGGTTACCTGACCCTTTATGCGTTTTCGTCGGAGAACTGGCTTCGCCCCAAGAGCGAGGTCTCGGCTCTGATGTTGCTCCTCAAGAAGTACATCCGTTCCGAAATTCCCCGCATGATGAAAAACAACATCCGTTTCAACGTGATAGGCGACCGTTCCGAGCTGCCGCCGGATGTAGAGCGTGAGCTGACGGACGCCTTGGACCAGACCGCCGCGAATACCGGCATGGTGCTGACGCTGGCGCTTTCCTATGGTTCCCGCCAGGAAATAGTCCGGGCGGCCCGGCAGTTGGCCGGCGATATGGTTGCCGGTCGAATAAACCCTGACAAGGTCGATGAACAGTTGTTCACCAGCTACCTGTTTACGGCGGATATCCCCGACCCGGACTTGCTCATACGAACCAGCGGCGAGATGCGGATCAGCAATTTTCTCCTCTGGCAGCTTGCGTACACGGAGCTTTATTTCTGCGATGTCAACTGGCCAGACTTCGGGAAGAAAGAGCTCTACCGTGCCATTCACGATTATCAGACACGGGAACGGCGTTACGGCAAGACCAGCGATCAGCTGCAGAAAAGGAGCTGAACATCAAACGTTTATTGACAGCGGCAGTGGCACTCCCCCTCCTCATCCTCCTGATTCTCAAGGGTAGCCCATTTCTCTTCGCCTGTTTCGTACTGCTTCTCACGTTCCTGGGGCTGTCTGAGTTCTACGGCATGGCGCTCCCAGGGAGGAAGCTCGAAGGGATGCTGGCTTCCCTGCTCGGTGCTCTCCTCCCCCTGGCCATGATCGGTATGGACCCTCTCCGATTGCCCGGTTCCCTCACCCTGACCGGTATGGATCCCCACCGCTTCCCCGCTTTTTTGACCTTGCTGGTGCTGCTCTTTGCACTCCATTTTCTTTTTCGCTTCCAGGATATCCGCCTGGCCGCGGGAGAAACGGCCCTGGTCTGCTTCGGCTTTCTCTATGTGCCGCTCCTGCTTGGCCATCTTATCCTGCTCCGTCTGGCGACCCACGGCGTACAATGGATTTTCCTCCTTCTTGTCATCGTCATGACCGGCGATAGCGCGGCGTACTACGTGGGGAGCAGTTTCGGGAAGCGGAAACTGTACCCGGCGGTCAGTCCTAAAAAAAGTGTCGAAGGGGCGCTGGGGGGGGTGGCAGGGAGTCTCGTCGGGGCACTCGTTTTCCGGTATCTCTGGTTTCCCGGACTGGCGATGGTGGACTGTCTTGTCGTGACGCTGCTTGCTGCTCCTCTCGGGCAGCTGGGCGACCTGTTCGAATCTCTGCTGAAGCGAAGTTGCGGGGTCAAGGATTCGGGAGTCATTATCCCTGGCCATGGGGGGATTCTGGATCGACTCGACAGCATTCTTTTCGCCGTTCCGGTGATCTATTACTACCTGCACTACGTTATCCAACGGTGATGATCCATCCCGTCGGTTGAGGGGATTTCATGAAGAAACTAAGCATACTCGGTTCAACCGGTTCCATCGGCGTGAGCACTCTGGAGATTGTCGCCGCCCATCGTGATCGCTTTCAGGTGGTGGCACTAACGGCAGGGAGCAATCTGGAGCTGCTGAAGCAGCAGGTCGAGGCGTTCTCTCCCCGGTTGGTGTCGGTTATGACGGAAGAGTCGGCGCAAAAGCTGCGGCAGATGCTCCCCGGCCCGAAACCGGAAATTCTTTCCGGCGTGCAGGGGCTCATTGCCGCCGCTACCGCTGATGATACAGAGATGGTGGTGGCGGCGATCGTCGGTGCCGCCGGGCTGGTGCCGACCGCAGCCGCGATCAAGGCGGGGAAGGATGTGGCCCTGGCCAACAAGGAGACCCTGGTGACCGCCGGCCACCTTATCATGAGGATGGTGGCGGAGAAGGGGGTAAAGCTCTATCCGGTGGACAGTGAGCACAGTGCCGTCTTCCAGTCCATGGAGGGGCACCGGTGCGAAGACATCGAAAAGATCATCCTGACCGCTTCCGGGGGGCCATTCCTTTCCTGGCCGGCGGAGCGGCTTGCCGATGTTACCATTGAAGATGCCCTGAATCACCCCAACTGGAGCATGGGGAAAAAGATCACCATCGATTCCGCCACCATGATGAACAAGGGGCTGGAGGTGATCGAGGCACGCTGGCTCTTCGACGTGCCGGCGGCCAGGATCGACGTCAATATTCACCCCCAGAGCATAATCCACTCCATGGTGGAGTATATTGACGGCTGTGTCATTGCCCAGCTCGGGACCCCGGACATGAAGGCCCCCATTGCCTATGCCCTCTCCTACCCCGAACGGGTCACCACCGGCGTGAAGCCGCTCGATCTCACCCTCGTTTCCGGGCTTACCTTTTTCAGACCGGATCTGACGAAGTTCCGCTGTCTCAAACTCGCCTACGATTCCCTCGCTGCGGGTGAGAGCATGCCGGCGGTTCTGAATGCTGCCAACGAGGTGGCTGTCGAGGCCTTTCTCGCGGGGCGCATCAGGTTCGTCGAGATACCGGCGGCCATCGAGCGGACCATGTCGTTTCACCAGACCCACTCCCTCGGCACCATCGAGGAGGTCCTCTTCGTCGACCGCTGGGCGCGGGAGAAGACGCGGGAATTGCTGAAAATCGTTGATTAGGGACCAGGGACAGGGGCGATGGGTCTGATCGTCTCCTCTGTACCCCGGTATTGAGGTAATTTCATGACGAGTATCATCTCTGCAATCATTGTCCTTGGTGTACTGATATTTGTTCACGAACTGGGGCATTTCCTCTTTGCCAAGCTGTTCGACGTCGGTGTGGAGAAGTTTTCCCTCGGTTTTGGCACCAAGATCGTCGGCTTCCGGAAAGGGGAGACCGAGTACCTGATTTCTGCCTTTCCCTTGGGCGGCTATGTGAAGATGATCGGTGAGAACGGTGAGGGAGAACTCTCCGAGGCGGACCAGGCCCGTTCATTCGCTGCAAAACCTCCCCTTCAGCGTATCGCCATCGTTGCAGCGGGGCCGGTCTTCAACCTTTTGTTCGCCTATCTGCTCTTCATCCTGATCTATATGGTAGGGGTGCCGGCAGCGACGACCAAGATCGGCGAAGTCATGAAGGACAAACCGGCAGCCCGGGCAGGGCTCATGACCAATGACGTGGTAACTGCCATCGACGGCAAGCCGGTACAGCGCTGGGACGACCTGGCGAAGACCATAGCCGAAGGGAAGGGCCAACCGCTGGAACTTCAGGTCCGGCGTGGAAACACCGTCCTGACCTTCAGGGTGACTCCGGAATCCAGGAGCAGCAAAAATCTATTCGGTGAAACGGTGACGTCGCCGGTCATCGGCGTGGTGGCAGCCGGCGAGATCGTGACCGACCGGTTCGGACCTCTGGATGCCTTTGTCAAGGGGAGCGCCCAGAGCTGGAACGTCATCAAGCTGACGATTCTCTCCCTGGTCAAGCTTGTGGAGCGTGCCATTCCCCTCGATACCATCGGCGGGCCGATCATGATTGCCAAAATGGCCGGGCAACAGGCGGCCGCAGGCGGTGTCAGCTTTTTCGCCTTCATGGCCCTTCTCTCCGTCAACCTCGGCGTGCTTAATCTTCTGCCGGTGCCGATCCTGGATGGAGGGCACCTTTTCTTCTACTTCTGGGAGCTGATTTTCCGCCGCCCGGTCAGCATGAAGACACGGGAAATAGCCCAGCAGATCGGTCTTGCTCTCCTCATCGGTCTCATGGTCCTGGCGTTTTATAACGACATTGCCCGCTATTTCCTCGGCCAGGGATAGACGAATCCGGCAAAAGTCCATCTGCTGCGTTACGCTCCCCCTTCGTCGCTGCGGCGTAGCTGTGCTACGCCTCACTCCTCAGGACTCGCAAGCCTTGCATCTGGATCTTTTTCCGAATTCGTCGGCAGGCATTGTTTTTATTGTTTTGTAGGAAACCGCATGAAACTTCTTACTATCGATACCTCAACAAACACCTGCAGCGTTGCCCTTTCCTGTGACGGGCGACTGGTGGGGGAGTACCTGCTGGAAATGCAGCGGACCCTGTCGGAGCGGCTGTTGGCAGGGGTAGAACTGCTCCTTGCGGGTGCGGGAATGGACGTGAAGGATCTGGACGGTTTCGGTGTCGCTCTCGGTCCCGGTTCCTTCACCGGTCTGCGTATCGGGATCGCTACGGTTAAGGGGCTGGCACTGGCTACGGGGAAACCGGTGGCCGGTTTTTCTTCTCTGGCCATGCTGGCACAGAACCTTCCCTGGGCCGAATTCCCTGTCTGCCCCATGTTTGACGCCCGGAAGAAGGAGATTTACACAGCTCTCTACCGTTGTCGTGAGGTTCCTGAACCGGTTATTTCCGACTGCGTGCTCCCCCCCGAACTCTTCCTGGACAGACTTGACGGTCCCGTCATTTTCGTCGGTGATGGTGCCATCCGGTACCGGGAGATAATCGAGTCCCGTTTCGGGGACCGGGCCTATTTCGCCCCGGCCAGTGCTACCCAGCCTCGCGCCGCTGCTGGCGCAGTTCTTGCGGAAGCCGTGTTCAGCCGTGGTCGAGCCGTCTTGCCGGCGGCTCTCGTCCCACTCTATATACGCCCCTCAGAGGCAGAACTGGCCCGGCTGCAGCGGGAAACACCCTAACATTATTCTATTCATATTGACAGCTGTTGGTGAATGTATTATTGTTCTAATTTCGCTTTTGGTGACGACTAACTCCCGTTAATTTCAGCGGAATTTTGATTTCTCCAAGCATTGGTTTGATGCCATCGAAATTTGCACTCCGCAGAGAGGCACGTAAACATGCGCAGCGATATGATCAAAAAAGGACTTGAGCGGACTCCCCACCGGGCGCTCCTTAAAGGGACCGGCATTCCCCAGAGTGCCTTTGATAAACCGTTCATTGGCGTGGCTACCAGTTTTACCGACCTGATCCCTGGTCATGTCGGGATGCGGGATCTGGAGCGGTTCATCGAGAAGGGTGTCCATTCCGGCGGCGGCTATTCCCTGTTTTTCGGCATTCCCGGTGTTTGTGACGGTATCGCCATGGGGCACAAGGGGATGCACTACTCTCTCCCTACCCGTGAACTGATCGCCGATATGGTGGAGTCGGTTGCCGAGGCGCACAGGCTTGACGGCCTGGTGCTCCTCACCAACTGCGACAAGATCACCCCCGGCATGCTCATGGCGGCTGCGCGGCTCGACATCCCCTGTATCGTGGTGACTGCCGGACCGATGATGAGCGGCCGCGGTGAAGCGGGGCGCAAATATTCCTTCGTTACCGATACCTTCGAGGCGATGGCCCGCTACAAGGCGGGGGTCATTGACGCCAAGGAGCTGGCGGTCTGCGAGGACAACGCCTGCCCCGGCATGGGATCGTGCCAGGGGCTTTTTACCGCCAACACCATGGCGATCCTCACCGAGACCCTCGGCATGAGCCTCCCCCGCTGTGGAACCGCTCTTGCCGTGTCGGCACTGAAGCGGCGGATTGCCTTCGCCTCAGGGGAAAAGATCGTTGAACTGGTGAATAACAACGTCACTCCCCGCCAGATCATGACCCGTGCCGCCTTCGAGAATGCCATCCGGGTAGATCTTGCCCTCGGCGGCTCGTCCAATACGGTCCTCCATCTGCTGGCGATCGCCAGGGATGCCGGTGTTGATCTGCCCCTGGAGACCTTCGATATTCTGGCCAAGGAGACCCCCCAGCTCTCCTCCATGAACCCGGCCGGCGAGTACTTCATGGAAGACCTGGACGCAGCGGGTGGCGTGGCAGGTGTTCTCAAGCAACTGGGAGACAAGATCAAGGATAACCCGACCGTCATGGGGCTTACCACTCTCCAGCTGGCCGCCAGTGTGACGAATATCGATGAGAACGTGATCCATCCCCTCACCGATCCGGTAAAGAAGGAGGGGGGGATTGCCGTACTGTTCGGCAACCTTGCTCCCAAAGGTGCCGTGGTGAAGCAGTCGGGCGTATCGGCGCCCATGATGCAGTTCGAGGGGACAGCCCGCTGCTTCGATGCCGAGGAGCAGGCCATGGCCGCCATTATGGAAGGGCGGATCGTCTCCGGTGATGTGGTGGTTATCCGTTACGAAGGGCCCAAGGGTGGACCGGGGATGCGTGAGATGCTTGCTCCTACCGCGGCTATCATGGGAATGGGTCTGGGGGATTCAGTGGCGCTGATAACCGATGGACGTTTTTCCGGCGGTACCCGCGGACCGTGCATCGGCCATATCTCGCCCGAGGCAGCCGAAGGTGGCCCCATCGCCCTCGTGGAAGATGGCGACCGGATTCTCCTCGATATTCCGAACCGGAAGCTGGAGCTCCTGGTGGACGAAGCGATCCTGGCGGCCCGCAGGGCCGGATGGTCTGCCCCTGAGCCGAAGATAAAGACCGGCTGGCTGGCGCGTTATGCGAAAGCTGTGACGTCGGCCCATACGGGAGCCGTGACCACGGCGGACTAGCGAAAATCTTTACCGCAAAGAGGCAACGAGCACAAAGGTATCTGTCTGGTTGCGACGAGCTTGTGCGGTGACTTCCTGTCCTCTGCGTCTTGAGTGAGCGCAGGGAACGGGCGGTAAAAATGTTACAATCGAACTTATTACCCTTAGACGAGGGAGAACCCATATGAAACTGAACGGTGCACGCATATTACTGGAGTGTCTCAAGCTGGAAGGGGTGGATACGGTGTTCGGCTACCCGGGGGGGACGGTCATCAATCTCTATGATGAGCTGTTTTCCTTCAAGGATATCCGCCACATCCTCCCCCGCCACGAACAGGCAGGGGTTCATGCGGCCGATGGCTACGCCCGGGCAACCGGCAAGGTGGGGGTCGCAATCGCTACCTCCGGTCCCGGCGCAACCAATACCATCACCGGTATAGCCACCGCCTACATGGACTCTATCCCGCTGGTGATCATAACGGGCCAGGTCCCGACCGGTCTGATCGGCAATGACGCCTTCCAGGAAGTGGATATCATCGGCATCACCCGCCCCTGCACCAAGCATAGTTTCCTGGTCAAGGACGTGAAGGATCTGGCGACCATCGTCAAGAAGGCTTTCTATATCGCCCGGAGCGGTCGTCCCGGTCCGGTGCTCATCGACTTTCCCAAGGATGTCCAGATTGCCATGACGGAGTTCGCCTATCCGGAAAGTGTGGACATCCGCGGCTACAAGCCGACCGTGGAAGGTCATCCCCGTCAGATAGAAAAAGCGGTTACCATGATATTGGCATCAAAGAAGCCGGTGATCTACGTAGGTGGCGGGGTGGTCCTGGCCAACGGGGCGGACGACCTGACTGCTCTGGCGCGGAAGCTGGGTGCCCCGGTTACCACGACCCTCATGGGGCTCGGCTCGTTTCCGGAGAATGACCCCCTGTCCCTCGGGCTTCTTGGTATGCACGGCACCTACTGTGCCAACATGGCGGTAACCAACTGCGATCTGCTCCTTGCGGTCGGCGCGCGTTTCGATGACCGGGTGACCGGCAAGATCGCGACGTTTGCCCCCGATGCCAAGATCATCCACGTGGACGTGGACCCGACCTCCATCAAGAAGAATGTCCGGGTCGACCTCCCCATTGTCGGGGATGTGAAGGGGGTTCTCGCCCGGATGCTGAAGGTGGTGGGTGAGCAGGCGGCCCGTGTGAATGATTTTGTCAAAGACCTTGCACCCTGGCGCGATGAGATAGAGGATTGGCGTTCCAAGTATCCCATTTCCTACAAACAGTCGACGTCGGTCATCAAGCCCCAGTTTGTGATCCAGAAGCTGCGGGAGCTTTCCGATCCTGACGCCATCGTGGCCACCGACGTGGGGCAGCATCAGATGTGGACCGCCCAGTTCTTTCAGTTCAACAAGCCCCGGACCCTGCTCTCCTCGGGGGGACTTGGCACCATGGGGTATGGTCTCCCCGCAGCCATGGGTGCCCAGGCTGCATTCCCCAAACGGCAGGTTATGGTCATCTGTGGTGACGGCGGATTCCAGATGAATATGCAGGAGATCGCCACCCTGGTGCAGAACCGTCTGCCGGTCAAGATCGCAATTCTCAACAACAACTTCCTGGGCATGGTGCGGCAGTGGCAGGAGCTCTTTTTCGACAAACGCTATTCCCAGACCTGCATGGAACTCCCCATCGACTTCGTGAAGCTTGCCGAGGCCTTTGGCGCCAAGGGGTTGCGGGCAACCAAGCCGGGTGATGTGGAGACAGTGATCAAGGAAGGGTTCGCGACCCCCGGTCCGGTCCTCATGGAGTTCAAGATTGCCCGGGAAGAGAAGGTGCTCCCCATGGTCCCGGCTGGCGCTTCGCTCAACGAGATGGTGCTGAACGCCTGATGTCGTCTTGTAGGGGCGGCCCTGCGTTGCCGCCCTCTCAGGGCAACCATGCAGGGTTGCCCCTACCATTTTTCGGAGGATTCTTATGCAACATACCATTACCGTCCTGGTCGAAAACGAGTTCGGGGTCCTCTCCCGGGTAGCTGGACTCTTCTCCGGGCGCGGTTTCAATATCGATTCCCTTTCGGTGGCCCCCACCAACGAGGAAACCCTTTCCCGCATGACAATCGTCACGCGGGGGGACGAGCAGATACTGGAACAGATCTCCAAGCAGCTCAACAAACTGATCGACGTGATCAAGGTTATCGACTTCACCGACGGCAGCGCGATCGAGCGGGAGATGGCTCTCATCAAGGTGTCTGCTGAGGATGACAGCCGGGCGGAAGTGCTCCGGATAGTCGATATCTTCCGGGCCAAGATTGTCGATGTGACACCCAAGTCATACACCATTGAGGCGACCGGAGTGCCGGCCAAGATAGATGCCATCCTTGAACTGATCCGTCCCCTTGGGCTTAAGGAGCTGGTAAGGACGGGGCCGGTGGCGATAGGGCGGGGCGCCAAAGGCTGGAAAGGGTAGAAACCGCCACTTTTCCGCCCTGGCGGTGTCACTCTTCGCAGCTCCTTGTGCGGCGTACCTCCAGTACGCCTCCGCGTCGCTGCGCGACTTCCTTGCCAGGACGAAAAATTGACGGTTTCATTGACCGTAGGAATTTATACAGATTCATTGCGAATCAAAATCACATGGAGGCAAGAAATGAAGATCTATTACGACAAAGACTGTGACCTGAGCGTACTCAAAGGGAAGAAGGTGGCTATCATCGGCTACGGTTCCCAGGGGCATGCCCATGCCAATAACCTGAAGGAGTCCGGGATCGATGTAGTGGTTGGCCTGAAAGCTGATTCCACCTCGGTGAAGAAGGCTGCCAATGCAGGGCTGACCGTCCTCTCGACTCAGGAGGCCGCCAAGGCAGGGGATGTGGTCATGATTCTTCTCCCTGATGAAATCCAGGGGGATGTCTACCGTGAAGAGATCGGCCCGTACCTCAAGCAGGGGGCCTACCTGGCGTTCAGCCACGGCTTCAACATCCACTTCGGCCAGATCGTGCCGCGCCCCGATGTCAACGTCATCATGATCGCTCCCAAGGGGCCGGGTCACCTGGTGCGTCACGAATACCAGAAGGGTGGAGGCGTACCCTCCCTGATCGCTGTCCATCACGACCCGGCGGGTAACTCCAAGGCGGTTGCTCTTGCCTATGCCTCGGCCAACGGCGGTGGCCGGGCCGGCATCATCGAGACGTCGTTCAAGGAAGAGACTGAAACCGATCTGTTCGGTGAGCAGGCTGTTCTCTGCGGCGGCATTTCAGCCCTGATCCAGGCCGGTTTCGAGACCCTGGTCGAGGCGGGCTATGCCCCGGAAATGGCCTATTTCGAGTGTCTCCACGAGACCAAGCTGATCGTCGACCTGATCTACGAAGGCGGCATTGCCAACATGCGCTATTCCATCTCCAACACCGCCGAGTACGGTGACCTGACCCGCGGCCCGCGCGTCATTACCGACGAGACCAAGAAGGAGATGAAAAAGATCCTGGACGAGATCCAGACCGGCCAGTTTGCCAAGGAGTGGATGCTGGAAAACAAGGTCAACAAGCCGACCTTCAGCGCGCTTCGCCGCAAGGGTGCCGAGCACCAGATCGAGGATGTGGGAGCACGTCTTCGTTCCATGATGGCCTGGATCGGTGCTTCCAAGATCGTGGACAAGTCTAAGAACTAGCGTTCAGTAGCGAACAAACGGAAGGCCGGGCGGAGGAATTGCGTATAATCCCTTGCAGCCCGGCCTTTTTCTGGTTATTATGACGAGGTTTTTCGCACTAAAGGATAAACCTGAAACCGGCAGTTGAATACTGCCGGAAGGAGTACATGAGGGGTATTTCGTCGTAATTCTTGGCGAAATGAAGCGTCCGCAGCCGATCCTGTCTGAACCCGCAGGGTGAGTTGATCGGATGCAGCGCAATGATCCTAGAATTACAGAAATAGCCCTTTAGTACGAGTGAAGGCAGTGTTCAACTGCCGAATATAGGATAATTGATGCGTAATCAAAATACCCCCCTCGCTTTTGAAGGGATCCCATTTCTGGCGGCTGCCGGCGTGACGTCTCTGGTTCTGATCCTGCTGGTTGGCCGGTTCCCCCTGCTTGCCGTTCCTGCCGCGCTGGCACTGCTGGCAACCGTCTTCGTCGCTTTTTTCTTTCGCAACCCCCAGCGGGTTACACCTGCTGACGAGCGGTCGGTCGTGGCGCCGGCGGATGGTGTGGTGATCTATTGCGGGCCGGGGAAGGAAGAATATCTGGGAGCGGAGATGCTCAAAATCAGCATCTTCATGTCGGTCTTCAACGTCCATATCAACCGGGTGCCGGTGACAGGGCTGGTGACCGACACCTTCTATCGCCCCGGCAAATTCCTCGACGTGCGTGACGAGCGGGCCACCTTCGAGAATGAGCGGCTCGGTCTGGTGCTGGAAGCGTCCGGAGGGGCAAGGCTTGTGGTGGTGCAGGTGGCGGGGCTGATTGCCCGGCGTATCGTCTGTTATGCCCGCAAGGGAGACAGCCTGCTGCGTGGCAGGCGTTACGGCCTGATCCGTTTCGGATCCCGTCTGGATGTCTACCTGCCGCTATCCACGGAACTGAAAGTGGCTCTGGGGGACAAAACCGTTGCCGGTGAAACGGTTCTGGGGATACTCGCGTGAACGGTGAAAAGATCGACATGACGGAAAGTATGCGGAAGGGGATCTATATCCTTCCCAACCTCTTTACCACCGGCAGCCTGTTTGCAGGCTTTTACAGCATGGTTGCGACCACCAACGGCGATTTCCGCACCGCCGCCATCTGGATCCTCGTATCGTCCATCTTTGACGGACTGGATGGCAAGGTCGCACGTCTCACCGGCACTGCCAGCAAGTTCGGCGTGGAGTATGATTCCCTTGCCGACCTGGTCGCCTTTGGGGTGACCCCCGGTCTTCTCATGTACAGTTGGGCGCTCAAGCCCTTCGGTCGGCTCGGCTGGCTTGCGGCGTTCCTCTTCGTCGCCTGTGCTGCGCTCCGCCTGGCCCGCTTCAATGTCCAGGTGTCCACAGTGGAGAGTAAGCGCTTCGTCGGCCTCCCGACGCCGGCCGCCGCCAGCATGGTCTCTTCCACCGTGCTCCTCTTCTACCACTTCGGCTGGCCAAGTTCCTTCAAGAAGCTCGCCATTCTCATACTCATCTATTTCGTCGCGTTTCTCATGGTTTCCAACTTCCGCTATTACTCCTTCAAGGATCCGGAACTCATCAAGCGCCAGCCTTTTGTCTTCCTGGTCCTGGCGGTCCTTCTTCTTACCATTATTGCGGCCCAGCCGGTGATCATGCTCTTCGTCGTTTTCCTCAGTTATGTCCTCTCCGGACCGGTTGCCTATGTGATGACCTGGCCCCGCCGGCGACGGCTTGAGAAAGCGGTGCACAAGAGACATGAGGCCAGCGGTCCGGGAGAATAACCTGAAAACGGCAGTTGAATACTGCCGGATAGAGGATACATCGCTCGGGGTCGGTGCCGACAGGTCGGAAAGTTATCGTTTCGGCAAACTTTGTTTGAAATCATTGAAATAATTAAAATAACAAAGAAAATCCCTTGACAGCCATCAAGGGATTTTCTTATTATCAGTCAAAATCAAAAGGCAGTGAAGAGGAGTAGTAACCGCAAATTCCCTTGGACAGCCGTTGCAAAGTGTCCCAGAGAGCTGGTGGGTGGTGCGAACCAGCAAGTGGAATCGGTGAACTCGCCTCGGAGCCGTTTCGGTGAACCGGATTGTGAATTCTGGGTTTTGTGTTTAACGTTTGCTCCCCGAGCGTTACGCACAATACGCAGAACTGAAGCCGGCTAGCCGACGCCGTCTTGCCCACGTAACGGGTAAAAGAAGGTTTCCTTTCGGGCGTCAGGTTGATGACGAAAGGGGACGAATGAGGGTGGTACCGCGGAGCTTGTCAGAGCCTTCGCCCCTTATACAAGGGCGGGGGCTTTTTTGTTCCCGGAGAAAGCCCGTTTCTTCCGGCACGCGGTAGTGTTCCGGGAAATCTATGGAATACTTGTCGTGTAGCGGCGGTGGGTAACAGAAGCACATGGCGGCATACTTTTGCAGATCACCAAAGGAGGTTTCAGAACATGGCCAAACAGCAAAAATCCGAACTGAAGACCATCAAGATTTTAGACACTACCTTGCGGGACGGGGAACAATCCCCCGGCGCCAGCATGAACATCGAAGAAAAGCTAAGGATAGCCAAACAGCTGCAGAAACTTAATGTGGATGTGATCGAGGCGGGCTTTCCCATCGCGTCGGAGGGGGATTTCGAGGCGGTGAAGAAGGTTGCCCAGACCATCAAGGGGCCGGAGATTGCCGGGCTCTGCCGCTCTGGATTCAAGGACATCGACCGGGGATGGGAGGCGCTCCAGTACGCAGGGGAAAAAGGACGGATCCATACCTTCATCGCCACATCCGATATTCACATGAAATACAAGCTGAAGATGACCCCGTCCCAGGTGCTTGACTCGGCGGTCAAGGCAGTGAAGCGGGCCAAGTCCTATACCCCCAACGTGGAATTTTCCTGTGAGGATGCGGTGCGAACCGATCTTAAGTTCCTTGCCGAGGTGGTAGGGGCGGTCATCGATGCGGGAGCTACCACGGTCAATATCCCCGATACGGTTGGCTATACGATCCCCTTCGAGTACTTCAATATCATCACGTACCTGAAGGAGAACGTTGCCAATGTCGGGAACGCCGTGATTTCGGTGCACTGCCACAATGACCTGGGGCTGTCGGTGGCCAACTCCATCGCTGCGATACAGGCGGGTGCCGGACAGGTCGAATGCACCATCAACGGTATCGGTGAACGGGCGGGGAACTGCTCCCTTGAAGAGTTCGTCATGACGCTCAAGACCAGAAGCGATATCCTCCCCTTCAGGACCAACGTGGCGACGGAACAGCTGACCCCGTCGAGCCGTCTGCTCACGACAGTGACCGGCATCGTGGTGCAGCCCAACAAGGCGATTGTCGGTGCCAACGCCTTCGCCCATGAAGCGGGGATTCATCAGCACGGCGTAATGATGGAAAAATCCACCTATGAGATTATGACTCCTGAATCGGTGGGGCTGAAGACCAATGTGCTGGTGCTCGGCAAGCACTCGGGGCGGCATGCCTTCAAGCAACGGCTGGAGGAGCTGGGATATGACCTGAATGACGAGTTGCTCAACAAGGCGTTCGATCGCTTCAAGGCCCTGGCGGACCTGAAGAAGGAAGTTTATGACGAAGACCTTGACGCCATCGTGACCGATGAGGAGTTGATGCGTGTCGAGGAGAAGTACAAGCTCTCCCACATTACCGTGACCTGCGGCTCCTTTGCCGTTGCAACTGCCACGGTGCAGATGGAGATCGGCGGCGTCCCGTGCAGGACCGCTGAACTGGGGGACGGGCCTGTGGATGCGACGCTCAAGGCGATCAAAAAGCTGACCAAGACCAAGGCAAAGCTGACCCAGTACAACGTCGGTTCCATCACCGGCGGTACTGACGCCCAGGGTGAGGTTACGGTGAGGCTGTCGGATGGCGAGAAATCGGTCATCGGTCGTGGTTCATCCACCGATATCATCGAGGCGTCGGCCAAGGCGTACATCCACGGCCTGAACCGGCTTGCGCTGAAAATGGATCGGATCAAAGATAGTCTCTAGATAACAGAGCAATCCTATGGGAAAGGCAGGGGCGTGGAATTGCACCCCTGCCTTTTTTATAACCTTGAGTTCTGCTGACGGACTGGAGAGCCCTTTTGACTATGGGGGGCTGGATTTGCAGGACGTTAGCTGATATGCTTGGACAAGTCATTGTCACTATAAGGAGTTTTCATCTATGTTGAAGCGCATGGCACTTCTGTTGATTATCCTGACCCTGCTTGTCCCCTGTTCCTGGGGTGAGGAAGGAGGCTCTTCGGGATGGCGGCGGTTCGCCTTTAACGGCAGGGATTTCCAAGCGATATCGCAGCCGAAGAAAATCTCCGTCCATTTGAAAAACGGGTATCTTCCCGACATCGTCCCCGCAGGAAAATTTCCCCATGAGGATACACTGCCGGAAGGGACCGGTGGGGTAGCCGGTATCTGCTACATAGAGACCGTTGGCGGAAAGAATAAGCGGGGAGACTATGCTCCCTTGTCAGGGGCTGTCATCGAGTTGTCCCGGGGGGACTGGCGAATGGCTGCACGGGCAGATGCGCAAGGATACTTTGTCCTGGCCCTGCCGCCTGGTGAGTATGAATTAAAGCTTTTCGGGTTCAGCGGCAGGTTCCGGGTCGAAACAGGGAAAAATGCGCTTGTTGCGGTCAGGGGTGGAAAGCGTGTAGCGGAGTAGGTGTGCTCTCCCATGGTGATGATCCCCTGCTGGAAAGCTGAGCATCTGCATCCTGGCGTAACGAAAAAAGCCCTGCCGGGGTTACCCGGCAGGGCTTTAGTTTGTCACAGCCTGATAGCTGCTACAGTTTTCTGACGTTAGCGGCCTGCAGACCTTTGGGGCCGTTGACCACGT
This sequence comes from Deltaproteobacteria bacterium, assembly GCA_021848385.1. GTDB lineage: Bacteria > Desulfobacterota > Desulfuromonadia > Geobacterales > Geobacteraceae > Geomobilimonas. Next base: position 28,466 of record JAJZUQ010000028.1, read on the forward strand.
CAAAGGTTACGGCTTCGCCTTCGGCGAGGGACTTGAAGCCATCGGACTGGATGGCGGAGAAATGCACGAAAACGTCTTCGCCATTCTCCTGCTCGATGAAGCCAAACCCTTTTGCGTCGTTAAACCATTTTACTTTACCCTGAGCCATCTTTCCTACCTCCTTTGTGCGCCTCCGGAACATATGCCGGAACTGGTTGGTGCAGTTTCCGGAGTCTTGAGGCAGGAAAAGGCTAAATTCTGAAGAAATTTACCATTCCCAGGTTCTACAAAAACTTCCGAAACTTGCTACCATGGCACATTAACAAGGTCATCGGGGCATGTCAAGAGGAAAATAAACGCCAGATAAATTTTTTTTCACGGGGGATATATCCGTATTCTCAATGCTCATCAAAACATGTTGATTCTACCGATGAATGCCATAAGCAATCCGTAATGCTGGCGTTCGAAATGGAGAGAAAGACGCGGCAACTTCAGCAGGTCAGGTTCGTCTGCTTCCTCCGGCAAAGGGATGGTGCGGGTTATTCTGGTGCCGGGGACCAGGAGTTCAGGGAATTCGCTTTGCAATTCCTCGATATTGTCCTCGGAGAGTTCTTTGGTGAGCCTGATGATGAGTTTGCCGTCTACGAAGCGGATGGAGTGGTAGTTTCGGTAGAAACCGTCAATAACAGCGATTGCTTCATCAGTGCTGCGAGTGATGGTAAAGATCGAGAAGTCCTCGGCTGAGATGAGTCCCTTGCCGAGCATCCCTGCCTTGATGAATTGGAACCACAGGTCCCAGTAGCCACTTTCGTCGTCGATCAGGACAAGAGGTTTGGGAGATGTCTTGCCTGTCTGGACAAGGGTGAACACCTCCATCGCTTCGTCAAGGGTGCCGAAACCGCCGGGGAATACGGCTATGGCGTCGGATTCTTTGACAAAGGCGACCTTGCGGTTGAAGAAGTATTTATAGGTTATGAGCCGCCGGTTTTTCAGCATGACAGGGTTGGGCGACTGTTCGAAGGGGAGCCGGATGTTGACGGCAAACGAGTTTTCGCTCCCCGCTCCTTCGTTGCCGGCCTGCATTATGCCGGGGCCGCCGCCGGTGATGATCATGTACCCGTGTTCGACCAGTTGACGGCTGAAACCGACGCATTTCCGGTAAATGGGTTCGTGCGATTCGGTCCGGGCCGAACCGAAGATGGTTACTTTCTTTTTCTGCCGGTAGGGTGCGAAGATCTTGCTGGTGTAGCGCATTTCCTTCATGGTGTTGTTGAGCATCTTCAGGTCAGCGGGGTAATCGGTCTCCTGGCCCGATTTGAGGGCCGAAATTATCATCTCCCTCACTAGGTCGGCGTGGTGGATGTCCTCCGCCTTCTGAAGGAGGTCGTCAATAATTTCATCGATCCTGCCGTTGGTCCTTTTAAAGCTTAATTCCATAGGGAGAGCCTCTTTCCGTGGCAAATTCGCGAGATTATAGCATCGGGCAGGATGAGAGGCAAATGTTAAGCGGAATCGAACAACTATTTCCATGCACGAGGAATGCTATCGTTTGTCGGACAGAAATATAGGTGTATTAATCTTTGGGCAGACAGGAAGACCAAGTGAGGGGCTTATGCTTGTAAATAACACTTTGGCAATGTTCAGATTTTACACAACGCCATTTCTTCTTCTCTTTCTGATGGCGTCACCGGGAAGTGGCATACCCTCGCTTTTTGCCAGCAAATCGAGATGGTGAGCCAGAGTGTTCTTGTCAGGGTAATCCCTTATAAAATCCAAAATTTCCCGTTCCCACGGATCATGTGGTTCTGTGGACTCTCCGATGTATTCAGCAAGGTCTTTCTCCCCGATTTGGAACAAATAGTCCTTTGTCTGATGGGGTGGTACTCCAAGATAACGGCAAACGTAGAACAGTTTGATCTCAGAGATGGGATGCCCTTCATAGAGTAGAGTGCGAGCTGTCTCCCGGCTGATCTTACGCCGCGCACCGCTTGACTTGTGGAAGTCCGCTAGGTCGGAGTAGCGTGAACGCATGACCGCCAAGAGTTCCGTGCCTATTTGTTTGAATTTTTCTTCCATGATTATCTCCTTGTATTTTGCATTAGCATATAATAACAAATAATTGGTCTTAATCCACTTCGTAACCAAGTCAGCCACGTCGCAGATTTTTAAATGCATTTAAAGAGTTTGACACTGCGAAACTAATATTAGATTGATTTGTGCCCCCGATTTGTTTACATTACGGCGGTAAAAAACCATTTTACGGGTGAAAGGAACGAGTTGAATGGGCAAGACGATAGCTGAGAAAATATTTGCCACCCATCTGGTTGACGAGCCCTTTGCCGGGACCCATGTGCTGAAGCTGGATGTGGTGCTGTGCCACGAGATCACCACCCCCATTGCCATTGCGGATCTGATGGCGAGAGGGAAGGACCGGGTATTTGACACGACCAGGATCAAGGCGGTGATCGACCATGTTACCCCGAGCAAGGATACGAAGACTGCCACCCAGGCCAAGATCCTCCGGGACTGGGCCAGGCGTCACGCTATCAAGGATTTTTTTGATGTGGGGCACAACGGCGTCTGCCATGCCCTCTTCCCCGAGAAAGGGTTCATTCGCCCGGGCTACACGGTTATCATGGGTGATTCCCACACCTGCACCCATGGGGCTTTCGGCGCCTTTGCCGCCGGAGTCGGGACAACGGACCTGGAGGTGGGGATCCTCAAGGGGGTCTGCGCCTTCCGGGAGCCGAAGACAATCCGCTTCAACCTCCACGGTACCCTCCCCAAGGGGGTCTACGCCAAGGATGTTATTCTCTTTCTCATCGGTCAGGTCGGCGTAAACGGCGCCACCGACCGGGTCATGGAGTTCCGCGGCCCGGTAGTCGAGGCCATGACCATGGAGTCCCGCATGACGCTCTGCAACATGGCGATCGAGGCGGGGGGAACCTCCGGTATCTGCATGCCCGACCAGGTGACGGTGGATTACCTCTGGCCGTTCATCCAGAACGATTACCCCTCGATGGATGCGGCCTTGGCCGAGTTCAGGAAATGGTGGTCCGATGACGACGCAGTCTATGACAAGGTGCTCGATTTCGACCTGTCGACCCTGGAGCCGATCGTCACCCACGGCTACAAGCCTGACCAAGTGAAAACCATCACCGAGATGGCCGGCACCCCGGTGGACCAGGTCTACCTCGGTTCCTGCACCAACGGTCGCCTGGAGGACCTTCGCATAGCAGCCGGGATACTGAAGGGGAAAACCATCGCCCCGACGGTGCGTGCCATCCTCTCTCCTGCCACGCCCAAGATCTATCAGGAGGCCCTCCATGAGGGGCTCATCGATATCTTCATGGAGGCCGGTTTCTGCGTCACCAACCCGACCTGTGGCGCCTGTCTCGGTATGTCCAACGGCGTGCTGGCGGAAGGAGAGGTCTGTGCTTCCACCACCAACCGGAACTTCATGGGCAGGATGGGAAAAGGTGGAATGGTCCACCTCATGTCGCCGGCCACCAGCGCCGCCACGGCCATAGAGGGGAAGATGGCCGATCCCAGAAAGTACCTTTAACGCATTTTTATGCAGGGGCTGCCCTTGGTGGCCGCCCTGTGCCAGGTAACATTCACTCAAGGAGACAGGATCTATGAAAACATTCGGCGGCTCCGTGCTGTTTCTTGACCGCTCGGACATTAATACCGATGAGATCATCCCGGCCAAGTACCTGACCGAGATAACCAAGGAAGACCTTAAGCCCTACATCCTGGAAGACCTGAAGCTGCCCGGTTTCGACCCGAAAGGGGCGAAGACGCGGGAAGCCCGGGTGATCGTCTCCCGTGCCAACTTCGGTTGCGGATCTTCCCGGGAGCACGCGCCTTGGGTATTCGAGGTGAACGACATAACCGCGGTGGTGGCCGAGTCCTTTGCCCGCATCTTCAGGCAGAACATGTTCAACTGCGGCATGGCTGCTATCGAACTCCCGAAGGAGAAGATCGACCGGCTGTTCAGCTATGCCGGCTATCCCGATAGCACGATGGCGGTGGATGTGGCTGGACAGACCGTGACCGTCAGGGGAGGAGGGAAGGAGGAAACCGTCTCTTTCGAGGTCTCCCCCTTCGATAAGGCTCTGGTTCTGGCTGGCGGGTGGGTGGATTACGCCGACAAGAAGTACTAGCCGGACGGGAGCCCCTCGTACGTTATTGGTATGCAACGGCCCGCTACTGAACGCGGGCCGTTCTTTTTGCGGATATGTGGGCAAAAGCCGCTGTTTTTAGTTGACGAGGTGCGGTGGGTGGAGATACTATTCAATGCTTATATATTAATGAGTAAGGACCTATGGTAAGCGCTAAAGCTTTAGTCATAGCCTGTAGCATGGTCTGCAGCGTATTGGTGACCCCTCTCCTTGCTGCGGAGGAGGGGATGTCTGCGCATGAGGGGACGATATTCACCCTCTGGCCCCTTGTGGATTATCGTGAAAGTCCCCGCGAGCATTACCGCAACCTGTCCCTGCTGGGGCCGCTGTTCAAGTTCCAGGTCCATGGAGACGACAGCACGTTTGCCGTGCGCCCATTGCTGTACCGGACCGGGGACCGGCGCGAACAGACCGTGCAGACGTCCTATCTCTATCCCCTCGCCTCGACCGATTCCTCTCCCCGGGCGACAACGTTCCAGGTGATGCAGCTCCTGCAGAAAAACGTCTATCGCAAGGGGGAGGAGGGGGAGGAGCACAACAGCCAGTTCTTTCCCTTCTACCTGCAGGGGAAATCGCAAAAGTACGGTTCCTATACGTCGGTCTTTCCCCTCTACGGCGATATTTACGAGCGTTTCTGGCGCGATGAAATCCATTTCGCCCTGTTTCCCCTCTACAGCCGGACTGTCAACAGGGGGACTACCTCTCGCAATTACCTCTACCCGTTTTTCAACACGACAGAAGGGGATAAGGAGAGTGGTTTCCAGTTCTGGCCCCTCTACGGGCAGTCCGCCAAGGAAGGTGTCTACCGGAAGCGTTTTGTCCTCTGGCCATTCTTCATGAGCGAAACCAGGGACATCAACACGGAAAACCCCAAGGATCGTCTCTATCTCTTCCCCTTCTATGCGGCCCTCGATTCGCCACAAAGGACGTCTCGCCATTACCTCTGGCCGTTCTTCGGGCATACGGTGGACCGGGGGACCGGGAAGCCAGAGGAAGTGGCCGTAGCCCCCTCTTTCGAAATTCTGGATGAATACGAGGAGCGGAATACGGGAAAACTGGAGGAGTGGGACTATTTCTGGCCGTTCTGGTATACTGTCCGGAGTACGGAGCGGAATGAGGTCAGCTGGCTCCCCTTCTATGCCAGGACGGTGAGGAAGGAAACGGAAAAAAACTGGTACATGTGGCCTCTTTACCGCACGGAACGGCTGGATTCTCCCCTGTTCAGGCAGGAGCGGAGTCGTCTGCTGTATTGGCTCTATAGCGACAATCGCGAGTCCTGGCCCGTGGATGGTGCGTCGCGGCGCAAGGTGGCGTTCTGGCCACTCTTTGTTTACACGAAGGACCCGAAAGGGGTGATGAGCTTCTCCTTCCCTGCGCCCGTGGAGCCGGTCCTGGACAAGGAGGGAATCGAGAAGAACTGGGCCCCCCTCTGGCGCATCTACCAGCAGCGGTGGAACGAACAGGGAGACTCGGCAGCGTCCTTCTTCTGGAACCTGTACTGGCATGAGGCACGGGGCAACGACCTGGCCTACGAATTTTTCCCGCTTGTTGCTTATCGTAAAGAAAACCAATTTACCGATTTCCGGTTGCTGAAGGGTTTCGTCGGATACCGGAACCGGGCCGGGGCGAAGCGACTGACCCTGCTCTGGCTTCCGTTCGGCATCAACTGGGGTGAGACAGCCGCTGTGCCGTCTTCCGGAACTCCGCAGCCCGTGGCAGGGAGTACACCGTAATGTTTGAGCGGATAGGGAAAAAGATCCTCAATTTCTGCGAAATCGTCGGCGACCAGCTGATCATGCTCGGCCAGACCGTCTATTTCTTCCGGGAGGCACCGCGCAATCTCCAGAGCATCTTTACCCAGATGGCGATCATCGGTTATGAGACCGTGCCGGTTGCCTCGGTGATGGCGTTCTTCGTCGGGATGGTCCTGGCGTTACAGACCGGCGTTGAACTGAACAAGTACGGCGGGCAGAACATCATCGGTGCCATCGTCGGCCATTCCATGGTACGGGAACTCGGGCCGGTCATGACCAGTTTCCTCGTGGCGGGGAGGGCAGGTTCCGCCATGGCGGCCGAATTGGGGGTCATGCGGGTCTACGAGGAGATTGACGCCCTGAAGACCCTTGATATCAACCCGGTGCGCTACCTGGTCATGCCTCGCCTCATTGCAAGCCTCATCTGCGTCCCGGCACTGGTCATCTACGCCGATGCCATCGGGATCATCGGTGGCGCGATTATCAGCAACCTTCACCCCAAGATCTTCGTCTCTTACACGACATACTACGACAGCGTGACCGATGCACTGAAGCTTCGTGAAGTGGGAAACGGCCTGATCAAGTCGGTGGTTTTCGGCGGTATTGTCGCCCAGATATGCTGTTATGTGGGATTCAAGACGTCCGGCGGAGCACGGGGGATCGGCATCTCAACCACCCGGTCGGTGGTCTGGTCGTTCATGCTTATCCTCGTGTCGGACTATTTGCTGACCAGGATTTTAATGTAAGCCGGGCATGCCGTTCGGTGGGTGTGCGGTTCAAGATTGCAGGAGGAAGTGACGATGGCCCTGTCCGTGGAAAAAAAGGTTGGCATATTCTTTGTTGCCGGGCTGATAGTGCTCGGCGTCATGCTTGAGATAGGCGAAAAGTGGAATCCCTTCGATAAGAAGGTCTCCTACCGGACCTATCTGACGAGCATCACCGGCCTCAAGGTGGGCGACCCGGTCCGGCTGTCCGGCGTGGACGTGGGGAAGATCTCCACCATTACCATTCTGGACGACAAGATCCAGATCGATTTCGATGTCAAGCCCGGCACCAAGATCCGGACCGATTCGGTCGCGGGGCTGCGGCTCACCAACCTCCTCGGTGGACAGTTTCTCGGGATCAGCTTCGGTTCCCCCACTGCTCCGCTCCTCGCACCGGGTGGGACGGTCCAGGGGAAGGATGTTGCCAATATCGACGTCATTGTGGATAACGTGAGCGACCTGACCAAGGATGCCAAAAAGTTCATCGAAGAGTTGAACAGGAATCAGAATGAGGTCATGCACAAGATATCCGGCATACTCGACGACAACCGCGGCAACCTGCGTGACTCCATTGCCAACCTTAACAGCATAACTACCAAGTTTGACCGGGGGGACGGCTCCCTTGCGCTCCTTCTGAACGACAAGGCCCTCTATAACAATACCAACGATGTGACCGTCTATCTCAAGGATATCACCGGGAAGATCAGTCGCGGGGAGGGGAGCGTCGGTAAGCTGGTGAACGACGATGCCTTTTATAATGATGCCAAGATGGCGATGGGTGATATCCGGGACAGCATGAAGGATGTGAAGGCTATTGCTTCCAAGATCAACAAGGGGGAGGGGACCATGGGCAAGCTCGTGAATGACGATTCCCTCTATACCGAGTTGCGGGATGCATCGAAGAACATCGGCGCGATTTCCAAGAAGATCAACGAGGGGCAGGGGACGCTCGGCAAGCTGGTGAACGAGGATGGTCTCTACCGGGATACGACCGCTGCCATGAAAAAGGTGGAGAAGGCGGCTGAAGGACTGGGAGACAGCGGTCCCATATCGGTTCTCGGCTCCATCATCGGTACTCTTTTCTAGCCGGCATGTTTCGCTGCACTTCTATCTTATGAACAATAAATGGCGCGAATTCGCGCCATTTATTTTCCGGAGCACCCGATGGATGATTTCCTGCAGATAGCTGTCGGCACATTTACCATGCGCCCGTACGTGTTCGCCTTCCTGGCGGTCTACCTCGTGGCGGCGGTGCTGCACCTGGGATGGCGGACGACACTCCTCTTCACGGTCTGCGGCTACCTGGTTTCCTTTGCCTCGGAGGTCAGTTCCATCACTACCGGCTTCCCCTACGGCTGGTACTACTACCTTGACGCCACGAAAGACCGCGAACTCTGGATCGCCGGCGTTCCTTTCTTCGACTCGCTCTCCTATGTGTTCCTCTGCTACTGCAGCTATGCCGCAGCTCTCTGGACGCTGTCTCCCGTCAAAGCCCGGAAATGGGACATCGTCCCCCTGGAAACCCGTGCCCTGCGCCGCTCCTTTGCAGCTCTCCTCCTCGGCTCCCTCTATCAGACCTTTCTCGACATCATCATCGACCCTGTCTCGCTGCAAGGCTCACGCTGGTTCCTCGGCCAGATTTACGGCTACCGGGAACCGGGGCTCCATTTCGGTGTCCCTCTTTCCAACTACCTGGGGTGGTGGCTCGTAAGCGGCGTTATGATCTTCGTTCTGCAGCGGCTCGATGCTGCCACCCAGCGTCGCCTGTCCGGCGATACCCAGCCGTGCGGAGTGCGATATGTGCCGGGCGCTGCGCTTCTCGGCCCCGTACTCTACCTGTCGGTGGTGATCTTCAACCTGACCGTAGCCTGGCTGATCGGGGAACGGCTCCATTTCCTGACGGGGGTGTTCATCTACACCCTGCCGACCGTCATCGTCCTCGTGATGCTTGTCCGCAGAGCCAACCGTTACGGCAAGGACGAGCTGGCCGAACACCTGCGCGACTACCCCTGGTCACCGCTGAACGGGCGCAAAGGGTAAATTCAGAGTTCAGCCAGAAGAAATTCCACGACCTGTGCCAGGTTCTCTCCCGCCCGTTTTGAATTCCGCGCCAGCCGCACAATCTGAGGGACCAGCCAGGGGCGGCGCGCCAGCGACCAGAGCACCCGGTGCACCCTGATGTTCATGTTCCGGTCGGTGAAGTCGGAGATGTTGAATCCCAGTTCTTCCGTCGCGTCGTCGCTGATTGCCCGTACTGCCAGCAGCGGTATTCCTTCCCGTGTGGCGACCTTGGCAACCGCCGCCGTTTCCATCTCCAGTACTGGATTGACCACGTTCGCCGGCAGAAGCCGGGCAGTCTCCTGTTTTGCCATGATGGTGCCGGCGGTGACGCAACTCCCCCCGCAGACCTTGAAGGATTTGTTCGCCAGGTTGTGTTGCAGCAGCTCGATGGCGTTTGCTGCCAATTCCTGTGACAGCCCTTGTTGTTCAGAGAAAAGCCGTTCCCGGGCAAACAGAAGTCGCTGTGCTATGACCACGTCGCCGACCCCGAGGCCGGAATTAACCGCACCGGCCAGGCCGAAGTTGATGACGAGCTCAGGATTGGCGTTTGCGATCAGTGTGGCCGCAGCACGGGCTGCCTTTTCCGGTCCGAGTCCCGACTCCACCAGGCATACATTGCGATTGCCGGCGCGAAACCGGTAGAGGTTGAAATCTCCAGCTGTTTCCCGCGAAGATGGACCGACACGGGCGAGGAGCGGCTTGATTTCTTCCGGCATTGCGGCGATGAGCCCGATGGTTGGCATTCTGACTCCCTGGCATAAATTGCATGAACTTTCAAAATCTAACAGACGAGCAGCTGTCAGGCAATCGAAAAGCTGCGAGAGCTGGTCTTAGATCGGAA
>JAJZUQ010000029.1 GCA_021848385.1 Deltaproteobacteria bacterium
ATGACACTGTCCACGGCCCAGGTGGCCAATGCGGCACGTGAACAGGCCCAGGGCGGGAAGCAGATCCGGGTTGCCGTTGAGCGGATGAATACCGTCACCCAGGAGGTAACGGGAGCGACCCGAGAACAGACGCTGGGGAGCAAGCAGATCCGGATTGCCGTTGAGAACATGAATCACGTAACCCAGCAGGTGAGCATCGCCACGAAGGAGCAGGCACTCTCAGCGCGGCAGATCGTGGAAGCGGTCAACAGTATGAACAGCATGACCATGTCGGTGGCCAATGCGACGGCGGAGCAGAAGAAGGGTGGGGAGATGGTGGTGCAGGCGGTGGAAAATATCAGCGACAGCGCCCGGGAAAACCTCTCGTCGGTGCAGCAGCTTTCCCGTTCTGCCCAGAACCTTTCCCAGCAGGCCATCGATCTGGCCGCCATGGTAGCTGAGTTCAAAGTGGAATGATATGACCCTCCGATGACAATGTCCCATCGGACGGTGCACTTTCTTTAAAAGGGTAAACAATGGCTGATGCTTCATTTGATGAAATCCGGCAGTATGTGCAGGACAGGACCCGTCTTAGTTTTTCGGGGCACAAGCTGAGTCTTTTTCAAAAAAAATTGCAACAACGCGTTGAAGAGCTCTCGTTGTCCGGCTTATCAGCATACAAGGACATCCTGTTGGCCTCTCCCTCCGAGGAATCCGCGTTGTTGGACAGTATCACTACAAACGAAACCTGCTTCTTTCGCAATCCGCGCCAGTTTGACTATCTGCGCACTCATATCCTGCCGCGCCTTGAAGAGGAGAGGGGGAATGCCAGTTTTCGCCGTCTCGCACAGGGAGAGCTGTCTGGAAATTTGAACGACATGCGCCTGCGAATACTCAGCGCCGGCTGCTCCACAGGGGAGGAGCCTTATACTGTTGCCATGACGGTTCTCGAAGGGCTGCGATATCCCCGTGCCTGGGATATCCAGATAGTCGCCGGCGACCTGAGCGAATGCTGCCTTGAAATCGCCCGGCGCGGTTTTTATGAAACGGCTCGTCTTAAAGGAATTCCGAACAAACTACTGACCAAGTATATGGACAACTCTGCCGACGGGGCCACCTTCAAGGAGGAAGTCAGGCGCCTTACCAGGTTCATGCGGCTCAATCTCAACGATGTCATGCGGGGAGACAGCTTTCCAGATACCTCCTCTACAGAGCCCTTTGATATTGTTTTCTGCCGAAATGTCATGATATATTTTTCATCATCCTGCCAGCAACAACTGGTGGATTCTCTTTACAGTATCATCGCTCCCGGCGGGTATCTGTTTACAGGCGACGCCGAACCACTCCACCTGTTCAGTCATGACTTCACGCCGGTTCGTGAAGCCGGCTGCCTAATCTATCGAAAAACGGGGTCCAACGCGCATGGCCAAACTGTCTGATCGGTTCCGTTCCGACGCTGCACGCCTGGAGGGTCGACCTGTGATCGAACTCCTCCTCCTGGTCGGCGACGAATCCAAGGGGTGCAGACAGGAAGCCCTCGATCTGCTCCTGGATCGTGATTTTGGTACTATTTATCCCACGCTGGAACATGCCGTGCGGAATAATGCCCTTGCCGACCTGCGTAACGGCGCCATGGAAGTGCTGGTACATTTCGGCCGTCAGTCCGTCCCCCACCTCATTGATCTGCTTCATGACGAAGACGAAGAGGTACGTAATTTCAGCACGGTCATGCTGGGTGACATCGCTGTCCGGGATGCGGTAGAACCTCTCATCGCCGCACTCAATGACCCCGATGCCAATGTTCGGCATGGTGCCGCCGAAGCCCTTGGAAGAATAGGCGATCGCTCAGCTTTGCTGCCTCTGCTCAAGCTCCTCGGAGAAGACTTCTGGCAACAGTACCCCGCCCTGGCAGCTATCCGCGAAATGCGCGACAACCGGGCAGTCCCCTATCTCTTGCCGCTGGTAAACGACGAGATGCTGGGAGAACCTGCCATAGAGGCGCTGGCTGCCATAGGTGACAGTCGGGCACTACCGTCCCTCACTGCACTACTCATGACACCATCTTCACGTTCTGCAGCGGCCGTGCGGGCAATTTGCACCATCTGCTCCGGCGAGACGGGGCAGGGCAGGGAACCTGCCCTGAAGCCCCCACTGCTCAATGATTTATTGGAGTCCGCCCCTGTCGAAGAGAATCTGCGGCGATTCGCCGGTAGTCCTGAAACTGACGCAACTGCAAACGCGGCCCGCGCACTTCTGGAAATGCGCGATGGGAAATGCAAGCTACCTTTTGGTGACACGATCCCAAAAGGTCCATTGGCCGATCACCCCTCCGTGGAAATCGCTAGCACTACCGAAGATGCTACCATCAAGGCGGCACTTGCCGAGATAGAAGCGGGACTCCCTCTCGAAGCGGTGCTTGTGAACGCGCGGTCAGCCGGCAATGGGCTTGAACAGACAATTATAGAAACAGTTGGGCGACAGGGAAAGGGTGACGTTGTCGAATCACTCCTTGCGCTGCTGGAAAAGCCCGATAATCCCCGTCATGTTGATTTTGCCATTCTCCATGCACTGGCTGCGGCACATCCCGGCAGGCCCGTAGCTGTGAATAGGTTGGAGCCCTTTACGGACCACCCCGACCCGGATATGCGTCGTCTTGCCCTGCAAGCGCTGACCGGACTCAATTCGTCAGAGGCGCTTCCTCCCCTCACCAGCGCGACAGCCGATCATCACTGGAGCGTGAGGATGGAAGCATTGCGGTTGCTACCCAGAATTGACATCAAACGTGCCGAGGATTCTTTGCTGGCAGCACTTGACGACACTGATATACTCGTTCGCAAATCTGCCGTTACCGGTCTGGGGGAGCTGGGCAGTCTTAAAGCCGTAGTGCCGCTGGTGAACCTGCTGTGTGATAATGAAGTAGGCCGAGTGGCGTTTGACGCACTGTTGACGATTGGTGAAGCTGCGTTGCCAGAGCTTCATGCATATGCCAGAAGCAGTTCACTTGAAGTTCGCGAGCGGGTGATCGACGTGGTCGGCCGGCTTGCTTCGACAACAAGCATCCCTCTGTTACGCGAACTTGCGGCCGATCCCCATCCAGCCATCAGAATGGCTGTCATCCATGCGTTCTGGAACTGTCACGATTCATCGGTCCTCCCCATACTTTCCCATCTGAATGGCAATGACCCTGTCCCCGAAGTGCGTCATGCCGCGATGGTTGTCTCAAAAGGGCTCGATGTGGAGACGATATCGCTATGACATTCCCCTGCCATGGTTAAAATGAATCCTGAAGAGTTCAGGCTTATCCAGGAGTTTGTCAATGAGCACTTTGGCCTTATCCTGAGCGAAGACAAGGCGGGTTCGCTGGCGAACAAGCTGACTCCACGTCTCGTGGATTTACGACTCAGTTCCATCACCGATTATTACTACCACCTGAAATTTTCACAAGACAGCAAGAAGGAGCACCTCAATTTCATATCCCTCCTGACGAACAATGAGACCTATTTTTTCAGGGAGGATGCACAACTCAAGGTTTTCGCCAACTCCATACTACCGGTCATCAAAGAAAACAGGATGCGTAAAAAAGATCGGCGCATCCGGATCGTTTCGGCAGGCTGCTCCAGCGGAGAGGAGGCCTATACCCTGGCCATGATTCTCCTTGAATCGGGACAATTCCTCTGGGAGTGGGATGTACAGGTTGTTGGGGTGGATATCGATCAGGCTGTCATTGCCAAAGCTGAAGCGGGAATCTACGGCAGAAGGTCTGTGTCCGTTACCCCTCCTCAACTTTTGGAGCGGTATTTCAGCAAAGAGGGGGATGGTTATTGTGTCAAGGAGGTTCTGCGACGCCTCACCAGTTTCCGGCAGGTGAATCTCCTTGAATTCGCTGATCATTTTGCGGAGGATTCACTAGACATCATTTTCTGCCGCAATGTCATCATCTATTTTAACGACACTACCGTCCGAGAAACTGTTGAGGGATTCGCACGGACTCTACGCCCCGACGGTTACCTCTTTCTCGGCCATTCCGAATCGCTGGCGAGAATCACGAAACTCTATGAGCCACTTCGTTTCACCGGCGCCGTTATCTACCAAACGAGGCAATCATGAATACCTCCTCAGAACTACGAAAAATCAGGGTACTGGTTGTCGATGATTCGGCCTTCGTCAGGCGGGCGCTCATAAGGATGCTCGACAACAACCCTCTCATCCAGGTCGTTGACGTTGCATCGGACGGAGAAATGGCCATCAGTCTGGTGAAAAGGCTTCGTCCGGATGTAGTGACTCTCGACGTGCGGATGCCGGTACTTGACGGTCTGGCGGCGTTGGAACGGATCATGGCGGAATGCCCGACACCGGTCATCATGCTCAGTTCCCTGACGGAAAAAGGGGGAGAAAACACCCTGCGCGCCCTGGAACTGGGGGCGGTTGATTTTATCGACAAGTCCGCCGCGGGCGGTTCCATGGATATAACAGTGATTGCCAACGAGCTCATCGCGAAGATTCTGGTAGCCGCCAAGGTTGAGTTGCGCAAGCTGCAAGCTATCCCGAGAGAAGTACGAACTGAACATGCAAGCCATCCATATTCCACGTCAGCCGGCACGGAGGCTGTTCTTATAGGTACCTCCACCGGCGGGCCTCCCGCACTTCAGCAGGTTCTCACCGCACTTCCCGCGGATTTTCCCTGTCCCATACTTATCGTCCAGCATATGCCGGTAGGATTCACCGCTTCCCTTGCGGAACGTCTCAACCGGCTCTGTTCTCTTCACGTGAAAGAAGCAGTGGATGGTGAGCGTCTTTCCCGCGGTACCGCCTACCTTGCTCCAGCAGGCCAGCATCTCAAGTTGACCAGGGAGGGGGGAGTGTTACGGGCGAAGCTCGACCTCAAGCCGGAGGGTACCCTTCACCGGCCATCGGTTGACACGTTGCTGGAAACAGCAGCGGAGGTCTGCGGCAGTAAATGCCTGGCAGCCGTGCTCACGGGGATGGGACGGGATGGAGCTGTCGGCGCTGCCGCGCTGGCAGGTGCCGGAAGCCGGATAGTGGTTGAATCGGAGGAATCGGCCATCGTTTTCGGCATGCCAAAGGCTGTGCTGGAGACAGTAAAAACGGCAACAGTGGTGCCGCTGCACAAGGTGGCAAAGACGCTGCTTGAAATGGTTTAAAGTGGATCGAAGGACGCTTGAACGAATGCGGGGGTATCCTTTATGCGGACCCCCCTTCGCTATTAAGAGGCGGGCTTATTTTGCGCGATAGGTGATACGGCCCCGTGACAGGTCATAGGGGGAAAGCTCCACGGTTACCTTGTCACCGGGAAGGATCTTGATGAAGTATTTGCGCATCTTGCCGGAGATATGGGCCAGCACGATGTGGTCGTTCTCAAGTTTCACCCGGAACATGGCATTGGGAAGCGGCTCTACGACCGTTCCTTCAACTTCGATGGCTTCTTCTTTACTCATTATCTATGCTCCTCACATGGTATCCTGTCCATAAAGTCTTCTCAAACCTCGCTACTCTACAAGTATTCTGCTGAAATTGCAAGCTGGAATTCTTTTGCGACAGCGGCTGCACCGCTTGCCTTCCGTCGGGAAAAACCCTTTACAAGTACCAGTCAACCGTATTATTTTCACGTGGATTCTGTCGAAAGGACATATAACCCATGGCTGACCTCCTTCGGGATATCCCTCTTGCCAACGGCCTTACCGTATGCATATCTGATCATACCCATCGTTATTACGGGGATTTTTACCGGGTAAGGGTGGAGTTTTCCTGTATGACACCTCTTCGTGAAGCTTACTTCGCAGACGAGCAGGCATTCGGAGAGGCTCGCCGCCTTCTGGGGAGAGGTGGTGACCTATCGCCGACTCGTCGAGCAGATGGGGGTACCATCCACAGAAATAGAACGGGTCCGGGAAAAACTTATTCAGAACTTTATCGACCATTCTCTCCCCTATTTTACCGCCGACGATTTCCCGGAGAAACTCGTGCGTGGAGAAGTGCGCAAAATTTCCCGGAAGGGGGCACGGAAAGCAGTCTTTCCGTCGAAAAATGATGGGTGAGGCGTCCCTTGACATTGATAAACTGACCTTTGGCGGAGCCGGATTGGGGCACCTGGATGGCCGAGCCTGCTTTGTCCCTCTCACAGCTCCCGGAGACGAAGCACGCGTCAGAATTGTCCGGGAGAAGCGTTCCTATGTCGAAGCCGAGTTGCTTGAGATCCTCCGGCCGTCCCCCCTCAGGACATCACCTCCTTGCCCGGTTTTCGGCTCGTGTGGCGGTTGTAACTGGCAGCACCTTGACTACCCCGCCCAGATTGCCGCCAAAGAAGCGATTTTTTTCGAACTCCTCTGGAGGGGAGGGAGGGTAGCGCGCGAGCTGATTCTCCCGGCGGTCGAAGCACGAACCCCATATGGTTATCGATCCCGGGTGCAGCTCAAGCTGCGGCTTGCGTCAGGCAACCTGCACATGGGATTCTACCGGAACGGCACACATTTCGTCATTGCCGTTCCCGGCACGTGTGCAATAGCCGATCCCGTCATCAACCGCCTCATCGGAGAACTGCGCATTGTTCTGCCGGAATTCAGGCATGCCGACAAGCTTTCCCAGATCGATATCGCCGTGGGAGAAGATGGCGCGGCCATCCTGATCTTTCATTTCATTGGCGAACAACCTGACGAGCTCCATGATTTCCTCCTGCAGCGTCTGTCCATGCTCCTGTCAGCTTCCGGCATCTTTATCCAGTGCGGCAGGAAATCGGCCATAACGCGTGTAGCAGGGATTGATTCTCTTTTTTACACGATTCCCGCCGAATTTCTGACGGGCCTTCCTGAAATGAAACTCTCCTTCAGCAGGGGAGGGTTCTCCCAGGTACATTACCGTCAGAACCTGGCACTCCTTTCTACCGTTGCTGATTGGGCAGCACCGGTAGACACGGATCGGTTGCTGGATATTTACTGCGGCAACGGGAACTTCTCCCTCCCCTTGGCCCGCTATGTGGCCAGAGTTGTCGGCATAGAGGAATATGAACCATCGATTGAAGATGCGCGACGGAATGCATCAGCAAACAGAATAGACAATACCACCTTTCGATGCCAGGGTGCCAGGGCCGGTATCCATGAACTGGTTGCGACCGGCGAATCTTTTGATCTCATACTGCTCGATCCTCCCCGGTCAGGTGCGTCTGACATAATTGCGCAACTTCCTGCGCTGTCTCCCCGTGCCATCATCTACGTGTCATGTGACCCGGCGACCCTCGCCAGAGATATAGGCCTCTTGCGTGCACACGGCTATGCCGTCACCAAGAGCCGCCCCATTGACATGTTTCCCCAGACGTATCACATAGAGAGCGTTACATTGCTAGAGCCATACAGCGGATAGCATGACTGCTGCGAAGTATTTTCAGAAAGGCGGTGTAAAGTGTTCGGTAAATTTTTCAGCAGGGATTACCGGTATTATGTGAGCCAGGGGGACAAGTTTTTGGCGGCAGAGCGTTTCGCGGATGCACGAACTGCGTTTGACGATGCCTTGGAAAAGATGAATAGTGACAAGATTGATGATGCCGCACTGGTAGCGGACATCAAAGGAAAGATGGTGCTTGCGGGCGACAGATTGGGACTTACCAATCTTGAAGAAGCGGAACACGCCTTCCAGTCAGGGATTGCGTCCAAGGCACGTGAACATATCCATCTGGTCATGCAACTGGCAGAAGACGTAACCACTAGGGAAAAGGCTGAAATATTACTACGGCGTATTGCGGAAGAGGAAGCGGGGGAACCTGCCGCACCTCCCGTACACGGGTGTGCAACTTGCAACGGTGCTTCCCCTGAATCAGTTGAAAATAGCGGCATTAGCGATGAACAGCTTTCATCAGATGACAGGTTTTACCTGGCAATACAGACTCTTCCTCAAGAGTTGTCCCTTCGGTATGCAGGTTTGGGAGAGGAATTTGCATACGCTTACCTGACTGCGCATGGAGTGGATGGAGAAGGCGCATTAACCCTTTTTCATGCACTCAATAAAACGGGTGAAAGTGACATTTATCACTATGAGATTTCCCTCATCTATTTCAGGAAGGGAGATCTGGCACATTGTGAACATCACCTGCAACGTGCCATTGAGTTGAACGGGGCAAACCCCCTCTGTTGGCTTGCCTTGGCTCAACTTCATGCAGATACCGGACGTTTTCAGGAAGCCCTGAAGTCACTCGACCATATGGTTGCGAATCGATTTTTGCCCGACCAGGCAAAAAGCCTGCAAGGGGATATCTATCAGAGTATTGGGGCTGTAGATAAGGCCATTGACTGTTATACCGAACTCCTGGCATCGCCGGGGGCAGCACGAATTGCCGCTGAAAGGCTGGTTCCTCTACTGGAGAGCCAGGGGCGTAGCGATGAGGCTGAATTCCTGTTCAAGAAATATCTAAAGGGATGTTGTTAATCATGGACCGATCCGCGTGACGGTCCTTGCCTCAGTTTAGGGACCGGCCACGAAGGTAACTTCCTGATGCCGGCGGAGATACAATCAGGAGGGTTATATGAACAAATCCGAACTCATTGATGCGCTGGCGGTAAAAAAGAATATCTCTTTCAAAAAAGCGGAAGAGATAATCAACACGATATTCGATTCGATGTCGGCAGCAATGCTGGCTGACGAGCGGATTGAAATCCGTGGATTTGGCAGTTTCGTTGTCAAGGAATACAAAGCATATACAGGGAGAAACCCGAAAACAGGCGAAGCTATCGCCGTAAACCCAAAAAAACTTCCTTTTTTCAAGGTGGGTAAGGAACTGAAGGAAAGGGTGGCTGAATAGTCGCTCTCAAACGAGCACATCACGTTTATCGCGTTCACTGTTGTTGTGGCACTGTACCTGCGTTTGGTTGTGAACTAATTAAAAACATGTGCACTAAAACTCCTTGAACTCTCCTGCGCAATCTGCTAACACTGGAAAGAAAAATTCAGGCGCCCCCACTTATTTAATGAAAAAAATATTTTTCCCCATAATTGTCGTTCTTATCTCTACTCCGTGTGCATTTGCCAATCCCACGCAAAGCGGCGTGTCTGGTCTGCTGGCCGTGCCGTCGGCTGATACGCTCGACTCCGGCAACCTGTGTATCGGTTTATGGGGTGATCTGAGCAAGAACAAGAATTCCGGCAAGCACGCAGTGGTCCTTCCCGCCACCTTGACTCTCGGCATCGGCTCATTCTGGGAAATTTACGGTTCATACCCCAACCTGCTGTTCAATAATCAACAGGAACTGTCGGGGAAGGGAACAGCCAACCTTGGCACCAAGCTCCGCTTGTACGGAACGAGAAGTTCAAACGTCAAGATTGCAGTCGATATCTCAGCCAATCGTCATGTTGCGGATGACCCCGTCGTCAACGGCGTTACCGACGTCGGAGGGAGGCTTGTCGCCTCGTTCATCACCCAACGTTTTGCCGTGCACGGTTATGGCGGTTATCTCTCTAAAGGCAAGCAACCCGGCACGGCAGGCTCAGATCAGATGCTCTACGGCGGAGGTATCGAATTGTCCCCCACTTCCAGGACCAAGGTGACCCTGGAACTGACGGGAGGTCAAAACAGCAAGTCGGGCAATTCCCTGAAAGATGCTCCCATCGAGAGCTTGGTCGGTTTTCAATATTACATTTCTCCCCATCTGACCTTCAATGCCGGAGCTGGAAAGCAGGTCAATTCATCGGGTCAGGACTGGCGTGCGATTATAGGTTTTACTACATGCCAGGGTATCGGTACCTATATCAAGCCGGTGCCTCGCCTGGTACTCGAACCGGATGAAAAACCCCGCCAGGTCGTCAAGGCTGCTAAAATAACTCCGATTTCCTCTATGCTTCTTAAGTCCACGGCAATAGCTCCGGCAAGCAAGCTCGAAATTCCTGTCGATTCCGACCGTGAAGAGATTGTCATAAAGCCGTACGGCCAGGTGGTGATCCCGCCCCAGCCGCAACGGGCCCAGTCATCTTTACCGGTTATGCCCGTACTACAGCCGGCACAGCCACCAGTACAGCCGGCACAGCCACCAGTACAGCCGGCACAGCCACCAGTACAGCCGGCACAGCCACCAGTACAGCCGGCACAGCCACCAGTACAGCCGGCACAGCCAGTTTCATCCATTCAGCCCGTGCAAGTACCGGTACAGGTGATTCCCGCCGTGCCGCTTGTGCCGGTAGCGATAAAATCTATCCCCACGCCACCACTCGCGGCCGCAACGACCCAGCCGTTTTCAGCAGTTCAACCCGTAACGACAGCGGTTCAACCGGTTCCGGCAGTTCAACCCACGGAGGAGCGTGTCTCTCAAGGCGAGTCTGTCACGCCTGTCGACATTCAGATAGAAGGGCAAACCCCCCTCTATTCCGTCGATGTAAGGGGAGACAAGGTAGAGGTACTTTCCGGCAGTTCGCAACTGCCTTCTAAAACCGCCACCGTCTACCGTAAATTCCGGATCCCCGATGTCATGGCCGAATTCGGTCAGATGGATCTGTCCGATGAGGTGAAAAGATCTCTCTCGGAAGTTGCGGAGTATATCCGCGCCGACAAGAAGACTGCGTATATCAGGATCGAAGGATATACCGACAGCATCGGCTCCGAAAGATACGACATGGACCTTTCCCTGAAGCGCGCCATTGCTGTTGCGCACTACCTGGTAACCCGCGAAGGGATTGACCCTAAAATGCTTTTCGTCAAGGGCATGGGTAAGACGAAACTCCTCGCTGGCAATGAGACCACGGAAGGACGCCGGATCAACCGCCGCTTTGAGATTCTCTTCCTGGTTCCCAAGGGTACATGATGCAACGGACACATATTTTTGTCTGTCCTAAACAGTTCAATAAAGGATACTATTGAACTTTCGTGTAATCTCACCGAAAGTAAACGTGATGGTGCCCCGTCAGTCTTTGACAGGTGACAAGGTCATACCCCCGGAGGTCACGGCAATGAAAATTTCTGTTTTTTTCATGGGAATACTGTTGGCAGTGGTTCTGGCGGGTTGTTCTTTGAAGGTCGTCCCTGAACAGACGGGATCCGGGGTCATAAATACCGCCGATAACTCCCAGACAATTGCCAAGAATGGGCTTTCCGTTACGGTTAAACCGGCCGATGTGGACCTCCGTAATTACAATCTGGAAGGGACGGTGTCGGCATTCTCGGTGCTCATAGACAACCATACCGGCAAAGAGATCAGTTTCAGCAACGACTCGTTCGTTCTCCTGGATAATGAAAACCGCCAGTATCTGCCCCTCACCCCTGAGAAAGTAAAAGAGATCCTCTCCAAGGATTCCTACTACCTGATACCCTATCCCTATGTCGGTTTCTACTACATGGAAGACTACGCTAAATCTTCCTCCTACAATGAGTTCAATTCCCAGGCCCCTTATTTTTACGACCTCTACCCGCAAGACATCTATACCAAAGCTTTGAGCGGTGATTCCATCATTCCGGACGCAAAAGTGTCGGGTCTCGTTTATTTCAAGATTGATCTTTCTTCAGTCAAGGGCGCAAAGCTTCTCGTATTCATGAAGGGAACCCCACGGTCGGCAGCGCCTGATTTTGCCTTTCCGTTCAAAGTTGAAAAATAATCCTGGAGTATTATTCCGATGCCTCTGACGTCACTCTGGCAGGCACTGGGGGGGCTCGGTCTTTTTATCCTCGGCATGAAGTCCATGTCCGAGGGGTTACAAAGAATTGCCGGCGAACGACTGCGCCAGACACTTGAAAAAGTCACCGGCAATAGACTGACCGCGGCTCTCATGGGGAGTTGCCTCTCCTCCCTGCTCCAGTCCAGCAGCGCTGCTTCTATTATCATCGTCGGTCTTCTCAACGCCGGCCTGCTCTCCTTGTACCAGGCACTCGGTGTGCTGATGGGGACCGGCATAGGCACTACCCTCGCCATCCAGTTCATTGCCTTCAAGATTTCCCAAATAGCCCTGCCGGCAATTGCCATCGGCGTATTCCTGAAATATTTCAGCAAGCGGAGGCGGGTCGTCTACGTTGGAGAACTTCTGCTCGGTGCGGGACTGATATTTTTCGGCCTCCAACTGATGGAGTCGGGCTTCGCTCCCGTCAAACAGACCGCGCTGTTCCAGGCCATCCAGCATCCGCTGTTCAGTTGGCGCATCAGCTACGTTCTTCTTGGTGCGCTGCTGACCTTTCTCATCCAATCCGGCAGTGCCGTAATCGGCATTGTTATCGCCCTTGCAGGAAGCGGCCTCATAGGTTTCCCCAGCGGCGTTGCCATGGTCATCGGCGAGGTACTCGGCACGTCACTCATTGCCCTGGTCGCCACTATCGGCGGGACAATAGCCGCCAAGCGCACCGCAATCATCTACTGTATTATCAACGTCGTTGCCGTTACCCTCGTCCTCCTCAGTTTCCCCCTGTTCCTTAAGACGATTCAGTTCTTCTCACCCGGTGAAGCCGAATTCACTATCACATCCATTGGCAGCACCGGCACTCATCCTGACCTCAGTCGCCCTAACATTGCACGCCACCTGGCCAACGCCCATACGATCTTCAGTGTTTTCAGCATTATGGTTTTCCTGCCGCTCATGGGTTTTTTTGTCCGCTCCGCAGCACGAATCCTCCCCGGCATCGATGGCAATCTCGATTACGAACCCCGCCCTAAATTTATTGACAACCGCATTCTCAACACCCCGTCCATTGCTCTTCTACAGGCAAAGAACGAAACCAGACGCATGGCGTCCATCGCCGAATCCATGTTCGAGGATGTAGTCAAACAGTTTTACAAGTACGATGCCCGCCGGACGATGCGTATCAAGCAGAAGGAAGAGGCGCTGGACGCTCTGCAACGTGATATTTCAAATTTCCTCGTCTCCCTGTCCAAACAGTCGGTTGGCCAGGACAGTTTTCTCGAAATTCCTCTCATGCTCCAGGTGATCAGCGGACTTGAACATATCGGAGATCAGAATGAGACAGTCCTCGACTATCTGAGACGTAAAAAGGAAGACAAGATCATCTTCTCGGCAGCCGCCATGACGGAGTTGCGCTATTTAGCCGCCACCGTCGGCGACCTGGTGAGAGTAGCCGTTGCCTCTGTACAGGAGTCTGGCCGGGACAGCCTGTCTGCCGGGACAGAGCTTCGCGAGTCGGTGACTCAACTCCAGGAGAACATGCTCGACAACCATATCAAACGTCTCACCGATGGGGAATGTACGGTTATAGCAGGGCTGAATTACAGCGATATCGTTGGCGGATTCTCCAAGATAGCCGACGCTTCCATGCAGATAATCAAGAGCGAACGGGAGTTTTTCGATGCATCATCTTCTGGCGGCCATTGACCTGGGAACGAACACCGCCCGCCTCCTCATTGGCAGACATCTTCCCGATGGCACCGTGCAACCGGTGACCGTCAGTCGTCGCATAACGCGTCTCGGTGGTGGATTTACCCGTGAATCCGGTATTTCACCGGAAGCCCGGGAGCGCACACTTGCAGCTCTGCACGAATTTGCCGCGGAAATGAAACGTCACGATGTTCAGCACTTACGGGCCGTGGCAACAAGTGCGGTCCGAGATGCCGCCAATGGAAAGGAGTTCTGCCGCGAGGTCCTTGAAACCACCGGAATCAGGCTCGAAGTCATCAATGGTGAGGAAGAAGGGCTCCTTACCCTGAGGGGAGTGCTGGCCGTAATCGACAAACGCCCGGAATCCCTTTTCGTATTCGACGTTGGCGGGGGGAGCACTGAATACACCCTGTCCCAAGGCGAGACGCCGCTCTTTACCCGCAGTCTTCCCCTCGGTGTGGTCAGGCTCACCGAAGGGAAGGGTGAGTGCGAGGCGATGATCGAGAAAATCGACAGGGAATTGAATGCCTTACGGGATGAGGTGGGGGAAAAGGGGCTGCTGCCCAAGGTTGGCAACGCAATGCTCGTGGGAACCGCCGGCACGGCCACAACTCTGGCTGCCATCAGCATGTCCATGATTGACTACGATTACCGCCGGGTGAACAATCACACCCTCTCCCGTGCAGAAATCGACGCCATATTCAAGAGACTCCTCCCCCTGTCACCTGCGGAGCGGCTTCTGGTGCCCGGGATGGAAAAGGGGAGGGAGGACCTGATACTTGCAGGTTGCCTCCTCACCCTGCGGACCATGGAATTGTTCGGGTTCGAGCGGATGAAGGTGAGCGATTTCGGACTGCTGGAAGGGATTCTGCTATCGGTTCAAGAGTAACGAAAGGGGGACAACAGCCCCCCTTTCTGTTTGCCCAAGGCTAATTCCCTGGTCCGGCAAAGGTTTTCATATACATGATAAGGGATTGCATGTCGTTTCCGGCGGGATCGAGGGGTTTCCCCTTGAGCGCCTTTTCGATGCACTTGTTGACAATGCCGGTCAGTTTCCCCTCATCGTAGGTCGCAGCCCACTCAAGCTTCCTTCCGCCCGGGTGGCAGCTTGCGCAGCTTTTGCCACTGGTCCCGAGTTTTGTGCTTTCGAAGAGTTCCTTCCCCCGTTCCAGTGTGGGGCCATCGGCAGCCTGTGCGGTAACGGCAAGGGAGATAAGAACTGCGGCGAGCCAATATCGTTTTACCATGTGATCCTCCTTTGTTTGACCTTCAGGTTGAAGAGTATCTGAAAAACCGCGTCTGTCAACCCTTTGCCCCTTTCCTGATATAGAAACCCGTTCTATAAAGCAGTTGACATAAAAGCCCGTTTTTTGTATAGTTTCGGCACCGTTACGGGGTTCTGCCCCGTGTTTTTTTGCCGCGCAGCTGCTGTTCCACTGGCGTTCCGAACCCTATCACTCCGCCTTCTGCCGGTAATCAGACAGTACTCTCTCTAGTAAGGACCGTATCCCATGCATGAAATTCTTTCCGGCAACGAGGCAATAGCCCGCGGCGCCTACGAAGCTGGCGTCAAAGTTGCCTGTGCCTACCCTGGTACGCCATCCACAGAAATCCTCGAAACCATCATCCAGTACAAGGAAATCAACTCCTCCTGGGCACCAAATGAAAAGGTTGCCCTCGAAGTTGCCATCGGTGCCTCCTTCGGTGGTGGCAGGTCGCTGGTGGCCATGAAACACGTCGGTGTCAATGTGGCTGCCGACCCGCTCTTCACCCTTTCCTATACCGGGGTAAACGGTGGCCTCCTGCTGGTAGTAGCCGACGACCCGGAGATGCACTCCTCGCAGAACGAACAGGACAGCCGCAATTACGCGAAGTTCGCCAAGATCCCGATGCTGGAACCGGCCGACTCCCGTGAATGCAAGGAATTTACCCGTCTCGCCTTCGAGCTCTCCGAGCAGTACGATACCCCGGTCATGCTCCGGAGCACCACCCGTATCTCCCACGGCAAGTCCATAGTCGACCTGGCAGAACCGGTCACCGGCCTTGCCGAACCGAAACTGTCGAGAAATCCCTCCAAACTGGTCATGCTTCCCGGCAATGCCAAGATCCGTCACCCGTTGGTGGAGGAGCGGTTGGTGAAACTGTCAGCCGCAGGATGCACCATGCCGATCAACCGCCAGGAACTGCGCGACACCAAAGTAGGCATCATCACGGCGGGCGTCTGCTACCAGTACGTGCGCGAAGTGCTCCCCGACGCCTCGACCCTGAAGCTGGGGATGGTCCACCCTCTGCCCCGCGATCTCATCAGGGAATTCGCGGCAAAGGTCGACCGTCTCTACGTGGTCGAAGAACTCGATCCGTTCATCGAGGAGCAGGTCAAGGCCATGGGGATTGCCGTAACCGGCAAGGAAATCTTCTCCCTCTGCGGCGAACTGACTCCGGGACGCATCAGGAAGGCCTTCGGCCTGCCGGGAGGTGATGCCTCCGCTGGAGAAAAGCTGCCGGGACGTCCCCCCAACATGTGCCCCGGCTGCCCACACCGCGGCGTATTCTTTGCCCTTAACCAGCTCAAGGCATACGTCACCGGCGACATCGGCTGTTACACCCTCGGGTTCATGCCACCCCTATCGGCCATGGACACCTGCATCTGCATGGGTGCCTCCATCGGCACCGCCACCGGCGTGGTGAAGGTGGTGGGGGAGGAGGAGCGGAAAAAGGTGGTTGCCGTCATCGGCGACTCAACCTTCCTCCATACCGGTATCAACGGTCTCATGGACATGGTGTACAACAATGCACCGGCGACGGTGGTCATCCTTGACAACCGGATCACCGCCATGACCGGGCGCCAGGACAACCCGGCATCGGGCTTCACCCTCATGAACGAACCGACCAGCCGCATCGACTTTCCTCTCCTCTGCAAGGCGCTCGGAGTAAAGCATATCAGGGTCATCAATCCCCTCGACCTGGAGGAGACCAAACGTGTGCTCCAGGAGGAGATGTCGCGCCCCGAACCGTCGGTCATCATCACCGACAAACCGTGTGTCCTGATTAATCGGGAAGGGGTCTTCACGAAGGGGCCGGTGTACCAAGTGGATGCGGATCAATGCACCGGTTGCCGCGCCTGCCTCAAGATCGGCTGCCCGGCCATCGAATGGAAGCCCGGGGAGGGGAAAAAGGGAAAAGCGTTTATCGACCCCCTTCTCTGTACCGGTTGCGATGTCTGTCGTCAGTTGTGCAAATTCGACGCCATCGGGAGGTCCAAATGAGCGATCAGATTACCAATATCCTCCTTGTCGGCGTGGGGGGGCAGGGGATCCTGCTCGCCTCGGAGATTCTCTCCGAAACCTTCATGCTGGCCGGTTTCGACGTGAAAAAGAGTGAAATTCACGGCATGTCACAGCGGGGAGGGAGTGTGGTCTCCCACGTCCGCTACGGCAAAGAGGTGTTTTCCCCCATTGTCCCCGAAGGGGAGGGTGACATACTCTTCGGCTTCGAACTGATGGAAACCTGTCGTGCCCTTCCCCTTCTGAAAAAGGGGGGACGGGTGGTCGTGAACGATCTCCGCATCCAGCCACCGTCGGTGCTGATGGGGCAGGAGTCCTATCCCGAAGGGCTGGTGGATCGGATTAGATCCCGCTTTCCCGATTTTCTCCTGGTGGACGGCCAGAAACTCGCCCTGGAGGCGGGAAATCCCCGTGCAGCCAATACGGTGCTTCTGGGTGCCGTTTCCAAGCGGCTCGACATCGACGAGAAATTCTGGCTCACCGCTCTGGAGAAACTGGTGCCGAAGAAGGCTCTGGAAATCAACCGGAAGGCGTTCATGCTCGGCAGGAACCTGTAAATCGGTGATTAAAGGGTAAGGAGCTAACCATGATGTTCAATGAAGAGTTCGAAACGCTTCCCCGCCAGGCACTGGAGGCGCTCCAGCTGAAGCGGCTCCAATTGATGCTGGAGCGGGTCTATGCCAATGTCCCCTTTTACCGGACCGCCTTCGACGGAGCCGGTATCCGTCCTGCCGATATCGGATCACTTCAGGACCTGCAGCGCCTCCCATTCACGACAAAACAGAACATGCGGGACAGCTACCCCTATGGCCTCTTTGCCTCCCCCCTGGAGGAGATCGTCCGGATTCACGCCTCCTCGGGGACTACCGGCAAACCGACGGTCGTGGGATATACGCACAGGGACATCGAGATGTGGAGCGAGCTCATGGCGCGTTCTCTGGCTGCCGCCGGCGCCAACAGGGGTGACATCATCCATAACGCTTACGGTTACGGGCTCTTCACGGGGGGGCTCGGAGCCCATTATGGTGCCGAGCGACTGGGGGCCTCCGTCATTCCCATTTCAGGCGGCAACACCAAGCGCCAGATCATGATAATGCAGGACTTCGGCTCCACGATCCTCACCTGCACCCCCTCTTATGCACTTTTTATGGCGGAGGAAGCAAGGTCCGAGGGGATCGATTTCCGGGACCTGAAGCTCAGGGTCGGTATTTTCGGCGCAGAGCCCTGGTCCGAGGCAATGCGGACTGAGCTCGAAGTTAAACTCAATATCACGGCGCTGGACATTTACGGCCTCTCCGAAATCATGGGGCCCGGCGTCGCCCAGGAATGTTTTCAGGGGAAATCCGGTCTTCACATCTGGGAAGACCATTTCATCCCTGAAATCATCAACCCCGTAACCTGCGAGGTGATGCCGGAAGGGACGAAGGGTGAACTGGTCATTACCACCATTACCAAGCAGGGAATCCCTCTTGTCCGCTACCGGACCCGTGACATAACGAGCATTACCTACGAACCGTGCGTCTGCGGGCGCACCCATGCC
Source organism: Deltaproteobacteria bacterium (assembly GCA_021848385.1). Classification (GTDB taxonomy): domain Bacteria; phylum Desulfobacterota; class Desulfuromonadia; order Geobacterales; family Geobacteraceae; genus Geomobilimonas. Next base: position 18,109 of record JAJZUQ010000029.1, read on the forward strand.
CGTATTGCCCGTTTGAGCGGCCGGAGCGACGACATGATCATCATTCGCGGCGTAAACGTCTTCCCGTCCCAGATAGAGTCTATCCTGGTCGGCATCGAAGGGGTCGAGCCACACTACATGCTCATTATCGACCGGCAGGACAATCTGGATACCCTGGAAGTGCAGGTCGAGGTGGACGAACATCTCTTTTCCGATGAGGTCAAGGTCCTGCAGACCCTTTCCCTCAAGATCGAAAAAACTATCAAGGAAGTGTTGGGGGTCACCAGCAAGGTCAAACTTGTGGAACCCAGAACCATCCAGCGGAGTGAAGGCAAGGCTACACGGGTTATAGACAAACGCAAGCTACTGTAACCTGAAAACGGCTGTTGAATACTGCCGGAAGGAGTACATGAGGGCTATTTCGTCGTAATTCTTGGCGAAATGAAGCGTCCGCAGCCGATCCTGTCCGAACCCGCAGGGTGAGTTGATCGGATGCAGCGCAATGAGCCTAGAATTACAGAAATAGGCCTTTAGTACGAGTGCAGGCAGTGTTCAACTGCCGAATAGAGGGTAATGGTTTTTTGAGTGAGCGCAAGCTGGTGCGCGCTCCCCATCAAAACAGGTCAGACACAGGGGGGTGCCCCTGCCAGGAGGCTGTATGCACGTAGAACAGATTTCCATCTTCATTGAAAACAAATCGGGGCGACTTGCAGAAGTAACCCGGATCCTTGGCGAGGCAGGGGTGAACATACGGGCCCTTTCCCTGGCTGACACCTCCGACTTCGGCATCCTGCGACTCATTGTCAATGACCGTGAGAAGGCCAAAACCTTCCTCAAAGAGAAGGGGTTCACCGTCAGCAAAACCGACGTGGTTGCGGTGGAGGTCCCCGACCGGCCGGGCGGTCTTTCATCCATACTTCAGACCCTGGACAGGGAGAAGATCAACGTCGAGTACATGTATGCCTTTGTTGAACGCTGCGGCGAAAACGCAGTGATAATTTTCCGTTTCGACGAAACCGACAAGGCGATAAAGGCCCTTCTGGCCAATGGCTTTAACGTACTCGAAGGGGAACGGCTTTACTCCATGTGACCGGCTTTGAAAAATCCGGGACCGGTGAATGGGGACCGGCACAACCTTGAACCTTGAACCTTGAACCTTGAACCGTTTCTTAAAAGGGGGAGATGATGAAACGTTTGATTGCAGTACTGATTGGCTGCATGACAGTGTTGCATACCGGTATGGCGCTGGCTGCCGGTACGGTCAGGATCGGCGCCCTGTTCTCGGTAACCGGTCCCGCCTCGTTCCTCGGCGAACCGGAGAAGAATACACTGGAGATGCTCGTCAAGAATATCAACGAAAAGGGTGGCATCAAGGGGACGAAGATCGAGCTGATTATCTACGACACCCAGGGAGACAGCACCAAGGCCAAACAGCTGGTAAACAAGCTGATCAAGAATGACAAGGTCGTTGCCATAATCGGTCCCAGCACAACCGGTGACACCATGGCCATCATCGAGGACGTGGAAAAGGCAGGTATTCCCCTCATTTCCTGCGCTGCAGGGATCAAGATCACCGAGCCGGTCAAGAAATGGGTGTTCAAAACCCCTGCCAACGACCATTTGGCGGCGGAAAAAATCTTCAACTACATGACTTCGAAAAAGCAGAAAACCGTTGCACTGCTGACCGTATCCGACGCCTTTGGTTCTTCCGGCCGTGAGCAGTTGAAGGCCCTGGCAAAGCAGAAGGGGCTAACGGTTGTTGCTGACGAAGTCTACGGGCCGAAGGATACGGACATGACTCCCCAGTTGACCAAGATAAAAGGGACGAAGCCCGACGCCATCATCTGCTGGGGGACCAACCCCGGCCCGGCGGTGGTAACCCGCAACGTAAAACAGCTCGGCATCAAAATTCCCCTTTACCAGAGCCATGGCGTAGCCTCCAAGAAATACATCGCATTGGCCGGTGCAGATAATGCGGAGGGAGTACTGCTCCCTGCCGGTAAACTGGCCGTCTATGACAAGCTGAAACCTTCCGACCCCCAGCAGAAAGTGCTTAAAGAGTACGACAAGGCATACCGCAAGGCATATAAAATGGAGGCATCCACCTTCGGCGGCTATGCCTATGACGCTTTTCTGATGATCGCTGAAGCGGTAAAGAAGGGGGCAACCACTCCCGCCCAGATTCGCACCAATATAGAGCAGAACAAAAAACTGGTGGGCATCTCCGGCGTCTTCACCATGTCTCCCACAAACCATAACGGTCTCGACCTTTCCGCCTTCGAGATGGTTCGCATCGTCAAGGGTGACTGGGAGCTGGCCAGATAATGTTATTCAACTTTATACAGGAGCGAACCATGCGCACGAGATTTATCACGGGAATTCTATCTGCCGTTCTCTTGTCGGTCTTTTTGGGAAGTTCGTTGGTCCTTGCCGCTGAACCGATCAAGATTGGGGGCCTGTTCTCAGTGACCGGCCCCGCATCTTTTCTCGGTGAACCGGAACGGAATACGGCCCAGATGGTTGTCAATGAAATCAACGCCGCTGGTGGTATCAAGGGGCGCAAACTCCAGCTCATCGCCTATGACACCCAGGGGGACAGCACAAAAGCAAAAGAGCTGGTGAACAAGCTGATCAAGAACGACAAGGTCGTGGCCATCATAGGCCCCAGTACGACCGGTGACAGCATGGCGGTCATAGGTGATGTGGAGCGGGCGGGAATACCCCTTATATCCTGCGCCGCCGGCAACAAGATCACCGATCCGGTCAGGAAATGGGTCTTCAAGACAGCCCAGAATGACGTCCTGGCAGTGGAAAGGATCTTCGAATACCTGAACAAACGGAAGATTTCCCGCGTTGCTATCCTGACCGTTTCCGACGGTTTCGGCGCGTCAGGACGTGAGCAGCTCAAGGCCAACGCGGCAAGACACGGTATCAAGATCGTTGTCGACGACACGTACGGTCCCAAGGATACGGACATGACCCCCCAGTTAACCAAAATCCGTTCCAGCCAGGCTCAGGCAATTATCTGCTGGGGGACGAATCCGGGGCCGGCAGTCATTGCCCGCAATGTCAAACAGTTGGGGATTAAACTGCCGCTGTTCATGAGTCACGGGGTCTCCTCCAAAAAGTTCATCGAACTCGCCGGTGATGCCGCCGAAGGTATCATTCTGCCGTCGGGACGGGTCATCGTTGCCGATGTCCTGCCCCATCAGGATAGACAGAAAAAATCCCTCATCTCCTTCGTCAAGGATTACCAGAAACATTACAGGGCTGAGGGGGATCACTTCGGCGGTCACGCCTGGGATGCCATCATGCTGCTGAAAGGGGCCATTGAACGTGGAGGGGCGACACCTGCCGGGATTCGCGATGCCCTGGAAAAAACGGCCAATTTCGCTGGAATCGGCGGCGTCTTCACCTTTTCCCGGGCTGACCATGCCGGCCTGACCAAGGACGCCTTTGTCCTCGTCCAGGTGAAGAAGCATGACTGGACCCTGGTCAAGTAGCGACGGGAGCCAGGACCAATGCAGATTTCAGATCAATTGACCCAGTACCTTTTCTCCGGCTTCGCCACCGGTGCAATCTATGCCCTTATCGGCCTGGGTTTTGCGATCATCTACAATGCCACCGGCATCATCAATTTTGCCCAGGGGGAGTTTGTCATGCTTGGGGGGATGTTCACCGTCTCCCTCATAACGACTGCCGGACTTCACCCGGGAGTGGCCGTTCCCTGTGCCATCATCCTTACCACCGTTGTCGGCATACTGTTTGAGCGTCTGGCCATCAGACCCCTCAAATCGGCTACCCCCCTGAGTCTGGTAATCATAACCATCGGCGGCAGCATTCTGATCCGCGGCATTGCCATGCTCGTCTGGGACAAGGACACCCATGCGCTGCCCGGTTTCAGCGGGGATGAACCGATCGAGATCTTCGGCGCAACGCTCATGCCGCAACACCTCTGGATTTTTGCCGTCACCATTGTCGTCATCGGGATGAGCAAGCTCTTCTTCAGCTACACCATCAGCGGAAAGGCCATGCGGGCCTGCTCGTACAACAGTCGTGCCGCCAGTCTCATCGGTATCGACGTGCGTCGCATGGTCCTTTTTTCATTTATCATCAGTTCCGCCATGGGGTCCCTGGCCGGCATCATCATCGCGCCACTTACCATGACTTCCTACGATGTCGGAATCATGATCGGCATCAAGGGTTTCTGCGCCGCCATAATCGGCGGCATGAGCAGCGGATTCGGCACCGTTCTCGGGGGGCTTATCCTGGGAGTGCTGGAGTCAATGGGTGCCGGGCTGGTCTCCTCGGGATACAAGGATGCCATTGCCTTCGTTATCCTTCTCCTGATTCTGTTCATCCGGCCCCAAGGGCTCTTCAAAAAGGCGGAAACGGAAAGGGTTTGACCCGATAAAAGTAAAAAGTTAAAGGTTAATGGTGAGGGGTAAACCTGCCCTTTACCCTGTATTCCCAGCTGATTCTTAGGGGTATCGTGAAGCGCGAACTGCTGAAATTCCTGATTCTTGCAATAGTGGTAGCCATTCTGCCCGCGCTCCTTTCCGGGAGCTACCTGGTGAACGTTCTCATCTTCGTCGGTATCCACACCATGCTGGCTGTCGCCCTGAACCTTCTCCTCGGCTTTGCCGGCCAGATATCCCTGGGACATGCCGGGTTCTTTGGTCTTGGCGCCTACGCATCGGCAATCCTGACGACCACGTATGGCATAAACCCCTGGCTTGCCATGGTTGCGGCAGCTGTAGCCGTCTCCCTCCTTGCCTTCGCGATCGGGTTCCCGATTCTCAAACTGAAGGGGCATTATCTGGCCATGGCCACCCTCGGTCTCGGCATCATCTTCTTTATCATCTTTAACGAAGCGGTAGACCTGACGGGAGGGCCTTCAGGCTTTTCCGGCATACCCAACCTGAAGATCGGCTCTATCACCTTCGATAACGATCTGAAGAACTACGCCTTGATCTGGCTCTTTACCCTGGTAACGGTCCTCCTTTCGCTGAACCTGGCAAACTCCCGTATCGGTCGCGCACTGCGGGCCATTCATGATTCGGAAGTGGCAGCACGCGTGATGGGAGTCAACTCCCGGCTCCTCAAGGTCCAGATATTTGCTCTCTCCGCCGGTATCTCCACTCTTGCAGGAAGCCTCTACGCCCACACCATGGGGTTCATCTCACCCACGTCTTTCGGCTTCAATTTCTCGATAGAACTGATCACCATGGTCATAATCGGCGGCCTGGGGAGCATCTACGGCTCACTCATCGGCGCCTTCATCCTGACGATCCTTCCTGAAGCGCTGCGTACCTTCCAGGATTACGACATCATCATTTACGGCCTCATCCTTATCCTCATGACCATGTTTCTTCCGGGCGGCCTCGTTCGGGGTGTTCCGGGACTTCTGGCCAGGCTTCGCCCTGCCGGCAGGCAGGAAGGGTAGGGAATATGCTGGAAATACAAGCCATTACCCAGGTCTTCGGCGGCCTGACCGCCCTGTGCGACGTCTCCTTCACCATCCGGCAAGGGGACATAACCGGCGTCATCGGCCCCAACGGTGCGGGAAAGACCACCCTGTTCAACATCATCAGCGGTATCTACCGTCAGACGTCCGGGCGCATCCTTCTACAGGGAAAGGATATATCGGGATTACCGCCGGAACGCCTCGCCCAGCTCGGCATCGTACGGACGTTCCAGAACATCGAACTCTTCGGACAGATGTCTGTGCTGGACAATGTCAAGGTCGGTCTCCACACGAAAAGCCACAGCGGACTGTTTTCCTGCTCGTTCAAACTGCCGTGGCACCTTGTCGAGGAGCGGCGCATAACTGAATCGGCGCGCCGCTGGCTTGAATTCTGCGGCATAGCCGATCTCGCCGACCAGCGGGCCGACAGTCTCCCCTTCGGCAAAGGCCGCCTCCTTGAGATCGCGCGCGCGCTCGCGTCGGAACCCAAGATCATCTTCATGGATGAACCGGCCGCGGGACTCAACAGTCGCGAAACCCAGGACCTCGCGTCCCTCATCCGAAAGATCCGGGAGGCGGGTATCACCGTCGTACTCGTTGAGCATGACATGGAGCTGGTCATGGACGTGTGCGACCGCATCCTGGTGCTCAGTCTCGGCGAGAAGCTGGCAGAGGGGACGCCACGGGAGATTCAGGAAAATACGTCAGTCATCGCGGCATACCTGGGGGAAGGTTGAAAGCCGGGACTCGGGACCAGGGACTCGGGACTCGAAAAACATTAAACGTAGCACGCTGAACGCTGAACGCTGAACGTTGAACGCAAACACAGAACGGACGTTATGCTCAAAATCGTCAACATCAACACCTACTACGGCCAGATCCACGCCCTGAAGAACATTACCCTGCACCTGGGTGTGGGTGAGATCGTCACCCTCATCGGGGCCAATGGGGCGGGGAAGACCACCATCCTCAACTCCATTTCCGCCCTGACGCCGGTAAAAAAGGGAGAGATTCTCCTGGACGGCACTCCGATCCAGGCTTTGCCACCCTCCCAGATCGTGAGCCTTGGCATCTCCCAGGTGCCGGAAGGGCGACAGGTATTTAAACCGCTGTCGGTAGAGGACAACCTTGAACTGGGGGCCTATCTCCGCTACAGGGGCCGGGAGGGGAGGGTGGCCATCCGCCAGGACCTGGAGGAGATTTTCACGCTTTTCCCCCGCCTCAAGGAGCGCCGCCGCCAGATGGCAGGAACCCTTTCCGGCGGCGAGCAGCAGATGCTGGCGATCGGCCGGGCGCTCATGGCCAGGCCCAGGCTGTTGCTTCTCGATGAGCCATCCATGGGCCTTGCACCGCTGGTGGTTCAGGAAATATTCGGCGTCATCGAGAATCTGCGCCGCGAAAAAGGGACCACCGTCCTCCTGGTGGAACAGAACGCCAAGGCGGCCCTGAAGATGGCAGACCGTGGCTATGTACTCGAAACAGGTAAAGTAATACTTGAAGGGATTGCTGCCGAGCTACTGGAAAACAAGGAAGTTCAGCGAGCATATCTCGGCAGGGACAAAAAAGAAGTATGGGAACGGTAGTAATGAGACCGGGGATTGAGGACCGGTAAAAGGATTTTAAATTCTGTCACGAGGGACACCTATGCAGCAATTGATCTGGGACGCCGAATACGAATGCATGCCACGGGAAGACCTGGCGCAGCTCCAACTGGAGCGGCTGCAGGCCACGCTCAACCGGGTATACAAGAATGTCACCTGCTACCGGAACAAGTTCAACGAGTTGGGGATCGTTCCCGAGGACGTACAGTCCCTGGATGACCTCCAGAAACTGCCGTTCACCACAAAGGAAGACCTGCGCCTCAACTATCCCTATGGCATGTTCGCCGTCCCGCTGCGCGAAGTTGTCCGCATCCATTCGTCATCCGGAACGACGGGGAAGCCGACGGTGGTCGGTTACACCCGCAATGACATCAAGGTCTGGTCCAACCTGGTGGCCCGGTTCGTAACCTCCGCCGGGGTGACCCATGACGATGTGGTACAGATTGCCTTCGGCTACGGCCTGTTCACCGGCGCCTTCGGGCTTCATTACGCTGCCGAGACTATCGGCGCCTCGGTCATTCCCATGAGTTCCGGCAATACCGAAAAACAGATCATGATCATGCAGGACTACAAATCGACCGTACTTGTCAGCACCCCCAGCTACGCCATCACCCTGGCGGACAGGATCGAAAAGATGGGGATCGATCCGAAGACGCTATCACTCAGGATCGGCCTGTTCGGCGGCGAACCGTGGTCGGATGCCATGCGCCGCGAGATCGAAGAACGCCTCTACATCAGTGCAACCGATAACTACGGGCTGTCCGAAGTCATCGGCCCGGGGGTCGCGGGTGAATGCCAGTACAAATCCGGCATGCACCTCTTCGAGGATTCCTTTATCCCCGAGATTATCGATCCGGACACCGGCCAGGTCCTCCCGCCGGGAAGCATTGGCGAACTGGTGCTGACCACCCTGAACAAGGAAGCATTCCCCATGATCCGGTACCGGACACGGGACATCACCAGCCTCGACTACACCCCCTGTGCCTGCGGCCGCACCCTGGTCCGGATGAGAAAGACCATGGGGCGTTCCGACGACATGCTCATCATCAAGGGAGTCAACGTCTTTCCGTCACAGATCGAAGAGGTGCTCTTCGCCATCGAAGGGTGCGAACCCCACTATCAACTAGTGGTCGACAGGCAAGGTGCGATGGATGTTCTGGAAGTGCAGATAGAAGTCACGGAGAATATCTTTTTCGACGAAATGAAGAAACAGAAATCATTCCTCGAAGGAGTAGAGAAGAGATTGCAATCAACCCTGGGGGTCGGTGCCACGGTAAAGCTCGTCGAGCCGAACAGTATTCCCCGCCATATAGGAAAAGCGGACCGGGTGATTGACAAACGGAAGCTCTAAGACAACTGCTACCCGTAGAGCAGCTCGGGAGTGAGCTTTGTGTTGACGACCTCCAAATTTCGCTTCTGAGCTGTTTTTGCGGGTCGGGCAAGGCCGATGATGCCAGGGCAAAAATCTTCATATCAGTTTCGCCTGGCACTGTACTTGACATAATATATCTTATGGGACGTAAATGATGGGAATATACCTGACAAGCATAATGCAGGCAGTCCATAGGCAAGAGCCAGCCGAGGGGCGAGCGGCCGACCGGCCAGCACGTCGCCCCGCTTTCGGCGGTTTGGCTCCTTTGCCTGTGGGCCTGCCGGATACTGCGGACAAACTACTAGATTATAGTCTTGATAGTTGTTCGCAAAGTGACACACTTTTAAATTTATCAACAGGGGGTTCCCGGCAAGACAGTCAAGGGATAAGAGGACAAAAAGCCATATTGGTAAACTTGAAGTGTTAAACAGGTTAACAGGATTTTTTATCAACAGGCAATTCCCCAGTACTGGCAAGGCTTTATGGGTAAAAACCGTTATTTTGCGTATGTCTCAAAACATCTCACACGTAATGGGGGGCAAATAGATGGCAATTCAAAAAATGGCAAGCGGTAACGAATTGGCTATGCGGGTAACTTTCCGACTCGACCAGAATCGACTTGAAGAACTGGCAAACTATGCACACCGGGAAGGCTTCACCGTCTCGGTAATCGTTCGGCACCTTGTCAGCAGATTCCTTGAAGACAGGCGGCGTTATGAAAGGGTCAATCATGCGTAATCAGGTGGCGGCGTCCGGATTCCCGGCACTGGCCGGGGGGTCCCCCTTGGGGGGTTCCGGCTGTGCCGTAGGGACCGGTGAAACGAGCTTTGCGAGTGAGAGACGCGAGGAAGGGGCTTTGCACCTTCCGTCACCCTTCCCTCTCGACATGGGCCGGATACTGGTTGACCTCAATACCTCTTTCAACCCTCTCCATCCCGAGTTCATGCTTGATTACCATGTATCGGAAGCGCGGGAGGGGTATGTGTACCTGTCCATTGCTCTCCCGGAAGGAATGACAAAAGCGTTCATGACCTTCCTAGAGTCCATGTGCGGGTTCTTCCATTTCATCGACATCAAAGCCCGTTCAGCGGTGGCCGTTGACAAGGCGGTAAACCATGCCGACCTAGCCGAACGACAAAAAGCACAAGACCTCTTTCGTCTCCAGGTCTGTGACCTCTTCGACAGCTTCACAAGTCAGGGCATTGACACAAAATCAGCTGTCAGGCTCACAAATGCTTCCCTCAAGGCCAAAAATCATCCTTGGGCTAGCCATGCGGTCATTTTGGACGTTCTCCGTTCAGCGGGCAAATTTCGCACAAGAAAGGGGGGAAAGTAGAAAACGTTGAAAATGTCATACAAACCGGCTAGATTGTCCGACTTATTGAGGCATACTTACCGGGTAAGGGGTATCTGTAACTTGTAACATATCGTAATTACTAAACTATATCTTATGGGACGTAAAAAAGATGGGAATATACCTGACAAGCATAATGCAGGCAGTCCACAGGCAAGAGCCAGCCGAGGGGCGAGCGGCCGACCGGCCAGCACGTCGCCCCGCTTTCGGCGGTTTGGCTCCTTTGCCTGTGGGCCTGCCGGATTCAGGCGTATGAATATGACACAAGCCCCCGGTTAGTAACACGGGGGCAGAAATTACATTACAGTATTCAGCATTCGCCTATGAGATCAGCATGTTAGCCGAAAACAGCCTTTACAACTTGAAACAAGATGAAACAAGTGGTAAACAGGTAGAATGAAACAAAATGAAACATGATGAAATAGGGGGGAAGCGTGGCACGAAATAAGAAAAAACCCGGTAAACAGGTCCATCTCTCTCCGTTACAACTCAGGGAAATGCATTTGAGGGAGAAAGCGGTTTTCGATGTTTTCCCCACGATCGAAGAGAAACCGGAGCCGGTGGGAATCGTTACGCATCATTCTTTGAGGCCACAACCGGCAAGGCAAAAGGCTCGCTCCCGGAAATTCGATGTCAAGGCAATGCCGAAAGATGACGCGTTGGTTCTCACTGTGGCCGATGTATGCCGCTTGCTGAAAATCTCACGTGTCACGCTGTACCGGATTGAAAAGGAGACCCCCCTTCCCGGCCGTGTCAAGCTTGGCGGTCAGGTTCGCTATCATCGGGAAACCCTTGAACAGTGGCTTAAACAAAAAGTGGAGGGAAAACAATGACAAACAGGAGACTTGCAAACGGTACTGACCTGGCTATGAAGGTTAGTTTCCGACTCGATCAGGATCGACTTGAAGAACTGGCAAACTATGCACACCGGGAGGGCTTCACTGTCTCGGTGATCGTTCGGCACCTTGTCAGCAGATTCCTTGAAGACCGGCGGCGTTTTGAAAGGGTCAATCATGCTTAATCTGGGGGCGGCGTCCGGGTTCCCGGCACCGGCTGGGGGGTCCCCTTTGAGGGGTTCCAGCAGGGCCGAAGGAGCCGGTGAAACGAGCTTTGCGAGTGAGAGACGCGAGGAAGGGGCTTTGCACCTTCCGTCACCCTTCCCTCTCGACATGGGCCGGATACTGGTTGACCTCAATACCTCATTCAACCCTCTCCGCCCTGAGTTCATGCTTGATTACCATGTTTCGGAAGCGCGGAATGGGTACGTTTACCTGTCCATTGCTCTCCCGGAAGGAATGACAAAAGCTTTCATGACCTTCCTAGAGTCCATGTGCGGGTTTTTCCATTTCATAGACATCAAGGCCCGTTCAGCTGTGGCAATCGACAAGGCGGTTAATTCTGCTGATCTCGGGAAGCGTCAAGAGGAACAAGACCGGTTTAGTCTTCATGTCTGCAATCTCTTTGACAGTTTCACAGGTCAAGGACACGACACGAAACAGGCGGTTAAGCTCACAAATTCCGCTCTCAAAACCGAAAAACATCCTTGGGCGAACTATGCCACTGTTTTAGATGTGCTTCGAGCTGCTGGCCGCTTCCGAAAATCAAAGGGGGTGCGATAACAGAAAATCTTGATTGACGTTGTCTGACAATCCGCCTATGTTGTCCGACTTATCAAGGGATACATGGCGGGTAAGGGTAAGCTATATCTTGTAACATGCTGATTTAATTGGAAAATATATCTTATGGGACGTTGCAGGTGAGTAAAGGGGAGTGAAATCTTCGGGAAATGACCATCCCCCTCCGTCGACCATTTGCAAAAGTCACTCCTCAAACGCCTCCAGCGCCCTGACCAGTTCCACCACCTTGCTCACCACGATCGCCTCGATCCTGCGTCCCTTGTCAGCCGTTGCCTTGGCCGGATCACCCCAGACCCCGCCGGGCCAGTACTTCCGCTTGTCCCGTACCAGGATTCCTCCCGGAGGAAAATCCGGGAATTCCCGGGTGCCTGTCCCCTTAACCAGGTGCGGATGGGTATAAAGAATGCGGGATGTCTCGATCTCGCCGGCGTGGGCATCTCCCTCGGTCTCCACGATACCTGCGCCTTCACGGCTCGCCAGTTCGTACTCCGTCACCACCGCCATCCGGATATCGGCGTAGTCAGCGATCAGCTCCTCACCGGCATCCTGAAGCGCCATCCGGTGAGCGCCGCCGGCATGGCCGGTAAGTACAATGAAATTTTTTAATCCGTGACTTCGCAATGATACAACTATATCCTTCAATAAACACTTTAAGGTATTAGTGGTGATTGAAATGGTGCCGGGGTGACGTGCCGTGGAGCGGCAGTTGCCGTAGTGGACCGGTGGCGCCACGAACAGCGGTATTCGGAGCGACGCCTTCTTCCCCACCTCGTATGCCTGGATGGTGTCGGTGGAAAGAGGAAGGTGGCTGCCATGCTCCTCCGTCGAGCCGAAGGGAATCAGGACCGAGCGGGTCCGTTCCAGCCCGGCAGCAAACTCCGTCATCGTCATCTCTTCAATGATCATCCTTAACTCCTGAAGGCCGTGATCCGGGACTCGTAACGTCAAATTCACAAAAGCGGCGAAGAAAACAAAGGCAAAATCTGTCTCTCGCGGAGATCGCAGAGAAAACCCAAAAAGCAATTTAACAGGGATAAATGGGATACAGGGGATACCCGCTGAAAAGCAAAATCAGAAATCTTTGGGGTAAACCAGTATCCAGGTTTTGGGCTTCTCTCTGTGTGCTCTAGCGAACGTAGTGAGCGGGTGAGAGATAAGACAGTATTGCTCTACAGCTGTCCCATAAACCGATGGGTCTGGGGTATGACCCGTACCTCCGTCAGGTGCCGGTACGCAAGTTCCTGTAGTTCCAGCACCAGTTGCGGTGGTATCGTCACCTTCCCTTCCCTGTCCGTTATCGGCTGGAGGATGAGGGGGATGGTCCGGTCGACGGCGGCGATGATTTCGCAGGTACGGGAGATTTCCCACTCCTCGGTTGACTTGCCGATCACCGTCTTGACGAAAAGATTTTTCCCGTGGGCAACACGGAGAAAGTCGAGATGATGCCCCCACTGGTCGCCGCAGTGCGAGGTCGACGGGAGCTTTATGTCCATACTGATATGGTCGATGTGGTGGATGAGGCTTTCCAGGGCGCTGGGAAGGACGCCGTTGGTCTCCAGGTAAATGGGGATATAGTTTCGGAGGACGGGCAACCACTCCTGCAGGGTCGCATGGTGGAGGAGCGGTTCGCCCCCCGTGAGGCTCAGGGAATGATGAAGACCCGGCCATCCCCGTTGCCACCCTTCCAGGACGGCAACGATCCGGTCGAGGGTGACGGGGTTGTGGGCGGGATGGAAATCACGCCGCCCCGGTGTCCCCTCCAGCTGGCAGGTCGCCGGGGGAGCCGGAGTCACGGTGTCACAGTAGTCGCAGGAGAGATTACAGCCGTGGAAGCGGAGAAACACCTGCCTGAGCCCCACCAGCATCCCCTCCCCCTGAATTGAGGAAAAGAGTTCGATACAGTCGGCGGTCCGGTAGCTCATGAAAACCTCGGGGGATCAGTGAAAAGAGAAAAGTGAATAGTAAAAGGTTTTTAAACTCATAATTCATAACTCATAATTCATAATTACTTCAGTCTTCATAGTACGTTGCGCACGCCATATCCGATTCCCACACCGTCACGAAGTCCACCCGCACGTTATCGTTATTGAGATGGCGGGACAGTTCCCCGAACAGGTAGCGGGAGATGTTCTCCGACGAGGGGGAGAGCCCGGCGAAGGGGGGAAGCTCGTTCAGGTACTTGTGGTCAAGGGTCTTGAGCAGGGCGTTGGTCTCGGCCTTGAGGACCTTGAAATCGATCCCGAGCCCCGCCTTGTCCAGTTCCCGGGCGGTGACCGTCACCTCCACCTTCCAGTTGTGGCCATGGAGGTTCTCGCAATCCCCCTGGTAGTGGACCAGATTGTGGGCGGCAGCAAATGATGTGAGGATCTTCAGTTTATACATGATGGTGTCCTATCGTAAAGTTTTACTCTCATGATGCCAGTTTGAATGGTGTGATACGCAGGTTGGTCGTCTGTCTGGCTACCCTCAGATCATAATCTGTCTGCAGATTCAGCCATAATTCGGGAGACACTCCGAAGTAGAGTCCGAGACGGAGTGCCGTATCTGCTGTAATAGAGCGCTTGCCATTAACTATTGTGCTTATCCTTCCCGGAGGCACGTTGATCTCCCGCGCCAGCATGTTGATACTGATCCCCATCGGCCTGAGAAACTCTTCAAGCAGAATTTCACCGGGATGAATCGGATCCAGTGATGTTTTCATAACGTAACCCTTTCAGTGATAATCCACTATCTCAACGTCACAGGCATCTCCATCAATCCAGGTGAAACAGATACGCCACTGGTCGTTGATCCTGATACTGTATTGCCCGGCCCTGTTTCCGCTCAATCCTTCCAGACGATTGCCCGGGGGGACAAGTAAATCCTGCAATGATCTTGCCCTGTGCAGGTAATATAATTTACGTCGTGCCGGTCGCTCAATCGCCTTGAAACGCCGTACGGAAATATCACTAAAGAGTGTCTCCGTATCCTTGTCCCGGAAGGTTTTAATCATGTTACGGCCTATCCTATCGCACAGAAGGCATTACGTCAAGCGTAATACCAGGAGTGAATCGCTGTCAAGGTAAAAAGCCAGGCTGGAAGACCCAGCCTGGCTAATGCGTCGAAGCATGGACGGCAGAAAAGATTGATGACGAACGAAAGCTATCTCACCGGCATCGCGGTGATCACTGCAACCGCGCGTCGATTGAGCTGGCGTCCTTCGGTGGTCTCATTGTCGCCTACCGGCTTGAAGGAAGCAAAACTGCGGGCGACGATCCTTTTCGGTGCGATGCCTCCGGTTTTGATAAGGAATGAGCGGATACTTTGTGCGCGCTGAAGCGACAGCTTCTTGTTTACCCAGTCAGGGCCGATGTTGTCCGTATGCCCCTCGATAATGATCGAGGTTCGGGGATTGGCTCGCATGAAATCGGCAAGCTGTTGCAGCTGAGGATAAAAGGCGGGCCTTATGCGGGCGCTCCCCGTGGTGAACTCAACATTCAACTCCACCGCCACCTCTTCCCCTGCCCTGCTCGGCACCGATGCCCCAACCGGGAAGCCTGACTGGCCGGGCAGGACCAGTTCAAGGCCGGTCGCGCTCCTTTGCAGGCGGTACTCAGGCAGCCGGTCGCCGGCAGCATCAATGACGATGCGCACCTTTCCCGGATCGGTGCCAACCCGCACTTCCTTAACCCCCATCCTGTTTATGGCAATCCGGTCATACTTCATGCCATTGGTAGCGCCAAAAATATCAATTGCGAGGCGGGCGGGTTTTTCGAGCGCCATGGTCTTATAGGAGTCGACGGGAGCGCTCGTTTTGATTGCAATGCTGTTACCCGCTGCCATGATGCTGGTGATGACCGGCATACCCGTCTTGGAGCGTTCCCGCTGCTTCGTGGCAACCGGCACCGGCACAGGCGCAACGGTCTCTGCCATGGGCGCCGCAGGGTGTGCAACCGTCACCGGCGTTGTCATGGCAACCTGGGACGGGGGCTCGGTATACTTCCATTCAGTCTGATGCGGAACTGGCGCAACGGCCTGCTTTGTCCCCCCCAACTGGAACGTGAGGCCGGCGGTGTAGGCAAAGTTGTTATAGACGTAGCGCGTCCGGTTCACGTCCCTCACCGTGAAGTCGAGAATGTGACGAACATCGCCCCGCAGAGCGAGGTAGTCGGTGAGGAATAGCTTGAAGCCGGCACCGTAGTCGGCCAGGGTATCATGGTCGACCTCCCCTTGCCGGGGATCGAAAAAGATGATCCCGCCTCCCGCAGCCACATACGGGACAAATCGCTTCTGCGGCATGAAATGGTAGAGGACGTCACCCCGCACTTCGTAAAGATTCACCGTCTGCTGCCGGGGGACGGCAGTTGAGAAAATGTCGGGACTGTAGGTCCCGGTAAGCTCCAATCCCCAATGCTCACTTAAATTGTAACCGACCGCAAGGCCGTAGATCTCGCTGTTCTTACGCTGCTGGTTCCCCTCGAAGACATACCCCCCCGCAAAAGGGGTAACGGAGAGCGAATAGGGAATGTTTTCGCCCTGTGCCACAACAGGCTGAAGACAGCCCATCATCAGTAACGCCGCAACAATAGCTGCCTGGCATCGTTTCATTACAGTTTCCTCCTTGGAGTAGAACATATCGGCATATAACAGACAACTTCCTGGATAGCATCGAACGCCTGCAGAACTCATCCGGTCACTATTTATGAGAACGTGTCACGGCTGAGCATTATAACTGAAATTCAGCGACAGTGAAAGGTACAATTTCTGGATAATAAATTAGAAGCCGGGACTCGTGGTCCGGACTCGGAAAACCTGAGAAACCGGGACTCGGGACTCGGGACCGGGGATCGGTATTCGACTCAAAATTCATAATTCAAAATTCAAAATTTCCTTATATCCCTGTTAGATTGCATTTTTCTTCAGGTTTTCTTTTTAAGCCCGATTTGTAGGTCAGTGGTAAACAGTTTTTTGCCTTTGGTTCTCGTCGCGTCGTTGCGTCGTCGCGTGAGACCAGATTTTTGGTTTTACGGTTTTCTCTGTATTCTAATAAACCTCATCATGGCTACCAACACTCACGGGGATGATCTTTCCGTCTTCGAGCAGAAACTCCAGGGTAATCCGATAGCTGATGTTAATCGACACGGAATGCAGGTCGTGCAGGGGACCCCCCAGGCGGTGCAGCCGCAACGAGGGATGTAACGGGTTCAACTCAAGCAGTTTCAGGGTCTTCTCGTACTGGGGGAGGAGTTCAGGATGGCGTCTGATGAACTTCGCGGCCCGCTTCAGATAACTGTGCGTATAGATAATCCGGAAGCTCATTTCGCGGCATTCCTGATCCGCGCGATATGCTCATCGACGTTCTCCTCCACAAACTCCCCGGACGCGATCTGCTGGCGGGTTTCATAAAGAGCTGACTCCAGTTCGCAGACCCGTAACCGGTTGTACTCTTCCATGTCCATGACCACGTAGCGGTCCTGACCACGCACCGAAATGACCGCTTCGCCGCTCTCTTCCAGGGCCTTCTCGATGGAAGAGACCCCTCTGGTTTTCAACTCGTTCGCCGCAATCGTCTTCACATCGCACCTCCGACAAAGCTTGTTATCGTGCGATTAACAGTACTATTGACAGGACGGTTTGTCAATGCTGGCAGTCAGGGACCGGGGATTGGTTTTAAATTCATAATTCATAATTCAACACTGCCTCGCCTCTCGCCCGTTCGCTGCGCTCTCTAGAGCTCACAGAGAGAACCTTTGAATCTTTTCTTTAACCACGAATGAAGTTAAACCCCGAAAGCTTTATGTTTTTCTCTGTGTTCTCTGTGAGAGACAGATTCAAGGTTTCAACTCATAATTCTTCAGGCCCGCAGTTTGGGTCAAAATTCAAAATTCAAAACTGCCTTATCCCCTGTATCCCTGTTAAATTGCATTTCGGGTGGGATTCTGGTTCAGAGGGTTGCAAAAAACTTTTTCGGATCTTCCGACAGGACAGGGAAATTATCAGGGGTCATGATAACCGGTTGTGCCTCGGGAAAGTGCTTCATAAAGGCCTCAAGCCCTTTTGCTGATTTTTTTCTGCCGGATTTCACTTCGATCGCGTAGAGACTCCCCTGATAGTGATAGACGAAATCGACTTCGGCGTTCTTCTCCCGCCAGTAGGAAAGTTCTCCCGGAAGCTGCAGTAACTCTGCTCCCACGGCCAGTTCAAAGACTCGTCCACGCAACTCCGCATCAGCAAGCACCTTCGGACCGGCGGTCATGGTGTAAAGGGCCGGGCAGCCCATAAGTATTTTGGGACTGGTGGCGCGCGTCAACCATCCCTTGGCCGAATACTTCCCCAGGGAATAGATCAGGAACGCTCCGGCATAGAGTTCGAGGTAATATTTGACGAGGTCGGTATTTCCTTTGTCCTGCAACTGGCCGAGCAGCTTGGTGTAGCTGATTTCCTGGGCCGGATAACGGCAGAGAATCTCGAATGCCTGCCGAAAGAGGGCCGGATTGGCCACCTTCCTGTTCAGAAGGATATCCTTGCCGATGACAGCTTCCACGATCGCATCTTTCAGATAAGCGTACCAGCGATCATACTCATCCTCATACGCCACCGAGCCGGGATACCCCCCGTACAGCAGATAGCGATCGAGATCATAGCCAAAGGCAACCTTCAATTCTGCAAACGTCCAATGGTAAATCCTGGTCAGCTCGAAACGCCCAGCCAGACTCTCGGTCAGTCCCGTCTGAATCTGTAGCGAACCCGATCCGAGCACAACCACCCGTAGCCGGTGCGGATGCTCATCCCACAAGGACTTGAGGGTTTCTGACCAGTTGGCTATTTTCTGGATCTCATCAATGATCAGCAATGTGCCGTTCCCGAGCAACAGAGCTTTCTGCCATTGTTCCAGCAGCCAGCTGCGCCCGGTCACCAACAGGTCATCGGCATTGGCGTAATGACTGGTACCAGGATAGCGCCCAAGAAGCTGGCGCATGCCGGTAGTCTTCCCCACCTGACGTGGGCCGACCAGCACTTGAATCAGCGGCGGTTCGCCAGCAAGGCGTTTTTCCAGCTGCGCTACAAATGATCGTTCAAAAGAATTCATCATGAGGAAATTTTACATCTATTTACAAGGCCTGTCTAGCAAAATTACTAGACATGGTTAGCAAAAGGAGGGAACCGGTGAAATCGGGGGCCGGTAAAACTTGGAAGCAGGGACCCGGGACTCGGATTTTAACTCAAAATTCATAATTCATAATTCAAAACTGCCTTGTTTCTCGTCCGTTCGCTGACGCTCGCAAGAGAACGCGGAGAGAAACCTGAAACCTTTGAGCCTCTTGCAAAAAGACAAAAAATGCAAAATCTGTAACCCCCCTGCTTCGCTTCGCTCGCTTCCCCCCTTAGATAAGGGGGGATTGAGGGGGGTTATGACGCGCACACATTGG
>JAJZUQ010000086.1 GCA_021848385.1 Deltaproteobacteria bacterium
CCCGTCCATTTCGGTCAAATCGGCCAAAGATGCGGCTACCATTGCCAAAAGGTGGGCTGGTGAAGATTGAAATTCGTCCAGCCTTTGATGAAGCGGTCATGAAGGCCGAACTCCCGGTGCGAAAAGCAGCGGCAAAGGTGCTCACGCAGTTGCAATCACTCACCCTTCAACAGCTTTGGAACCACGCCGGTCTGAATTTCGAGAAACTCCACGGGATGATCGAGCCGACCACCGGCGAACAACTC
This sequence comes from Deltaproteobacteria bacterium, assembly GCA_021848385.1. Classification (GTDB taxonomy): domain Bacteria; phylum Desulfobacterota; class Desulfuromonadia; order Geobacterales; family Geobacteraceae; genus Geomobilimonas. Next base: position 246 of record JAJZUQ010000086.1, read on the forward strand.
TATTCGCTCAGGGTCACCGGCAGCGCCCGCGCCATTACGTGTCTTGTCAAAGGCCCAACCATTGTCCTCGTATGTCTGCATGTTCAGCATGATAAGGCGTACAGGAAGTGAAAGCCTTGTGCCCCCGCTTCGCTTGCCTTCACCGCTCCTTCCCATAAAGCGCCTGTCCCCTTAGTGCTCTCGAGTGCTATTTACCGTGGCTTACCCGAAGGATTCGACCATCGTCTTTGCTGATCTCAGCCTCCGGCACGCCACCTTTCCACCCGTGGGGGAGGGAACCTCTCACCTGCCAGACTCCGTCCTTGAGAATTGCTTTGAAGGGCTTTTTCCCTTCTACTCGGTTTTTCCCATAGATTGGTACCCAGACAGCAACCGCAATCGCGATGGCGGTCGCTTCATCGGGCACATATCCTTCAGCAGGCTTCCCGGCTGCGTGCAACATTCCATGGGGTGCAATTACCGCGAAAAGCATGACAATCGTTATTATTCTCTTTATTGCCTTCATGTTGTCCTCACAATGTCGTGGTGGCGCACCAGCGCGTCAGCCTATGTGCCGCCGTCATTGCTCCTCAGTTGGTTGCTCTTTGCAGAAATCGTAGTGGCCCACGCCTTGAACCAGCAGGTATTTTGAAATCCTTCCGGCCACGTTGATTATCCGGTGGACATGGCGGGGAGCTACCAGGAATCGCTGCCCCGGTTCCAGGACAAGAGCGCCGTCGGGATTCTTCGTTTCCACGCGGACCTTTCCTTCCAGACAGACAAAATAGTCGTGAACCTGGCTGTGGAAATGCCAGTCGGTTGCAGCCCCGTCAGACAGTTCCATCTCGCGCACCAGCACGTCATTAGTCCTAATGATATCTTCATTGCCCATCGGTTAAGGTCCTTTCAACGGTGAGAGCGCAGCGGCGGAGCGAAGCGGAGTCCAGTTGCCGCGCTAAGTTAAGCTAGTCGAGCTATCCGCTCAGTAGTTTACTGCTGTTTCTTCAGGCTCTTCAACTTGTTGACAAGTGAGTTCATTTGGTAAATTGCTTTTAAAATTTCCTTTGTTAGCTCGATCGCAACCTCTATCTCGTTATTACCAATTTGATCATATTCCTTAGATTCAATATGAGCGGCGTCATTACCGAGGATTCTGAGCTCATCCATTGCCTCAAACAGCTCAGGTGGCAAAATAACCTTATCCTGCAGACTGTTTAGGCGTTGTTTCAAGTTTCCGCCTGAGACACCCCTCTCGGAACATAGTTCTTCCAGCGTTCTCCTGACCATTATTCCCGCAGCCATAAAACAACCGTTCGCATGACATGAAATGGCCTCTTCAAGTGCATTTTTTATGGTTTGAGGGATATTGTTGCTATCAAAATCAACCCGCAATGATGGATAGGTTAAGAGATCTCCGTTCTGAGCACGTACAAAAAATACGTGTGCTTGGCAACTTGGGTTAGGGCACTGCCTATGTCCAAGGAAGAGAAATCCTTTAGCACTGTTAGGTAGGTGAAGGTCCTGCAAATTCTGAAATTTTGTAAAAGTACCCCCCTGTCCACAACCGGGGCACTTTATAACTATTGGCCCACTGTCGACTAAAGATGGATTTTGAGATTTAACAATCATTACATCTCTCCTATTCGCTTAACGGCTTGGGAGAACAGCGGCGGTTTTTAGGCCGCTGCTTCTGCCTTGTTGGAACCTCACAGTCTTTACATTTGTCTCGTGTCAAGGACTGACCCCTCTGGGGTCTTTCCTTACTCTCCGGCTTCCCCGATAGAATGGTTGTTCCCAAGTGCGTACTTACAGCATGTTATTACGACCAGAATCCTGTAATTCACTTTGACAACCGCATGATAGATCCAACTACATCTTTAACTCGCTCGCTTGTCAAAACAGAGCTGATAAATTTCTCCAGTTCCTCCTCGCTACCTATATTATGGGTACGATCATACTTACTGCCGATCCCGAGTTCCTTTGCTATTTTCTCATCAAGGCGGAACTTAACAGGATAGAGAGTTATGTCATGTGAAAAACAAAGTACATTGAAACGGTAATTTTCGAGAAATTTACCCATTATGTCGAACCTGTAGACAAACTCACCTTTAATAGACTCAAGGGCAGCGTCTAAGGCTGACATCGCGGTGACCTCGGAGAACACTATGCCGCCAGTAATTTTACCAAGTAGTTTTGCCTGTTCTTCTAGCAAGCTCTTAGCTGATAACTTAGTGTTCTCCTGAAATACTTCCGGCCATAAATTTTTCATTTATTCCTCCTATTGAATGTCCATGCAAAAAAAGATAGGGAGATGATCGCTCACGGATGGTTTACCTGCTAGATTAACTAAAGAATTTATACCAGCACTTTTTAGGATTTTAAGTGAAGTTTTATGAAATCTGTCCGCTATACCTGGGCGGATTATGACTTGATCAAGCGTGTTCCAGTAGTGTGATTGATATGAGGGAGAACTATGAAAATAGGTTCCTGGAATATCGTCTCGGTCACCTAGTAAGTTCCATGATGGATTGTAAAAAAACGAGTGCTCCCGTCCCTGAATAACCCTTGATTCTCTCTTTGCGGTTTTTAGGCACGGGAGTGAATTCAATGCGACTGCTGAAACCATTCCTTTATCAAAAGGGTTCATATTGAAATCACCGAATATAATTGTGTTCTTGTGTCCAGCCTCTATTTCAGCTGCCTCAATATCTTGTTTGAAAAACATTGCGCTGTGAAGCTGATCATCATCATCGGTGTGTAATTTACTTGGCAAATGAACTAGCCCGATCAGAATTGGCTCCATTCCAACAACTCGCAGTTCTTTAATCGTATATCGATCCGCTTCGCGTTTATGTCTAATTACGCTGGGATTTAGGTCCGTAAAAATCTTGATTCGTTTGCATGCAATTGAAGGGACAGAATGATAGTCCACACCTCTCGATGATAGGAGCCTTAGGAGATTAAATTCATCACCAACATATTCAGCAAGAGCTACGAAATTCGCTTGAGTATTTATGATTAACTCTACGAGTTCGGCATCTACGCTATTCTTTCCAACATTCCAAAATATAAAATTCAACTTAGCTCCGTGTCAGTTTTGTTTGTTCAACTCGCTATTGAGCAGTTCACGCACGCAGGCGTGAACTGCTGATCTACCAAAATGGAACATTTATCCTCAAGAGGAAAAGGATCGGTATGCCCCTTCAGAGCCAAACATTCGAAAAGTAAGGCGCACTCACTTTACTCCGCGAACCGCACTGCGTCAAGGATATGCACGGGCGAAATTGCATACGCCTTACCATCGGCTGCAATGCCAAGACGTAAAGAGCCGGCAGCTCCCGCTGCCGGCTCCAGTAAATCACGTCTCGACTCGCCTTACTTCCACACAATCTTGTCCACCATTTCGAAAATGTGGCACATCCTCATTACTGTGCCAGCGCGGTTGCCGCTTCCTGCGAGATGATGGCGTGGACCGCCTGGGTCGGATGAACCCCATCCCAGAACAGGAACTGATCGGGCTGCTGGCAGGTGTACGGTGGGGTATTCGGCATTACGCAGGCTTTATCCACGACACTCAGATCGAATGTTGCAGGGGCGGCGACGATGTCGGTAAGCTTCTTGAAAAAATCGACACGCACGATCTCGATTCCGGGAAGCACTGCCAGTGACCCCAATAGTGAGTCGAGCCCCCCGTTGAACGATACCGATAATAAATTAGCGAATTGTCCGGCAAGAGGGCCAAGAGAGCGAACAGCGGGGGTCAGTGAGATGTCGGGCGCGTTGCATACCAGGAACTTCCTCGCGCCCGCCGCGTACAGTACCCCTACGTTGTCGCCGATGGAGGTGAGTGCGCTGACGAGGATGGTAGGATCGGCTGCTGCCAGAGCGTCGCGGACGTCGTTGCTGCCGAACTCGATCACGTAGAGGGCATCGGCCGGGGCAGTGCCGCCAAAGGTGTTGAGAAATGTGGTTACCTGAAAGCCGAGGTCGACGTTGATCCCGTCTTCGCGCGCCCTGGCGCCGCCGACCGCGTAGTTGGTCGCGTCGGTTCCCAATTCCCGGAAGGCGGGGCGGGTGTTCCCGGCGAACCCCATTGGTCGCGCAAGCTGTTCAACCCAAGTTTCACCGTTACTGAAGTGGTGACCCCCTTTTGCGTAGGGTCTGTCGGGAATGAGGAGCTGGTCAAGGAAAGCGTAGGGAGGCGTGTTTGCCGCACCTACGAAAACAAATGCGTTGCCGGAGTCGGACAAGCTGTCTCCGAATACCACGATCCAGCTGAACGTGGTTTGCGCCGCGGCGAAGCCCGGCACCTGCAGTACGAGGATCAGCAACATGCCCATAACGGTCCATCTGGTACTACCCATCGTTTTCATATTTTATAGTCCTCACTGGTTGTTAATCGATTCGATAGTAACGAATCCCTGCAATTGTGCCGATGGTGACGGTGCCGGATTCACCTCCTTATTGGTTGATTTGTTAATAATCGCTAACGTATCCTACCTGCAATTCGCGGTCATTGCAAGGGGGGGCGGGGAAATTGTCAGATGCCCTTCCTTCGGCTACAATGTGAGTCACTATGACGTCATTACGGAAGGATTCAGCCATGAAAACCACTTTTCACCCCCGCAGGGTCTATGTCGCCGCATCCTACATGGCGCCGGTCGGCCGGTACAACGGCAGGGAGCGGGAGGATCTCTCGTTTCTTGGCCTGGCGGAGAAGAGTGGGGCGGTGTTCGACGGGAGCCCGGTCCGGCGCAGGGAGATCGAGGCGGTGGTGGTGGGGTGCCAGAGCCCGGTGGCCTTTTCCCGCGTGGACAATACCGCCGCCAAGGTGGCGGGGGTGCTGGGGGTCTCGGGGACCAAGTCGCTCCTCATCGATACCGCTTCCTCGTCCGGGGCGTCCGCCTTCGAGGTCGCCTACCAGATGGTCGCCTCGGGGAGCTGCGATCATGTCCTGGCCATCGGCATCCAGAAGATGAGTGACGTCTCGACTCCGGAGGCGACCCGGATTGTGGCGGGGGTGATCGATCGGGACGAGGCGGAGTTCGGCCTGAGCATGCCCGCCTGCGGGGCGCTGGTGGCGCGGGCGCTCATGGAGCGGCTTGGGTTGTCGCTGGAGGAGTGGACCGCCTTTTCGTCGCTTCTGACCCAGCGCGCCCACCGCTACGCCGCCCGGAACCCCGACGCCCACCTGAATTTCGAGATCGAGGTGGAGGAGTACTACCGCCAGATCGTCAGCGGCAAGAACTACCAGTACTGGTGGCCGCTGCGCTACCACGACTTCTGCCCCATGTCCGACGGGGTTGCGGCGGTGATCGTGACCTCCCGTCCCCAGGAGGTGCTGGCGGCCGGGGTCGGAAGCGCCACGGACATCCCGACCATCGCCGACCGCAACTATTTCCACTCCTTCCCCGCCACGGTCCGGGCCGCCGCCGAGGTTTACGGCATGGCGGGGCTGAAGGACGTCCGGAGCCTGGAGGGTGGACTCCACGTGAACATGCACGACCCCTTCAACGGCTTCGGTCCCATCAACATGGTGGACCTGGGGATTCTCCCCCGGCATCGCCTGCTGGACGGCCTGCTGGACGACGAGCTGACGGGGGAGCATGGACTGTTTCCCACCAATCTGACGGGGGGGCTGAAGGGGCGGGGGCACCCCCTGGGGGCGACGGGGATGATCCAGGTGGTGGAGAACCACCGCCTCATCCTGGAGCGGGGGTTCCAGGCCGGACTCTCCCACTCCATCGGCGGCCCCATCAACAACAACGTGGTCATTCTCCTGGAGCGGGAGAAGCACTACGACAAACGCCTCCACGAGCCATACAAGCCATGGGGGTTGCCGTCGCTCGGGCGAACCAAGCCCCATGACCTGACGGTGGAGGCCCTCCTGGCAGGGAACGGACCGGTGGAGGGGGATTTTGCCACCGCGACTACCCGCTTCGACCACAAGAACGGCGAGCCGCTCAACACCGTTATGGTGGTTTCCTGTCGCCATGATGGGGAGCGCTACAACTTCCTGTTCGGTATTGGCGGCGAGTTCTACGACCGAACCGCTCCTCTGGCGGCGGGGGACAGGGTCACGCTGGAGCGGTCGGGTACGGATATCCTGGTCAACCGGATGCCGGTCAGGCGCTTTTACCGGCGGACCCTGGACGGCCTCGTGGAGCTGGCGGAAGCCGCGCGTCGCAGGCTTTTGGGCGGGCGGTCCGAGCCCCTTGGCTGACGCTGTTTCCAACCCTGTGTCCCGCGAGGCTGCAGTGTCCGCAGAACGCCTGCCAGAGCAGTCCTGTGGCACTGTCTCTCTTTGCTGAAAAAATACCAACAAACCTGTTTACAAACCGTCCATATTTTTTTACAGTGAGACCTCGTTTTAACGTCGGATGTCACGGAGAATGCCATGGAACAGCTGCAGAGCACCCCGCTTCTTGCCGAACATGAACGACTCAAGGCGCTTCTTGCCCCCTTCGGCGGCTGGAACATGCCGATCCAGTACGAGGGGATCATCGCCGAGCACCGCTGGTGCCGGGAAAAGGCGGCCCTGTTCGACATCTGCCACATGGGGGAGTTCCTCTACCAGGGGGATATCGTGGCGGGGGGGCTGGAGGATGTCTTCACCTTCTCCGTCAAGAGCATCCCGATCGGCCGCTCCCGCTACGGCTTTCTCCTCAACGACCAGGGGGGCGTCATCGACGACCTGATCGTCTTCCGCCTGGCCGAGGACGAGGCGATGATCGTGGTGAACGCCGCCACCATCGCCAACGACTTCGCCGTCATCCGGTCCCGCCTCAAGGATGGTGCCCTCTTTGCCAACATATCCGCTGATACCGGCAAGCTCGACCTCCAGGGCCCCCTCGCCCGCCAGGTGCTTGTTGAGATGTTCGGCCCGGCAATCGGTCAGATTCCCTATTTCAAGTTCATCAGGACCACCATCCTTGGG
>JAJZUQ010000030.1 GCA_021848385.1 Deltaproteobacteria bacterium
CGGTCGGTGCTGTGGTCGGTGTGGTGAAGGCAAAGGTACCGGCCGGTGTCGATAAACCGCCACTCAGGGTTGATGATGCCAGAGTCTGACCATAGATGATGGCGCTGGCCGTCGGCCAGGTCGTGACACTCGGCGTCGCCTGGTTGACGGTGACACTGACACTGCCGACAACCGTGGTGTAGTTGGTATCGCCCGGCGTGAAGGTGACGCTCTGGCTAGCGGTGCCGGCGGTCGGTGCTGTGATCGGTGTGGTGAAGGCAAAGGTACCGGCCGGTGTCGATGAACCGCCACTCAGGGTAGATGATGCCAGAGTCTGACCATAGGCTATGGCGCTGGCCGTCGGCCAGGTAATTACCGGCGCCGCCTGGTTCACCGTCTGGTTCACCGCCGACGAGGTGCTTGTGCCGTAGACCGAGTCTCCTCTATAAACGACGGTAATCGTATGGGAACCGGCCGAGAGATACGAAATGCTCCCGAAGATAACCTGGGCGCCGGTATTGGCGCCGGTAAAAGCGGTCGTCACCAACAGGTTTGTGCCGTCGTAGAGATCTAAGTTACCGGTGATGGTCCCGGCGGTAGGGGATGAAACAATGGCGGTGAAGGTCACACCTTGTCCGAAGGTGGACGGATTGGGGGTTGAGGTCAGGGTTGTCGTGGTCGGTTCAGGACTGTTGACCGTCAACGTACCGGAATTGTAGGTTTGGGCCGGCCCGGTGAAGGAACCCGAGGTGCCGATGTAGGTATACGGTCCGCCGAAAGCGGAATAGCGATACACGTACGCATAGCTGCCGGGGGTTGCGGGGGCGGTGATGGTTGCACTGTAGGTATAGGTATTTACCGTGTTGGAGCTATAGGTTGCATTGAACCATTGGGCGGAAGGCCAGGTTGACGGGTCGGTTCCCGCCTGTCCGTAACCAAGTTGGGCAACCAGTCCCGGCGCAGCTGCGGATGCGGTCGTCCACGATACCCACACCTGCCCGGATATGGTCGGGGTCGTCTGGGAGGGCTGAACGGTTGCGGTAGTAGGTGAGAGCGGAGTGGAACCTCCGGAGATCATCGGCACAGAGCACGGCACCGCTATCTCGGAAACCGCGTTGGCATGGGTGGTGAGGTACGTATTCCCCCAGACATTTCCCGAATAACCGGTGGCACCGATAGACACCGGTGCCAGGTCACCCACGTTCGGCACCAGGAACATGCCGCTGGCATCAGTGGCCGGCGCCGCCGGGTTGAATCCCCCTGCTCCGGAGTTGTACGCCTTGTCATAATAGACAACGGTATAGGGAGAAGCGGTAACCTGCATGCCGCTGATGGTTGCCGCCGGGTTTTGCATATTGACGACCCGGCCGATGATGGCACCGCCTGACGTGATGCCAAGGTTGGTAAGGTCTGTCGACGTGAAAAGTACATAGGAAAACGGAAGCGTGGTGTCGCCCGCAAAACTGAGCGGACCGGTGTAGGTCGGCAGGAAGCCGGTCTTGGTCATCTCGAGTTCGAAGTTTGCACCACTGGGGATGTTGGTGATGTTGAAATTACCGGCTGTCGGGGTAGAAGTGGAGGTGGTACTGTTGGCGGGGGTGGTATTCAGCTGGGTTACGGTCGCCCCGACCTGAGCAGAGTTGCCACTGTCGATGATCATGCCGGTAACGGAGATGGTAGGAGTGCCGCTAATCTTCACACTGGTTATGGCTCCGGCATGGCCAACCGCCGAGACCGGCGTAAAAACGTAATTCGCTTTGGTCGCGCTGAGGGAGACGGAGGCGCCATCCGCCACGCCGGTAAGGTAGAAGACGCCGTTGGCTGCAGTGGTGGTAGTCCCGGTATCGGCTACCATGTTCCCGCTGCCGTCATCATACATGACGGTATACCCGACCGGCGCAGTAATCCTCGCCCCGGAGATCCCGGAAGAGGACTGGTCGACAACCTGTCCGCGGATAACGCCGGTTGTGGTGATGCCTCCATTCCATGCTGAAAAAGTTCCGCTCGGGAAGAGCCCCATATTCACGTTCAGATAGCTTGTGGAATTAAAGGTCGCCGAATAGGCAGTATCAAAGCCGGTAGCGGTAAACACCAGAGAGAAATCCGTTCCGGAAGGAACATTGTTGAGACTGTAGTTGCCGAAGGCGTCGGTGTTTGCAGAGATTGACGGCAGCGAGTTCACGGCAACGGTGGCGTTCTGGATGCCACTAAAAGTGGTGGCGTCGGTGACCTGACCATTAACGCCGATCGTCGGCAGGGTGCACGGCACCGCAACCTCCGACACGCCCGGGGCATGGGTGGTGACGTTCAGCCAGCCGTTGCCGCCCGTGCCGATGCTTGCACTGATATAGATATTCCCGTTGTCCGTCACATCACTGACCAGGAAGAGTCCGCTGGCGTCGGTTGCCGTTGTACCGGTAAACTGCTTGGTGGCGGAATCATAGTAGCGAACAACATAGTTCGGGCTCGGCCCGGAAACGGTCACCGTTCCGCCGCTGAGCGGGACAGTGGGATTGGCACTGTTTATGAGCCGCCCGATGACGGCGCCGCCGGTGGTCGTGGCGCCGAGATAACCGGAGACCTCCGCCGGAGTGAAGAGGATGTAGGGAGGAAGCGGCAGATCGGCTGAGCTGCTGAGCCAGCCGGTATAGGTCGGTGTGAAGGTGGTCCCCTGGCTCAGCTTCAGTTCGAAGCCGCTGCCGGGGACGTTGCTGATGGTGAACAACCCGCTGGCATCGGATGTGACAGAGTTGGCAAAATTCAGTAGTTCTACCGTAGCACTGGACACCGCGGCGTTTGAGCTGTTAACAACTGATCCGGAGACGTTGATGAGGTGAGTGCCGCTAATCTGCTCACTGGTGATGGCTCCAGCATGGCCGACCGCCGTGACCGTCGTGAAAATGTAATTCGCTTTGGTCGCGCTGAGGGAGACGGAGGCGCCATCCGCCACGTGGGTTATGTAGAAGACACCATTGGCTGCGGTGGTGGTAGTCCCGGTATCGACTACCAGGTTCCCGCTGCCGTCGTCATACATAACGGTATACCCGGTCGGCGCAGTTATCCTGGCCCCGGAAACACCTGTGGAATTAGACTGATCGATAACCTGCCCACGAATGACACCGGTTGTGGTGTCGTTACCGTTCCAGGCATTGAAGGTCGCGGTTTGATAGAGCGTCATGTTGTACCAGTTGATGTTGTTGAGGGTCCCCGTGTAGGCAGGTGCATAGGTGCCGGTTGCGCTGAAGCTGAGGGTGAAATCCGTATTCTGGGGAACGGAAAGGAAGGGTACAGAATTCCCATAATTGCCGTAACTGTCGGTGGAAACGCTCCCACTATGGGGTGTTCCATTGACCGTATAGGTTGCGGTGACCGTGACACCGCTTATGCCGCTCAAGGTGGAGGCATCCTTCACCTGCCCCGATACGTTCATCATCTGCAAGACGGTGAGCTGGGTAGCGCTGGGCTGGCTGGTCTTGCCGGTGCTGGTGTCGGTGACCTGGAGAGGCCCAGAGAAGGCATTCGCCGGTACAACGACCGTCAGTTGCGTCGCGGTAGCTGTTGCCGCCGGTGCCGACACACCACCACTGAAACTGACCGTATTATTTCCAGGAGTGGTGTTAAAGTTCACCCCGGTGATGGTCACCGTGTCCCCCGGCAGGACGGTGGTTGGGGAGAAGGAGGTGATGGCCGGATCCGTGGTGGTGATGTTGTAGCTGGCACTTCCATCGCTGCCGTAAATGCCCGCGCCGCTTCTGAACACGTAGCGGACGTTGATCGTCGTGGCGAAGGGACTGGTAAGCGTAATTGTCGAACCGCTGGTGCTGATCGTGTTTCCGCCTAAGCGGGGGTCCGAGCCGTCAGTCGTGTAGAAGAGCGTGCCGTTTACAGCCGGCGACCAGGTGACCGTAACCGTGGAACCACTGGCAAGCGTACTCCCCGAAGAAGGACTAAGCGTGATGGTCGGCATCTGGGCGCCCAGAACCGGCCCTTCGCTGACGGCACCGTTATACACCTGGTACATGGTCGGCGAAAACTGGTATCCCGTCGCCGTGGCTTCCAGAATAACCATATCCCCCTGTTCTATGCCGGTGACGAAGAATCGGCCGGAACTGGTGGTTGACGTGAGGGTCGTGTCGGGCACGCCGCTGGTGTTGCCATAGATAACCTTGTACGGCACAATGCTCGACGCATAGTTTTTGCTGTAAACAACCAGAACAGCGCCACTGAGGGGGGTAGGAGTGGTGCTGGTATCCATCACCTTGCCGGCAATCATGCCGGTGGTGCCTGCGCTGACCGCCCCGAAAGAAGCATCTATGGCGCTGAAATTGCTGAGATCGGCCGTGGAGAACATGATGTAGTTCTGCCCGCTGGTGGTCTCCGTATTGGTCATGAAACGGGTGTAGACATCCAGATAGGTATGTGTCGTGTCGTGGAAATTGACCACATGGGGAACACCGGCCGAAATGGGAGACAAGGAATAACTTCCGGTGGAGGTAGACGTTGCCGTGACCGGCGCTCCGGTGCCGATGGTGCGTAGTGCTATCCCGTCAAGGCCGATGTTTGACGAATTGACCAGATTCCCCGAAAGTGTATAGGTACGTTCGAAGGGGGTGGAACTGGCCGTGGTCGTCCCCGAGCCGTCGGTCACGGTTATGGGACCGCGCGCCGCTCCCCACGGGATCGTGGCGGTTATCTGCGTGTCGTTGACCACCGAGAACGATGCCGGTACGCCGTTGAACGTCACCCCCATGGTCCCGGTGAAACCGCTGCCGTTTATGGTAACTGTGCCGACGGCGCCGGTTGGCGGGGAAAATGAGGAAATCACCGGCCCGCTTGATGCGAGGGTGTAGCTGCCGTTATACCTGAGAGAGTCACCAAGAATGTCGTCAAACTGTGTCGAAACCCAGTACGTGCCACCGACCGACAACGGCCCACTCAAGGTCGGTTTCAGCCAGTTGGTGGCCGAGGTGTAGTTCTCGTTATAGCCGCCGTTGGCTGTACTCGAAGAGACTGTGTACGGAATGATGGTCTGGGGGAGAGAATAGTGCCAGCCGAGCATGGGGGAAGAGAGGTCGGCAGCGGGGATCGTGACATTACCGGCCGGGAAACTCTGGCCGAGGAAATCGTCGATGGTCCCCTTGACAACCTTCACGGTCTGCGGTGTGCTCGTGCCGTCGGCATAGGTTATGGTGGCCGTGTAGTCGTCACCCGCCTGAGGCTTCGTCGCAGCGTTGACAAACAGTTCCCCCGAACCGGTAAAAGACACCCCTTCCGTGGGGAGCGCCGCACCGGTGGTGCCGTTTGCCAGCTGAATACTAACCGCACGCTTCCCGCAGTCGCCATATTTGAACGTCAGTCCGTAGCTGGGCGACATATTTCCTTGATTGTACTGGGCAACCGTATTGACCGAGATGTAGCTGTCACGCTTCGGAATTTTCTGATCGGGAGCGGTGACCGGCTGGGCGCTCTCGACGACCAGCCGCGCCTCTTCGTTCTTCTCGCTCAGGAGGTAGAAGGGTGTCGATGGAATGTTGGTTGAACTGTCCAGCAGGAACAGATCAGTACGATAGGCCCGGGGATTGGCCGCCACACCGGGGATGGTGAAGGTCTGCGAGGTCGACGGGCTTTGGACGGCCCATACATACGGCGGGTTGTTACTCCAGTCGGACAGGGCAACCGCCAGGGTTTTTCCGGCAAGCTCGGCAGGGGTGAATGCCGAAAGATCGACCCGGCCGGTGACGGTGGCGCCGGTAGCGCATGAACCGGATACGTTGCAGGTATCGCCAATGGTTGCGCTTGCGCTGCCGGTGTAGGTAGAAGGGGTTGTCCCGACATAGGGGGTCACGGTACAGGAAAGCGTCGACCCCGGAGCAAGCCCGCCGATTATCAGCATGGCATTTTTTTTGTCAAGATTTGAAACGGAGACGGTCCGGGTGATGGCTCCGCTGTTGCAGTTTACGCCGTAGGAGTCGGCGATGATGCCGCCGGTTGCCGGGTCGATCTCGTGGGTTATGATCAGCACCGCCCCCCCCGTGCCGGGGAGAATACTGACGTTACTACTGAAAGCAGTGGTGGGAGCAACCGAAGGCATGTCACTCAGCGTAATCGTGCCGGCGGCAACATCCGACCCGCTTACCGTTACCGGGCTGATCATGTTTGCCGGATCGTTGGCATGGTGCATGCCGGTCCCGGTCCGGTCGAGGAAGGCAGCCGGAGCGAAGGTACCGCCAGACACACCTTTTATGGAGAACGGAGCTGATCCCGAAGCTGCCAGAGGACCTACGCTGGTGCCGTACACCGGATCGTTCCCGGTATTGTTCTGGTCAACGAGGACAACATACACCCGGCCGGTTGAGCCTGAGTTGTTCGTCACCGTACCGGAAACCGTCCAGGCATGGGCCGACACCACGCCGACAAACAGCACAAGAAACGCCACCAGCGGAATCATCCGCCCCCACAAACCACGCAACCCTTTCATACACCCTCCCTTGTCTCTAACCGTGAATCCGCACATTTTATCCGCATCAACTGAATAATTTTTATAAACAAAGTAATATAACCACAGCATGTACACACCGGTAACGAGGCCATTGCAGGGGCGATCGGGGGCGACACGCCATTTAACGCAAGCCAACGCTATTTAACTGTATTTCAATGCAATTTCGGACACCTGTGTCCTACTCCAACTGGCATTGTATAGCTTCAGAACAAGGTTATACAAAAAACAGCTCGCCAATGAGCAAATATTCTATGCACGTCTTCTGCCAATTAAAAATCGCATGGTAATAATCTGTACACTTACAAAAAAAACCGCCGGAGATTTCTCTTCGGCGGCTCTGTTAGCGTAAATTTCTGTGACTGAAACATGATAGAATGGCTTGATTTTCTCTGTGTTTCAGGTCTTTGCGGCGAGAACTGATGTGGTATCAATCAATACCGGTAATGGTCGGTCTTGTACGGCCCTTCCTTCGACAGACCCAGGTATGCCGCCTGCTCGTCGGTCAGCTCGGTAAGCATGGCCCCGAGGGTGCGGAGCTGCAGACGGGCCACCTTTTCGTCCAGATGCTTGGGAAGGATGTAGACCCCCACCGGATACTTGCCCGGATTGCAGTAGAGCTCCATCTGGGCCAGGGTCTGGTTGGCAAAGGAGGAGGACATGACATAAGAGGGATGACCGGTGGCGCAGCCGAGGTTCACAAGGCGACCCTCCGCCAGGAGGATTATCCGTTTGCCGTTGGGCGCGTCCCCGGTAGGGGGGAAAATGATGTGATCCACCTGGGGCTTGATGTTCTCCCAGGTATACTGCTTGAGGGCCGCCACCTCGATCTCGTTGTCGAAATGACCGATGTTGCAGACGATGGCGTTGTGCTTCATCCGCTTCATGTGCTCGTGGGTGATGACGTGGTAGTTGCCGGTAGCGGTGACGAAGATGTCAGCCTTGTCGGCGGCGTACTCCATGGTCACGACCTTGTACCCTTCCATGGCCGCCTGGAGCGCGCAGATCGGGTCGATCTCCGTGACCCAGACCTGGGCCTGGAGCCCGCGCAGCGCCTGGGCCGAACCCTTGCCCACCTCGCCGTAGCCGCAGATGACCGCCACCTTGCCGGCAACCATGACGTCGGTGGCCCGCTTGATACCGTCCATCAGGGATTCGCGGCAGCCATAGATGTTGTCGAACTTGGACTTGGTGACCGAGTCATTGACGTTGATGGCGGGAAACTTGAGCCGCCCCTTCTCGTGCATCTGGTAGAGCCGATGTACGCCGGTGGTAGTCTCCTCGGTGACACCCTTGATGGCGGCGGCGGTTTTCGCATACCACCCCGGCTTCTCCGCCAACCGTTTTTTGATGGCGGCAAACAGAAACTCTTCTTCCTCACAGGTGGGGTTTGCAATAACGGAGGGGTCCTTCTCGGCGTCGCTCCCCAGGTGCATGAGGAGAGTGGCGTCGCCGCCGTCGTCCAGGATCATGTTCGGCGTGCCGCCGTCGTGCCACTCGAAAATGCGATGGGTGAATTCCCAGTAATCGGCCAGGGACTCTCCCTTGAAGGCGAAGACCGGGATGCCGGCCGCGGCGATGGCGGCCGCAGCGTGGTCCTGGGTGGAGAAGATGTTGCACGACGCCCAGCGGACCTCGGCACCGAGCGCCGTCAGGGTCTCGATGAGCATGGCGGTCTGGATGGTCATATGGAGCGACCCGGCGATGCGGGCACCTTTGAGGGGTTTGCTGGCGGCGAATTCCTCGCGGATCGCCATGAGACCGGGCATCTCGGACTCGGCAATGATCATCTCCTTGCGCCCCCAAGGGGCAAGGGAAAGGTCGGCTACGTGGTAATCGGTAAAGTTCATGATATCCTCCAGAAAAAATTGATTATTTCGCAAAAAGAAAGGGTTTTATACCATCTTTAGCCCCCAAGGTCAAAACCATTCCCCCGCAGCCACGAAAAAGGGGGGCGATTGACTCGCCCCCCTTTCAGATTCGTTGATATACGTGTTAATGGACAGTTACCACCCCTCTCCCCTCCGGGGACACCATCTCTCCCCTCCTTGATAAGGAGGGGCTGGGGGTGGTTGATGCCACCGTTTCACGCCGCTTCTTCAGCCGCAGCCTCCGCAAACAGCTCGTCAAATATCTCCTGCACCGTGGTTATCCGGTCCGCCTTCCAGGCGTTGGTGCCGCAGAAGACGAGGCCGGTGTCCACCTCTCCCCGTTGAGCACGGTCGAGAGAATGAACGATGCAGAACCGTTCCCCCGACTCCCTGTAGCTGCATTTCTTGAGACAGCCGGTGGAGCAGGTGGTCGACTGGACCTGGTCGTACAGAACAATCTGCTCCTGGTTCCGGAGAATGGCCCGCCCCGGCAGCCCGGCCGGGCTCATGATGAGGCCGATATCCTCTTTGCGGCAGTCGAGATAGGCCTGTTTGAAGGCGTCATCGGCATCGCACTCCACGGTAGGGACGAAGCGCGAGGCCATCTGCACCCCATCGGCCCCTTGCTCCAGGGCATTGAGCAGATCAGCCCGGTCCCAGATGCCACCGGCCGCTATGATCGGCACGTCAACCCCGTACTCTTCGAGCAAAAAGGCCTTCACACCCCGCACCGTTGCGTACTGGTCGTATTCGCCGGTGCCGATGTTTTCCATCTTTTCCCCCAGATGTCCGCCGGCGGTGTCCGGATCTTCCACCACCACCGCGTCGGGCAGCCGGTTATACCCCTTGACCCACTTCTTGACAATGAGCTGGGCGGCCCGCACCGAGGAAACGATAGGGATGAGTGCCACGTCGGGGGCGTGTGCGGTCAGACCGGGCAGGGTCATGGGAAGACCGGCACCGCAGATAATTACCTTTGCTCCCCCCTCGATGGCGGCAGTCACCAGTTGCTCGAAATCGGCAAGGGCCACCATGACGTTCACGCCGATAACCCCGTCGGGAGCGATGCTGTACGCCTTTGCCAGTTCAGCCTTGAACGCCTCACTGTCGGCCTGCTCGTAATTTGTACCGTCGTAAAGACCACTGTTGAGGGCAATGCCGGCTGACGCAACAATGCCGATCCCGCCGCACTTGGCAACGTGGCCGGCCAGGGAGCCGGCGGAAATCCGCACCCCCATGCCACCCTGGATGAGCGGATATTTGACTTCGTATTTCCCTATTTTCAAGGGTTTCACCATTGTTTCTCTCCTGGATGGCGAGATTTTGAACGCTATCGCACTATCACCATACCAAAAAACCTCCGCTACTATGTGTAATAGAAATGTAAAACCATTTTGCGCCTTGCAAATCAGCCGTTCAGGTGCTACACAGAAACCATGAAATGGCTCAAGAAAATCTTCGACCCCCTCATCGCCTTCATTGGCATTCAGGTGATCTGGATCCTGGTGGTGGTCTTCTGGATCCTCTGGTTCGTCGCGCGCCACAAGGAACTGCGGGAGCTGGCCCGCCGCTACCATTCCGATTTTTCCGGCCCCGGCTTCAACTGGGCGGTCCTGACCATAGGACTGGTGCTCCTGGTGATGATCCTTGCCGGCATCTACATCATATTCATCTACTGGCGGCGTCAGACCAGGCTCTACCGGGAACAGAAAGAGGTTACCGCCCAGGTAACCCACGAGCTGAAATCACCCCTGGCGTCTATCCAGCTCCACCTGGAAACCATCAGGCTCCGCAAGCCGGCACCGGACAAGCTGGAGCGCTTTCTTGACACCATGCTGGCCGATACGGACCGGCTCAACAACCTGATCAGCAACCTGCTCATGGCCGCCAAGCTGGAACATCGACGGCGGCGGGCACAGTACCCGGTCATCGACTTCTCCGCTTTTGTCGCCGCTTCCATGGAAGCAAAGCGGGCCAAGCTCCCGGAAGGGGGAAACCTCAGCCTTGAGATCGAGCCAGGGCTGCGGCTGGCCGCCGACGTGGAGGAGATGCAGACCGCCCTGCGCAATCTGTACGAGAATGCGGTTCTCTACAGCCCAGGCGCGCCGGATATCCGGGTGGAGTTGAAACGGACGGGACGCTTCTGCCAGCTCACCTTCAAGGACAGGGGAATGGGGATCGATGCAGCCGATCTGAAACAGATCTTCAGCAAATTTTACCGGGTCCGCCAGCCGGGAGAGAATATCCGCGGCACCGGTCTTGGCCTCCATATCGTCAAATCCGTCATCGAGGAGCATGGCGGAAAAGTCCGGGTGGAAAGCGAAGGGAGGGGTAAGGGGTGCACCTTCATTATCACCCTCCCCCTGTCAGCGTAAAAATTTCTTAGAGGGTGATCCCTTTTCACGGGCACCCCAATCAAGAAACGAGCAATTTTTCGCGAGATCAAGGCTGTCGAAGGATTGCGCGGAGGCGTAGCCGTGCTACGTCGCACAAGCGATCCTGAAGACTTACGCAGATATCGCGGAAAAGGGCCGTTTCCCCACGAGGTTACGAGTGCCGGAAGAGAAACCCCACATACTCCTCGTCGAAGACGAAATGCACCTGGCCCGGGGAATATGCTTCAACCTGGAGCAGGAAGGGTACCGGGTAAGCCACGTGGAAACCGGCGAGGCGGCGCTGGAGCGGTTCAGCTACGACCGCTTCGCGTTGGTGATCCTGGATGTCATGCTGCCGGGGATGGACGGTTTCGCCGTCTGCAAGGAGATACGGAAAGCCGACTCGCGGGTGCCGGTGCTGATCCTCACCGCCCGCTCAGAGGAGGGAGACCGGATAACCGGCCTGGCGAGCGGTGCCGACGACTACCTGACCAAGCCGTTCAACCTGAACGAGTTCCTGCTCCGGGTCCAGGGAATGCTTCGCCGTTCCGCCTGGTACCGGCCCGATCCGGTGGAGGAAGGGTACCGGTTCGGCGACAACGAGGTGTTCCTCCTCTCCTACCACGCCCGGACTGCTCAGGGGGAAATAGACCTGACCGACCTGGAGGTGAAGATGCTCTCCCTCTTTTTCCGGAAGGAGGGAGAGGCGATCCCGCGCGCGACCCTGCTGGAGAGCGTGTGGGGATACAGCTCCGACACCGAGACCCGCACCCTGGACAACTTTATCGTCAGGCTCCGGAAGTACTTCGAACCCGACCCGACCACCCCGGTCTACTTCCAGACCGTGCGGGGGGTGGGGTACCGGTTCACGAGAAAGCGTGCGGAAAAGCAATGATGAATGATGAATTTTGAATTGAAAACCCTGTGAAAAAACAATGGCCGACTGGATATCCAGCCGGCCGTTTGTATTAGGTTGTCATTCATCATTCATAATTCAAAATTCATAATTGCCGTCAAATGCCTGCTTTCCCTTTGATCACATCCACCTTGTCGGTCCGCTCCCAGGTGAATTCCGGCAGTTCGCGGCCGAAGTGACCGTATGCCGCGGTCTTGCGGTAGATGGGGCGGAGCAGGTCCAGCTGTTCAATGATGGCACGGGGACGGAGGTCGAATACTTCGGCGGCAATGGCGGCAATGCGGGCGTCTTCCAGCTTGCCGGTGCCGAAGGTATTCACCATGACCGATACCGGCTCGGCCACGCCGATGGCGTAGGCCACCTGCACCTCGCACCGGTCGCACAGGCCGGCCGCCACCAGGTTCTTGGCCACGTAGCGCCCCATGTAGGCAGCGGAACGGTCGACCTTGGAGGGGTCCTTGCCGGAGAATGCGCCACCGCCGTGACGCCCGGCACCGCCGTAGGTATCAACGATGATCTTGCGCCCGGTCAGACCGCAGTCACCCATGGGGCCACCCACCACGAAACGTCCTGTGGGATTGATGAGAAAACGGGTCCGGTCGTCCATCAGCCCGGCCGGCACCACCTTACGGATGACCTCCTCCACGATCCCCTCTTTGATGGACTCGTAGGAGACCTCCGGGGTGTGCTGGGAAGAGATGACGATGGTATCGACCCGCACCGGCTGGTTGTCGACGTACTGAACGGAGACCTGGGACTTGGAGTCGGGACGGAGGAAATCGAGAATTCCCCCTTTCCGCACGTCGGCCAGCCTCTTCACCAGCTTGTGGGAGAGGAGGATCGGCATCGGCATGAGCTCCTTGGTCTCGCGGCAGGCATAGCCGAACATGATCCCCTGGTCGCCCGCACCCTGATCCTTGTATAGCCCCTCCCCTTCCGTCACCCCCTGGGAGATGTCGGGAGACTGCTTGTCTATGGAGGTGAGGACCGCACAGGTTTCCCAATCGAACCCCATGGCGGAGTCGTTATATCCGATCTCCTTGATGGTCTCCCGGACGATCTTCGGGTAGTCGACAACGGCAGTGGTGGTGATCTCGCCGGCAACCACGGCCATCCCGGTGGTCACCATGGTCTCGCAGGCAACGCGGGCCTTCGGGTCCTGGGCAAGTATGGCATCAAGAATGGAGTCCGAGACCTGGTCGGCAACCTTGTCAGGATGCCCCTCGGAAACCGATTCAGAACTGAAAATATAATCTTTCATCTCCATGGGTAAAACCCTCCTCTGCGCAATGCGGAAAAATCGTGAAATGGACTGTACTTTTTAGCACCGCAGCCGGGGATTTGTCAAGGAGGAAACAAGGGAATGGGGACTGGTGGGAGCCATTAATGCAGAGGTGAACCGATGAAAAGGGAAAAGGGAAAAGAGGGGACGGGCACTCAGTCGAAACTATCCGCATAATGTGCGGCAATCTCGCTCTGGAGGAAGGAGAGGACTTCCTGGGCGGTGGAGAAGGTGAAGGCGCGGGCGACGAGCTGCTCTGCTTCTGCTCTGTTGCAGCGGCGGAGGATCTTCTTGACCCGGGGGATGGAGATGGCGTTCATGGAGAGTTCGTCAAAGCCGAGCCCCAGGAGGATGGGAAGGTATTCGGGCTCGCCGGCCATCTCGCCGCAGATGCAGGCGTCGATGCCGGCCACGTGGGCCGCGTCGACCACCATCTTGAGGGAGCGGAGGACCGCCGGGTGAAGCGGCTCGTAGAGGTCGGAGAGGTGCTCGTTGGTCCGGTCGATGGCAAGGGAGTACTGGATGAGGTCGTTGGTGCCGACGCTGAAGAAGTCCACTTCCCGGGCCAGCAGATCGGCGATGATGACGGCGGAGGGAATCTCGATCATGATGCCGATCTCGATCGCCTCGTCGAACGCCACCCCTTCCCGCCGGAGTTCGGCCTTGGTCTCCTCAAGGAGCACCTTGACCGTACGGATCTCGACCACACCGGAGATCATGGGGAAAAACATCCGGACTTTCCCCAGGGCGCTGGCCCGGAGGATAGCCCGCAACTGCACCTTGAAGATGTCGGGGCGACGGAGTGAAAGCCGGATCGCACGCACGCCAAGGGCTGGATTTAGTTCGTCGGTCAGGTTAAGGTCGGCAACGAACTTGTCACCCCCCACATCCAGGGTGCGGATGGTGACCGGATGGGGGGCCATGGCCTTCACCATGGCGGCGTAGGCGGTGTACTGGGTCTCTTCGTCGGGGGGAACGGGTCGATTGAAAAAGAGGATCTCGGTACGGTAGAGGCCGATCCCCTCGCCGCCGTGTCCCTTGAGGGAAGGAACCTCCTCGGGGAACTCCACGTTCCCCTTGAGCCGCATCCGGAAGCCATCGGTGGTCTCGGCGGAGAGATCCCGGTACTTTCGCAGCTCCCGCTCCATGTATTCATAGTGCTGCTTGCGCTGGAGGTAGTCGCGGAAGGTCTCCTGATCGGGATTGATCACCACGACGCCGGTGGTGCCGTCGATGATGAGGGTATCGCCGGTCGTCAGGTCGGCGGTAATCCGCTCCAGCCCCACCACAGCTGGTATATCCAGTGCCCGGGCGAGGATGGCCGAGTGGGAGGTCTTCCCCCCCAGGTCGGTGACGAAACCGATGACGCTCTCCTTGTCGATCTGGAGGATGTCGGCGGGGGAGAGGTCGTGGGCGGCGAGGATCGCCTTCCCTTCCAGGGCCACATCGGTGATGGATTCCTGGTCCTGACCGACCATGTGGCGCAGGATTCGCTCCACGACGATTTCCACGTCGCCGCTCCGCTCACGCAGATATTCGTCCTCGATCCCGGCGAAGAACTCCTTGAACCGGGTGAGGGTCCGCTTCAGGGCCGCCTCGGCGTTGATCAGTTCCTGCTCGATGAACGCCACGGTCTCCCGGGTCAGCATGCTGTCATCCAGGATCAGCAGATGGGTGTCGAGCACGTAGAGGTGTTCCGGTCCGCGCCGGGCTGTCAGGTCGTCCTTGACCTGGAGGAGTTCCTCCTTCGCCTTGGCCAGGGCATCCTTGTAACGCCCGATCTCGGCGGCAACCTCGCCGGCAGCGATTCGCTCCTCGCTCACCACCACCCGGCGCCGGTCCGTAATCCGGACCTGACCGATGGTAATGCCGGGGGACGCACCGACCCCCTGCAGCAACCTGTTGTTACTCTTCGCCGAACCCATTTCTGATCAGCTCTCCCAGGGTAGACATGGCAAGGACCTCGTCGTCCCCCTCAACCGTTACCCGGATAGTGGTCCCCTTGGCTGCGGCGAGCATCATGATCCCCATGATGCTCTTGCCGTTAACCGGCACCCCTTCCCTCTCGATCTTTATCTCCGACGTGAACTGGCTGGAGGTTTTCACCAGCAGGGCCGACGCCCGGGCATGGAGCCCCAGCTTATTGACTATGAGAAAGTCTTCTTCGAGCATGATCCGTGTACCTGTCCCTATTTCTTCAGATAGTCGCCGGCCACCAGGATGCTCTGGCGGCCCGATTCCTTGAGGGTTTCAGCCAATGCGGCAACCCCCTGCTTCGCGCGGTCGGTGGCAAATTTAACCACCATGGGAAGGTTGACCCCCGTCACCACCTCCAGCCGGTCCTGTTCCAGAAAGGAAAGGCTCATGTTGGAAGGGGTGCCGCCGAACATGTCGGTCATGACAATGACACCCTCGTCTCCCACCTTGCCGATAGCCCCCGTGATGGCGTCCCGGATGGCTTCCACCGGGTCGCTGGCACTGATACAGACCGCCTCGGCACGTTCTATCTTCCCCATTATTATCTCGGCAGCCGCCAGCAGTTCGCGGGCCAGCCCCGCATGAGTTACCAGTACCAGTCCTGTCATTGTTTCATCCCTTATCAACATCGCGGTGGGTTATTTTTACCTGAACATTCCTGCCATTGAAAAAAACGCGCATCTGTTCGGTGATGACGACGGAACGGTGCCGCCCGCCGGTACAGCCGATGGAGATGGTGAGGTACGATTTCCCCTCCTGCCGGTAGGCGGGGATGAGGAAGTCAAGCATCTCCTGCAGTTTTGCGAGAAAGGTTGCGGTCGCCGGCTTTTCCATGACAAAAGCGATGACTCGCGGGTCGGTCCCGGGAAACGGCTTCAGTTCCGGGACGAAGTGGGGATTGGGAAGAAAGCGGACGTCGAACACCAGGTCCGATTCCAGGGGGAGCCCGTAGCGATAGCCGAAGGACTGGAGATGGACCGTCATGCCGGCCGGCCCCTCCTCTCCCTTGAGACGGGCACTGACCTGCTCCTTGAGCTGGTGGACGTTCATCTCCGAGGTGTCAACCACCAGGGTCGCCAGCCGCCGCAGACCGGCAAGGAGCTCACGTTCCAGCCGGATCCCCTCGGGGACGGAACCGCCGCTCTCCTGGACGGGATGCCGGCGCCGGGTCTCGGAAAAACGGCGGATAAGCACCTCGTCGGTGGCATCGAAGAAGATGATCTCGACCGTGTGTCCCGCGTCCCGGATCTGCTGGAAGACCTGCTCGTACCCTTCCAGGAAGTCACGCCCACGGATGTCCATCACCAGCGCCACGTCCCGCACCTTATCCTTGGACTTGGCGACAAGTTCCACGAAGGTGGGGAAGAGGGTGACAGGGAGGTTGTCGAGACAGAAGAACCCTTCATCTTCCAGGACCCTTACCGCCGTTGACTTGCCAGAGCCCGAGAGGCCGGTGATGATGACGATCCGCATGCTATTCCACCTCGTCGCCCAGGGGACGTACATCCATGCGCGCCAGGAGCTTTTCCTGGAATTCCCGCGCTGAATGGTACCCCATCCCCTTGAGGAGGTGGTTGCGGGCCGCTACCTCGATAATAGAGGTAAGGTTGCGCCCCGGCCGGACCGGTATCTTCAGAAAGGGTAGATCGACGCCGAGGATAGTGTATCGCTGGTCATCGATGCCAAGCCGGTCGTACTCCTGGGTAGAATCCCATTCCAGGAGCTCGATCACCATATCGATGATCTTCTTCTCCCGGATGGAGGAGACACCGTACAGGTCCTTGATATTGATGATACCGAGGCCGCGGATCTCCATGAGGTGCTGGATCGCGGCGCCGGCTTGGCCGGCCAGCGCTGCGGGGACTTTCTTCTTGACATAGACCACGTCGTCTGCCACCAGCCGGTGCCCCCGGATGACCAGGTCGAGAGCGCACTCGCTCTTGCCGATCCCGCTTTTCCCCAGCAAAAGGACCCCGACTCCCAGCACGTCCACAAGGACTCCATGGATGTTGGTGGTGGGGAGGAGCCGTTCTTCGAGAAACTTTGTGATGAGAGAGATAAAGGTGGAGGACTGCAAGGGCGTGCCGAGGAGCGGAATACCTGCCCTTTCCGCTTCATGCGTGAGGAACGGGGGGGGGGCGAGTTCCTTGGTGACGACGAAGCAGGATATGGGGAATGAGCAGAGGTTGGCGATGAAACGTGTCGCCTCGTCCTCGGGAAGCTGCTGGAGATAGGAAATTTCCGTATTCCCCAGCACCTGGAGCCGGTCCGGGTGCAGGTGCTCGGTGTAGCCCGTGAGGGCCAGCCCCGGTTTCTGGATGCGGGAACTGTGCAGCCGGTTGGATAGTCCCGACTTGCCGGCGTGGAGGGTCAGGTCGAGGCCGTATTCCCGGTCCTCCAGCATATCCTGGATGGAAAGACTGATAGTATTCACTGGCGGCTGTCCCGATCATGGATGATCTGATGAATTGTCACGGCGTCCGCCGCCTCCATGAGCCTGCGGCGGACCCCCGGATCCTTGAGGAGCCGGGAGATCCGCGCAAGCATTTTGAGGTGGGTACCAACTGCATCCTGGGGTGCGATGAGCGCAAAAAACAGATGCACCGGACGCCCGTCGAGGGCGCTGAACTCCACACCGTTTCTGCTGCGGCCGAACGCCAGGACCAGCTCTCCCGTCTGCTTCAGCTTGCCGTGGGGGACAGCAATACCGTCGCCGATGCCGGTGCTTCCCAGCCGCTCCCTCTCCAAGAGAACCCGGATAAGCTCGTCCCGGTCCAGCCCCGGATGGCGCCCGGCGATCAGACCGGCAAGTTCCGCCAGGACATCATTCTTGGTGGTGGCCACCAGGTCGGCGACAATGTCAGCCGGCTGCAGCAGGGCGCTCAGTTCCATGAACACGGCAGATCAGCCCTTGGTTGGTTCGATAAGGCCGTAGTTGCCATCCTTACGGCGGTAGACAACATTGATGTTCTCGGTTCCCGCATCGGTAAAGACGAGGAAATCCTTGTGCAGGAGGTCCATCTGCATGACGGCCTCGTCAACCGACATCGGCTTGATGGAGAAGGTCTTTGATTTGATGACTACGGGGGCCTGGTTCTGATCGATGCTCTCCGCCTCGACGACCGTCTTGCGCACCTGCCGGTCACGGCTGTCACTGGCCGGTTTGTGCGCCTTGATCCGTTCCTTGTAGCGGCGGAGCTGCCGCTCGATCTTGTCCACCACGGCGTCGATGGCGGCATACATGTCGTTGGTCTCTTCCGCCGCCTTGATGGTGATCCCCTTGGCGGTGATGGTTACCTCCGCCGAGTGCCGGATCTTTTCGACGGTCAGAAATACCTGGGCCGCAATCGGCTCATCGATATATTTTTTAACCCGGTCCAGCTTTTCTTCCCCATAACTTTTCAGGGCGTCGCTCGGCTCCATGTGCCTGAATGTGGTTGCAATCTGCATAAAATGCCTCCTTGTGATGTGTTCAGTGGTTTGCGTCTTGTCAGTCGCCTCAGAACAGCCTTTTCCGTTCCGACGACGACCCGATGTGGAGCATCTCCCGATACTTGGTGACCGTGCGCCGGGCAATATTGATGCTGTGATCCGCCAGGAGTTCGGCAAGCCGCTGGTCACTGTAGGGTTTGCGGGGGTCTTCTGCCTCAACGATCTCCTTGATCCGGTTCTTCACGCTTTCCGACGCAATGAAGTCCCCTTCGCCCGTTGAAATGCCGCTGTTGAAGAAATACTTCAGCTCGAACAGCCCTTGGGGAGTCTGCATGTATTTGTTGGTGGTAACGCGGCTGATGGTGGACTCGTGCATCCCGATATCCTCGGCCACATCCCGCAGGACCAGCGGCTTGAGGTATTCAATACCACGGTCGAGAAAATCGCGCTGGAACTTGACGATGCTCTTGGCCACCTTGAAGATAGTCCGCTGGCGCTGCTGTATGCTCTTTATGAGCCATATGGCCGACCGCATCTTGTCGTTAACGTACTCCTCGGCATTGGCATCGAGCTGTCGCCCCGCCTTGCCGTCGGTGACATAGAGCGGATTGATGCGCAGGTTGGGAAGCCCGTCTTCATTAAGCACCACGATGTATTCATCGCCGTTCTTGTACACGAAGATGTCGGCAGAGATGTACTGCACATCTTCCTGACCGTACACCCGCCCCGGTTTCGGGTCGAGGGTGGCGAGAAAGCCGGCCGTTGCCAGGATATCCTCGACTTCGACCTTGCAGGCGCGGGCTATCTGCCGGTACTTGCGCAGCTCAAGATCTTTCAGGTGATCCAGAAGGATCACCTCGGCCAGACTGTCCCCCATGCCGAGCTGCCGCACCTGGAGGAGAAGACACTCCCGAAGGTCCCGGGCCCCGACGCCGGGAGGGTCAAAATCATGTATCCGGTCAAGCACCGCCTCAACAAACGATTCCTCCACCTGGCAGACGCTCGCCACGTCGCTGAGGGATGCGCGGAAATAACCGTCCTCGTCGATATTGCCGATGATCTCGGCCCCAACCTGGGCTTCCTTCTCCCCGAAGCGGGTAAGATTGAGCTGCCACATCAGATGGTCGAACAGAGTCCCCTTCTTGGTCAGAATGTTCTCGTAGGAGGGGCGGTCGTCATCGTCGTTGTACTGCTCGCCGGCACTGTAGTTATACCCCTCCAGATAGCTGTCCCAATCCATCTCCTTGAGGGTTTCCTCTCCCGCCTTGACTTCCTGAAACTGATCCTCCTTCGACTCGGGCTGGGCCTCCTTCTCAGCCAAGGCCAGCTGCTCGGCCTCCCGGGAATCTTCCAGTTCCTGCACTTCATCGAGGATGGGGTTCTCTTCCAGTTCCTGGCGAACGACGTCCTGCAACTCCAACCGGGAAAGTTGGAGCAGTTTGATGGCCTGCTGCAACTGGGGGGTCATCACCAGTTGCTGGCTCAGTTTCATCTGTTGGCGCATCTCAATGGCCATAGGCGGTTACGACCTCGACATCAGTTCAACGTTCAGTTTTAGATTGATGGTGTTCAACGCCGACTCTGAATCTCAAACGTTGAACAGCTCTACAGCTTGAACTTCTCTCCCAGGTAGATCTCACGGGCCTTCCTGCTCGCGGCGATCTGTTCTGGGTTGCCACATTCCAGGACTTCACCTTCGTTGAGGATATAAGCCTTGTCGCAGACACCGAGGGTCTCCCGCACATTGTGGTCCGAGATGAGTATCCCCATCCCCTTCCCCTTGAGGTCGGTAATAACATTCTGGATGTCAATCACCGCCAGAGGATCGATGCCGGCAAACGGCTCGTCGAGAAGGATAAATAAAGGATCGGTGGCCAGGGCACGGGCAATTTCTACCCGGCGTCGCTCTCCGCCGGAAAGTGCATAACCCCGGTTTTTGGCAATGTGCGTGATGCGAAACTCCGCCATGAGCTCGTCTGCCCGCTCCCGACGCTGCCGCTGGTCCATGTCCCTGGTCTCCAGGACTGCCAGGAGGTTGTCCTCGACGGTAAGCTTGCGAAACACCGACGGTTCCTGTGGAAGATAGCTGATCCCCCGGCGAGCCCGCTGGTACATGGGAAGGTCGGTTATGGCGGTGTCGTTGAGATACACCTGACCGCTGTCAGGGCGACAGAGACCGACCACCATGTAGAACGTCGTGGTCTTCCCGGCGCCGTTCGGGCCGAGGAGCCCTACCACTTCCCCCGTCGCAACTTCGAGATCGACACTGTTCACCACGGTCCGCGCGCGGTAACTCTTGCGCAACCCCCGGGTGGAAAGACTCTGGTTAAGGCTTTGTGCCGGCATTCTGCCCTTTCCCTCTGGGTTTTATGGTCGCTTCCACGCGACCGGCCTTGCCCCCGGTCACAACGCTCTTCTCCTCGTCGACGAAATAGGTAATCACCTCGCCGGTGACAGTGTCCTCTCCCTGAAAAACCTTCGGTCTGCCGCCATCCAGTGTAATTTTGGCCAACCGCCTCTCGTACACGGCATGTTCCGCCTCACCACGGCGGTTTTCCTGGACAATACGTACATGGCCAAAGGCCTCGACCTTGTCCACTTCCTTGTCTTTATCGGCATAGTGCACCACAAGCCGGTCGGAGTAGATGACAAGATCACCCTGGCGGGCCACGACCTTGCCGGTGAAGGTGGCATCGCCGGTGGCATTATCCGTAAACAGCTCGTTCGATTTTATTATGATCGGCTGGTCATTCCGTTGTTTGCCCTTCATATCGCCGGCGGCAAAGACGCCTGCCGCCGCGAACAGACAGAGGAGAACAGCCACGATTCCCGTACGCATCACTTTTCCGCTCCGCTCTTTATGCTTGTCGTTACGTCCCGGAGGATTCTCAGGTTCCGCGTGCCGGTCATCATCTCCATCCCCACACCTTCCAACGTCATTTTCCTGTCCGCATACCGGACATGATCCGGGCTGCGCAGCAGGCCGGTGGCTGCCACGTACTCCGCCGTTGCGGAAGAGAACTCCATGCCACTGGCGCTTTTTGCCACCACCCGGCCGTTCAGCTTCACATCCCTGCTCTTGTTGTTATAGTCGCCCCGGTCGGCGGTAAGGGTAATGTCGCCGGTCTGCTGGTTACCCGTTACCACCATGCGAATGCCTGTCAAATGGGTCATGTCATGCCCTTTATCGTATTCCGCCTTGTCCGCCAAGAGATCCCACTTCTTGACGCCATCCCTCGTCTCGGTAAAGTGGATTTTCTGCAGGGAAACATCAACGTTCTTGGGCAGCCCCGGGAGCACCGGGGGCTGGCGTTTATCCGAGGAGACCTTCATGACGATGGTAACCACGAGGGCGCCCGCGGCAAGGACTATGATCACGGCAAGCAGAAGTCTTACTTTGTTCATACAAAAACACTCTCTCGCGCGAAGTATACCATCTCGGCAATGGGGTGTAAAGCGCTTTGTGGCGCGCGTTGAAGGAATTGGCACAAAGATTGAAAAAGGATCGGGAAATCAGCGGAAGGACGTAAAAACGGGGGATCAAATTAAGCGCAGCCAATCCAACCCTATGCTAGAGGCAAGAGCTGCTTACCTCATGCTTCAGGAATGGACGGTGATAATGCGTCGGGGAGGAATCTTGCAATATCAGTCGAAATAACGGGCAGTGACGGACGTCCACGTCCCCTGCTCTTTGAGGATGAGGTCGCAGAGCTCCCGCACTGCACCCCAGCCACCCCGGTTACGTGCCACGAACTGGGCATAGGGGAACACGTCCTCTACCGCGTCGGCGGGAGCGGCGGCAAAACCGACCCGGCGCATGACTGGGATGTCGATGATGTCGTCCCCCATGAACGCCACCTGTTCATCGGCAAGGCCGGTATCTCCGAGGATCTTCAGGTAAGGGGTGAGCTTGTCGAGGGATTTCTGGAAGACCCGGTCGATGCCGAGTTCGGCGGCCCGGTTAGCAACCACGATCGACTCGCGTCCCGAGATGATCCCCACCTCGATGCCCGCGCGCTGCAGCATCTTGATGCCATGGCCATCCTTGACGTTGAAGAACTTCGATTCCACACCATTGGAATCGAAGATGATCCGGCCATCGGTCATCACCCCGTCAATATCGAGGAGCAGCAGTTTGATTTTACTGAGTCTTTCGTGCATATGTCATCCGTGCTGCGTGCTGCGTGCTGCGTTCTGCGTAGGGCCTAGATCCGCACGTTGAACGCTGAACGCAGCACGATGATTACGCGATTCCTGCCTTGAGGAGGTCGTGCAGATGCACCACCCCAACCGGCCGCGGATCGATATCCGATTCGAAGACGAACAGGGAGGTGATGGAAAATTCCTCCATCCGCTGCAGCGCCTTGGCAGCCAGTTCACCCCGCCTGATCCGCTTGGGGTTGCGGCTCATGAGAGACTCGGCCGGCTGGTTGATGATATCCACCCCCCGCTCCAGGGCACGGCGCAGGTCACCATCGGTAATCACCCCCACGAGGGCACCCGTTGCGTCGGTTACGCCGGCAATTCCCAGCCCCTTGGCGGTTATGACGAAGAGCGCCTCGCGCATGAGGGTGTCCGCTGACACCAGAGGCACGGCATCACCGGCATGCATCAGCTCATCCACCGTCAGTATCAGTTTCTTCCCGAGGGCTCCACCGGGATGGAACAGGGCAAAATCTTCTGCCTTGAACCCCCGTTCAATCAGGAGCGCAACGGCAAGGGCATCCCCCATGGCAAGGGTGGCGGTGGTAGAGGCCGTGGGTGCCAGCCCCAGGGGGCAGGCCTCCTCCTTCACTGAGACATCGAGAAAAACATCTCCCGCCTTCGCCAGGGTAGAGGCCCCGTTGCCGGACATGGCGATAAGGGAGGCACCGAGACGCTTGATAACGGGGAGGATACGAACCACCTCCTCGGTCTCGCCGCTGTTGGAGATGGCGATCACCACGTCACCCTTCATGATCATCCCCAGGTCACCGTGGATACCTTCCGCAGGGTGGAGGAAAAAGGCCGGCGTGCCGGTGGATGCCATGGTAGACGCGATTTTCTGGCCGACCAGTCCCGATTTCCCCATGCCGGTCACCACCACCCGTCCCCTGGAATCAAGGACCAG
This sequence comes from Deltaproteobacteria bacterium, assembly GCA_021848385.1. Taxonomy (GTDB): domain Bacteria; phylum Desulfobacterota; class Desulfuromonadia; order Geobacterales; family Geobacteraceae; genus Geomobilimonas. The sequence continues at coordinate 23,439 of JAJZUQ010000030.1, forward strand.
TCGCACCGCCCGTTCAAACTCGCCGTTGATGGTCTCGGCCAGGGCAAGAAGTGCCTCTGCCTCGATCCGTATGACTTTTTTCGCTTCTTCGAGAATCATATGATGTCCGTGCTGCGTGCGACGTGCTGCGTACCTCGTGTTATGCGCCTGAAGGGCGCGAACGTTGAACGCAGAACGTTGAACGTTATTTTACTATGGCATCGATCGCCTTGAGCTTCTTCAACAACACCGGCAGATCATCCAGCTTGATGGAGTTGGGTCCGTCGCAGAGCGCCTTCTCCGGGTCCTCGTGGACCTCCATGAAGATGCCGTCGATGCCGGTCGCCACCGCGGCCCGGGAGAGGTACTCCACGAACTCCCGCTGGCCGCCGGATGAGCCACCCTGCCCGCCGGGAAGCTGGACGCTGTGGGTGGCGTCGAACACCACCGGGTACCCCGTCGAGCGCATGATCGGGATGCTCCGCATGTCCGAAACCAGGTTGTTGTACCCGAAAGAGACACCCCGCTCGGTCAGGATGATCTGGTCGTTGCCGGTGGATGCGGCCTTCCCCACCACGTTCGGCATATCCCAGGGGGCAAGAAACTGACCCTTCTTGATGTTTACCACCTTGCCGGTTGCGGCAACAGCCACGACCAGGTCGGTCTGGCGGCAGAGAAAGGCCGGTATCTGGATGACATCGAGCACCTCCGCTGCGGGCTCCACCTGCTCTATGGAGTGGATGTCGGAAAGGACCGGAACCCCGAGGGCTTCCTTCACCTTGGCCAGGATCGCCAGACCTTCCTTCATGCCGGGGCCGCGGTAGGAAGTGACCGACGTGCGGTTAGCCTTGTCGTAGGATGCCTTGAAGATGAGGGGGATGGAGATGCCGTTGCAGATGGTCATGAGCCGTTCGGCGGTCCGGAGCGTCACCGTCTCGTTCTCCATGACGCACGGCCCGGCGATGAGCACGAGTGGGCGGTCGCCGCCGATCTTCACGTTACCGATGATGATTTCTTTTACCATGGTTTTTCCTTGTCCTGTGGGGGCGACCCGTGTGATCGCCCGATTCGATGGCGAATTCGGAATTCGCCCCTACTTCTTGTTCCCCAGCGCCGCACCGATGAAATCACGGAACAGGGGGTGGGGATTGAGGGGACGGGACTTGAATTCGGGATGGAACTGGCAGCCAAGAAACCAGGGGTGATCGGCAATCTCCACCATCTCCACCAGGTCGCCGTCCTTGTAGATGCCCGACAGCAGGAGACCGCAGGCAATAAGCCGGTCCCGGTAGGCGTTGTTGAACTCGTACCGGTGACGGTGCCGTTCGGATATCTCGGTGGCGCCGTAGGCCTTCTGGGCGAAGGTCCCCTTGGTGAGAGTGCAGGGGTAGGCGCCGAGGCGCATGGTCCCCCCCTTGCGGGAAACCCCCTTCTGCTCCTCCATGAGATGGATCACCGGATGGGCGCAGTCGTGCTTGAATTCGCTGGAAAAGGCATCGTCAAGCTTGCAGACGTTGCGGGCATACTCCACCACCGCCATCTGCATGCCGAGGCAGATACCGAAGAAGGGAATCTTCCGGCTGCGGGCGAATTCGATCGCCTTGATCTTCCCCTCCGTTCCCCGTTCGCCGAAACCGCCGGGGACCAGGATACCGTCCACATCGTCCAGCAGGCCGTCCACCCCTTCCTTTTCGATCCGTTCCGAATCCAGGTAGGTAAGGACGACCCGGCAGTTGTTGCCGATGCCACCGTGGGTGAGGGCCTCGGAGAGGGACTTGTACGACTCGGTGAGGTTTACGTACTTGCCGACGATGGCAATCCGTACCTCCCCCTTGCCGGGGTTGGTGAGTTTCTCCACCACCGCCTGCCAGGGGGTAAGGTCCGGCGCCTTGGTCCAGATATTGAGCTTCTCCGCCACCTGCTCATCGAGCCCTTCCCGGTTGAGGGCGAGGGGGACGGCATAGATGTGCTCGGCGTCAGCCGACGTGATGACTGCCTTCTCTTCCACGTTGCAGAAGAGGGCGATCTTCGCCTTCATGTCCTGGGGAAGCTCCCGCTCACAGCGGCAGATGAGGATATCGGGCTGGATGCCGATCTCCCGCAACTCCTTGACCGAGTGCTGGGTCGGCTTGGTCTTCATTTCACCGGCGGTGCGGATATAGGGAACGAGGGTAACATGGAGATAGAGGACATTCCCCACCCCCCGGTCGGCCTTGAACTGACGGATCGCCTCCAGGAAGGGAAGGGACTCGATGTCGCCGACAGTCCCCCCGATTTCCACGATGGCAACGTCGGCCCCCTTGGCATTGTCGAGGATCTTGGACTTGATCTCGTCGGTGATATGGGGGATGACCTGCACGGTCCCACCCAGATAGTCGCCCCGACGTTCCTTCTCGATGACCGAAAAATAGACCTGTCCGGTAGTGAAGTTGCTTTTCTTGCTGAGCCGGGCAGTGGTGTACCGTTCGTAGTGCCCCAGGTCCAGGTCGGTCTCGGCGCCGTCATCGGTGACGAATACCTCGCCGTGCTGGAAGGGGGACATGGTGCCGGGATCGACGTTGATGTACGGGTCGAGCTTCTGCAGGGTAACCCTTAAGCCCCGCGCTTCGAGAAGCGCCCCGAGTGAAGCGGCCGCAAGCCCCTTGCCGATAGACGAGACCACCCCGCCGGTGATAAAGATAAACTTGGTCTTCATTGTCTAAACTCCTGTGAATTGTAAATGGTGAACGGTGAATGGAAAAAACTTTTGCAAGCTTTGTCTTTATTCACCATTCGCTATTCACCATTCACTGTTTTTTCAGTTTTTCCAATACCTTGTCCAGATCGCAGGGGGTATCCACACCAATGGATTCATGTTCGGTGGGGACCACCTTGATCCGGTAACCGTTCTCCAGGACCCGCAATTGCTCCAGCTTCTCCGCCATCTCCAGGTAGGTGGGGGACATCTGGGCGTACTGGAGGAGGAACTCCCGCCGGTAGACATAGAGCCCCACATGTTTGTAGCAGAGGAGCTTGCCGGAGGCGAAGGCCTCGTCCTTCAGATCGTTCCATTTGTCGCGGAAGTTGGGGAGGGGGGAACGGGAGAAATAGAGGGCGTAATCCTCCCAGTCGGTGACAACCTTCACCACATTGGGGCTCAGGAAATCGTGGAGGTACTTGATCCGGCTCTTGAGGGTCCCCATCTGGATCGAGGGATCTTTGACCAGGGGCTCTATCGCCTCATCGATCATGGCCGGCTCGATGAGCGGCTCATCTCCCTGGACATTGACGATAATGTCCGAGTCGAGACGGGCTGCAACTTCCGCCAACCGGTCGGTACCTGTTTCGTGGTCACGGGAGGTCATCTCCACGCGGCCGCCGAACGCACGAACGGCAGCGGCAATACGCTCGTCGTCGGTCGCCACCAACACCTCGGAAACCAGACCGGCACGGGCGGTACGCTCATAGACGTGCTGCACCATCGGCTTGCCGACGATGTCAGCGAGGGCCTTGCCTTCAAAACGGGTCGATGCGTAACGGGCAGGGATCACGGCGGTGATCTTCATGGAGCGGGGGACCTTCCTTCGTGGAGTAGTGTCCCTCATGACAGGCATGTGGCGGGACGTAGTAAGTTACCCCAAAAGGTCGGGACGTGTCAAGGAGGGAAATCCGAATCGGAGACCGACCCGGAGCGCTTGTCAGCCTGAACGACGACAGGATGAGGTCCGGTCGATTCCAGCAAGCCACTGAAGAAGTGTTACTGCGGCAGCCGCGGTTCCGCCATCCGCTGAGGAGCTTTTCATCCCCCCCAGATTCATGATGACGTGGGAACCGATGTCATCGGCGAACGACCGGAAGTACTCTCCCGGCGACCCGGCCCCCCGCCGGTCCTTGCCGAAGCATCCATTCACCAGCAAAACAATGCCCCTGGCGGCCATGGCAACACGTTCGGCGCATGATCCATCCAGATCATCCATCAACGGCGCCAGAGCATCGGGGTCGCCGATCCTGCCGAGCGCTTCGATCACCGGCTCCGCAAGGAGAGAATCATGACGGCGGAGAAGAAGGGAACAGGTAGCCCGACGGTCCCCTATCTTTCCCAACGCGACAACCACTGCGTGTTGCAGCCAGAAGTGATCGACAAATAGCTCCAGAAGCGGCTCCACTGCCCGGGCATCGCCGATTCTGCCGAGCGCCTCGGCTGCGCCGTGCCTGACGTTGACATCCGGGTCCCGTAGCGCTGAAATCAGGGGATCGACCGCCGTACGACTACCGATATCACCGAGCATGACCGTACAGAAATTCCGCACTTCCTCATTTGCATCCCCGAGCAGCGCAACAAGCCTCGGTACCGCCGCCTCACCAAAGGCCACCAGCACCTCCATGGCGGCATTCCGGAGGTCGGCATCGGCATCGTTTCGGACTGCCCTCTCAAGAACCGGAGCGACGCGCTCAATCCCCCTGTGGAGGACAAGTGCAACTGCATTCGGCCTGAACAACGGGTCGGCATTGCTGATGAACAGAAGGAGCGATTCGATTCCCCTCGCGGGCCATGGCCCCGCTATGTGCGATTTTTTGCCTATGCTCATCTCCGGCATTCCGTGCCTCCCTCTACCGCGGCATCCCGATGCCACATGAATTCATCCTGTGGCATTGCCACCGCCAGCCCGATCAACGCTTCCGCTCAAAATCCAGCTACGGCAGGGGAGGAGGCATATCCTCCCTTCGCCGGCGCACCACCGACCGCCATGATCTTGCCGATAAGTGCATGGAGATCGGCAGGCTGGAACGGCTTCTTCAGGTATCCCCTGGCCCCCAGCGCCAGCCCCTTCACCGTGTCCTCCTCTTTCCCTTCGGTGCTGATGATAATTATCGGGATCGTGCGGGTTATGCCGAGGGAAGCGGCCTTTTCCATGAACCGAAGACCGTTCATTACCGGCATGTTGATGTCGAGCAGGATGAGCTGGATGTCTTGCCGGTTCGCCAGGATATCCAGAGCCTCCCGGCCATCCATGGCATCGACGATTTCACACTTGTAGACATTCATGACAAGCCGGTACATCTGGTGAATGAGAGCCGAATCATCGACCACCATTATTCTCTCTAACATGACATCCTCCCCTCGTTACCGCAATGAACGGACTCTTCCCCTGCCCCCCCATCTTCATTGACAGAGGGATAAGAGCACTAAGCATGCCCAAGCTTTCACCGCAACTAATACGTTAGCAATATCGATAGTTTGTTGCATGAGAGGAGAGATTTTGCATGGAGGAGGGGGTACGACGAATGTTGACGGGATATCATTGATGCCGACAAAATGCCTCATAAAGTCAGCGGATTACAGTTTAAGCGACAAAAAGGATTGTGCAACAAATGTCGCACCCCTTTCAACGGAGACCGGTTCTTCGGGGCGGTTCTGCCATGTCGAGGGGAACACACCTTCCGAACGCCTGTTTATCCGCATTTACATTCAAGATGACATTTACGCGTAGGGGCGACCCCGGTGGTCGCCCAATCCGTGCCGGGTTTGTCCGGCACCAAGGCCGTGGTTTCAGAGTCATCCTGACTGCAAAGCGGAATTATTATTTCCTGCTGAGCCTCTTGTTCAATGCCTGGCGGGACAGCCCAAGGCGGGATGCAGCCACCCCCTGGTTGCCATCGGACAACCTGAGGGCCTCGGCAATAAGGAATTCCTCCATTTCGGTCAGGGTGGGAAACCGCCCCGTCACATGCATCCACTGCTCGACTGAGCAGGGCTGGGGAGAAGCCATCTCCGGCGTCGAAACCTCTTTGCCGATAACCTCCCGGAAGGACGAGGTTGACAGCACTCCCCCCTGGTGACGTGCCATGGCATCGTAAACCATGGCACGCAGCTCGCGCACATTCCCCGGAAACGAGTGGGCGCGCAGATAGCTGAGCAGTTCGGGGGGGTAGGCCGGCTTCTTTTTCTGCAGTGAGGTGGCAGCTGCCTCAAGGAAACATTCAAGAAGGAGCGGAATATCCTCGGCCCGTTCCCGCAACGGGGGGATATGCACATGGTGGGCACGGAGGCGGTAATAGAGATCTTTTCTGAATGTCCCCGCTGCAACAAGGCTGGGCAGGTCGTTGTTCGTGGCTACGATTATCCGGGCACTGCTCTGGACGGCAACGTCGGAGCCAAGGGGATGATACTCCCCTTCCAGCAACCGGAGGAGTTTCACCTGGGATGCGGGAGTCAGGTCGCCTACCTCGTCAAGGAACAGGGTGCCTCCTGCCGCATGGGCGACCATCCCTTCCCGTGTCTGGTCGGCGCCGGTAAACGCCCCCTTCCGGTGCCCGAAGAGGGTGTCGGAAAACATCTGGTCGTCAAGCCCCGCCCCGTTTACCGCGACCCACTCACCCGTGCGCCGGCTCAGGCCATGGAGTGCCCGGGCTATCAGTTCCTTCCCCACCCCGGTTTCACCGGTAATGAGAACCGGCTGGTCAGAAGGGGCGATCCCCTCCATGTAGCCGAAGATCGCCTTCATTCTGGAGCTTTGCGTATTGATGGCAGCAAAGGCGGCTTCGTCATGCAGTTTCCCCGAAACCAGGTAATCCCGCAGGGAAGATATCTCGCGACGAAGGGAATTTATTTCCAGTCCCTTCCTGACACAGGCGACAAACCGGCTGTTTTCTATCGGTTTCAACAGATAGTCGAAGGCGCCCATTTTCATGCATTCGACGGCCGTGTCCAGTTCGTTGGCGGCGGTCATGATGATGACCGGCATATGGGGATAATTGTCGGCAATATCCGCAAGCAGTTCCCTGCCGGAAAGATAGGGCATCTGCAGGTCGAGCACGACCACCCCGGCTTCTTTTTCCGCAAGAAAGGGGAGGACCCTGCGACTGTCCTCGATAGCATGGACATTGTGCAGCCCCGCCTGCCGCAGCATGACGGTGGAGCTGAACAGGATCTCCGGCTCATCATCCACCAGCACGATAGTCGGTGAAGAATTTTTCATTTCCATTATGAAGTTCCTCTGATATTGTGTAAATTAATGGCGCTAAATGACATCATAACAGCACCGACTTTCGTCAAAGGGAAATGTCATGCATGGCCGTTGTACCGAGCATTACCACCGAAACTCCCCATCAAGCAACGTGCGGCTTGCTAGCCTTTCCGCGGAGTGAACCATGAAAGAAATTTCGGACATCATAAAAAATCCAACCCGTATCTGGATCGTTGCGCTGGCGGCTGCGTGGACAGTTCTTGTTGCTGTATCGTTCTTCTGGAACATGAACAACATCCGCCAGACGATTGAAGATCTGACGTGGACCACTACGCGGGCCAGTCATGAAAAAGACCCCCTCTACCGGAATTATGAGTTCATCGTTCAACCGCACCAGCAGGCAGAACTGCAGCTTCACGTAGGCATATGGTGCCTGGGCCTGGTCTCCCTTGGGGCGGGATCAGTCTATCTCAGGCGGAGACGGGATGACCAGGACCAGGTCCGTCAAGCTCTCAGGGAAAGCGAGGCACGGTTACGACAGCTTTTCGAACAGAACGATGACGCCCTTTTCCTTTTCAGACCGGAAAACTTCGAGGTGATAGACGTCAATCCGATGGCCCTGGAACTCCTGGGGTTGACAAGACAGGACATCATCGGCCAGACGATTCAGTCGGTCATCCTCGCCGAAGATTTCCAGGCATTTGTCGAGTCGGGCGCCATCAGCGATTCCGCGCCGGTATTCCAGATCGAACGGGCCACGAGTTTCAGCAAAAACAAAGGCGAGATAACCGTTTCCCTGCGGGGGAAAATCCTCACCCTTGAAAATGAGTGCATCGTCTACTGCTCCATGAGGGACATGACCGAAAAAGTCCGCCTCATTGAAGAAATCCAGGCAAGCCAGGCAAAGCTGATTCATGCCGACAAGATGGCATCGCTCGGACTGCTCGTTTCCAGTGTCGCCCACGAAATCAACAACCCGAATACGTACATCTCCGCCAATGCCACCATGCTGGCCCAATCGTGGCGGGATGCCACCCCCATCCTGCTCGAATACCGGCGGGAGCATGGCGAATTCTCTCTGGGGGGACTCCCTTCCGCTGAAATCGAGACCCTGGTGCCACGGCTTTTCAACGGCATTATCGACGGCTCCCGCAGGATCACCGAGATTGTCAACAACATGAGGGAATTCGTCAAGACTGAAAAGAGCAAACGCCAGAGACCCGTAGAAATCAACCGGATAATTCAGGCTGCCACCTCCATCCTCTGGCACCATATCCACAAACATACCGACCATTTCCAACTGGAACTGCAGCCTGAGGTCCCCCCCTTGATGGGAAGGGGACAACAGCTCGAACAGGTCGTCATCAACCTCATCATGAATGCGCTCCAGTCACTGCCGGACAAGACACGGGGGGTGTGGGTGACGAGCGGGTTGGATGATTCGGCCGGACAGGTGGTGATAACGGTGCGGGATGAGGGAAAAGGAATGGCCCCGGGGGAACTGGAGCAGCTCAAGGAAGCATTTTTCACGACCAAGTCGGACGAAGGGGGCACCGGCCTGGGACTGTACATTTCGGACTCCATCATCAGGGAACACGGTGGCACCTTGGAGTTCCAGTCGGAGCCCGGCAGCGGGACGACCGCAACCATCCGCCTGCCGGTGGCGGGCCCCGGGGTGAAGCCGGGAGGCCGTGAGGGGAAAGCCTGAGCAAATATCTGACGATAGTACCACAACCCACCATCCATCAGAACAGGCCCCGCAAAGAAACGGGGCCTGTTTTTTTCACGGAAAAGAGAATCTGTCCCTACTTGAACTCTGCGAACTTCGAGATCACCAGATCCGTAGTTTTTGCCATCTTCAGGTGGCACTCGTAGCAGTTCTTCACCGGGTCCACCCCGGAAAGCCTGCCGTCGGCGTTGAAGCCGGCAAAGAGCCAGCCGCCGGTCGCCTTTTGCTTCTTGTCCTTGCGCATGAGAACAACCATGCTCTTCTTCCCGGCAGTCGGCTTCCCCCCCACATCCTTGATAGCGAAGTACTCGATCACGAACTGGCTCCCCTCCGGGTAGGTACCACCCGACCTGTAGACCGGGAAGGCCTTCTTGTCCACGTAGGTGTAATGGATGCCATGGAACAGGGAGTTCTTGTCGGTGACGATCTGCTGCTTGCTCTTCTCCCACTTTGCGTACCCCTTGGGGAGAGTCGTCTTCCCCGCGGCAAGGGCGGCTGTGGCAATCGCCGTCAGAGCAAGAACCGTCAACAGTGTAGCGATTTTCTTCATCTTTCTATCTCCTTCACGGGTGAATAATGGTACCAGATTAGCCGAATCCGGCCGGTTTGTCACGGGAAAGGTGGCGCCCATAACCACCAGAAACCAATCGATGGTTACTTCCTGGCCATTCGCACTTTCGGCTTGGCATGGGACAGGTCGAACTGGAGCATGAGGTAGCCGTAATCGATGTCCCTGCCACTTCCGGTGGCGTCGGGGAAAAAGCCGCCGGTGAAGAAGTGGTCGTAACCGGCGACAAGCGACAGGTTGTCGGAAAATGCGCAGGTCAGGGTGAAGTCGGTCTCAAGGCCGATGCTGCGGCTAAAGCCCGGTTCCACGTAACGAGCGTGGAAGTAGCGGCCGGTGGCGGAAAAGTTCAGTTCCTTGGTGACATCCATCCCCCAGCCAAGGGTGTAGATCTGCATGCCGCTGGCGTGGTGGCCGTTCACATCTTGGCTGAAGCCGCCGATGACCTTCATGTCGCCGAACAGCGATGTGTCGTTGTCCTGGTTGCGGAACTCCCTGCGGGACGAAATGCCGAGGGGGGCCTGGCTGTCGCCGGAACCGAGGGCATAGCTGGCGAAAAACCGGTTGTGATACCCCGCCAGCGAACCGTCCACGGCCATATCAACGTGCCCGCCGTAGGCGTCGATGCTTTGATTGTCGCCGGAGTTCACATTGAAAAGACGCCCCGTCTGGTAGACCGGTTCGACTTCAAGCGACATCGCGCCGGCCTTCGCCGTCCCCCTCACCCCCCAGCTGTTCCGGTACTCTCCTGCATGGTGCTCCGTGGAACCCGTATCGCGGATCCCATACCCCTCGATGGTGTTCCCCTCGGAGAAGGTCCAGGTTAGGTATCCCCCTTCCAGGTCCCCCTTTACGCCGTTCGCAAAGGGGGATGCATGCCATCCCCCGAGGAAATCCACTGTGAGGCTCTCCGCCGGCCTCATCCGCAGCCTGAGCGCATCGAAGGTAAGACCGTCCAGGAACGCGTCCGCGCCCAGGATGAAGGCACTGCCATAGACGAACTCCTGGCGCCCCGCCCTCAGGGATACTTGGTCGAACTTGGGACAATGCGTCTCCACAAACCCCTGATAAAGGGAATACCGGCCGAATTCCTGGTTCCCTCCTGTGTAGCCATATCCCTGCCCCTCGGCATGGATATCGAGCCAGTCGTTCGGATGCCAGTAGACGTAAGGCTTCACCCGGTAGAGGAAACGTCCCTCGCTGTGACCGGGGGAGGAACTGAAGTCAGGAAACCGGAAGTTTCCCGCCCCCTCCCCCCGCAGGAAGCCGTTAACCCCCACCTTGTACTCGAACTGCGGCTCCTCGGGCTTGGCAAGCATCTTCTCGACTGACTCACGCAGGGTGACGTACCCTTCCTGCTGGGGCAGCTCGTCCTTCAGCGCTTCATGCAGTACGGCGATCCGGTCCAGGTCCTCCCGAGGCACCGCGTCCTTCCCCTCCTTGTCGCACTTGACAACGACCTTTTGCAGGATAGAAAGAAGACACTGGGCCTGTTCCCCCTTAGGGCATGGTTTCCCCTTGACAACGACCTCGGCGGGAAGCCTGCGGTCTGCCTCGTATTTCTTTCCAAGTTCGGCCAGTTCCCGACAGGTGGACTGCTCGGCGGAAACCTGTGCCGGCTGAGCCGCGGGGGGGGCTTCAGCGTGACAGGTAAAGGGAGGGGTGAGAAGGGTGAAGTAGAGAAGGGGAAGAAGCAATTTGTGCATGGGCAATTTCCTAAAAAATGTTCAGGTAATCAGAGTCTCTTGCAAAAAGACAAAAACCTCAAAATCTGTACCCCCCTGCTTCGCTACGCTCACCCCTTACCTCCGCAGACCGGGCATCCCTGCATGGACAAGGGCTTCTCCAGCCGGCATCGGGCAAGAAGTTCTTCATTGCGGAAAATCTCCAGGGCAGGGCCGTCTGCCTTGACCTCGCCTTCGTGGAGGATGATGACCCGGCTGCAGAGTTCAAGCACCATATCCAGGTCATGGCTGGTGAATATCTTCGTATGGCTGAAATCCCTGAGAAGTGACATGAGCCGGCGCCGGGCGTAGGGATCCAGTCCGTCCGTCGGCTCGTCCATGACAAGGATGTCGGGGGACATGGAGAGCACCGTGGCGATAGCCACCCGCTTCTTCTCCCCACCCGAGAGGTTGTAGGGGGGTTTGTCCTGCAGGTGCCCGGCACCCACCTTTTCGAGGGCATCTTTTACCCGCTGTTCCACCTCCGTTCCAGGGAACCCCAGGTTGAGCGGGCCGAAGGCAACATCGTCATAGACCGTCGGCATGAAGAGCTGATCGTCCGGATCCTGGAACACCATCCCCACCGTCCGCCGGATATCTGGAAGGGTGGCCTTGGTCAGAGGATAGTCGCCGATGCGGATCTCCCCCGCCGTGGGGGAGAGAAAGCCGTTCAGATGGAGCAAAAGCGTCGATTTCCCCGCGCCGTTGGCACCGATGATCGCCACCGACTCACCATGGGTAATGCGGAAGGAAATGTCCCGCAGGGCAATAGTGCCGTCGGGATAGACGTGGCGAAGATTCCTGACTTCAACGATATGATGGCTCATGGCAATATTCCCGTAACGAGCGATCCCACGAGTTGCGACAGGTTCAGGAACCGCATGATGATGAAGAGTGTTGACCAGCCAAAGAGGAAGAGCATTTCCTTGCCGCCGAAACGCATATTTTGCCGCGTGTGGAACTCGCCGGTGAACCCCCGCGCCAGCATGGCCATGTGGATCCGCTCGGCCCGTTGCCAGGTACGAAGCAGAAGGTGCCCCACGAGGGAGCTGAAGATCCCCGGTTCCATCTTTTTCCCGAATGCGCGGAGTTTCCGCGCCCGCTCCATCCGTGACCCCTCATCGGTGAGGACGAAGATGTAGCGGTAGAGAAAGAGGAGCTGCACGGCAAAGACCCGCGGCATCCCGATCCGTTCGAGGGCCAGACATACCCCGGGGAAGCCGGTCACCCCCACGAGCACTATCGCGGCACCTACCGTAAGGATCGAACGCATGACGATGGAGGCAAAGGAGATCCAGCCGCCGGTTATGCCGAGCGATCCGATCTGGACCAGCACCTCACGGTCGAAGATAGGGTTGAACATCCCCACAACCAGGGCAAAGGGGCAGAGAAGGGCTATCTTCTTGATGATGTAAGAGACCGGAAGATTCCCGAGCGCAATCATCACCACGGGGAAGAGGAAAAAGGGGACGAGCGCGGTCACCTCGTATTTCCCGAACGAGACCACCGTTACGATAAAGACGAGGGTCGCCAGGACTTTGGCCCGCGGGTCGAGGTGGTGGATCGGCGTATCCCCGGTGGCCAACCGGTCAAGCCTTTTAAAATCGAGGAGTGCCCCGTCAATGGATGCCATGGTGGTCTCTCATAAAACGGGGGAGAGGCAACGCTCTCCCCCCCTTCCCTGCTATGATGTGCGGCACTTCAAAGGTTCATCAGGCGGCCGGTTGCCGCTTTTTGAGGAGCAACCCGACGAGAAAGGCAACGGCCAGGGTTAGCAATGCGCCGATGACACCCGAGACGCTGGTGCCGATCCTGCTCTCCCCTTTGGTTT
>JAJZUQ010000031.1 GCA_021848385.1 Deltaproteobacteria bacterium
ACGTAGCGGTGACGGTAAACCTGATCACCCCGATCGCCATGGATGAAGGGCTTCGTTTCGCAATCCGCGAAGGTGGCCGTACTGTCGGCGCCGGCGTGGTCAGCTCCATCATCGAATAATTGAACACATAAGAGGACGCGATGCCAAGTCAGAAAATTAGAATTCGTCTCAAAGCATATGATCATAAACTTCTCGATCTTTCTGTAGGGGAAATTGTCGATACAGCAAAAAGGACCGGTGCACGGGTTGCAGGTCCGATTCCCCTTCCGACTGTTATCAATAAGTACTGCGTACTTCGTGGCCCTCATGTTGACAAGAAATCGCGGGAGCAGTTCGAGATCAGAACCCACAAGCGGCTTATCGACATACTTGAGCCTACTCAGCAAACTGTTGATGCGCTCATGAAACTCGACCTCTCGGCTGGCGTCGATGTCGAGATCAAGCTGTAATTGAGAATACAAGGATAGGATCGTCAACCATGATTAAAGGATTGATTGGTAAAAAACTTGGGATGACCCAGATATTTGTCGATGACGGTCGTCGTATTCCGGTAACTGTCGTTGAAGCTGGCCCCTGCTTTGTTGTCCAGAAGAAGACCGCAGAAAAGGATGGCTATAATGCCATACAGGTCGGTTTTGGCGCGCATGAGGCCGCAAAGGCAAACCGTGCTCAGCTTGGGCATTGCAAAGCAGCAGACAAAGGGGTTTTTACTCACCTACGTGAGCTTCGTCTTGAAAATGTTGACGAGTTCAATGTCGGTGATGAAATCAGAGCCGAACTTTTTGCTGCAGGTGACCTGATCGATGTGACTGGTGTCAGTATCGGCAAAGGCTATCAAGGTGTTATGAAACGTTGGGGCTTTAAGGGGGGTCGTTCTACTCATGGTTCCCGTTTCCACCGTGCGCCCGGTTCAATCGGCTGTTCCGCTACCCCGTCACGTGTTTTCAAAAATAAGAAAATGCCTGGCCAGATGGGGAACGAGCGGGTTACGATACAGAGACTGCAGGTTGTCCGTGTGGACTCTGCCGATAATCTGCTGCTGATAAAAGGGGCAATCCCCGGTACAACCAACGGCATCGTCGTCATCAGGGACAGTGTCAAGGCCACGAAATAACGCGCAGTATCTGGAGATAGATTATGGCAACAATTGATGTTTATGATCTCAAAAAAAATAAAGTGGGTGAGATGGATCTTAGCGACGTTGTTTTCAATGGTGACGTCAAGGAATATCTCATTCACGAAGCGGTGAAGATTCAGCTCGCGAACCGTCGGGCAGGGACTGTTGCCGTAAAGAACCGCTCTGCCGTCTCCGGTGGCGGCAAGAAACCGTTTCGTCAAAAAGGTACAGGGCAAGCACGGCAGGGATGCATCAGAGCACCACATTATCCTGGTGGTGGTGTTGCATTTGGCCCACAACCAAAGACCTACAGCCTCAACATGAACAAAAAGGCGCGCAGGGCGGCACTTCGCTCGGCATTGTCGCTCATGTTCAAGGAAAACAAGCTGACTGTTCTTGATGCACTGAAAATTGAACAGATATCGACAAAGTCCTTTGTCGGTGTCTTAAACGGTTTTGACCTTCAGAAGACGCTTGTTGTTATAGAAGGGCCCAATCCCAATCTTGAACTTTCGGCTCGTAATATTAAGGACGTCAAAGTCCTCAAATCTGAGAGCCTCAATATTTTTGACATCATGAAATACCAGAGCATCATCTTTACTCAGGATGCAGTGCGGAAGGTTGAAGGAGCGTTACAGTCATGAACATTTATGACGTTATCAAAAAGCCGCTGGTCACTGAAAAAAGCACGATAGAGAAGGACTCTCGTAATATTATCGCTTTGGAAGTTGACCGGAATGCCAATAAAATCGAGATTAAGCAGGCCGTTGAAAAGCTCTTCAAGGTAGAAGTTGACGATGTGAACACCGTCAACGTTGCCGGTAAGGTTAAACGGGTCGGCAAGCATACTGGCAAGCGTTCCAATTGGAAAAAGGCCTACGTCTCCCTCAAAGAGGGAAGCAATGTGGATTTTTTCGAAGTTTAGACCATCTACTCTGGAGTTTAAATAATGGCTATCAAGAGTTACAAACCGACATCCGCTGGTCGTAGGCACCAGACTTGCTCCACCTTTGAGGAGATCACCTGCACGAAACCGGAAAGGTCTTTGCTTGAGCATAAGAATAAGACCGGTGGCAGGAACTCATTTGGGCGGATCACTTCTCGCCATATAGGCGGTGGACACAAACAGAAGTACAGGATTATCGATTTTCGCCGCGACAAGCTGAATATCCCTGCGCGCGTTGCCTCAGTTGAGTATGACCCGAACCGGAGCGCCAGGATTGCACTGCTGGTTTATGCTGATGGCGAGAAGCGCTATATCCTTTCACCGCTTGATTTGAAGGTTGGCGATACAGTTATCTCTAGTCCCGAAGCCGATATCAAACCGGGCAATACTCTGCCTCTTAAAGCGATCCCGCTCGGCACGATCATTCACAATATTGAACTGAAGATCGGTAAAGGAGCACAGCTTGCTCGCAGTGCCGGCACCTTTGCGCAACTCATGGCAAAAGAAGGGAAGTATGCCCAGGTAAAACTCCCTTCCGGAGAGGTACGCATGGTACTTCAGGAGTGCATGGCGACTATCGGTCAGGTTGGCAATATCGACCATGAGAACGTTTCAATAGGGAAGGCCGGGCGTTCCCGTTGGCTTGGCAAGCGTCCCAAGGTTCGCGGTGTAGCAATGAACCCTGTCGACCATCCCCACGGTGGTGGTGAAGGCCGGACATCTGGTGGCCGCCATCCTGTAACACCTTGGGGTATCCCGACCAAGGGTTACAAAACTAGGACCAATAAAACGTCGACTCGCTTCATCGTTAAGAAGCGTAGCAAATAACACTCTGTACAGAGGATTTATACGATGGCAAGATCTATTAAGAAAGGCCCGTTTGTTGATGGGCACCTGGCAAAAAAAGTAGAGACTGAAAGCCCTTCGTCTAAAAAGGTCATCAAGACATGGTCGAGACGTTCTACGATCACTCCTGACTTTATCGGGCTTACTTTTGCCGTCCATAATGGCAAGAAGTTCATACCGGTTTTTGTCACGGAAAACATGGTTGGTCATAAAATGGGTGAGTTTGCCCCCACGAGGACCTTCTTTGGCCATGCGGCCGACAAGAAGAGCAAGCTGAAAAAGAAGTAATCCGCAAAGGAGCAGATAAATGGAATCAAGCGCCAAGTTGTCATTAGCTCGTCTTTCCCCTCGCAAAACACGTCTTGTTGTTGACATGGTTCGCGGGAAGGGCATTCAGGACGCTCTCAATATTCTCAAGTTTTCCCCTCAGCCTTCGGCTAAGCTCGTTGCGAAACTTCTCAGTTCTGCTGTCGCAAATGCCGAGCAGAAGGGTGCACCCGATGTTGACCGTCTGTTTGTGAAGACGATTTTTGTCGATGGCGGGGCGGTGTTGAAGCGTTTCGTGCCGCGTGCAATGGGCAGGGCAAGCAAGATCAGAAAACCGACCAGCCATATTTCCGTGGTTCTGGCCGACAAGAAATAAATAAGTATAAGCACACTTAGGTGGAGGTGAAGTTTTGGGTCAGAAAGTAAATCCAATAGGATTCAGACTTGGAGTCATAAAGACTTGGGATTCCAAGTGGTATGCCGAGGCGGATTATGCCAAACTGCTTCATGAGGATATTAAGCTGAGAGCTTTCCTCAAAAAGCGGCTCTACCATTCCGGCGTATCTAAAATCGAGATAGAGCGTGCCGCCAATAAGGCAAAGATAAACATCTTTACCGCGCGTCCAGGCCTTATTATCGGCAAGAAGGGGTCTGAAGTCGAAACCCTGAAAAAGGAACTGGCCAAACTCACCGACAAGGAAGTGTTCCTCAATATTCAGGAGGTGCGTAAGCCTGAACTGGATGCGCAACTGGTTGCAGAGAACGTGGCACTCCAGTTGGAGCGCCGGATTGCTTTCCGTCGTGCCATGAAAAAAAGCGTGACCTCTGCGCTCAAATTTGGCGCCAAAGGGATACGGATTACTTGCTCCGGTCGTCTGGGTGGTGCAGAGATGTCCAGGACCGAATGGTACCGCGAAGGCCGTGTTCCCCTTCATACATTACGGGCTGATATCGACTATGGCTTTGCCGAGGCGAAGACCACCTACGGTATCATCGGCGTCAAGGTACTCATTTTCAAGGGTGAAGTGCTTCCCGGTCAAAAATAAACAGGAGTTAGTCAGCAATGTTAATGCCTAAACGTGTTAAGCATAGAAAGCAGATGAAAGGGAGAATGACCGGGACACCGCAACGTGGTGTAACGTTGGCATTCGGCGAGTTTGGTCTGCAGGCTACTACCTGCGGCTGGCTTGACTCTCGTCAGATCGAAGCCGCCCGTATTGCAATGACCCGTTATATCAAAAGGGGTGGCAAAATATGGATACGTATTTTCCCCGACAAACCATTGACCTCGAAGCCCGCAGAAACACGTATGGGCAAAGGTAAAGGTGCACCCGATTCGTGGGTCTGTGTCATTAAGCCTGGACATATACTTTACGAAATGGAAGGGGTTACCGAAGAAATAGCCCGCGAGGCTTTCCGGTTGGCAGCCCACAAACTTCCTATCACGACAAAATTTATTTCGAGGAAGGACGGCCATGAAGGTTAATGACCTTAAGACTATGAATGAGGAAGAACTCCAGACAAAGGAGAAGGAATTGAAAAAGGAACTGTTCAATCTCAAGTTCCAGCTTCATACCGGCCGTCTGGAAAACACCGCAAAACTCTCTGACATCAGAAAAGATGTTGCGCGTGTAAAAACTTTACTTCAGGAAAAAAGAGGCTAGAGGGGCTGATATGAGTGAGCGCGGCAGCAGAAAAACCCAAACGGGCGTAGTGGTGAGTGACAAGATGGATAAGACCGTCGTAGTCAAGGTCGATCGTCTTGTGAAACATCCGGTTTATAATAAATATATCAAGCGGTCCGCTAAATATAAGGCACACGATAAGGACAACAGCTGCAAAACCGGCGATCGTGTACTCATAGTCGAAATGCGTCCGTTAAGCAAAGATAAACGTTGGCAGGTTCGTCAGATAATCGATAAAAGTGCGTAAGGCAGGAGTTATCTATGATTCAGATGCAGACAATACTCGACGTAGCGGATAATTCAGGGGCCAAAAAGCTCTTTTGCATTAAGGTGTTGGGTGGATCCAAGCGCAAGTATGCCAGTATCGGCGACATAATTGTTGCGTCGGTAAAAGAGGCACTTCCCAACTCTAAAGTGAAAAAAGGTGATGTGGTCAAGGTCGTTGTTGTGAGGACCGCTAAAGAGATCGGCCGCCCTGACGGTTCTTATATCCGTTTTGACAGCAATTCCGGTGTCGTGATCAATAACCAGCGCGAGCCGGTTGGTACCCGTATATTCGGGCCTGTAGCGCGAGAGTTGAGGGCGAAGAAGTTCATGAAGATCATTTCTCTCGCCCCCGAAGTACTATAATAATAAGCGGAGACAGACGATGCTAGGTAAGAATCTGCATGTGAAAAAAGGTGACACCGTAATGGTCGTTACTGGTAAAGATAAGGACAAAACAGGCAAGATTATTCAGATCCTTTCCAAAAAGGATGGAGTAATTGTGGAAGGTCTCAATATCGTCAAACGGCATACACGTGCCCGCGGTAATGAGCCTGGCGGAATCGTTGAAAAAGAAGCTCCGGTACATATTTCCAATGTAATGGTTTATTGTGAGAAATGCAAAAAACCGGTGCGGACCAGGGCCACTGTTCTTGAAGATGGTAAAAAGACCCGCCTTTGCGTGAAGTGCGGCGAGTCTTTTGATAAATAGTCTGGAGGGGTAAATGTCAAGGCTGAGAGAGCTTTATAATAAAGAGATGGTTCCCCAGTTGATGAAGGATTTCAACTACAAGAACATCATGGAAGTGCCGAAAATCGAGAAGATAGTAGTCAACATGGGGTTGGGTGAAGCTATCCAGAACGTGAAGATTCTCGATTCTGCAGCAGAGGAATTGTCGGCAATCAGTGGGCAGAAAACAGTCATCACGAAAGCCAAGAAATCAATCGCCAGCTTCAAGTTGCGTCAAGGTATGCCGATCGGTTGTATGGTTACGCTTCGAAAAGAACGGATGTATGAGTTCCTTGATCGTCTTCTGAATGTTGCTCTCCCTCGCGTTCGTGATTTCAAGGGCGTGTCGGCAAAAGGTTTTGATGGTAATGGTAACTACTCTCTCGGGGTCAAGGAGCAACTGATTTTCCCTGAGATAGATTATGATAAGGTTGATAAAATCAAAGGGATGAATATCTCTATTGTAACCACAGCGAAAAGTGACGAAGAAGGTAGAGCCCTGCTTAAACTGATGGGCATGCCGTTCAGGTATTAATTCAGGTTCGGAGGATAGAAGTGGCGAAAACATCGATGATAATAAAAGCGCAGAGAGGCAACAAGTTCAAGGTGCGAGAATATAACCGCTGTCCTTTGTGTGGCCGTCCGCGCGCGTACTATCGCAAATTTGACATGTGCAGGATCTGTCTCCGGAAACTAGCTTCCAATGGCCAGATACCCGGCGTTATTAAGTCCAGCTGGTAACAGCTAAGAAACTGTATAGAGGAGTACAATCGATGTCGATGACTGATCCAATTGCCGATATGCTGACACGGATAAGGAACGCCAGCATGGCGAAGCTGCAGAAGGTGGATATCCCATCGTCAAACCTCAAGGTGAGCTTGGCTAATGTGCTTCGCTCAGAGGGATTTATCAAGAATTATAAAGTGATCGCCGACCAGAAACAAGGTGTTCTGCGCGTCTATTTGAAGTATATTGACGAAAAAGATTCGGTTATCAACGAAATTAAACGTGTCAGCAAACCGGGAGGGCGCCGCTACGTGAAAGGCGATGACATCCCGAGCATTAAAAACGGCATGGGTATAGCCATTTTGTCCACTTCAAAAGGCATTCTTACCGATAAAGCCGCACGTGAGGCTGGCGTGGGTGGCGAGTTGATTTGTACAGTCTGGTAATTTACCCCGGAACAAGGAGCATTCAGTATGTCCAGAATTGGTAAACTTCCCATAGAGATCCCCCAGGGAGTTAAAATATCTTTTGATAACTCTGTCCTTAAGGTGGAGGGGCCCAAAGGCCTCCTTTCCCGTAAAATTATGGACGGCGTGGCATTGACGATTTCTGACAAGACGATTGTCGTGAACAGAAATGACGACGGGATAAAAGCTCGTTCGGCTCATGGCCTGACTCGAACTCTTGTTGATAATATGGTTGTCGGTGTAACAAAGGGGTTCGAAACTGCCCTTGAAATAAGTGGGGTCGGTTACCGTGCAGAGGCCAAGGGTGATGTGCTTAACCTTAGCCTCGGTTACTCTCATCCGGTGAATTTTCAGCTGCCCAAAGGTATAACTGTTGAAGTGGATAAAATGACCAAGCTTGTTGTCAAAGGTATCGACAAGGAGTTGGTTGGGCAGACAGCTGCAAAGATTCGTTCTTTCCGCGGTCCTGAGCCTTATAAAGGAAAAGGGATCAGGTACGCCGACGAAGTTATCCTGAGAAAAGCCGGCAAGACCGGTAAAAAATAGTTAAGCCAAGGAGAAGTACCGTGAGTTCTCTCGCACAGAAAAAAGCTGCCCGCCTGAAACGGCAAACTAGAATAAGGAAGAAGATTCGTGGCACGACCGAGCGACCACGCCTGAACGTTTTCAAGAGTGCTACCCATATCTATGCCCAGATTATCGATGATATGACAGGCAGGACGTTGGTAGCGGCCTCAACCCTTGTAAAAGAGGTCGGTGCTGATCTTAAGGCGACGGGCAATATTGAGGCAGCCAGGAAGGTTGGTGCCGAGGTTGCTAAACGTGCTCTGGCCAGTGACATCAAAGCGGTAGTTTTTGATCGTAATGGGTTTCTCTACCACGGAAGAGTCAAGGCCCTTGCCGAGGCTGCACGCGAGAACGGGCTGTCCTTTTAAGGATATCATACAGGAGGCGTTAATTGCTTAAGATCAATCCCAGCGAAATCAATTTAACTGATAAAGTAGTGCATATCAGTCGTGTTGCAAAGGTTGTGAAAGGTGGCCGTCGCTTCAGCTTCTCTGCGCTGGTCGTGGTTGGAGATGGTAATGGTTGTGTCGGTTATGGTCTCGGCAAAGCCAATGAGGTTCCGGAGGCTATTCGTAAGGGTGTAGAGCAGGCGAAGAAGAACCTGATCAAGGTCCCGATTGTTCAGGGACAGACCATCCCTTACGAAATAGTAGGGCACTTTGGTGCCGGTCGTGTACTCATGATGCCGGCCTCCGCAGGTACCGGCGTTATTGCTGGCGGTGCCGCCCGTGCAGTCTTTGAGTCGGCTGGTGTTCACAATATACTTGCCAAGTGTCTTGGGTCCAATAATCCGCATAATGTGGTGAAGGCTGCTTTTGCCGGACTTAAATCTCTTCGCAGTCCTGAGGAGATCATGGCCCGTCGCGGCATGACCGAGTAGCAGCGGTTTTAAATCCAGCAAGGAGAAGTGATATGTCGCAGGAGATTACAATTACTCTGGTGAGAAGCCACATAGGTAAACCAGCTGACCAACGTGCCGTTTTGAACGGAATGGGTCTCAATAAGTTGAATAAATCTGTTGTTCTTAAAGATACTCCTGAAATAAGAGGGATGATTCGCAAAGTATCCCACCTTGTGACTGTAACAGAGTAATTTCCCTAGAGGTGTGAAAATGGAATTAAATAGTATAAAGCCTGCAGTCGGGGCAAGCAAAAATAGAAAAAGAATCGGCCGTGGACCTGGATCGGGTCATGGCAAAACTGCTACCAAAGGACACAAAGGTCAGAAGGCGAGGAGCGGCGGAAGCATTAAGGCCGGCTTCGAAGGCGGTCAGATGCCTATGCATCGCCGTCTGCCAAAGCGCGGGTTTACTCCTCTAACACGTAAAGACTATGCAATTGTGAATCTCGGGCAGTTGGATATATTTGAGTCTGCCAGCAACGTTGATGCTACAGCGCTTCTGAAAAGCGGTATTATCAGCGGTGTACGTGACGGGATTAAAGTCCTGGCTACAGGAGATCTTACAAAGGCCCTTACAGTAAAAGCCCACAAATTCAGCGCTGCTGCTAAGGAAAAGATTCTTGCTGCGGGCGGTACTGTCGAGGAGATATAGTCTTGCTCGGAGCCTTTCAGAACATATTCAAAATCCCGGAGTTAAAGAAGCGCGTGCTGTTTTCATTGGGCATGTTGGCTGTGTATCGAGTCGGGTGCCATATACCAACACCAGGTATCGACGGGCAGGCTCTTTCCCATTTCTTTAAACAAGCACAGGGAACGCTTCTCGGCATGTTTGATATGTTTTCGGGGGGGGCGCTGGAAAAGTTGACGGTATTTGCCCTCGGCATTATGCCCTATATTTCGTCCTCGATTATATTCCAGTTGCTTACCGTTGTTGTTCCCTCCATCGAAAAACTATCAAAAGAGGGTGAGTCCGGTCGGAAAAAGATCATCCAGTATACACGTTATGGCACGATAGTGCTTAGTGTTGTCCAGGCTGCCGGTATTGCTGTCGGCCTAGAAAGTATGCGTGGCCCTGCTGGAGAACTTGTAGTCCCCAGTCCCGGATGGGGTTTTCGACTGATGACTATAATGACACTTACTGCCGGAACTGCATTTATCATGTGGCTCGGGGAGCAGATGTCAGAGAAGGGGATCGGCAATGGGATTTCGCTCATAATATTTGCCGGCATAGTAGCTCGAATCCCTGTGGCAATATTTAATAGCGTACGCCTGTTGAAGTCGGGGCAGCTTTCTCTTTTTGCCCTTTTGCTGGTGGCTGCACTCATGTTTGCGGTCATAGCTGCGGTTGTATTTGTGGAGCGCGGACAACGCCGCGTACCTATCCATTACGCAAAGCGTGTGGTTGGCCTTAAGACATTCGGGGCACAGACGTCACACTTGCCTCTCAAAGTAAATATGGCAGGGGTAATCCCCCCGATATTTGCTTCATCAATCATCATGTTTCCTGCAACCATAGGTAATTTTATCAATATACCTTGGGTTCAGAATGCTGCAAAAAGTCTGAGTCCGGGTAAGTTTGTCTATGAGATGTTTTATGTTGCATTCATAGTTTTTTTCTGCTATTTCTATACGGCTGTAACTTTT
Organism: Deltaproteobacteria bacterium; assembly: GCA_021848385.1. Taxonomy (GTDB): domain Bacteria; phylum Desulfobacterota; class Desulfuromonadia; order Geobacterales; family Geobacteraceae; genus Geomobilimonas. The sequence goes on from JAJZUQ010000031.1 coordinate 10,160, forward strand.
AACCCTGTTGATGTTGCAGAGAATGTCAAAAAGCACGGTGGGTACATCCCTGGCATACGTCCTGGTAAGGAGACGTCCGATTATTTGGATCGGGTGTTGACCAAGCTGACTTTTGCCGGGTCAATATATATATCCCTTGTGTGTGTGCTTCCATCTATATTGATTGGTAAGTTCAATCTTCCATTTTATTTTGGTGGCACGGCGCTGCTCATTGCAGTTGGGGTTGGTATGGATACTGTCTCACAGATAGAGTCACACCTTATAACGAGAAGTTATGAGGGTTTTATGAAGGGTGTAAAGATTAAGGGAAGACGGTAGCAGGGGAAAGATTGGCATGAACATTATCTTGTTGGGACCTCCGGGCGCCGGTAAGGGAACCCAGGCAAATATATTAATTAAAAAATTCAAGATACCACAGATTTCAACGGGTGACATCCTTCGCCGGGCAGTCAAGGATCAGACACCGATGGGGGTCAAGGCCAAGGCCTTCATGGATAGTGGTGCTCTTGTCCCCGATGAGGTTGTAGTCGGAATAGTGGGAGAGCGTCTGACCCATGCCGATTGTGCTGCCGGTTTTATTTTGGATGGTTTCCCCCGGACGGTTGCGCAGGCAGATGCCCTGAAAAACATGTTGGTTACAAGCGGGAAGTCGATTGAACATGTCGTTTCCATTGAAGTAAATAGAGATGAGTTGTTGCAGCGTGTCACCGGCCGCAGGACATGTAAGGGGTGTGGTAGGGGTTATCACATTATTTTTGACCCTCCAAAGTCGGCAGGCAAGTGTGATGAGTGCGGCAACGAGCTCTACCAGCGTGATGATGACAGTGAAGCGACAATGGCAAAACGTTTGTCCGTATATGATGAGCAGACTGCTCCTCTTGTCACTTATTATGGCAACGAGAACCTCCTGAGGCGTATACAGGGAACGGGTTCGATCGATGAAATCCAAAGTGCCATTCTGAGTGTTCTGGAGGGTGACTGTCGATGATAATCCTTAAATCTCCACAGGAGATTGAAAGGATGCGGATACCTTGCAGGATTGTTGCCGAGATTCTTCAACTGCTTAAGCATGAAGTTCACCCCGGCGTAACAAGCATGGCCTTGAATAATCTGGCGGAGAAGGAAGCTAGAAAACACGGTTCGCTTCCGGCATTCAAGGGGTACAGTGGTTATCCGTTTTCACTCTGTTGCTCGCTTAACGATCAGGTAGTTCACGGGATGCCCACCACTCACCCGTTGAAGAATGGTGATATACTGAGCGTCGATTTTGGTGTTGTGTGTGGAGGCTATTACGGTGATGCTGCACTGACGCTTTCGGTTGGTGATGTTTCCGACAATGCAAAGCGTCTCATGATGGCTACTGAGAACTCACTGTATGAAGCGATAGACCAGGCCAAACCAGGCAACCGCCTTTCGGATGTATCCCATGCAGTTCAGAGTTATGTTGAGTCCCGTGGTTTTTCTGTCGTTAGAGATTTTGTCGGGCATGGGATTGGCAAAAACCTTCATGAAAGTCCGCAGGTGCCCAATTTCGGTTTGCCGGGAAGGGGCGTCAAGCTTAAGCCCGGGATGGTCTTGGCCATCGAACCGATGATTAACGAATTTGGCCCTGATGTAAAGGTGCTCAGGGATGGCTGGACTGCGGTAACCTGTGACGGTGGGCTGTCAGCCCATTTTGAGCATACAGTGGCGATCACTGAGAACGGCCCTGAAATTTTGACTAAACTTTAGCTTTGTTTGCGGATATGTTGAGGTGAAAGGATAACACATGAAGGTACGCGCATCGGTAAAAAAGATTTGTGACAAATGTAAAATCATCAAACGCAAGGGAGTCGTCAGGGTAATTTGTGACATTCCCAAGCATTCCCAGAGACAGGGTTAAAAAGCAATAACACTTAGGAGGAGCGGGCATTGGCACGTATCGCGGGCATAGACCTACCCAGAAACAAACGGATTGAGATCGCCTTAACCTACATTTATGGCATAGGCAGATCCATGGCTCAGAAAATCCTAACGGACTGTGGTGTTGACATGAACACCCGAACAGATAATCTCACCGAGGCTGAAGTCGCACGGATAAGAGAGAATATCGACAAGAATGTCAAGGTAGAGGGAGACCTGCGCCGTGATATATCCATGAATATCAAACGTCTCATGGATCTCGGTTGCTACCGCGGACTCCGCCATCGCAAAGGGCTGCCAGTACGCGGCCAGCGGACAAAGACGAATGCCAGAACCAGAAAAGGGCCGGCCAGGACGGTCGCTGGCAAGAAGAAATAGAACGAGTAATCTGGAGGAATAATGGCTAGCCCTGCAAAAAAAGTCGTCAAGAAAAAGAAAGAACGCAAGAATATTCCCAATGGTGTGGCGCATATTCAAGCCACTTTTAACAATACCATTATTACCATAACCGACCCTGTCGGGAATGTGGTTGCATGGTCTACCGCAGGAAGTAAAGGATTTAAGGGTTCTCGGAAGAGCACCCCCTTTGCTGCCCAAATGGCCGCTGAAGATTGCGCAAAAAAAGCTCAAGATCACGGCATGCGGAGTGTGGAAGTTTACGTTAAAGGCCCCGGTTCAGGCAGAGAATCCGCACTCAGAGCTCTTCAGGCCGCAGGCTTCAGCATAAGTTTTATCCGCGACGTAACCCCCATTCCCCACAACGGTTGCCGTCCGCCAAAAAGAAGAAGAGTTTAATCGCACGCTAACCATAGTTAAGGAGGTCATCATTGGCTAGATATACAGGACCCTCCTGCCGTTTGTGCAGAAGGGAAAACATGGAGTTGTTTCTGAAAGGCGAGCGCTGTTATACTGACAAATGCGCCATCAAGAGACGAAATTACCCGCCGGGTCAGCATGGCCAGGGGCGTTCGAAGGTTTCCAATTACGGTGTCCAGTTGCGCGAAAAGCAGAAAGTCCGCCGCATTTACGGAATTCTTGAAAAGCAGTTCCGCTCTTATTTTGAAAAGGCAGACCGTATGAAGGGTGTAACAGGTGAGAATCTGCTCTCTCTTCTTGAGCGGAGACTTGATAACATAGTTTACCGCTCCGGTTTTGCAACCTCAAGGATTGAAGCACGTCAGCTTGTGCGTCACGGCCACTTTACGCTTAATGGACGGAAAGTGAATATCCCTTCAATTCAGGTAAAAGTTGGAGATGTCCTTGAGTTACGTGAGAAGAGTCGTAAGGTTTCTTCCATAATCGAATCCCTGGAAGGAGTAGTTAGGCGGGGTGTCCCGCAGTGGCTTGAGTTGGATAAGGATGCTTTCAAGGGTATGGTTAAGTCCCTGCCGGTGCGGGAAGACATAACCATGCCAATCCAGGAGCAGTTGATTGTCGAGCTCTATTCCAAGTAAAGGCTAACTACACCCGACAGGGAGGCACTAATGTATAAAAACTGGCGCGACCTGATCAGACCCAAGAAGCTGCAGGTTGAAGCGGAATCGCTTACAAATACGTATGGAAAATTTTATGCCGAACCGTTTGAGCGCGGGTTCGGTACGACACTCGGTAACTCGTTGCGCAGGGTGCTTCTTTCCTCGCTGCAGGGTGCTGCCATTACCTCTGTGAAAGTAAAGGGTGTCCTTCACGAATTCTCAGCTATTCCCGGCGTTACCGAAGACGTTACAGATATTATCCTCAATCTCAAAAGTGTTCGCTTCAAGATGCATGGCCAGGAACCCCGTACCATCAGAGTTATCCACAAGGGAGAAGGCATTATCACCGCAGGCGATATAATCACCGATTCCAACATAGAGGTGCTTAACGCCGATCATCATATTGCTACCTGTTCAAAGGACGCGAACCTTGAAATGGAAATGGTAGTGAAAATGGGGCGCGGTTACGTCCCTGCTGATCGTAATCGTGACGAGAAGTCACCAGTCGGGACCATACCGATAGACTCTATCTTTACTCCGATCCAAAAGGTTAATTTCACGGTTGCCAATGCCCGCGTCGGGCAGATAACCGATTATGACAAACTGACCCTGGAAATATGGACCGACGGTAGCGTTAAACCTGATGATGCGGTTGCTTATGCAGCCAAAATTCTTAAGGAACAATTGACCATATTTATCAATTTCGATGAAGAATCTGAGCCATCGGAAGAGGGTGAACCCCTGGAGGAGCGAGAGAAGTTCAACGAGAATCTTTATCGCTCTGTCGACGAACTGGAGTTATCGGTACGTTCGGCAAACTGTCTCAAGAATGCAGGGATCAAGCTGATTGGTGAGCTTGTTTCGCGCAGTGAGGCGGAAATGCTCAAGACCCAGAACTTCGGCCGCAAATCTCTCAACGAAATAAAAGATATTCTTGCGGACATGGGACTGACGCTCGGGATGAAACTTGACGATTTTCCTGATCCGGAAGTAATGCGTCGGCTCCGCGGTGACCGTAAAGAGGAAGAATAATCCGCAAGGCTAAAAGAGAAAGGAACCCGTAGTCATGCGTCACAATAATGCAGGTAGAAGGTTGGGGAGAACAACTAGCCACAGAATAGCCATGTTTCGTAACATGGTGACGTCTTTCCTTGACCATGAGAAAATTACAACTACCGATGCCAAGGCAAAGGAACTCCGTAGCATCGCAGAGAAGATGATAACCCTCGGCAAAAAGGGTGATCTTCATGCTATGCGGCAGGCTGCAGCATATATCAGGGATAAGAAGGTGGTAACCAAGCTTTTTGCTACCATCGCTCCCCGCTATAAAGAGCGCTCTGGCGGATACACTCGCATCATCAAGCTGGGGATACGCCCTGGCGATAATGCTCCTCTTTCCATTATCGAGCTGGTTGAAGAGGAACTCAACGTTAAGAGTGATGCAAAACCGGCTAAAAAAGCTCCTGACAAGAAGTCCGCTCCTAAGGCTGCTGCTGCCGTTGCTGCTGCAGTTCCCTCGGCAGAGGCTGCAATTGCTGCGCCTGTTATGGAAGACGCACCTAAATCCAATGTCACCGAGGGTGATGAAAACTGCGAGGCAAAAGCAGATTAATTGTTTAAAATACTTGAGACGAAAAAAGGCGAGGGTACCCTCGCCTTTTTTCGTGTGTGTCAACGCATTTCAGCGATTTGATTTAGCCATCGGAGTCAAAATAGTATCGGCAGGGGCCGAACGAGCAGGATTTTCTCCGGGGTAACAAGCGCCTGATAGGCGACTGCTTCAACCCCTTTCCTTACCGCTTCACGTAGCAGACGCCCATATTCTGGATCTATCACGTCTGCAGGGCTTACCGACAAGCAGTCCCCCCGCTGCACCACGAAGAAGATTACCCCTCTGGACCCATTTCTAACCACCTCCATAAGCTCACGCAGATGCTTCTGCCCCCGCGTTGTTACTGCATCGGGGAACAGTGCGCTATCCCCCTCCTTCAGTGTTACGTTCTTCACTTCCACATAGCAGTAACCGTCCGAACCGCTCAACAGGAGATCTATCCGGCTGTTTTTCCCATAGGGGACTTCCGGCCTAATGACGGGATATCCTTGCAATTCTATAACCATACCTGATTCGATTGCCTCTCGCACGAGACTGTTCGGTCGGGCCGTATTGATTCCGACCCAATATCCCTGGACGGAAACCAGTTCCCAAGTGTATTTGAGCTTTCGGGACGGGTTGTCGCTCAAGGAAAGAAGGACCTCACTGCCCGGTGTATTGCAACCGGTCATGCTGCCGGAATTGGGACAGTGGGCGGTGACGATCTTACCAGTGTCGAGTTGCACGTCGGCAAGAAAGCGCTTGTAGCGTTTGATAAGCCGTCCGGATAAGAGAGGGGCTGGAAGTCGCATGGGTGAGTTGTAGCATGTGAATAAAACAGTGACAACCGGAAACAGTGAGTACGTACAAGATTTAAATTTTCACGATGTGAACTGCGCAGGAGATACAGGGGTCGTAGGCGCGCACGAGAATTTCGAGTTGTCGTGCCAGTTCCGACTCGTCTGCTCCAGTGAGGGAGGATGCCAGAGAATAGAGGTCCCGTTCCATGGCAGCCTGGTTTATAGCTGTAGGGGTGACAATGTCGGCGGAGGTACATATACCGTCATCATCTAGTTCGTACTTGTGTATCAATACACCTCGGGGGGCTTCCAGTGCCGCTGTCCCGCTCCCGCTGTGGACTTTGAATGGTGTCCGCAGTTCATGGGAGGCAGACAGGTCCAGCAGTGCATCGATAAGCGCAATCCCCCGTTCGATGGAATGGATCAATTCGACTCCCTGCGCCAGATTGTTGGCAGTCATGGGGGCACCGAGCAGTTGCGCGCGTGCATCGAAAAACGCCTGAGCACTTCTCGACTCAAGCTGGATACCGAGGTTCAGGCGGGACAATGCGCCGACTGTTACGATAACGTCTCCGGCTCGACTTTGCTTGGCGTTGGAGTGGGGAACAACCCGTTCTGTAAGCAGTTCCCTGTATCGCGCGATATCTGTGTGTTCACCGTTACTCATGGCTAGCTGTTTTGTCGGCAATGCCCCCGGGTCTTCATTCTGGACCGCCATATAGCAGGGTAGTGTGAAGTCTGCCTGATGCAGAGGCGTAGTCAACGTGGCAAACAGGTCGCAGGCGTTCTGCGCATCCGGGAGTGCCTTCAGTAATTCATCCCTGAGCAGCTTCAGTTGGTCGCGGGTTGGATGTTTTCCCATCCCGCCGGTGACCAGATTAGCAGGATGAATGAGCCTCCCTCCGACAATCTCCTGAATGCGATTGCCTGCCGCCTTGATACGGAGCCCGGCTTTGAGCTCTGTGGGGGCTTTTGCCGCCAGGTCAGCGAAGCCGGTGGCGTTTAAGTAGTCGGGGAGCACAAGGCAGAACAGGTGCAGGCTGTGGCTCTCGATCTGTCCTCCTGCAAGTATCAGTTCCCGATACAGTCCAGTCGTTTCCGATATACCTACCCCGAGCGCGCTTTCGATGGCTTGCAGCGATGTGACCCGGTGCACCGAAGAGCATATGGAGCAGATCCGGCAGATTATCTCAGGTAATTCATCATATGGCTTGCCTACAAGGAGTGCTTCAAAAAGCCTTGGCGATTCGCTGAGGTTGAGCTGGACCGATTCGACCTGGCGTCCGGCGAGGAAAACCCGTACCGTCCCATGCCCTTCGACCCGGCTGAGCGGCTTTATCTCAAGCACGTTGCCCATAATCCCACTCCGGATAAAAGCGCCGCATGCGGCGTATCAGTTCTTCCCGTGATATCCCCTTCTCCTGGAGCATCTCAAGTTCCGAAGCCACGTTTGCTTCCGTTACCGGCCCCCGGCATCCCTCGCATTTGATAGAGACAGCCGGACAGCGTGCGTTACAGCCGGCCTGGGTGATGGGTCCAAGGCACGGCTCTCCACGTTCCATAAGGAGGCAGAGACATTCCCTGTTGCGGCATTCGATGCAGACCGGGTACTGGGGAAATACCGGCAGGGTACCGTGGAGAAGCGCCGCAAGGGTTGCCAATAGCTCGTTCTTTTCCGGCGGGCAGCCGGTAATGGAGAAGTCCACCGTGACAAAACGGTCCAGCGGTCCTGGGTTGAAGCTTCCGGTGAGGACCGCCTCTTTGCCGTAGACGGATTCTGCCATTGCATCGCGGGAAAGATGGTTATTCATGGCGGCAACCCCTCCCCAACGGGCGCAGGTGCCGAATGCGATAAGGGTACGGCTCCGGCTCCTGAGCCTGATCAAGGTTTCCAGGTCGTCTGGCGTGGAGACTGCACCCTCGACGAGGGCTGCTGAAAATTCTCCGCCGATGTCGTGCCTGCTGTTGCCCATGGGGAAGTACGTGAAATCGAAACATTCGGCGAGGGTCGGGAGCTCCGCTTCGCAGTTGAGGAATGTCAGCTGGCACCCGAAACAGGCGGTCAGGCCTGCTATGGCAAGAGCTGGTCTGGTCATAGGGCACCGGGAATGTCTTTGATGTCCCCGTAACGGAAGACCGGTCCATTGCAGCAGCAAAAAAGTTGTCCTACTGCGCAATGGCAACAGAGCCCGACGCCGCACTTCATCCGTCGTTCCAGGGAAAGATAGATGTCTCCTTCAGCCACACCTGCCAGGAGGAGTTCGTCAATGGTGCAGCGGTAGAGTGCCGGTGGACCGCAGACGGCGGCGCAGGAATTGCCTGGTTCCAACTGCACACCTTTGAGCAGGGTCGGAAGCAGGCCGACATTGCATGTCGGCTCTGTCTGGCAGGTCTCTGTCAGGAAATCGACGGTCAATAGCAGCCGTAGTGAGCCGGTGGTGGCCAGGTCCAGAAGTTCGGTTTTGAAAAGCATCACAGCCGGTTCCCGTGCACCGTACATGAGGGTGAGGGAGCGTACGTCGGATCGATGACGCAGCAGATGGAAGAGGAGGGAGCGGAGTGGCGCAATGCCGAGTCCCCCCGCGAGGAGCAGGACGTCCTTCCCGGACATCGCATCGACAGGGAACCCGTTGCCGAACGGTCCGCGGATGCCGAGCCGGTCTCCCTCTTTTGCCCGGAGAAGGAGGGACGTCACATGACCGAAGCGGCGTATGCAGAGCTCCATGGTCCCATCATCTGACGGAACGTCAGCGGGAGAGATGGGGATCTCGCCGCCAGCCGGTACCGACAGCTGGATGAACTGTCCCGGTAAAAAGGTTGACGGGAGTTTTTCTTCCACCTTGAGCCGAAACAAAGAGGTGTCGGCAGTCAATTGCCGGATGCTCTGAATACGGGCGGGAACAGGGACAGAGTCGAATTCAGGGGCGTGCATCGCCGCCCTCCGTGAATAACTCCGTCAGGTCGATGCCCACCGGGCAAACTACCCGGCAGCGGCCGCAGCCGACACAGGCCGGTTCTCCTGCCAGCGCGCCGAACCCCAGGTATTTGTGGAGATAGCGGTAATGAAAGCGTTCCCTGCGGTCAGGCCGGAAGTTGGTTCCGCCGGCTACCTCGCCGTGGGCCCGGAACAGGCAGTTATCCCACTCCCGAAATCGCTCGGCCGTCGTCCCATCGAGCGCACCATTTTCCAGGACGTCGAAGCAGTAGCAGGTCGGGCAGCAGACCGAACAGGCACCGCAGGAAAGGCAGCGTGTGGCAAAATGTTCCCAGAGAGGACTGTCGGGAAACGTTTCGCCGTTTTTGGCCACTTCCCTGAGTCTGGTCATCATCCGGTTTTCTGATAACGGTTGAGGGGCGATATTGAGGTCCGACAACAAAGGCTCGAGACCGGCAATCATTCCTTCCCCCTTTGACGTGCCGGTGCTTACCAGAAAACCATGTTCCACGTGCTGGAGGAACAGGTCGGCATTCCGGGGAATGTTTTCGTGGGAGGTGCAGAAGCAGAATTCGTCCGGTTCGCAGGAGAGTCCGACCAGCGTGATCGCATCCCGGTGACGACGATAGAGCCGGTCGGGCCGGTCTCCCAGGAACACGCGGTCCAGGTAGGCAATCCCCTGCAGGTCGCAGGGATGTACGCCGAATAGTATCACCTGGGGTGCTGTTTCATCGGGGAGGGTATATCCGTCGGCGGCTGTATAGTTCAGGATTACCTGGCGGGGAGGGAGAAGGTATTTCTTGGGGGGGATGAGGGTACGCCGGCAGGTGAGGAGCAGATCATCCTCCGCCTGAACCGGTCCGAAAACCTCCACTCCTTCGGCGGTTCGGATCGGGCCGTGAAGCGCTCCGAACCGGGAGAGCCAGTCAAGAAGTTGTCCCAGGGAGTTGTCTGCAAGGAAGTGCCGCACCACATCTGCCTCCTCATCCGTCGGCATGTGTATAGTTTATCACGGCGGGGGGAGGCGACAAGGCACAAAAAAAGGGAGCATAACGCTCCCTCTTTGTTGATATGGCGGGCGGCATGGGATTCGAACCCACGACCCCAGGCTTCGGAGGCCTGTACTCTATCCAGCTGAGCTAACCGCCCATGAACTATCCTTTATACACTATTTAATGCTGTATCTCAAGTCTAATCTTCCTCGCTCCCCCCACGCCGAACCTCCATAGTCCTGTCAATTGGGAAAAAGTTCTGTTACAATCGTAAAAAACTGCCGGAGTTTCCATGCATCGGTTATTTCCTTTTTTCATCCTCTGTGCGCTACTGTTCCTCGTGAGTCGACCGTCAGCAGCAGCAAATTACCAGGTCGAGAAGGTCGCTGACGGTGTTTATGCGGCCATTGCCGTCCCGGGGGGGAAGGCTGCCAGCAATGCCATGATCATCATAACAAAGAGCGATGTGCTTCTGGCTGGCGCCCATTTTTCTCCCGAGGGGACCTCAGAGCTCCTGACCGAAATTGCACGACTTACCACACTGCCGCTTCGCTACGTCATTCTCACTCATCACCACAAGGGGTTCAATTATATAGATTTCGATTTTCCGAAAAATGTTGAGTTCATAACGTCCTGGCAGACCTGGCAGTCTCTGAAGAGTGAGTACCGGGAACTTCCCAATCCCGTCATCTACTTTGACAAGGGGCTCACCTTACAGCGCAATGGTGTCAACATTGTTCTCAATAACTCGGAGTTCGGCCACAGTGTGGGGGATGTGTTCATCTACCTGCCCGGTCCCGGGGTTCTGTTTACCTCGGACCTTGTGTACAATGATGTGGTCGGGTACATGGGGGATGGCCATCTGCGCGAGTGGTCGACCATCCTGGAGTTTCTGGGATCACTTGAGGCAAGAACTGTTGTCCCGGGGCTTGGCAAGGTTACCGATAGTGCGGGTATCCAACGATTTACCCGGTTTTATCGGGATTTCACGACGGAAGTGCTTCGCTACGTGGAGAAGGGGGCAACCCTTGCCCAACTCAAGAAAGATTTTCGGCTTGCCGGCTATGAGCATCTTCCCGGGTACAAGACGTTCCTGGAGGTGAATCTTGAGCGAGCCTATCAGGAACTTAAGGCGAAGTGATTCTCGTTAGCGTGCCAGCGAACCGTACAAAGGTATCACTATTTCTTTGCGGGCAGGATTGTCGGTGGTGATTGTCAGGTAGCCGCTCAGGAACCGATCATTTGCCCGTGGCGTGACGGTCACGGAGAAGGTGGTCGTTTCTCCCGGTTTAAGATTCGATTTGCCCGTTTTTATCTTCACCTGGGGAAGGGGCGATGTTATTCCTGTCAGCTTCAGGGTTTTGCTCCCCTGATTTGTGACGGTCACCGCGATCTCTTTGCTCGCATTCGTCTTTACCGAACCGAAATTGAGCTGGCGGGGGGTCACGGAGATTTCTTCTGCCACATGCCCCTTGAGAGTCAGGGTGGTAACCGGTTTCTGAGGGTCATTTGTTTCGATATAAATCAGTTTGCTGATATTGCCACCGAACCCGCCTGAATCGAATGTCACCTTGAGCTCGCTCTTCCCTCCGGGAGGTAGTGCCTTGCTCGTTACGTTGGCGGCAGTACATCCACATGAAGTCCTGACGCGGGCCACATTCAGAGTGGCATCCCCTCTGTTGCGGAATTTGAAGATATGGTCGACCTTTTTCCCCTGCACCACGGTGCCGAAATCGTGGACAGGTTGGTCGACTGCAAGCTCCGGTGCGGCAAGGGCGGCGCCGGCGAAGCAGGTTGAGATTATGCAAGCGGTGATGAGATGGAGCGTTTTCATGGAAGTTTCCTTTCGATGAGGATGAGCCGTTCCGAATTATATAGCACAAGAGTGAGTCGAGGCCAGAATAAATTGACACGGGTACCCCTTTCTGTTATAGAAAAAACTGCCAATTTCAAGGTTGAAGCGGGTTTGTGAGGTCGTCATGAGTACGGAACTGCAACTGGTGTATTCTTCCGACCAGATTGCAGCATCGGTCGGGAAGCTGGCTCAACGCATAACCCATGATTATGCCGGCGAAGAGTTGGTGCTGGTTATCGTGCTCAAGGGGGCGCTGCTCTTTGCGGCCGACCTTGCCCGCCAGATAGGGATTCCGCTCCGGTTGGAGTTTATTAAACTCACAAGCTACAAAGGAACTTTGTCGACGGGGACGGTCACCGTAACAAAAGGGCTGGATGGATCCATTGCCGGAAAGCACGTACTGGTAGTGGAAGATATCGTCGATACCGGCCTGACCCTTACGTTTCTTCTCGACTATCTGAATGGCCTTGGGGTGCGCAGTCTCAAGGTCTGTACCCTGCTCGACAAAAGCGGGCGGCGCGAGGTGCCCGTAACGCCCGACTATGTCGGTATTTCCTGCGAGAACAGATTCCTCGTCGGCTACGGTCTTGATGTGGACGAGCGATACCGGGAACTCCCGGCCATCTATGAATATATTCCCTAACTCTCCCCCGTGGAGGACGCAATGATTGTCCAATGTGACCACTGTAATACCAGGTTCAAGCTGGATGACGCCAAGATCAAGCCGGGCGGAGTAAAAGTCCGCTGTTCCAAGTGCAAGGAGATCTTCCTGGTAAAGAGGGAAGAACCCTTGGAAGAGCCGAGTGCTCCGCCAGTGGCGGCTCTCGGTCCGGAAGCAGCTGCCGGGCTGCCGTTTGATGCTGCCCCGTCTCCGCCTGCCGGCTTTCCCGATGAAGAATCGTTGAACTTCGAATCGTCAGCCTTCACGAAGGAAGCGTCCCCTCCGGCGGAGACCACAGACGATTCAGCCGGCATGAGCTTCGACGAGTTTTCTTTTTCCGATGAACCGCCAGCACCACAAGCTGAGGTCTCCCCTCCTCCTGCCGGCGAGTCTAATGATTTTGGCGAGGTCGCATTCGACCAGCAGGCGGCGGAAGAGAAGCCGGTGTCGGCGGCACCGCAAGTGGCTGCAGACGAATTCGATTTCGGCGAAATGCCTTTTTCAGAGGAAACGGCGGCAGTGCCCGGCGAATCTGCTGTCGGCGTATCCACGCCTGACGCCGAAGGTTCGAGCCTTGATTTCAGTAACTTTGATTTCAACGCCGGTGAACAGGCATTTTCTCCTGACCAGACGGAACCGGAACCAGCAGTGACTCCCGGCTTCGATTTCTCGTTTGCCAGCGAGGAGCCCGCGCCGGAGTCCGGCAGCGGATCGCTCCCCGCCCCAGAAGGTGAAGCCAGGGGGGCGGATATTGCCGGGGAACCCTTTGGCTTCGGCTACGAGGAAGAGCCGGCAACTCCGGAGCTTCCCCGGGAAGTTTCATCGGCAGACTTTGGCCAAGAGCCCATAATGCAGCAGGGGGTAGCTGTTGACAGGCTACCGCCGGCGCTAACCGATGATTTCTCCGATGACTTCAGTGTGGCTGGGGGCGCCGGGGCTACCACTCCGCCTGCGGAGGACCAGCTCTTCGGTTTCGGGTCGGACATCCCGGAAGGGGGGGGACCTGCCGGAGCTACCCGGAAAGCGGCAGAAATGGAGCCGCTTGATTTTGGTGACCTTGACTTCGGAGGGCTTGCCGAGAAGGCTCCCCCCGCTCCTCCGAAAAAAGAGGGGGCCAGTTGGGAAATGCCCGTTGCGGCAACGGCTGTTGCGGCCGGTGCTGCGGGTGTTCTCAATGCAAAAGGAGGTTCTTTGGCATATGATGAAGAACTCCCTCCTCTCTCCATAGCCTCCCGTCGCAGAGGGTCGCCGATCGTTTCGATTGTGCTGATAGCCATTGCGGTGTTGTTAGTGGTTGCCATAGGTGGCATCGGGTTTTACACCTATCAGGAGGGGCCGTCCGTACTCGAGAGGTTCGGACTAGGTTTCATGGCGGACTGGTTCGGCATGGAAACCAAGGGCACAAATGCAATTTCCATCCGCAACTCCTCGGCAAAATTCGTCACAAACAGGGAAGCAGGCGAACTGTTTGTCATCACCGGGGAAGCGGTCAATAACTCCAAGAAAATGCGGGCTTCTATCCAGGTTAAGGTTGTCGTGTTCGGACCCAAGGGTGAGGTGCTGATGCAACGTACAGCCTACTGCGGCAATACCCTTGCAGAGGATCAGCTGACAACTTTTCCCATGGATAAGATAGAGGCGGCCATGAACAATCAGTTCGGTCAATCCCTGGCCAATCTGGGGGTCGAACCGGGCAAGGCGATCCCCTTCATGGCGGTGTTCAAAGACCTGCCTCTTAATGCCGGAGAATTCGGTGTGGAAGTGGTCAATTCGACGGTCGCCAGCAAGTAGCATCGGCTGATTCCCTCCAGAACGGAATGATCCCCCGGGCCGGCATATTTATTGTGCCGGCCCTTTTTACTGGGATGGCGACGGAGCTGAAGCGTTGTGGGGGGAGGGTGTTTCATTGGAACAGGTTGAGAGGGTGATTGCAGAGAGGGGTGAGTAGAAAACGGGGGGCTGCTGCTTGAAAAAATCAGCCGGCGTCGGTCAGAAACCGGACGCCGGCTGAAAAGAGACATTTTGAATCTGATTATGCGTGGATGGCGTTTGTGGGGCAGGTATCCACACAGGCGCCGCAGTCGATGCAGGTGTCCGGATCGATCTTGCGTTTGTCACCAGCTTCGCTGATGGCATTCACCGGGCAGGAGTCGTCGCATGCACCGCAGTTAATGCACTCGTCGCTAATGGTATGAGCCAAAGTATTCACCTCCTTTTCATGGATTTTAGAATTAATTGATGGAAACTCTTAACTATCATACACTATTGGAAATGTCCAGTAGAAAGGTAGCCGGCTAAATGCGATAAAAAACAGAAAAAATCTTGAATTGGTGCCAACTCTGCTGTAATATAAAAAGCAGTTTTATTTGTGATAAATATTCTACCGATAATTTTTACCGCTACCTAAAAAAACATTTGATAGCGGTAGTTTATTTTCAGAGTTTAAGTTTACGCTCAGGAGGAATACATGGATATTCTGGCTCTCAACTGCGGGAGTTCCTCGGTCAAGTATCAGCTGTTTGACTGGGCAAAGAAGGAAGTCATTGCCAAAGGGATGGTGGAGCGGGTCATTATCGGCGACTCATTCATCATGCACGAAGTGCCGGGACGCGAGACCTACCGCGAAGAGTCAGAGTGCCCTGACCACCAGATAGCCATTGACCTTATCATCCGTACCCTGACCGACCCTGATCACGGCGTGCTGAAGGATATCAACCAGATATCAGCCATCGGCCACCGTGTCGTGCATGGCGGGGAGAAGTTCACCTGCTCTGTCATGATCGACGAGAAGGTGCTGGATGCTGTCAAGGACGTGCAGCATCTTGCGCCGCTCCACAACCCTCCCAACATCGCGGGGATAGAGGCCGCCCAGGCGCTTCTTCCCAATGTGCCGCACGTAGCTATTTTCGATACAGCATTCCATCAGACCATGCCCGAGCATGCCTATCTCTACCCGCTTCCCTACGACTGGTACGAGAAGTACGGTGTTCGCCGTTACGGTTTCCATGGCACGTCCCACCTCTACGTCTCAAAGCGGGCGTCGGTGCTCCTCGGCAAATCCCCCAAGGACTGCAACATCGTCACCATGCACATCGGGAACGGCGTCTCCCATTGCGCCATCAAAAACGGCATTTCGGTCGATACCAGCATGGGGCTTACCCCTTTGGAAGGTGCGGTCATGGGGACCCGTTGCGGTGACATTGACCCTGCAATCCCTTCTTTCATGATGCAGAAGGAAAACCTCTCCGCCAAGGAGATTGACAGCATCCTCAACAAGAAAAGCGGGGTGCTTGGTATCACCGGCCGGTTCACCGACCGTCGTGACGTCATCGAACACGCCAATAACGGTGACAAGCTCTGCCAGCTTGCCCTCGATATCGAGGCGTACCGGCTCCGCAAGTACATCGGCTCCTACATGGCCGCCATTGGTCGACTCGATGCGGTTATCTTCACCGCCGGCGTTGGCGAAATGGGGTGGCCGATCCGGGAGCGGACCATCGAAGGGCTCGAGCACATGGGAATCAAGCTGGACAAAGAGCGGAACAAGTCGGCAATGACCCGCAAACGGGAAACCCTCATCACTACCGACGACTCGCCGATCAAGGTTTACGTTATCCCCACTGACGAGGAACTGGTCTTTACCGAGGATGTGGCCGCCATCCTGGCCGGTACCTACACTGACCACATGCAGTTCGAGTACTCCTTTTCCCGGGCGGATTTCGTCAGGAAGTAATATTGGTACACATATCGTAAAAAGGCCGCCGGTTAGTTTACCGGCGGCCTTTTTACGTTGGGGCGATGCGGTTCATCGTTGTGCCAGGGCGAGTCGTACCCCCAGAGACGCGAAGACCCCAGCGGTCAGTCCGTCGAAATACCTGGCGATCCGGGGGCGGGCCAGGATGAAACTGCCGATGCTTCCGGCGAAATAGCCGATCAGGGTGAAAATAATCACCGCCTGCACCATGAAGATGAATCCCAGCAGCAGCATCTGGAGGGGGACATGCCCGGTTCCTGAGGACACGAACTGGGGGAGGAACGCCAGGAAGAACATGGCTACCTTGGGGTTCAGGACATTCATGATGAACCCCCGCTTGAAGAGGGCTGCGGCGGGGCGGTCATCGGCGATGGAGAGTCTGATAGCAGACCGTTCTTTCACTGTTTTCCAGGCCAGGTAGAGCAGGTAGACCGCGCCGGCGTACTTGACGATATTGAAGGCGACCGCCGACGAATAGAACACCGCGGATATTCCGAAGGCAGCGGCGGTTGTATGTATGCTGATACCGCTGCACATGCCGAGGGCGGTGACGATGGCCGCTTTTCTCCCCCGGGCAATTCCCTGGGTTATGACAAAAATATTGTCCGGGCCGGGGGCCAGTGTCAGGGCGATGGATGCGCCCAGGAAGTAGAGCAGCGTCGATAGGATCATGCAATGGCCTTTCCTGGTGACGAACCGAACATTTCAGAACGTTACATAAGAATCTTCACGTAACAACTTCTTCGTTTTGAGAGCCTTACGGTTATCCTACCAGAGAAAGCCCCCACCCGCCTTCTCCGAACACTTGTCCCTGGTTGCCAGGGTCTGGTCCACGCTTTTCTTTTGCTCCGGAGTCAGAGCGTCGTAGCCGAGCCCCTCCTTCGGCGTGATCACGGTATGCACGTACTGTTCGATGCCTACCTCGCGGGGGAGGTTTTCGGCGATGCACTTGCAGAACTTCTCCCTGCCGAACGCCCGCATGCAGTGGGACTCTTTCTCACTGCTCGCCTGCTGCTGCCCTTTCAGTTCCTTCAGTTGCTGTTCGAGAGCATCGATCTTCTTGAGGATCGCATCATTGTTGTCAGCGGCCATGGACAGGCCCAGCGTCGCACATTCAAAGGCACAGACAACCATTACGATCAGCAGTTTACGCATGTTCCACTCCTTTCCTTACAGTCTGAAATCCCATGGTAGCACGATCAGCCGAAACGGAAAACAGCCATCTGCCCATTTCTGTCATGCCTGCTTCGATTTCCCTAATCGCTTTATGTTGATTGGCCCGGCAATCAAGGGCTACCCCCTTTTCTTGTAGTGGCATCACAAGATGTTAACTGCCCGTGCCGCAAGCAGGGCAATAACCAGCAAGGATATGATAGATTGCAGCATCATCAGGACTTTGGCCCACCGCGACAGAACTGGAACGTCCGTCGGGGAGAAGGCTGTGGACGTATTAAAGGCGAGGAAGAGGTAATCTATGAAGTTCGGTGACCAATCCTGGAGACCCGCGGCATGTCTTCTTTCTGGCGGCATTGTCATTTGTGGAAAGAGAAAGGCGCCTCTTGAGTGATCTGCCCGTTGCGCTCGTTTATGCGGCCCGCCGGCATCCAGCCGCCAGTACCACGAGGCGAAAACCAGAATATTGGATAGCCAGAGAGCAGCAGCAGACACCAACAGCTCTTGCGGCTTTTCCTGATGTGAGGGCAAAGCTCTGATCAGCAATGCCAAAGAAATTATCATGGAAGTTGTCACCACACCATTCAAGATATAACCCAGCACTTGGTTCGCCGTGTAAGCGCCTTTGTAATAGGTGATGACAACGGGTACGATAAGCAAGGAAATAACGGCCAAAGGCAACCAACGCGACCCGCCTATTAGCAAAGAGGAAGGCAACGCCGCGTACAGGCCGCCAAGCGCCAGCAACGCACTTAACGCCGGCCAGCGAGACCGCCACGAAGCCTTTGTTTGTACCACCGAATGCTCATTCATCTGTGTCATGTTTGTCTCGAATTTAGTGTCTGGATTTCTTGCCCAACGGGGGAGAGCTAACCGACGCGGGTTTTTTTGCCGCGCCCGGTTGGGCGCGTGGATAGGCATGTTTCCCATGTTTCGTGGATAGCTTCGCGTACTACGTCGGATAGCCTCAATCCTTGGGCAAATTGCTTCAAGGCATCATTCATCAGTGTTTGGTAGTTGCCGCCAATCATCTCGGCCCGTGCCTTGAATGTTGCCAGTACGTCGTTATCAACTCGCATGGTAATTCTCGATTTACCCCCTGCTTCCACCTGCAATTTTGCAAGGTGCGGTGTTTCACCGACAGCCTTTGCGTCGGTAAAATCAAAGTCTTTGTATTTATCGTACATTTTATCAGAACTGGCTTTCATAGCGCCTCCGCTGCGGTTCATTAGCCTCCCAGGCCGAAATGATCCGAATTGTTTCGTCTCTGTAGGTATAGACAACGATCAGAATTCGATTCTTGCCACCCATACCCAACGTTATAAAGCGTTGTTCATTTTTTGAGTCACTATCTTCGCGGGTCAAAGCATAAGGATCAAGAAGAACATGCTGGGCTTCTTTAAAGGTTACCCCGTCATGGTTTCTCGGGTTTGCGGTTGCCTTTTTGGAATCCCAGATGATTTCATGACTTAATTGTATGCACAAAAGTCTCTCGGCGTGACCTGCGCGGCTTTGTTTTGCCGCGACAGAGTCACGCCGTTGTTATGTGCTGCTTTTTGTAAAATACCAGAAAATCACTTGGAGAAAGAACCATTACTCCTTGACACAGTTCCGTTGGGAAATGCACTTGATTCCCTGTAACTATGCATATCGCATGTGCAGCCAAGGCGACTTCCAGGAATGGCTCATCGTCAATATCAGGGAGAGGTTTGGGAAGGGGGGAGGAAGCAACTGTAATCCCACGGTGCTCAATATGATCAAGGAGTGCTGCTACCTTGTCCTTGTCAAATTTGAACTTGGGGCGGTCGAGTACTTCTTGATATTCAGTCAGTATGCGGGCATCAAGGGAAAGGGTCAGTTCACCGGATGAAACCATGCGGACTATTTCCCCGCAAGGACCGAAGGGTGTCAGTAGTCCGGCGACAAGCACATTAGTGTCGAGAACGATATTCATCTCGTCGAAGCGTGTTTTTTGCGAACAGCTTGGATTTCAGCATCAATCTCATCCATTGTTATCCTGTTCATTCCCTGGTCGGCTGAACGCCGCTGAAGTGCTGCAACCGCCTCGACAGCTCTCGCTTGGCGGAAAGCATTCAAAGATTCTTCGAGATTAGATTCGCTGATCGCCGCAAGAATCGCTATTGGCCTTCCATTGCTGGTAATGACCATTTCCCGCTCTTCCGGAAGATCTTTCCATATTTGTGCTGATTTACCCCTTAAGTCACGCACACTTAAAAATTTCATGATGATTTACCTCCATTTGTGTCTATAATTATGTACACAAATGTCACTCATGTCAAATTGTCTTTTTTTGTTTTCACATAACGGCTCGCGCCCTTGACCCGCTCCGGGGCGTTCTCAGCCCCGGTCGGCGTCCAAGGGCTGGTTGGATGCTTGCTATTCCACTCTTGCGAGTCCGATTACTTCTGTCTCAGGTGTCTTCAATAATGCAGCAGAACCACCCTTCGGATCTCTCGCTATACTCAGAGGCGTAGTATTCGTAACGCCTAAAAGTCCTAACGCATGTTGTTTGTCCATTGGTCTGAATGTCAGTGTTGTCCCGTCTGAAATGGTTAGAGTGACTGACTTCACTGGCCCAAGAAAAATTTCGACGTTTGTTGCCCAACATGGCTCAAATTTTACTTTTTCTCGCCTGATCCTGCTTGCACCTCGGAGAGCTCGCACGTCTCCAGAGATCCAAACACCTGTACAAACAGCAACTATCGCCATTGTAGTGAATTTCAATATTGGGTAGTTGTCGAGCATGTTGTATGACATCTCAATGCCTTTAATTTTCTTTCTTATTTCTCATCCAACGGGGTCGGCCATGACCCGCCCGCCCAGCCTTTTCGGGCGGTCGGCGTCCATGGACGTGGTTAGATCTTCAGTATTTCAAAATAGTGGAAAATGAACCAATACAGGAATCCAACGACACCTACAGACGACAAGAGAATAATAAGATGGAAAACTCTTTTGTAGAGTGGGTCAGAAACTTTATCCTTTTTGCCTACAAGCTCCCCAACATACTCTCCGGCAAAGGCTAGCATGACTGTCACCATGAGACCGGCTATGAGGCCATAAATTGATTTCGAAGTTCTCAAAACATGAAAGCCGCTGTAGGCATCATACAACAGTCCGATTAATGGCAGCACAATGATGCCGATGAGAATTGCCTTTATCGTTTGTTTTTTCGTCTGGCTCATCTTTGTCTTCTTATGATCTAACTACTTGTTAGTAGGTTTCCCTATATGAGCCATATATTACCTATATGAGGAATTTATGCCCAATATAGGGAAGCCCCAATACCGCCTGAATTCTGGGGCATCTTACTCAATTCTGTTTCCTTCCCGATGAGTCGCCGGCTTGTTTTATGAACCTGTTGTAATCCTTCCGGCAATACGTGTCAAGGTCGATATGGCGCGGGATGCCCCGCAAACGCAAAGAGCCGGCAGCTTTCTCTGCCGGCTCTTCCTGCATCTCTACTTGAAAAAGTATTACCCCTGCGCCTGGACCGCCGTGATGGCGACGACGTTGACGATATCTTCTACGGAGCAGCCACGGGAGAGGTCGTTGACCGGTTTGGCGAGTCCCTGGATGATGGGGCCGACCGCCTCGGCGCCGGCTACCCTTTCCACCAGCTTGTAGGCGATGTTGCCCGCATCCAGGTCGGGGAAGATGAGGACGTTGGCCTTGCCTGCCACCGGGCTCCCCGGTGCTTTCTTCTCGCCCACTTTCGGGAGGAGGGCGGCATCTGCCTGGAGTTCTCCGTCGATCTGGAGGGCCGAGTCGATCCCCTTGGCGATCTCCACCGCCTTCAGCACCTTGTCCACGTCTTCGTGGCTGGCGCTCCCCTTGGTAGAGAAAGAGAGCATCCCCACCCGGGCCGGCACGTCGAGGAAGGACTTGCAGTTGCGGGCGGTGGCCACGGCGATCTCCGCCAGAGCCTGGGCGTCCGGGTTGGGATTGACCGCGCAGTCGGCAAAGAGGATGATGCCGTTCTCGCCGAAGCTCGGGGTCTTGGTGATCATGAGGAAGAAGGAGGAGACGGTCTTGATGCCGGGGGCGGTCCCTACGGTCTGGAAGGCGGCCTTGAGGACGTTGCCGGTGGTGCCGGTGGCGCCGGCCACTTCACCCCCCGCGTCTCCCTGCCGGACCATCATTCCTGCGTAGTAGAGGTTGTCCGGTGCGGTGAGGGTCTTCTCCGCTTCTTCCCGGGTCATCCCCTTGCTCTTGCGCAGCTCCACGAAGGCATCGGCGTAGGCTGCGAGTTTGGGGGATTTGGCCGGCTCCAGGACCTCCACCCCGGCAAGGTTGACCCCCTTGGCGTTTGCGGCGCTCTGAACCGCCTCGGGGTTGCCGAGGATGACGACCTTCGCCAGTCCCTGTTCCGTAACCTGCTGGGCGGCAAAGAGCATCCGCTCGTCGTAACTTTCCGGCAGAACCACCGTCTGTAAACTCTTCTTCGCTTTTGCCTTGATCTGTTCAACCAGATGCATGCCATCCTCCTTGGAGTAGTTTTTCCTAACGTCGGCACTGGGTGCCCATCGCAGATATTGATCCGGTGATTAAACATATGAATGGTAGGGGCGAGGCTTGCCTCGCCCAATCTGGGGCGGGGGCACCCCGCCCCTACGGTAGGGTATCTACATGTAATTGCCGGAGCACAATTTTCTATCGAATATAGAACAAGATTATATTTTAGTGCATGTATGGCCACCGGTCAATAAAAAAAGCCCGGAAAAGCGCGCCGGGCCTGTTTTTTACTGATGATAAAAATTTTGTAATAGTGTGAAAAAAGGCGGGGTCAGGCGGTTCACTAATGGGTCCGTTACGGTGGGGCGCTCTCCTGGCTTACCGGGAGGAAGACCCGGAAAGTTGTGCCGGTGCCGACCCGACTATCCACCTCGATAGTCCCGTGGTGCTCCTTGACGATGCCGTAGGAGACCGACAGCCCCAGGCCGGTCCCCTCGGGCCGGGTGGTGAAGAAGGGGTTGAAGATCTTTTCCAGGTCGGCAGGGGGGATACCTCGGCCGGTGTCCCGCACCTCCACCCGCACCCTGCCGTCATCGGCGAGCGCCGTTGCCACGGTGAGAGTGCCTCCTTCACCCATTGACTGGATGGCATTGAGCATCAGGTTGGTGAAGACCTGACGCAGCTGGTCCCCGTCCCCCTGCAGTTCCGGCAGGCCGGTCGCCAGTTCCCGGCGGACCGTGACCCGCTCCAGCGGTACCTGGTGCCCTATCTGGCGCAGGATATCTCCGAGGACCCGGTTGATATTTACTCTCCCGAGGCGTCTCTGCTCCTGGCGGGCAAACTGGAGAAGGCCGCCGACGATCCGCTCCATCCGTTCCACCTGTTGGGCAATGGTGTCCACCTCCTCGCGGGAAGGGTCTTCCCCCGGAATGGCCATTTGCAGCAGCTCCGTATTGCCGCGGATGATGGCGAGGGGGTTGTTGATCTCGTGGGCCACTCCCGAGGCAAGGATACCGATGTCCGCCAGCTTGGCGGCCCGTACCAGCTCTTCCTGGGTCCTGACGAGGAGGAGGTTCTTCTCTTCCAGTTGAGAGGTTCGCTCACGTACCTTGTGCTCCAGGTCCCGGTTGAGGGTGCCGATTTCTTCCTCCCGCTGGGCCAGTGCCCGGGTCATTTCGTTGAACTCTGCCGTCAGGTCGCCGACCTCGTCATCGGAGGTTACGGCGAGTTGCACGTCCCGCTCGCCGGCGGTGACCCGTCGGGCCATGGTTTCCAGTTCCCGGATGGGGTGAGCCAGCCGGGAGGCGATGAAGCCGGAGACTGCCAGACCGAGAAGGGTCCCGAGGAGGAGGACGCCGCTGAAGATGAAGCTCATGTTGAGCTTGGTGGCGGTTGAGGGTTTCTCCATCATGCCGGTGTAGAGGGCGCCAATGGGGACCCCTTCCAGCGAGAGGATCGGTTCGTAGGCGGAGAAGACCCATTCGTTGACCACGAAGGCGCGGCCAAACCACTTCTCCCCCCCGAGAATGACCCGGTTGTAGACCTCTTCCGACATCCGGGTGCCGATGGCCCGCCCCCCGCCGCTGGCAGGGACGTTAGTGGCGATGCGCAGATCGCGCAGGAAGATGGTGGCGCTCCCCACGTCCTGCCCCTTGAACGTGTCCCCTTCGTAGACGGTGCTCTTGATCCTGTCAACCAGGGTGTTGTTGTTGTTGATGAGTATCCCCCCGTAGAGAGCCCCGAGCACGTTTCCCGCACTGTCCCGGATCGGTGCGGCTGCCATCAGCATCATGCCGGATCTCTCCGTTTCTGTGTCAACCGGGCGCGAATGGGGGGTTGGGATTGCCCTGATGGCGGCCTGCCGGGCCAGGTCCTCCCCTTCCACAACCATGCCGGCAGGGGGAATGACGACGGTCCCGGTAAGCACCTCACCCTTGAGTGCCCGTGCCACCAGTGGGTCGCGGGAACTATCGTCACCCCGCATCCCCGGATTCCTGGCACGGAACAGGACCGTACCGCTGGCGTCCACAACGGTGAGGATATCGAGACCCTCCCCGTTCCTGAGAGGGACGAGAAGCGAGCTGAGGGCTGTCAGATCATTTTTGGTAAGGGCAACCGCGGTATAGGGGGCGTTGGCGGTAAACTTCACCACGTCCCGGATATGGCCGAGCTTGTTGTTGTAGATCACCCGTGCCGAGTTGAGATCGTTGTGCACCTTCAGTTGGGCCTGGCTGGTTATCCGGCTGTTCATGACGATGATGCCGGTCAGCCAGCAGCTGATGATGGCGACGGAGAGGGGGAGAAGGGTGGCGACGGTCAGCTTGCGCTTTATGGAGAAGCGGAAGCGTTTCATAGGGGGTCATCCCCCGTCCCCTGCCAGCCGGCAGGGCGGGCGAAGGTGAGCCCGTACTCGGCAATCTTCCGGTCCAGGGTCTTGCGGGAGATGCCGAGCAGTTCGGCGCTCCTGCTCTTGTGGAAGCCGGTGCTCGCCAGGATCCGCTCAATATGTTCCCGTTCCATGGTTTCCAGGGAGACGAGGCGGGGCGGGGGCTGGCTGGCGGCGGTCTGGATGGCGGCAGACGTGACCGGCAGGACGTCGGCGGTGATCAGGTTCCCCCGTGCAAGGATAACGGCGCGCTCAATGACGTTTTCCAGTTCCCGCACGTTGCCGGGCCACTGGTATTCCGAAAGGAGCTGCAGGGCGTGCTCGCCGATGCCGGAGATCTCTTTCTGCATGCGCCGGGCATATTTTTTCAGGAAATGGAGGGCCAGCGGCTCGACATCCTCCTTCCTCTCCCTGAGCGGTGGAAGGTTGATGGTGATGACGTTGAGCCGGTAGTAGAGGTCCTCCCTGAAGCGCCCTTCTCGAACCTCCTTTTCCAGGTCCTTGTTGGTGGCGGCCACGAAGCGGATATCCACGTGCCTGGGTTTCGTGGCCCCCACCGGTATGAATTCCCGCTCCTGGATGACCCGCAGGAGTTTTGCCTGCACCGCCGGGCTGATGTCGCCGATTTCGTCCAGGAAAAGGGTGCCGCCGTCGGCCTCCTCCAGAAGCCCCTTCTGAGCAGTAACGGCGCCGGTGAAGGCCCCCCGTACGTGGCCGAAGAGCTGGCTCTCCAGGAGGGTGTCGGTGAGGGCTGCGCAGTTCAGGGAGAGGAAGCGGTGCCCCTTGCGGGAGCTGTTGTCGTGAACGGTGCCGGCGATCAGTTCCTTGCCGGTCCCCGATTCCCCCAGAATCATGATATTTGCGGAACTGGCCGCCACCCGCAGGGTGAGGTCGTACACCTCCCGGAATTTCTTGCTCGTGAAGACGATATGCTCCGGTATGGCGGGGCGGTTCAGTTCTTCCTTGAGGAGCTGATTTTCCTGGCGGAGCATTTCCCGCTCCAGGGCGTTGTCGATGACGCCGAGGATCTTCTCCTTGGGGAACGGCTTGGTTACGTAATCGTAGGCGCCGAGCTTGATCGCCTCCACCGCCGCGTCGATGGTGCCGTAGGCGGTCATTATCACCACCGGCAGGGCCGGACGGAGCTCTTTCACCCTTTTGAGCACCTGAATGCCGTCCATGTCCGGCATCCGCACATCCTGGAGGAGGAGGCCGGCGTCACCCGGCGCGCCCCCTTCCAGCCTCCTGATGAGGCTTCCGCCGTCCCCGAAGGTCTCGGCCCGGAAGCCGCGGGCCACGAATATCTTCTGCAGGTACCGGCAGATACCCGCTTCGTCGTCGCAGATCAGAATGGTTGCTGCTGTCATGGGGGCTCCTTCGCGCGCATCACCGATGATATGGTCAAAATGATACATTGAAGGACAAAAGGAATCAAGTGCGGGGAGTAGAAAAATTTTGCTGTCCTTGGCAAGCCGTAAAAACATCTCCTGTTTCCGGCTGGTTATGTAGTTGCAAGACGGCCCTGCAAGCGTGCAAATAGTTGGCACGACTGTTGCCGTATACGTACCGGTTATGTAGTTTCCATCCGGAAACGGCTCTTTTCCGCCCTGGTGGCGTCAACCATCGGGTTTGCTTGTGCGGCGTACCGACGTACGCCTCCGCGCAATCCCTCGTTTTCCTTGCCAGGACGAAAAATCCCTCGTTTCCGAATTGGAAACCAACAGTGTCACATCCGGAGTTTCCGGATGGACACTATGTAATTACGAGGGGGGAATATGACGAAAAAAAATACCGATCTGTTGTGCGCGGGGGTGACACGCCGGGATTTCATCAAGACCTGCGTGACGGCGACCGCC
>JAJZUQ010000087.1 GCA_021848385.1 Deltaproteobacteria bacterium
ACTTTTACAAATCGCGCAATCAACATCCAAGCGACGAACGCAACAACCAAGAGGCCCATAACATAGCGTGTTTTCATTGTAGCTCCCCACCATTCATCACCTTGACCCAATCGTCGTACATCAGGCGAACATAAGGGTACGATACGTTGAAAATATCACTATGCAGCCAGATATATCTATCTGTCGACCTTACCCATGCAGCGTTCAGTTTCTTGAGATATCTATCTCTAATATCAAAATTTCTCTTAACCTCCATTTTTTCAAATGCACCTATCCCTCGATGCCCAACCGCGAAGGTAAGCGCCGGAATCTCATTGGCTAGCAACTCCTCAATCTTGGCATCCGTCAGCGTTACGGGTGTATCGACGTAAAGGGATAAATTATCAGGATTTTTCTTAAAGAATGGCATGGGCATTAGAGCAATATACGGAATATTGTTGGCGTCCTGTATCCTGCCTTCATTTATAAAATTGAAATAATTATCAAAATTGAAACCCCATCCACCAAAAAAACTCTCTTTTACCAACATATCAACTCTCCCTTTAAACAACTCCTGAAGCGACCAGGAATGTATACCTAACGCCTTAGGATCACTTGTGTTTTGCAAGAAATTCTCAACAATATCCTCAAATCCCGGCACGTTGTTGAGATTTTTGGGATAGTTCTCCACTGTTTGCGCCGCACCTGGGGCCGTGGCGTCATACATATAGGGCCTGAATGCCTCGTCCGTCGGAGTGAAAAAGACAAAGGCCTTCCTATCATCACGTACTTTACTGAAACGATTGCGCCATGTTAGCTTTCGACGGCCATCAGAAGGATCGGCCTTAAACAGCTTGTACCATTCGGAAGCCCAAAGAAATGGTTTATACCTCTCTCCATTTTCATTTCCGCCGGGATAGGCCCACAGAGGATGGTACATGAGAGGTCTTGTATTTGTTCCCCAACTTGTTTTTCCGGTACTGTTTGCATCCAGGTCACTATAAGCCTCTTCAGGAGTATACGCTTCTTCCGCCACCGCCGGGTTAGCCATCAGATAGCGGTAGTACGGCATTCCCTGTTGTATTGCAGTCGAAACCACCATATTCCCAAGACTATGGGCCGAGAAAATTGCATTGCCAAGTCCTTTACCTACAACAAAATTCTTCAATAACTTGCCGGCGTTAAAAGCATGTCTGACATTGACATGATAGTTACCTGAACGCTTGCTGATGATCGGCCTGATAAGTACGGCTATTGTGTCATCTTGCGAATCATAACCAAACCAGGTAATCCCCCAGAAACGTGCCCTGGAGCCTGACCAATAGAGTCGCTTGAACACTTCAGCCTGTTCTCCACGGGCGTCCTGACCATTAACATTGTACCCATGCACATGAACAAAGTCTTTATTATCGCTATCCGCATCGAACCCGGAGAAATGGAGCGAATTACTGAAATCACTTGCGGTCAGTCGGTCCGGCATTCCTTCATTCGGCACAGAATGTCCAGCTACTGGCAAAACGCCACTTGGCGGTATAATTCCCGGGAACTGCTGTTCAATCTGATACATTTGCCTCATCAAATTCTTATGCCTGAACATCTGCTCCACCCCATCCATAGAGAGATTCAAGCTCGTCTCAAACACCTTGTTCAGATCCTTATCATAGACTTCAAGCGTTAAAGGATTCTGGGTAGGTTTGTAACCCTCAACAAGGATTATCCCTTTACCGAGTTTTGCAGCATTAAGCACTTCCGGTCTTAGGGCGATATACGAAGCGGTCAGGATGTTTGCTGAAACGCTGCTGATTGAGATTGTTGGAGCTGTGGCCAATGTCCTGGCCGGTTCGATGGTTCCATTGCTTCCGGTCAGGTAATCTCCCGAATTCGTAGGTCCCAAGTCGGTTACAACGTAGTTCAACGCACTGTCTGTGTTGCGTAGGCGATAGAGATACGACGCAGGATCGTAAGTGTTGATTAAGCGAAGAATGTCGAGATGAACCGGGAAAAAGTCGATCAGGTCTCTTGTCCCATCGACAACGAGGTGATCGGGATCGACTTTTGAGCCTGTGCCCGGTATTCCTGTGCCCTCAGTATCCCCATTTCCGTCGTCATCGTTCACCCAGAAGTAATACGTATCACTATTCATTGCACGGTCGATGTCTTCCTGGTCGATCTTGCGATTGTGGTTGTAATCCGGAATAAGAGCCCCCTTGGCAATGGTTACCGGTATCAGATCACCCGCAATCTGGACGCCGGTACCGTAGTTGAGGACAACCTGTGCGTGGTACGTGGCATTCTCGTCGAACAGGTACCCTTTGGCTATGGTCCCAAAACCGCTTCCTTTGGTTTCTGTCGGGATATAGGCTATCTGAACATTATTCTTGTAGAGCAGTATTCCAGCATTCAAAGCCTGGTATTCCGCCGGGGCGATGGTGTAGGAAACTTTCAGGTTGTTGCGGGAGTAACCATCGGGAGTGAGCATGACCTGAAGCGGCTGCTTGACAGATATGTCGACGCCATAAACCTGCATGGAGGTAAAGGCATTGGGCGCTAGTGTCTGATTAAGCAC
This sequence comes from Deltaproteobacteria bacterium, assembly GCA_021848385.1. Taxonomy (GTDB): domain Bacteria; phylum Desulfobacterota; class Desulfuromonadia; order Geobacterales; family Geobacteraceae; genus Geomobilimonas. The sequence continues at coordinate 2,546 of JAJZUQ010000087.1, forward strand.
CCCGCTGCATCCGCTGCACGTATTGCTCGTTCGCTGGATATCAAACTCCGCATGTCCGTCAATCCTGATGGTGTTTACCCCCGGCTTCAGAACATAATCATGCTGAAAAATCCCCCCTCCCAGGTAAGTTGATGGTTTCCCGTCGAAGAGAGCGGATGACGCGGTGAAATTCGTACTGACCGAATAGGTGCGGTCACCGACAATCTTCGGACAAGTCAGGTCGCACACCTTCTCGTCTATGGTCTTTTTCCCTTCTTTGAGAGTATAGAGTCTCGCCTGCAGGGGGATTGTAGAGCCGCTTCTGGCGGCGTTAATGTTGTTGCCAAATGCATCGACCCGGTAAACATACGTTGTCGTCAACTGATATGAAGGCTCAGTAACACCGTCGCAGTTGCCAAAAGGCTGTGTTGTCAGGGTAAAGGTTGTCTCCAGCGTTTTTGTGCCGGCTGCAGTTTGCATCTTAGCTTGCGCCTTGATCGGGTAGGACGTTTCAGGCGATCCCCCCAGGATGACCTCAACCGCGGCGCCATCTTTGCTGGACATCACGTCAATTGCCTGCGCGGCAGTTTTGCATGCACTAAGATCAGCCGTGGTAGGTGAGTTACTGAGACATGGGTCGCCGCCTTTCACCAGCGCAGCCGGTGTGGCATCCCGATTTGCATACGCGCATTGCGAGTTGTCGATAGGTGTCCCCAACGTGAAGCTGACCGGCTGGTTGGCGATCGGATTGCCGTAACTGTCTTCGACATACAGTGAAACAAATCCGGCAAAAGAATGAATCTGCCCGACTTCTTGGTCACCATGGGTTTTCCGAAGGTTAGCAATCGGCCCAGGCACGCCGTAAGCCATGAAGGGGGTGGTAATTGCTATTCCCGAGTCTAGCACCGCATCCACGACGTTACCGCCACACTGATCAGAGAAAGTATTCCCTTCGGTGTATCGGTAAACGGGATTGTCGGCGGTTTTCTGGCCCAGGGTGAGCGCTGCGGAAGCTATTCCGTTTCTATCGGTCTTGGTCGTTATAGTTGCCTCCCCTTTGCCGCCCAGAGTTCCCCCACCTGCCCGGACGGAAAAGGTAACCGACGCACCGAGCACCGGTCGAAGGTACTTATCAAGGACCTTAACTTGAAGGGGTGTCTTGAGCTGTTGCCCAACATCCCCCGACTGCTTGTCAGTTACAGGAATCTTGACAATTGATGCGGCGTCCAAGGGGTTCGTATTCGGTTGAGCGCTGTAGGGTTTACGGAGAGCGGCGGACATGGCCTTGTCTGCCTGACTATCCCATTGAGCTGGTGACCATACCGTCATCCCCCCCGCAACCATCCCGGAAAGCATCCAGCCCGACTCGCCGGTCACCGGATTCTCCTTGACGTAGCCGATGCCGGTCCAGTCCAGATAAGTCATCTCGGCTGGAGGTATAGTGACGACCAGGTTTTGGTTGACGGCATTGGTAATGTCCGCCTTGATGTCGTCATCGAAGGGAAGAGAGAGAAGTGTGGTGGCGATGTTAGTTGTATTGATGGTGACAAGCTGGGTGGCACTGCCGTTGGCCTGGGCCAGGAGCTTGGCAGTGGAGATGGAGTCCACCTTGAAATCGTCCTCGAAGATCCGGTTCTCAAGGACGGAGCCCTGAAGGGCGGAAAGGTGCATAAAGGTTTTTTCTCTCACGGGCTGCCCGGTCCGGCTGACGGCCTCGACCCCCCGCAGGGCTGCATCGATGAAGACCCCCTTCCACTCGAAGCCGTGGGGAATACCGAGAAGCCAGGTGACATCGATTAATCCGCCAACAGTGACGACAGCCGGCAGCGGCCGGCTGACCACCAGTTTCAGCAGCGCTGCCAGTTCATCCTCTGCCTGATTCCAGCGCCTGATGTAGCTGTTGGCCTCCTTGAACAGGATGGTTTCCGCGTCGTCGTTTTCCATTAGGCTGGTGTCCTGGGTGGCCTGCTGGGAGACGACGCCGATGACCGCAAGGTTGCCGACGATATACGAGTTGCCGATCCGTTCCGTGCCGTTGGGAGTGATAACATCGATGGCAAGGGCATACTCCGCACCCATGGGGAGGCCATCCCGGGCCACGATTAGCCGTTCGCCGTTGAGCTTAAGCACCGGCCGCAGCCGCACGAGGTAGCTCGGGGTATTGTCGAGACCTCCATAGCTGTCGATGATCTGCTGGTCTTCGACGGTTTCCGGTTCATAGGAGAGGGCCAAGCGTTGGTTGGAGATCCGCAGGGCATCAAGCGCTATGGTGAAGAGCTCCTCGCCGGTTGAGGTAGTGGCGGTAAACTTCACCTGGTGTCTCAGTTCAAGGGGAAGTGCCGTGTATTCGCCGGTTACGGTGACCACCTTAAACTGGAGGCCGGAGGGAAGGATCTTGAGGACATCGGGAACAACAGTCTTAGTGCTGAGCAGGTCCTGGTAGGTTTTGCCGGGATAAGTGCTACCAAGAAATTCTTCAGCCTTGGACTTTATGAATTCAAGGGGTGTCGCGGTCTGGACAGACCGGAGATAGTCGTCGCGTAACGTCTCGACGAAAAAACCGGCTATATCCAAGGCATTGTTCCAGGATACCCCGGCGGGTTTGATGCTGGTGTCGAGTGCCAGCCAGGTTTTGCCGAAATCGTCGATGACCGCGCCTCGATAATTGGAGTACGGAATCTCGCTCTCCACCCAGATGTGCTCTATCTGGAAGTTTGTGATCTGGCCACCGGCAGTGACAGGTTTGAACGGGATGCCTGTCCGCTGGAAAAAGGCGGCTATTTTTTGGGGGTCGTCGATGCCGGTAAGGTTCTTGACCTTGTCAATCCCCGGAAAGAATTCGATGGTGCCCCGCACGTAGCGGGTCGGAAAGCCCGAGGAACGCAAGAGCGCCGCCAAAAGTGCCGCCTGGTCGGCATCGTTGCCGCTCTTCTGCCGCAGGGTTTCTTCGGCTCCTTTCATTTCCCCCCAATACCACTCGGTCGCCACGTTATTTTTGACCCATTCGTAGATGAAGACCGGGTTCCAGTTGAGCGACTGGGCAAGCTCAGTGATTTCTTTAGAGAGAGGGGCTTCGGGAGTGCTTTTCGTGTCATCGGGCGTGACGGTTCGGTTCCCGCCCCTGTATGCAGGAACTATAGCCGACGCCGAACCTGGCTCTCTTGCTGGGTAGCCTAGATTTTTGTAGGGGAGGACACCGAAGGTTGGGCGCTTCTTCTGTTGCACCATCCGGCCGAGAAGCTCCTTCAAGCTTTCGAGTTCAGAGCTTGAGAGGATTCCATCCTGGAGTGCAGCGTCGATGAGAGACAGCAACTCCTTGATTCCGGTGGTGTATTCGTCTGCCATCGCACGGTGCCGCTCCGCGGCCTTGTCCGATACGGATGCGACACGATCCTGTCGAACATCGAACCTATCCTTGAGAATGAGATGAGACGCCCTGATCCGTTCGGCAAGGGCATTTAACCTGGCGGCTTCCTCAGCCGGCGACTCTCCTTTCTGCAGCCTCAGGGCAGCTCGCTCCACGACCGCGCGACTTTCCCTGAGTTCGGCAGAGAGCTCCTTTTCCACATCGGTAGCCCCCGCCAGCGTCGGGAGCAATGCAATGGCCATCAAATTCAGAGCAAGCTGCAAATACCGTTTCACGTTTCCCCCAATTGATCCCAATGCGAATGAATTCCATTCTGAAGGATGACTGCTACTCCTCCGTTCCGGCGTTGCCCAGATGGCCGACCCATCCCGCAGGCTACGAAAAACACCGCATGCGGCACTTCAAGCAGACGTTTATGAGAGCCTGCGACGCGACCCAGAGCAGAATCGATATCGGGCACTGATACGGAGCAGGGGGTGCAACGGTAGAACGAACGATCTTCGTCGTTAAGAAAGGGGTGGGGTTTCGGTTGTTGCCGAGTAGAAAAGCGGTGGGAAGGTATGATGGCCGCTGACGACCGACACTCAGCATCGGCGCGCATGTTAGGTGGTGTCTAATATATTGTCAACAGGAAATTACAATCTGTTAGTTACAATTTTTCAATAAAATGATGAAATCCTTCAAGATGGTCTGAATTTGGAAGGTTCAACAGCAGGTTCCCCCTACCGGTAGCTCTTCCGCCTGAACAGCCCGGTCTTGAGCGACACGATCCGGTCCAGGAAGAGGATCCCGTCCAGATGATCCATCTCGTGCTGGATGGCGATCGCCTCGAAGCCGGAGGCCTCCACCTCCCGCGGCGTCCCCTCTCCGTCCAGGAAGCGGACCGTGACGGCGGTGGCCCGCTCCACGTCGCCGGTGTAGTCGGGGACGCTCATGCACCCTTCGCGGCCGATGGTCGCCCCTTCCCGGTGGACGATCTCGGGGTTGATCATGACGAGGAGACCGTGGTTGTTCTCCCTCCCCAGGCGGCTTGCGGAGACGTCGACCACGCAGAGCCGGAGGGTAGCGCCGATCTGGGGGGCGGCCACGCCGACCGAGCCCGGCCCTTCCCGCATGGTGTCGACCAGATCTTCCGTGAGGCGTCTGATC
>JAJZUQ010000032.1 GCA_021848385.1 Deltaproteobacteria bacterium
TCAACTGCCGGTTTTAGGCTCATTTCTTCCCATCCAAGGTACTGTCATCCTCGAACACTCCGCTCCCCGTGATATTCTCAGCGACCATTCTGAAGTGAAACCCGTAAACGGCGTAGGTTATGGCCAGGGGGAAAAGCCGTGGCCGCCTTACGAGAGACCAGAAAAAGAGTTTCCAGAAGTAAAGCCTCTCCCGTCCGAGCACTCCCAGGAACAGGACAGATTTGCAGAGGGCGCCGATGTACCCTGGCTGCAGGTGAAACTTCTTCAGATGCAGTGGCCGGTACTCCCTGAGAAGTCTGATCACACGCTGGTAATAGTTCCTGGGCGAGTAGATGGTATCGAGTATCCTCCGGTAACCGCTGACGAGTGCCCCGGTGTCCATCTTGGGGATGAAGTTGAGGGCGATGTCCGTGTTGTTGCCGGAGGCGTCTCCCAGCAGTCGATCCTCCCGGTCCAGCCGCTGGTATAGCCTGGTGCCGCGCAGTGCGGTCAGCATCCCGACCATGGCGGTGACGATGCCGCTCTCCTGAATAAAGCGGATTTGCCGGTCAAAGATCGAGGGAGGATCAGTGTCGAAACCGACGATAAACCCGCCGTGGACCTGCAGGCCGGCCTGCTGGATATGCTTTACCGACGCGATCAGGTCGCGGTTCCTGTTCTGCCGCTTGCCGATCTCGGCAAGGCCTTCATCGTTGGGTGTCTCGATGCCGATGAAAACCTCCTCGAACCCGGCTCTGACCATCAGTGACATGAGCCGGTCGTCGTCGGCCAGGTCGATGGATGCCTCGGTGTAAAAGTAGAATGGATACCCGTTGTTTTCCATCCAGTCAATCAGGGAGGGGAGGACATCCTGCGTCAGTTTTCTCCGATCGCCGATGAAGTTGTCATCGACGAAGAAAATCGCCCCACGCCACCCCCGGGCATAGAGACTGTCCAGTTCGGCGATGAGCTGCGCAACCCCCTTGGTGCGTGGCTTGTGCCCCAACAGTGCAGTGATGTCGCAGAACTCGCAGTCGAAGGGGCATCCCCGCGAGTACTGGATGTTCATGGCTGCGTAGTTCCCGACGTCGATAAGGTCCCAGAGCGGAACGGGGGTGGTCCTAAGGTCCGCCCGCCCCTCGTCGGCGTAGAGATGCCGGGGCTCGCCCCGCTGCAGGTCCGCCAGGAACGGGTCGAGCGTAAGCTCCGCCTCGCCCAGCACCAGGTGGTCAACTGCGGGGAAATCCTCGTGACAGGTGGTGAAAAGGGGACCCCCGGCAACGGTTTTCACCCCCAGTTGCCGGCAGCGGTCAAGTACTTCCTGCGCCGATTCCCGCTGGACGGTCATGGCGCTGATGAAAACGTAATCCGCCCACGCCAGCTCTTCGTCGGACAGAGGGCGGACATTCATGTCGACAAGCTTCTTGTCCCAAACGGCCGGGAGCATGGCTGCAACGGTCAGAAGTCCCAAAGGGGGAAAGCTCGCCTTCCTGCCGATGAATTTCATGGCGTGCCGGAAGCTCCAGAAGGTGTCAGGATAGTGGGGATATACAAGAAGAATTTTCATGAGGCGCTCCTCCATTGGCATTTGTGCGAAAAAATGCCAGATTCAAGTGTATACTTATTCTTTGCAGATATGTCTCAAACGGTGTAAAAATTACGTAAAAGGTGAACGTCCAAGGCGCGGATCAGTAGTGACGCCTTGCAACACATGCGCTGACGAATCACCTGTCTAACGAAAGGGAGGTAACTATGCGGAAACTACGCTACGGACTCATTGTGATGGGGATGGTGTTGTGTCTGGCGACTTCTGCCACAGCCGACGTGAGCATCGGGATCGGGTTGCCCAACGTGAGCATCGGGATCAACCTGCCGCTGTTCCCGGATCTCGTCCGGGTGCCGGGCTATCCGGTCTACTACGCGCCACGGTTGGATGCCAACTATTTCTTTTACGATGGGATGTATTGGGTTTTCATGGACGATTACTGGTACGCGAGTAACTGGTACAACGGCCCCTGGTCGCCGGTGGATCCTTATTATGTGCCGGCGTACATCCTGCGTGTCCCTGTGCGCTATTACCGGCAGCCTCCGGTATACTTCGGAGGATGGAGACGGAATGCGCCTCCTCGATGGGGCCAGCACTGGGGTCGTGAATGGGAGCAGCGCCGGGGCGGATGGGACAGGTGGAGACGAGGTTCTGTGCCGGCGCCAGCTCCGCTGCCTGTCTACCAGCGGCAGTATACTGGAGACCGTTATCCCCGCCAGGTTGAGCAGCAGCAGAGACTCCGCAAAGAGCATTACCGGTATCAGCCGCGGGACAAGGCAGTCCGCCAGCACTTTCAGCAGCAGAATGAGCAACGAGCGACTATGCCTGCTCAACGGGGGAGGCAGGAAGAGCCCCGGATGAGAAGCCAAGGGCCGCAGTATGACAGGCGTCAGCCGGGGGCTCCGGGCGGACAGTGGATGCAGCCTTCGCGCCAGGGTGGCGACCAGATGCAGAGACCGGCCCCCGGCCAACCCTATCCTCAGCAGCAGCGGGGACCGGCAATTCATGAACAGCGACAACAGCCGGGGGCTGGACAGCGCGAGCAGTATGCACCAAGGCAACAAGGCCCTGAACGTGGAATGCAGGATAGAGGCCCCTCGCAGGGGCCCGGACAGGGGCGTGGGGAGGACCGTGGTCGGGAACGCAACAACTGATCCGCCTGCACCGGTTGTTCAAGGGCTACAGATAATCCGGCCCGGAAGTTGAGTACAATAAAAGGGGCGCACCTCGGTACGCCCCTTTTCCCGTATCTGCCCGAAACGACAATTCGGCAGTTGAACACTGCCTGCAGTCATACTAAAGGGCTATTTCTGTAATTCCAGGCTCATTGCGCTGCACCCGATCAACTCCCCTGCGGGTTCGGACAGGATCGGCTGCGGACGCTTCATTTTGCCAAGAATTACGACGAAATACCCCTTATGTGCTCCTTCCGGCAGTATTCAACTGTGTATACTCTCACCCGTCAGTGGCGGGTGGCGATCCAGATTGTGTGCCGATTTCCCCCGGCGGTGCCTCGCGCCCGGACACCGACCTCCTCCACGCTAAAACCAACCCGGCACAAACGTTTGGTGAAGGCCACGTCTGGACCGGCCGACCATACTGCCAATACGCCTGAGGGGCGTAATGCCGCAAAGGCGGCCTTGGCTCCGCCTTCGGTATAGAGCCAATCGTTGCCTTTTCGGGTTAAACCTTCGGGTCCGTTATCCACGTCGAGCAGAATGGCATCGAAGGCCTGGCGTTCGGTCTTAAGGATGAGGGCGACGTCGGTCTCCCGGACAGTGACGCGGGGATCCTGAAGAGGGTGGCCGGTCAGTTCCCCGAGGTATTTTCGGTTCCAGTCGACTACCGCCGGCACCAATTCGGCAACGATAACCCTGCTTTGGGCGTCGAGCCGTACCAGAACTGCAGCGGTGGTAAACCCCATGCCCAAACCTCCGATCAGAATGTTGGGCGATGGCCTGTTAACGATACGTGCACATGCGTATTCGGCCAAAGCATCTTCCGAGCCATGAACGCGACTGTTCATGAGCTCAGAGCCATTTACCCGGATCGAAAACTCTCCGCCCCGGGCATAGAGGCAGAGTTCGGCGCTGCTGCCGGGTACCCGGGTGCTGTCCAGGAACTTCCAAGGAATCATGATGGTCTCCCCTTGCTGGCTCAAAGAATTGCCTGCCGCTACGTTCAGGGCATGAAATTGCCCGTTTCGTGATGCGCTTTACCTTGAATTGTGAGCATCGTAGCCATGACACAGCCATTTGTCAAAGTCATTTGTCAGACCGGTAACCGCGGTTCAGTTGCCGATTACAAACTGCAAAAAATTGCTTTTGGAGAAATCAATTTTTTGTAAAGAACGGCTCTGCTTCACTTTGTCGTGATTGGGGCTATACTCAACAGGAAAATTCAAAACCAGCCTCAGAGGTCAAAGAGAAAGGCAAAATACCGCGAACCGTCGGGTTGCCAACGAGTTCTCTCGTGCTCTCCCTGCTCTCTGTGGCAAAAGGAGCTTTTCATGGACTACAAAAATCTGCTCATCGTTAATGACAATGGCGTCGCCATCCTTACCGTCAACCGTCCCCAGGCGCTGAACTCCCTGACCAGCGAGGTGCTCACCGAACTGGGATGCGCGCTCTACGAACTGGAATACGACCCGGCGGTCAAGGTGGTGATTGTCACCGGTGCCGGGGAGAAGGCCTTCGTGGCCGGGGCCGACATCAAGGAAATGGCCGCTATGTCCTCCTACGAGGGGCACCGGTTTGCCGTCAAGGGACAGCATGTCATGATGGCCATGGAGAAGATGAAGAAACCGGTCATCGCCGCAGTTAACGGCTTTGCCCTTGGTGGCGGCCTGGAACTGGCGCTGGGGTGCGACTTCATCTACGCATCGACCCGCGCCAAAGTCGGCTTTCCGGAGGTGACCCTGGGAATCATGCCCGGCTTCGGCGGTACCCAGAACCTGGCCCGCCTCATCGGCCCTAACAGGGCAAACGAGCTGATTTTCACCGGCCGGATGATCACGGCGGAGAAGGCGTTGGCCTGGGGAATCGTCAACGAGGTGTTCGCCCCGGAAGAGCTTCTGGTCAAGGCCAAAGAAACGGCTGTTGCCATTGCCGGCGCTGCTCCCCTGGGGGTAGCCTATGCCAAGGATGTCATTGCCAATGGCCTGAACATGAGCAAAGAAGACGGTTTCCGCTATGAAGCGTCACTCTTCGGGGTGCTCTTTGCAACGGAAGACCAGAAGGAAGGGATGGGGGCGTTTGTGGAGAAGAGGAAGGCTGCGTTTGCCGGGCGATGACTGCAGGTACCGGATTGGGGCCCCGGTTTCAGTAACTAGATACAACGTTGACATTTAATACCCTCCAGGGGTATATTGGTTGAGGTGATATACCCGCCGGGGGTATCAGCGCGATTCAGGAGGATAGTGATGGATGGGTCATCTCAGAAAAAACTGACGACACGGGTCAAGCGTATTGCGGGACAGGTGGCGGGGATAGAGCGGATGCTCGACGAAAGTCGCTATTGCGTGGATATCCTGAACCAGATTGCGGCGGTGCGTTCGGCCCTGGACGCCCTGGGGGTCGAACTGCTCACGAGTCACCTGGAAAACTGCGTCCTGGGGCATGGCAGTGAATCTGCCCACGAAAACACCCGGCCCATGTCCCAGGAGGAACTTCTGTCTGAAGTGAAAACCGCCCTGTCGCGCTTTTTGAAGTAATGAACGAGGATAATCCATGTCTACGTCTGCGACAACAGTAACAAAAGACCCGGTCTGCGGTATGGAGGTGTCTCCGGCAACCGCTGCTGCGGCAAGCAGCTATGAAGGGGAGCCCTATTATTTCTGCTCCGGCGGCTGCAAACAAAAGTTCGACGCCGATCCCGGCAGCTACCTGCATGAAAAAACTCCCGCGGCGCCAGCAGTTGCCTCGGCAGGACCGGCACAACGCTGCGAACTCCCGCTGGTGGGGATGCATTGCGCTTCGTGTGCCGGCCGCATCGAGAAGGCGCTCGGGAGCGCGCCAGGGGTTGTCGTTGCCAATGTCAATTTCGCCACGTCTCGTGCCACGGTGAACTTTGATCCGAAGGTGACGGATGCGGGGAAACTCAGCCAGGTGGTGCGGGATCTGGGGTATGAGGTGATCGAGCCTTCATCGGTGCCGGGGGAGACTGGTGACGATGGGGTGCGTGCTGCCGAGGAGGAGCTCCGCGAAGACGAGTACCGGCATCAGAAGGTGCGGTTCGTCGTGGCGCTGGCCATGACGCTGCCGGTTGCCTTTCTCGCCATGGCGGGTCATCTGGTGCCGGCCCTTGAGGATATCCTGAATTTTCCCGGCCGTTCGTGGCTGGAACTGGCACTGACGACACCCGTCCTGTTCTGGGCGGGGCGTGGATTTTATACCGGGGCCTGGGCAGCCGCCCGGCACCGCGTGGCGGACATGAATACCCTGGTCTCCCTGGGGACCTTGTCGGCCTACCTGTACAGTGTCGTCGCCACGGTCGCACCGTTGCTGCTTGCCGATGGTGCCGGCACGCATCCGGCGCACGGCATGGCGTCGCCGGTGGGGGTCTATTACGAGGTTGCAGCGATCATCGTTACGCTGATCCTGATGGGACGGCTTCTGGAGGCACGTGCCCGCAGCAAGACCAGTGGCGCCATCCGCGCCCTCATCGGCCTGCAGCCGAAAACGGCCCGCGTGGAGCGAGACGGCAGGGAGCAGGATATTCCCGTGGCCGAGGTGCAGGTGGGAGATTTGATTCTGGTGCGGCCCGGCGAGAAGGTTCCGGTGGACGGCGAGGTCGTCGAAGGTGCGTCGTCGGTGGATGAAAGCATGCTGACCGGCGAGCCGATGCCGGTGCAGAAAAAGGGGGGGGATACGGTCATCGGCGCCACCCTCAACCGGACCGGCTCTTTCCGGATGCGCGCCACCAGGATCGGCAAGGACACGGTACTGCAGCAGATCGTGCGGATGGTGCAGGAGGCCCAGGGGAGCAAGGCCCCTATCCAGAAACTGGCGGACATCATCGCCAGCTACTTCGTGCCGATCGTTATCTGTATCGCGATCGCAACCTTCGTGCTCTGGTTCGACCTGGCACCGCCGGAGACACGGCTTACCATGGCCCTCCTCACCTTCGTCTCGGTGCTGATTATCGCCTGCCCTTGCGCCCTGGGCCTTGCCACGCCGACAGCCATCATGGTCGGCACCGGTCGTGGCGCCCAGAGCGGCATACTCATCAAGGGTGGGGAGGCGCTGGAAACGGCCCACAAGGTGACGACCATCGTCCTCGACAAGACCGGCACCATCACCCTCGGCGTGCCGTCGGTGACCGATATTGTGGCACATGGCGTGGACGAAACTACCCTGCTCCGGTTGGCGGCATCGGCGGAATCGGGGAGCGAACACCCCCTTGGCGAGGCGATCGTCCGTTCGGCTGACGAGAGAGGATTGTCCCGCTCCCCATCCCGCGACTTTGATGCGATCCCAGGCTACGGAATCGAAGCGGTGGTTGAGGAGCGGAAGATACTCATAGGCACCCCCATCTTGTTGCGCAATCGGGGCATCGATCCTGATGAGGCGGCGGCCCATCTACTGGCCGACGAGGGGAAAACGCCGATCTTCGTTGCACTGGACGGCGCCTTTGCCGGGATTATCGCCATTGCCGATCCGGTCAAGGAGGGGTCTCGAAGCGCCATTCAGCGGTTCCATGCCTTGGGGCTGGAGGTGATCATGCTCACCGGCGACAACAGCCGCACGGCCGGTGCTATTGCCGGTCAGGTCGGCGTCGATCGTGTTCTGGCGGAAGTGCTGCCCCACGGGAAGAGCGAGGAGATCAAGAAACTCCAGTCACTGGGGAAAGTGGTGGCCATGGTCGGCGACGGCATCAACGATGCACCTGCCCTTGCCCAGGCCGATGTGGGGATTGCCATGGGGAGCGGCACCGATGTGGCCATGGAAACCGCAGATATTACGCTGGTTCGCGGCGATCTGAACGGTGTGGTCTCCAGCATCGCCCTTTCAAGGGCAACCATCGCCAATATCAAGCAGAACCTGTTCTTTGCCTTCATCTACAATGTCCTCGGGATACCGCTGGCAGCGGGAGTGCTCTATCCGGTCACCGGCTGGCTGCTCAGCCCCATCATCGCTTCCCTTGCCATGGCGCTCTCCTCGGTCAGCGTCGTCACGAACGCCCTGCGGCTCCGCGGGTTCCGCGTAGAGAGGGGTTGAAGCTATGGATATCACGGCACTATGCGTAACTGTTGGCGGCGTGGCATTAATGGGGCTGACGCTCTGGTTCTTCTTCGGAAAGCAGGGTGGAAGCCGCCCTGCAGGGGGCGGAGAGCCCTATTCCTGCCCGATGCACCCATGGATTACCAGTAGCGACCCGACGGCAGAGTGCTCGGTCTGCGGCATGAAACTGGTACGGGGTAACCAGGATTGACGGGACCTGTGCCGGCAGGTTCAATATTGACAGAACTACCTGAACCGGCTATTGTATATGGATATTTGAATATTGAGAAGGAGGTGACGTATGCCACTCATAGAATACACGTGCCTTGATTGCGGGAGTCGCTTCGAGAAATTGCAGAAGGCTGATGCCGCCGGTCAGACGGAATGCCCCATGTGCGGTTCCGTTAACGTGAAGAGGGAGTTGTCGACCTTTTCGTCGGCGGTGAGTTCGTCGTCGGCAGCCGGATGTTTCAGCGGCGGCTGAGGGGTCTGATAACGCCGGTCTGGCGTTATATGAAAACCTGCCGCGTCTGTTACGTTCACCGCAGTTGAGAGGAAGGGCATGGCTATGCTAAGGGCAATCCTTGTGGGTAGCATGATAATCGGAGTCGCGATCAGCGTCGAAGCCTCTGACAGCTGTAACAACTGTCACGGCAATCGTCAGCGGATGGACGCCCTGGGATATGGTCATTTTACCGTGACCAGCCGGGAGACCGAAGCCCAGACGCGCATGCCGGCCACCTGTAGCGAATGTCACCTGGGGAATCCGGATGCACAGGAGAAGGAGGGTGCCCACAGGGGAATGGTCCGCCTCCTTGCCGTGGGGAAGAAGGGGTTTGGGGTTATCACGTCGGCCCGGCGCTACCCCCTCGCCTACGGCACGAACCCCATGAACCGCCTCTATACCGTTGTCGAGAGGGATGGCAAGCCGGTAAAGGATGCATCGGTTGTTGCCCTTTCCTGGCACGACAAGAAGACCGACACCCTGAGCCAGGACTTCGACGTCATGAAGAAAACCTGCGGGGCATGCCACCGGAAGGAGTTCGAAGAGTTCTCCCGGAGCACCATGGGGACCAATGGCAAGCAGAGCCAGTACAAGGGATGGATTATGCTAGAGCGTGGTCCCCACAACTGCGGTCCCTGGTTTGACGGCAACTTTGCGGCGATGCAGGCAAACACCCTTGTCCCCCTGTCGCCGGAGAGCCAGCGCATCAACCAGAAGGCGTGCAATACCTGCCATGTTGGGTGCCTGGACTGCCATTTCAACCCGCAGGAGAAACAGGCAGCCGATCCTTCCCGCGGACCCCACACCTTCGTGAAAACCCCGCCGTCCGAGAGCTGCTATGGCAATGGCCGGGCCTCCATCTGTCATGCGGGGCCCGAAGACCGGCGCCGCGGAGCGGGGTATTTCGGCGGTTCGTTCTCGTTTCCCGAAGGAAATGATCCCGACGTCCACCTGAAAGTCAAGGTAGGCTGCCTCGACTGTCACGAGAGCACGAGAAGTACCCCCGGCATCGGCCATGGCATGGTCAAACGACAGGCCCAGGGCTCGTGCAAGCGGTGTCATCCCGAAGCGGTGAAAACCCACGCGGCGTCCCGGCACCGGAACCTCTCCTGCGAAGCGTGCCACATCCAAAAGGTAGCCGGCTACCAGGGGACCTACTGGGGACCGGGGAAGATTGCAGGAACGTCTACCACCTATTTCAAGTACAAGGCCTATTACGGCTACATGCCGGAGCCTGTTCTGATAAAAGACCAGAAGGGGCGCTGGATACCGGTCAAGCCCTTTCCCATGGCGGTCATGAACCAAAAGGCATCCCCCTTCAAGCCCGGTCTGCACTGGCGGTACCCCTCCGATCTTCCGGATATGAAGCGAACGGACGATGCCTGGGGATACGTGGGACTGATTGGCGGCCTGCCGGAGAACAACAAGGCACTCCTCTGGATCCAGATGGACAAGATGTCCCACAAGTTGGGGAAAAGCCGCTCCTGCGACTCGTGCCACGCCTCTTTGGACGGTGCCCAGCTGCAGAAGGTCACCTGGGAGTACAGCGACCCCGGCGCTTTCCCCTTCAATGGCAGTCACGAGGTCCTTGCCGACCGCAACGGCCTGTTCATCCGGGGGATGCAGTCGGAGAAAATCGAGCCGGAGCAGGGGTACCCCCTGTCGGCATTTGCCCCGTGGGTCTACCTGAAGGACGCCTGGCAGATCAGGGGGGACTTCTCCCTGCCGGTCATCAAAGACAGGAAACAGTACGAGACGTTCAGGACCAGTCCCGATGATGCGCGAAAATCCGGCATTGTCCATCGCTGATCTCCTGCCCATTCCACAACGGAGTACGAAATGTTCTGCCCTACCATGCTCAGGCTGCGGGAGCTCTACCGCACCGCAGCGCTTCTGGCGCTCATAACCATCTTCTACAACATCGCCGAGGGTGTGATCTCGGTCTGGTTCGGCGCTGCCGACGAGACGTTGTCACTTTTCGGTTTTGGTTTCGACTCCTTTGTGGAGGTGATCTCCGGCATCGGTATCTGGCACATGGTCCGGCGGCTTGGTCATGGAGAGACGGCAGACCGGGACCCCTTTGAGCGCCGAGCCCTGCAGATAACGGGTGGAGCCTTCTATCTCCTGGCTGGCGGGATGGTGGTGACCGCTCTTGTTTCTTTCTTCCAGAACCACCATCCGGTAACTACCCGGTGGGGGATCATTGTCTCCCTTGTCTCCATTGTTGCCATGCAGGCCCTGATCCACTACAAGGTAAAGGTGGGAACCGCCCTCAACTCTCCCGCCATCCTCGCGGATGCCGCCTGCACGCGGACCTGTCTGCAGCTCTCCGTGGTGCTGCTGCTGGCCAGCGCCGGTTATGCCTTGACCGGCATCGGCTGGCTCGACTCAACCGGCTCCCTCGGCATTGCCCTCCTCTCCTTCCGCGAAGGGAGGGAGGCATTCCAGAAGGCCCGGGGGCTTGCCTGCTCCTGTTCCTGTTCGGGGACCTGCGATACTGCCCCGTAGCCGGTCACGATGGTTGAATCTTCACACTCTGCCGGTCGGGTAGGGCAGACTGCATGGAAAGGACTGCAGCATGAACTGGGATGAACGATACAGCGAACCGGGCTTTGCCTACGGCACGGCACCGAATGAGTTTCTTCTGTCCGTGGCGCACCGGATTCCGAAAGGGAAAATCCTCTCCCTGGCCGAGGGGGAGGGGAGAAATGCCGTTTACCTGGCATCGCTCGGGTATGAGGTGACGGGTGTGGACGGATCGGCTGTTGGCCTGAGCAAAGCCCAAGAGCTTGCAACTCAGCGGGGTGTCACCATTACCACCATACATGCCGATCTGGCTACGTTCACCATTGAGCATGCTCAATGGGACGGCATCATTGCCTGCTATTGCCATCTGCCGTCGGCCATACGCATTCCGCTTCACCTGGCCGCCGTCAAGGGGCTGAAGCCGGGGGGCGTCTTTGTGCTGGAGGCGTTCAGCAAGGAGCAGCTCGCCTATGGCACCGGCGGTCCCCAGTCCCTCGACATGCTCATGTCCCTGGACGAGCTGAAACGGGAACTTGCCGGGCTGAATTTCATTCATGCCGTCCAGGTGGAACGGGAAGTGTTGGAGGGGGACAGGCATACCGGCATGGCGGCGGTAGTGCAGGTGCTTGGAGTCAAACCGCTCGAATCGTAACGTCGATGGGCGATGCAGTTATAGATAATAATCTTTTAACGTACATGAGGTGGGGTAAATGGCCTGTCAACTGTTGGACTGTTGCCAGTTTTTCAAGAGCTTGGAGAATTTTCCCAAGACTGCGGAGTTACTACAGCAGAAGCTATGTTACGGCGACTACGAATCCTGCAGCAGATTCAGGTTTTTCAAGGGGTATACCGGGGAAGATCCCGTAGGATGCTTTGATCCGGGCGATGAGGAAGCGGTGAAAAATGCCATACGGTGCATGCAGAAAAAACAGCAGGCCGGAGAGTAATTCCCTCATGTACGGCAGCTTGCCGAAAAACAGCTGACGGAAACGGAATTCCACGTGATTCAGGACCCGACAAATCAGTACATCGCAGCGATTCTGTCACAGTGCGAGATCAGTGGCAGGGACGTTCTTGAAATAGGATGCGGCAAAGGACGGATCACGCGGGACCTGGCGAAGCATGCCCGACGGGTGGTGGCCAGCGATCCCGATGCGGGTGCTCTTGAAACCGCACGAGCCGCCATTTGTGCGGATAACGTGCAGTTCGTGCATGCGCCGGCCGGGGTGCCCGATTTCCCCGCCGGCACTTTCGACCTGGTCATCTACACCCTTTCCCTTCACCATGTCCCCGTCGGGGAAATGCCCGGCAGCCTGAGGATGGCAGCCCGCCTTCTCCGCAAAGCTGCATCCATTGCGGTTGTCGAGCCGGGGGACGGCGGCTCCCTGACTGAGGCAAAGGAGCGTTTCGGCGCGGGGAGCGGCGACGAACGCCCCGCAAAGGAGGCAGCGGTTCGTGCCATGCATTCCCTGGATGGCTGGAGTGTGGGGGAGACGGTCAATTTTCGGACCCTGTTCCGGTTTGACGATGACGAAGATTTCTTTGTCAGCATGCTCCCCGGCTACCGGCAGCAGCCGGAGTCCTTTTTGCGTGATGTCAGGGCGTTTCTCGACCGGCACCGGACCGGCGATGGAATTATCCTCGATGCCGACCGGCGGTTAAACGTGCTGCAGCCGTCTGAACATCGGGCAGAGTCATGAAAGATCTGCTCGACTACAAGTTCCTCATCCCGCTGGTACTGCTCCTCGGCTTTGCGCCATTCTATCCCCAGCCCCATATCGTGGAAAAACTCGGGATGCTGCTGGCGGGTACACTGAAAAGACCGATCGACATTTTCGATCTTGTCTGGCACGCCTGGCCGTTTGTGTTGCTGGCGTACCGCATATCCCGGGACATCAGGCTTCGTGCGAAGTGATGGCAACAGCGGAGAGCACTTCCGGAAGAAGGAGATGAAATGCAGCCTCAGGATCTGGCAAAAAAAATTGCGGCAAAAAAGGCCCCAACCGTAGTCGATGTCCGGAGCGGCATCGAGTTCCGGCGGGGGCACATACCCGGTGCAGTCCATGCGCCGGCCTGGAAGATACTGCTTCGGCTGGCGCCGCTTCCCTCCGATAAGGGGGCGGAACTGGTGGTGACCTGTGAACATGGTCCCCGCGCCCAGATTGCCCAGGCACTGCTCAACTCCCGCGGTTACCGGAATGTCGTGCTTCTTGACGGACATATGGCCGGCTGGCGTCGGGCCGGGCGTCCCCAGGAAACGTAATAGAATTACCATTGCTCAAGGGATTTCAGGGTCAAGGAGGCCATTCATGAAGATGCACATTGTTGTTATCGGTGCCAACGCCGCGGGGGCCAAGGCCGCTTCCAAGGCGAAACGAATCAATCCCCACGCTGAAGTTACGCTCGTAGACCGGGGAAACTTCATCTCCTACGGGGCATGCGGCATACCGTACTACGTGTCCGACACCGTGGCCGACGTGAAGGAGCTGATGACCACGCCGGTCGGTGTTGTGCGTGATGCGGCCTTTTTCGGCAAGGTAAAGGGGGTGAAGGTCATTACGGGGACGGAGGCTGTTGCCATCAACCGCGAAGCCAGGACGGTGGAGCTTCTGGAGACGGCCTCGGCGAGAAGATACACCCTCGGCTACGACCGGCTGGTGCTTGCGACCGGTAGTACACCGTTCTTTCCTCTTCTTGACAACAGCGACCTTGAAGGGATCCTGACGGTGAAATCCATTGAGGATGCGGAGCTGCTCAAAGCCAGTGCCGTTGCGGGGAAGCAGGCCTGCATCGTGGGGGCCGGGCTCATCGGTCTGGAGACGGCGGAGGCGCTCAGACAGCAGGGGCTTGAGGTGACGGTGATGGAGATGCGTGACCAGGTGCTGCCGGGGGTGCTGGACGCCGAGATGGCCGCACTGGTGGAGAAGCATCTCCGGATGAACGGGGTGCGGGTCATGACCTCATGCAAGGTTACCGGTTTTGCCGGTACCGGCCGGGTGCAGGGCGTTATTGCCGGCAAGGAGGAGGTAGCGGCCCAGCTGGTGGTGGTTGCCCCCGGCGTGCGGCCGAACACCACACTGGCCAGGGAGACAGGGCTTGAGATAGGTGCCACCGGGGCAATTGCCGTCGATTCCCGTATGCAGACCAGCGATCCCCGTATCTTTGCCTGCGGCGATTGCTGCGAGTCGCTTAACCTGGTCACCGGCGCTAAGGTCTTCGTCCCCCTCGGCAGCACGGCAAACAAGCAGGGGAGGGTGGCCGGCATCAATGCGGCAGGTGGCGAGGCGTCCTTTCCGGGAATTCTCGGGACCTCTATCCTCAAGGTTTTTGCCGTCAACGCCGGCAGGACCGGTTTGACCGAAACCGAGGCCAGGGCCTGCGGATATGAGGTGGAGACCGTCCTTTCTCCGGCCCCCGACAAAGCCCACTTTTTCCCCGGGGCCAAACCGATTGCGCTGAAGATTGTTGCGGACCGGAAGACCGGCAGGATCCTCGGCCTCCAGGCGGCCGGCGAGGGGGCAGTGGACAAGCGCCTCGATGCGGCGGCAGCTGCCATAACCTTCAAGGCCACGGCCGATCAGCTCTCCCAGCTTGACCTGGCCTATGCCCCCCCTTATTCTGCGGCCATGGACAATCTTCTCGTCGCCGCCGATATCCTCAAGAACAAGCTGGCCGGACATGCGCGCGGCATCTCTGCCCGGGAGGTCAAGCGCAAACTCGACGAAGGTGACGACTTTATCCTCCTCGATGTCCGTTCTCCAGCAGAACATGCAGAGGTGGGGATCGAGGGAGCGAAACTCATTCCGCTGGGTGCCCTGCGGGAAAAACTGGACTCCCTCCCCAGGGACAAGGAGATTATTGCCTTCTGCAAGATCAGTCTTCGCGGCTATGAAGCACAGAAAATCCTGGATGGGGCGGGCTTCGGCAAGACAAAGTTCATGGATGGCGGCATCATGATGTGGCCCTATGACGTGAGGCGGGGCTAACCATCCCGTGGTGTGCGGGGGGTGCCGTCGCGGCACCTCCCCCTGCAGTGGAGCATCAGCGCTCAAGAGTGCGGAGCAGCGCCGGTATTTTATCCTCCTCCAGGAGGACAGGCCGCATGGTGGAGCCGGGGCGAACCTTGCGCGGATTCTTGATCCACGTTTTCAGCCTCTCCCCGGTCCACGGCAGCTTCCCCTTAAATGTGTGCGGATAGAATTCGGAGAATATTCCGGAAAGATTCGGTCCCGCATCCCCCGTTCCCAATCCGCCGTACTCTCTCGAAAGCAGTCTGTGGCACGGGCCGCAGTTAGTGGTAAAACCATCCTCCCGTTTCTCCCCGCTCTCCACGAAATGCACCACCTGTGGCAGTTCCCTCCATTCTTTACCGGCAGCCTTCCCCCCGGCCATGATTGCATTGACCAGTGCGATTTCCTGTTGTTTGGTAACATGAAAATCGGGCATGAACACCGCCGGGCGGGCAATGGACTGCTGTATGGCCAGGGGAGGGGTTGTCGAATAGAGTCTGTCCAGATTGGAGGCGCGGTGGCTTCCCTTGCCTGAGATCCAGTGACATCGCCGGCATGCGAACCGGTCGATCAACTGCTTCCCCTCCCGCACCTGGGGGGCATCCCCAAGAGTGAAGTAGGCCATACTTCCGGGAATAATGTCCTGATGGGCGATGTCCTTCCGGTCGGAACGGTCGTTGCCCCGATGGCATGAGGTGCAGTTACCCCGGTCGGCATAGTGGACGCCATGGCAGGAGATACAGAGGGATGGCCTCTTGCTGGTTCCGGCTTCCGCTCCACCTGCGATGGCGAGGAACAGCATCAGAATGGCGACACGAAGCTCCAATTCTCCCCCCGAAAAAACATGGCGACAATGGTGAGCAGCACGATAGCGACAAAGATGACGAGGGTGAACAGGGTGAGCGGGAGGCGTTCCCGGGCATACCATCGTGCCCGGTGCGGAACGGGAATGAACCTGAACCATGGCAGGAAAAGAAAGATGAGGGCGGTACCGATCACTCCGTAGATCAGGATTTTATCGTAACTCACCAGTTCCTGTATCCAGAGGAGAAACCATGCCGATTTCACCGGATTGGGGACCTTCCCCAGGGACGCCTGTTCCTGGAGCGGGGCGGGAATAATGGCCGCCATGGCCATGAGAGCGCAAACGGTCAATGTCAGGGCGATTTTCACCAGCCGGAAAAAGACAGGGGAACTTTTTACGTATCCTCTCATAGGTAGGGGAGCACTCCCTTGTTTTTGCGGATATAGTAGAAATGGAGCAGGGAAAGGAACAGGGTGACTGTCGGGATGACGATGATGTGGAGCGCATAGAAGCGGATGAGCGACAAGGTTTCTCCCACACCGTCAGGCACCAGTACGGCTTTTGCAAGATGTCCGAGAGGAGCCGTTTCGAGCAGTTTCATGCCGGTCTGGGTCGCCCAGAGAGCGAGCTGGTCAAGGGGGAGGAGGTAGCCGGTGTAGGCCTCGAATACCGCCAGGCAGAGCAGGAAAAACCCGATGATCCAGTTGCGCTGCCGGGGCTTTGCGTAGGCGCCGGTGAGAATGACCCGCAACGTGTGGAGGAAGATGAGCACCAGAAACCCGTGGGATGCCAGCCGGTGGAGGCTCCGTACGTAACGTCCGCCGAAAACGGAGGTTTCGAGAAAAAGGATGGAGTCGAATGCCGCTCCTGGTGATGGACGGTAGTAAAAGAGAAGCAGTACCCCGGTGACGGCAAGAACCATGAAGGAGGTGAAGGCCATCCCGCCGAGGCAGAAGGTATAGGTTATCCGAAGGTTTTTTTTAAGAACGACCCGCGGAAAGAGATGTTTGAAAAAATCCTTGAACATTTCAGACGCTCCCTGCCCGGGACCTGCCCGTAACCACCAGATACTCCCCGTCAGATTCAAGAGCCAATTGGGCCAAAGGCTCCGTGGCGGGGCCGTTCAGCAGTTCACCCTTCCTGTTAAATCGGCTGCCGTGGCAGGGGCAGACCATCCCCGTCGGTGTCACCGATACCGTGCAGCCGAGGTGGGGGCAGACGAGACTCAGGGCAATGATGTTACCCCCCTCACTGACGAGGGCAATGCGCGATTGCCGGTAGACGAGAGCGCCGTTGGCGGGCAGCTCGGCTTTCGGCACCCTGAGCAGCGCTTCCTTTCTTGCCTTCCTCGGCACGAGAAATCGCCACATCCCTCCCGCAAGAGCCAGCAATGCCACTAACGCGACGAGGAACTGTCGACGCGATTGACGAGGCTTTTCCATTTCTCCACATACCCCTTCGTATAGGCCGGCCTGCGTGCCGCCATCTCCTGGTATCTGCCCGCATCAAGGAACGAGCCGTTCACCACCCTCTGGCCGGTGCGATCCCAGAAAGAGTCCAGGGCCATGCCGTCCTCCCGGAGCCGGTAGATCCGCTCCTCCGGTTTTTCCAGGAGGAAGCGGCGCCGATTGTCGTGACAGGCGTCACACAGGGGGGTCCCCCGCCGGACGGTGTGGGGGAAAAAAGCGCGCCATTCCGCTGCCAGGAGCCGGTTTTCGGCCCCGGCCACCTTGTCGCCCCTGACCTCGGTAAAGTAGGCGATAAACTCCGGCCTGACAGGGGAAACCGCGCCCCGGGCATTCACTCCGAGGGGCGGTGCGTCCTGTTTCTTCAGGTAGACGCTCTTCACATAATCGCCGTTGTTCTCCCGCAGCCGGTACTGGTTCTGGAGAGTACTGTCGGTGAAGCGGAGGTAGAAGGTCCCATACTCCTGGGGAGCCCAGGCTGAATGGCAGGCGTAACACTCCATCTTTTCCAGATGGGCGGCAATCCTGTGTTCGAGGACCTTCCTGCTCGGCTGGTGGCAACCGGTGCACTCTTTGGCGGACTTCCGGCCGGCGAGAAAGCTTGCCATGTCGTGGCAGGCGGCGCAGGTGAGCCCTTTTACGAAGTGAATGTCGGGGAGCATCTTCAGGTATGGTTCTCCCTGAAAATCTATTCCCCGCTGGTAACGTTCATGTTCCTCCCGAGGTGCCCTGCCCGCATACTCGGCGCCGGTAAAGTACCCCTTGTGGCAGGAGAGGCAGGCATTGAGGTCGGGACGGACGATCCGGTGACCGTTGCTGCCGTGGCAGTCGAGGCAGCTCCTGACATGGCATTCGCCGCAGTTTTTCGTGAAGAACGCCGGGTCGTACTGCCCGTAGGTACGTTGTACGAAGCCCCGTTCCCCGCTCCGGGTGGCCATGATGTGACCTGCCATCCTCCCGTACCCCCGGTGGCAGCCGGTGCATCCTGCGGCATTATCGACAAACGATGCGGGGTTCGGGGACGGATGCACTTCGCTACCATGGCAGGAGAGGCAGGGAAGCGCCCCGTGCTTCCCTGCGAGGATGATCCGGTGGCAGACCGTGCAGTTTTCGCCCCCCCTGGCGTCAGCGGGGCCGGTTGCCGTCAAGAATACGGCGATGAAGAGCATCATCAAGCGCACGGTAATCGATCCTTTTCCGGTAGATGGGGTCTGCAGCCTTGTCATGGCAGATCAGGCACTCGTTGAGCGCCAGTGTCCGTTTTACCTCTCTGCCGCTGAGGGGGCGGGAATTTTCCCTCGTAATGGCGGAGAAGGCTTTCACCTTTCCTTCCCGCATGGTGAGAAATCCGTCGAGCGGCTTGTCGTTCGATTTCTCGCAGATAAGGGTCCCCTGGATGGTTCCCCCCTCGACCACATGCTGGCCGAAGCCGAGAAACGTCGGGTTGCCGTGGCATTCCGAGCAGCCGACCGCCCTCGTGCCGGTATTATGTGAATAAAACGGCGCGAAGCGGAGCTGGGGCTTTCCCTTGTACCGGGCGACATATTCGTTTCGCGACATGGTGCCGTCCGGTTCAGCGACGGTAACGAAGGTCTGGCAGCCGGGGGTGACGGGGGATATCTTGCCGCGCTGGTTCAGTGCCAGGGGGAAGGGGTAGAGCATCCGGTAGTCTTCGGTTTCACTGAAACGCCCGGGAGTCTCCCTTTTTTTTATGAAATCCATGCCGTTTGCGGTCTTGTCGTAGCGGGTATGGCACCCGTAGCACTGGACGACCGTGCGCGAATGGCAGGCATGGCATTCGAGCCGTCTGTGGCCGACAATCGTATGTTCCGGCGTGCCGGTGATCACCTTGCTTCGGAAAATCCTGCCGCTCCTCTTACCGAGGAGCAGGACATTGCCATCGGCGGCAAAAACGTTGGAGTAGGGACGTCCCTTGGCGGTCAGGATCATCTGCATTCCCGGCCGCATCTGCATGTTGTACCGTTTCGACTCCCTGACCGGTTCTTCGTTTTCCCTCGTGATGACGGAGAAGCGGGGGGGGGATGTTGCGCCGCCGTGACAGTCCTCGCAGGCGATCTCGGTCTGCAGGTACATGTTTTCGTAAGCGTACCCGTCGCCCATTATATCGCGGGACGTGTGGCAATCGATGCACTCCATCCCGGCGGCGTGATGGACGTCGGGTGCGATCTGCACCACATTGCGTGCTCCGCTGATCATGACGGGGCCAGGCTTTCCCCCGCTGGTGGGGACGAGGCTGTTGTTGCCGTCGTAAAGTCCCTGGTAGGAAAGGGCAATCCTCCCGCTCCGGTTATGGCAGCGGAAACAGACGTCATTGCCGGGCAGAGGGGCAAGGGCGTGGCTTGCCGCAGCAGGTCGTTTCCCCCGCATCGTCCGATCGTTCCCTTCGTAAGTCCCCCGGTCATTGTAGGGGAAGTGACAGGCTGCGCAGCCTGCGGCATGGCTCGCGGCGAAAACATCCCCTGATTCGTCTCCAACATGGCACTGGGAGCAGAACTTGCGGTACAGTTCTCCCGACAGATTGTTCAGACCCACAACGCCGGCCAGCTGCAAGGGGTTGCCGGAGGCGTCGAAACTTTTGGTCTGCATGGTGGCGAAAAGCCGCGGGTCGTCTCCTTCCCACGTGAGCTGGATGTTTTTGATCATCCCCGTATTCGTCTGCATGAGGTTCGACTGCACCCGTTCGAGCTGATAGCGGTGACAGGCTCCGCATGACTTCTCCCATGTTTCGGGAGCGGCGGGGTTGTTCCGGCCGTACATGCCGCGATGGGATGTATCCTTGTCTTTTGCCCGGTCATCACCGCCGTGGCAGGATATGCAGGATGTATGGCTGGCGGAGGTCTTTTCGATCCCCTTGTGGCACGATTCGCAGGTTGACCTTTCCCGGCCGCAGCCGGTGAGGAGAAGGAGCAGAATTAAGAGGAGCACGGAATTGTTGGCTTTGGTTGTCATGACCAGTTGATAAACTCTTTTCGTAGTCGTCTACTATAATTCAACCATTACGAAATATCCAGTTGCTCGTTGGCTGTTTCGAAAAAAAGACCGGCGGTGGTTTCCGCCGGTCATAACAACGAAGGAGGCCGTATCAAGATACGGCTATTTACCTGTTTTGCTGATGCTGACTGTCTTTGCGAATTCGTCCCAGAGGAACGGATCATTGATTTTTGGCCCAAGGGGACCGAACGGGACGTACCAGAGTTTCACCTCGATGTCCAGGTCGTATGCCTGCGGTCTGGTTATGGTTTTGCCGTTTTGCTCGACTTCTTCCAGAGGATAGAAGATGTCGAAGCGCTCATTGACCGTCTTGCCGGGGGGGAGCCCGGTGTCTTCGATGATGCCGCTCTTTTCATAGGGGCCGCGCCCCATCCGGTCGCCGCGCCCAAGCTGCTGCGGTACCGGCATGTAGGTCTTCTCCTGGTTGAACACTTCTTTGCCATCTTTGGTTTTTGCTATGACCGACAGAACCAGTCGGTTGGGGGTCGGTCAGCCATCGGGTATGGAGTGGCCGGCCCGGTTGATCATTTCCACCTTGACAACCGCCTTGGGCCTGATCTGTGCTCCATCACGCCAGTAGTAACCAAATGCCTCGGTCTTGAAATCCACCGCCGCCTTGGCCATCCCCGGATCACGGTACGACTGGATGTTGTGGCCGAGCTTGCTCTCCTTCATGTGGCAGTCCTGGCAGTTCTTCTGGCCAATCTCGGATTTGTAGGCCCAGAGATAGCTACCGTAGGAAGTGCAGCATTGGGTCGGTTCATCCAGTTCCATGTTCGGTCCCATGCCGTGGCATTGACCGCACTGGATAGCTTCGCCCATGATGGGGCTCACCGCCATTTTGGGAAACTTGTCCGAAGGATGGTCTCCGTCCTTTGAGCCGTAAACCACCCCTGCCTTCGCATATCCGTCCTGCCACTTGTGGGTAATGGCGTTCCGGTTGTGGCAGATAAGGCAGCCGATGTTGACACTCTTGAGCGTGTCTTCTGCTTTCTTTGCTGCAACCTTATCCTTCTTCTTCAGGGCGGCTTTCCAGTCATACAGGGTGGTGACAAGCTCCTGGGCCACCGAATCTTCCGCATCGGCAAGCTGGGGCAGGTGACACTTGGCGCACCCCATCAGGTGCTCCACCTTGACGTCCTTCGGGCTCTTCACCCCCGAGTACGGCTCTTCCATGAGTCCGTTCTCGATAGTGGTCATTATGGTCAGTGCCGTCCGTCCCGTTCCGTAGATCGAGCGTGAGTGGATGGATTTCTGTGCCTCGTCATACTTGTCCTGGTGACATTCGATGCAGGAACTGGAGTCGTACATCTTGGCCAGCTCGGCAAGGGTTTTGGCCTTGCCCGACTTTGCGGCAATGGTCTCCTGCCTGCCGATCCCCACCTTGCCGTCGGCACAGGCTGTGCCGGCAAGCAGGGCAGTGGCCGCCAGGAGCGCCAGGGTGCCGGTTACGCGTAATTTCATCATGTTCCTCCCCTTCATAAATCGGACGCAGGGTGCGAAGCCTTTATCTGCCGGTTTCAGCACCCCTGAAGTTCTTCACCTGCCGACTCGCTGATGGTCATGGTGCTGTCGGCCTTGATCTTGGCAGCCTTGGCTTTGCCGAATTTCAGCACAACTTCATTACCCTTCACCTCGACTACCGTGGGGGCTCCCCCCATGGCCTCGACGTTGGCCCCCTTTTTAACCCAGGCGGGAAGGTCCTTTTCCACCGTTACCGTCACCTTTTCACCGTCGACTGCGGTTACTTTTCCCTTAACTGACTCGGCGGCAAAGGCAGCCGTCGCGAATGCGGCCATGGCGAACAGAACGGCAAGTTTTGTGATTAATCGCTTCATTGCAGATTCTCCTTTGAGTTAGTGATGCTCTCACAATCGAGATACCGTCGAAGTTTCACGGTCATTCCACCGGTGGTGCCCATTCGATGCGAACTTCGGGCTTGTCTTTTTGTCGAAGTGTGCCGGTGTTTTTCTCAGCTGGCGTTGCAGTCCCGCCGGCTGTTCCCGCAGTGCCGGCCTTCAGCGGACGGGATGAGAGTGGCCCGACTTTTGATGCCGTATCTTCCTGGTAGCTGATGCCCACAATCGTGCTGCTCGGTTCATCGAGACGGATAGTCTGGGTGGTGCCGGAGCGGTATGTTATGGTCACCTCGTCGGCATATGCGGTGCCTCCCGCGAGGGCAAGGCAGGCAGTCAGGAGTAAGAGGGCGCTGCTGGTTTTCATCGGGATCCCTTCCATGTCCTATTACAATGGTGCGGCACGGGGCATGTCGTCTTGCCGGAGACGACGGCCAGGAATGAGGTGCCTTCCTGACCGCCGCTGCTTTCATGCATCAGAATATCAGCTGCAGCTGGGTGACAAAGCTGGTGAAGTCCTTGCTTCGCAGGTTGCTCCCCTGGAGTCCGCTGACGGTACCTTCCTTGTCAAATTCGGTGCGTGACACTTCGAAGGTGAGCTTCAGGTTCTGGCCGCGAAAGTAGTAGTTTGCGCCGCCGCCGTACCAGTCAACCTTCTGGTCGAAAATGTTGTTAAGGCTGGCAAAGCGCCATTTTTCGTAACGGCCGAAGAACTGCAGCGGCAGGTTGGGAAGCATGTAGCCTGCCTTGGCATACCAGCCGTTTTTCTGCCCGTTGATGCCGGTGACCCCTGCGTCGGGATTGGCCCCTTTGTAGGCGTCGTCCAGGTCAATGTCCTCATAGGCAGCGGAAGCGGTGACGGTACCGATCCCTTCGAGGGGATACTCGAAGAAGCCGTCAACCGTCCAGGCCTGGTAGTCCTTCTTGTCGGTTCTGGCTACCGTATCGCCATAGGCGACTTCCGGCTCGAACTGGTAGGCGCCGCCGATGGTCAGGACCTTTTTCTTGCCCAGGTAGGTTCCCTTGTAACCGTAGTCGTTCTCGGGATCGAGCAGAGTAACGTGACCGCGGAAAGAGTAGCGGAAGTTGGAACTGGGGGCGGTATCGCCGGAAACGGCCTTGCGCCCTTCCATGGCATCGATGCGGTACTGGAAGATGTCGTTGAACAGGTTCCCCCACACTGCTACGCCGGTGTCGCGGGTGGATACGTACGGGGCGCGGATGAAGAGCGACCGGTCGAGGGTCAGGGGCATTTCGCATGCCTCCAGGTTCTCGCGGGAGAGGTTGTATTTGAACTTGCCGGCGTTCACGTGGAAGCTGTCATGCAGTTTGAAGCGCATGACTGCGTCGAGGAGCTGGAATTCCGTCCCCTGGTTGGCGCTGGCGACCCCGAGGGTCTGCAGGTTCTGGTCCTCGCTGAATTCGGTCTGGACGTAGAGGCTCAGCATGTCACCGTACTTGCCCATGAAGGCGAGCCGGTTGCGGCGAAAGTTGAAGTTGGTCGTGGTGTCGTCGTTGTTTGTACCTGATCCGGTGTCCCGAACCGACATCTGGAACTGCCCCTTGTAGTCGATCTGCAGGGCACCTTCGTCATTCGGTCCGAAGGTCATCTTCGGTCCGGCGAAGGCGGTGCCGGCAACCAGGAGCAATCCAGCCGCCAATGTGGAAATTCTTCCTGTCGTGGTCATCTTTATCATGCATGAACTCCTTTTTGTCGGGTTTACCTGAAGGGGGGCGTCATAAT
The DNA here is from genome assembly GCA_021848385.1 of Deltaproteobacteria bacterium. Lineage (GTDB taxonomy): Bacteria > Desulfobacterota > Desulfuromonadia > Geobacterales > Geobacteraceae > Geomobilimonas. The sequence continues at coordinate 23,671 of JAJZUQ010000032.1, forward strand.
AAGTAGGGGAGAAATGTCATAATGAGGTTGGCGATGGTTTACGGAAGGGTTACATGATGAGGAAATTTGGCGCGAAATCAAAGTGGTTTTGATGTATCGCGCCGCGGAAAAGTTTGGTGATTTTTACCGGTCATTGCGAGGTAGGTTTTACCTGGTGAGGGGCGATTTTTGCCCCTCATTTTGTTATTTGATACGGCTGAGCGAAATCTACTCCATTAGTCATTATCACCTTCTTGAAACCTATTTTTACCAAAGAATCCATGTCCACATAGGCATCAATAAAATCAGCGAATAATTTATAAGCAAGTGGCCGGTTCATCAGTCGGTCATGGATATACAACACGGTCGAGTCAGTTTTCGACAAAAAAACCTGGGCATTTAAACCTATGTTTAAAAGCCTATATTCGTAAGATGTTGCAACGTTTTGTCTATCCTTTTTGAGATCCGCCTTCGATCGTTTTTTAGCTTTTAACGCCTCTTCCGAAAGCCTTTTCTTTGTTTCGGCAATATTATCATTTATCTGCTTACTAATTGCCTCATGCTGTTTATTTACGAGACTTTCATCGAGAGATTCTATTTCATTTTTTTTCTGTGCCGGCTCTCCCGTGTACTCAACAACAATGCCGTTCTCCGTTTCTGTGATCCTGGGCTCACCAGCTAAAGCTGCAGACGTCAACAGCATAACAACGAGCAGTATATATATTCTCAACATAACTCGTCCTTCCTTTGCCGTGTCGGCGAGGTTAATGCATTATTATGTCGCATGCTGATAATAATTATATTTAACCAGAAAATCCCAACCACCTGGAGGTAAACATGCACCACTGCCCTGTATCATGTGAAACCTGTCTCAAGGTAGAAGTGATCGACCTGATCAATGAAATCACTTTAGCCCAGATGATCCAGTCTGCGGCCATCGCCCTGGTATTGCTCCATGAACGAACCCCTAACTCCTGACACAGGGCGGTGTTAGGGTGCCATCTTCCTGCAATTTCTCCACCTCTTCAAGCAATTTCCCCAAGTAGATTTTCTGTTTGCGCGGTGGGAGCTGTATAAAAGCTTCCATCGCCTCTCTTACATCAGGAAACACTTTCAGTATTTCCAGAAGCCGCTCTTCTTCAGGTGTTAACGCACGATGAATCGTTGATACCGAATAGGACGGTTCTCCCTCGGCAACAAACATATTCCCCTCGCCGGTTTTCAGCCAATCCAAGTTAATCTTTATGCATTTGTCCAAAAACGGCAAATAGTCACCGATGCTGTTGCGCTTTTTCCACGCCATCAGGGTCTGGTATGGCACATTTAGAAACGATGCAAGCGCGGGATAACCCTTTAATTTATAGTGGGTTATAAGTGCGTCCATACGTTCGTGGACACTTGCATATTTTTTTTTTGACATTTGCATAAAAAAAGCCTATTTATTTGTCTAAGTTTATTGACGCAACACAACCTTGACATTTGACCGCAAAAAAAAGGGGCCAGATATGAACTCAACCAATCCCATAAACCAGCATCGCAAGATACGCGCCACCATGGTGCTTCACGGCGTTACCCAGGGGCAGATTGCCGCGCAGGAAAAGGTTTCCGAGGGGTACGTCACCTTTGTCGTCACCGGCCGGAGGGTCGGCCACCGTATTCGGGCAGCCATCGCCCGCGCCTGCGGTGTGTCGGTTACCGAACTTTGGCCGGATGAAAAACCCGACGAAGAGGAGCCCGACGATCCGGAGATGCCGGCGGCGGCATAGGTGTTTTCCGGATCACTTTGAATTCGCGCGCATCCTATCAAATTTGAATTGATTTTAACAGCGGGAAAGAGGAGTCGCAATATCGAAAAACACACAAAAGATTGACCGCAGCATATCAGCACAGCAGGCCCTGTTCGATACGGGGCTCTCCGAGGGGGAAATGGATGTCGCCCTGGGGTTCAAGCAGTCGCTTTCCCGCGCCATTGCCGGTTGCGGCAAGGACCGGTACCTGATCGCCGCCGAGATCAGCCGGGCCACCCAGCGGGACGTGTCCAAGGAGATGCTGGATAAGTACACCTCCAGCGACGCGGCCTACCGGTTGCCGGCCGAGGTGCTCCCCGCCTTCTGCCATGTCACCGGCAGCCTGGAACCGTTCCGGTACCTGCTCGATCCCCTCGGAAGCGACGTGCTCAACCCGGACGATCGGGATCTGATCGAACTGGCCCGGCTCCAGGAACAACAGAAGGCCATCGAGACCAAGATTATGGGCTATTCGGAATCTAGGGTGGAATCACCTCTGACATGAGGTCATCAAAGTTACAGGTAATGAATGTGGAAATGTCCACCCCGTAGTTGATCTTGTTGGAAGAGGGAACACCCATCATGCGAGTGAAAGTGAAAGCATCTTTGTTGAACTTCTGGGGTACCGCCGGATGATCTCCGATTACCGGGAGACCACGGACTTCGGCCTCTCCCGGATTATCTCCAATGTCCGGAACGCCCGCGACTTCCGGGCGCTCCCCGCGATCCGGATCGCCTACTTCGGCGACCTGCCGGACGTTGCCCCCGAGACCCTCGACTATGCCGACCTCGGGACCCTCTCCGACGAGAAGGTGGAATACAGCCTGAACCAGAAGGGTGGCATCATCACCATCACCCGGAAGATGATCATCAACGATGATATGGCCGCCGTGCAGCGGATCGTCTCCCGTCTCCCCCGCGCCGCCCGCCGCACCAAGGCAAAACGGGCCTGGAACAAGTTCATCAACAATGACACCTACAAGGGTGACGCCACGGCGATCTTCCACGCCAGCCACAACAATCTGGGATCCACCGCCTATGCCGTGGCATCTGCTGTCGCTGCCCGCACCGCCATCGCCAAGCAGACTGAGCCGGGAAGCGGCGAGCGACTCTATCTCCGCCCGACAACCCTTGTCATCCCCACCGACCTGTGGGATGCGGCGGTGCAATTGAATCAGACCCGCGGAGTTCCCGGTTCCCCCAACTTCGGGAACTCCATGTTCCAGTATTTCGGCGTTAACAACGAGGGCATTATCGAGTGCCCCTTCATGACCGACGCCAATGACTGGATGATGTTTGCCGACCCGAAAGATGTGGAGATACTGGAGGTCGCCTACCTGAACGGCCAGCAGGAACCGGAGATGTTCGTGGCCGATCAGCCGACCATCGGCCAGTTCTTCGTGGCGGACAAGATCCAGTACAAGATCCGCGACGAGTACGAGTTCGAGGCCATGGACTTCCGCGGCGGGTATAAGGCGGTTGTGGCGTAGGCAGTAAACGGTGAAAAGTGAAAAGGGCGGGGTCTTCCCGCCCTGAATTCAAAACCAATTTGAAGAAATGGAGGATCTCAGATGAAGAAAGTGCTCTTGTCAACCCTGATCTCGGCGGTGCTGATGCTCGGCCTTGTGGCCGCGGCCGTGGCTGCCACCCCCAACCCGTCGCCGGCCTCGCCCGGCTACATGGTGCTCCCCCTGCAGATTTCCAAGCAGTGGACCACCAGCACGACTGCTGTCGTGAAGTTCAAGGCGCCGTTTCCCTGCGTCCTGATCAACGTGTATGCCACGGCCCGCGCTTCCGGAGGCACGACTCCGACCCTGACGGTGGACCTGAAAGAAGGGGCAACGTCCAAGCTTTCCACCCCCATTAACATCACGGCCGGGACGGTCAGCGAGGGGACACTCACCGCTACCACCCGCATTGCCGATGAATCGGTGTTATCGGTCGACCTGGCCATAGGAGGTACCACTCCCACCTGGGATGACATCACCGTGCTGGTGGTACTTAAAAGACTCTGACGGATTTAACGAGGTAGAACGAAGGGGGAGGTCTCCTCCCCCTTTTATCGAGGTTCCCATGCTGTATGACAACGTAGAGAGAAAAGTGAAGGATGCATCGGGCACCCTGGTCCTGGACGATTACAAGGGTGCCGTCAGCGAGGCGCTGAAGCGCTACGCCAAGCACCGGCCGCGGGTTCTCGTGGCCGACCTGCCCGGTACCGGCGCCGCCGATCTGGCCCTGCCGGCCGGGTGGAGTGACGGGTTTTCCGCGCTCCACTCCCTGGAATACCCCGTGGGAAAGATACCCGAGACCTTTCTCGATCCCCGCGATTTCAAGCTGTACCGGAGCCCCGCCGGGCTCAAAATCCGACTTTTGACCGTTATCCCGACCGTCGCTCAGACGGTGCGGGCTACCTATACGGCGCTCCATGCCGATGAAACCACCGTCTCCGCGGTGGACCTGGACGCGGTGGCAAACCTTGCCGCCGCCGTCTGCCTACGGCTTTTGGCCGCCAAGTTCGGCCAGACCTCGGACCCGCTGCTGCAGGCGGACGTGGTGAACTACCGAAGCAAGGCCGATGAATTCCGCCGGCTGGCTGACGCCTTCGAGGCGCTCTACAACGAGCAGCTGGGAATCGGCAAGGAAAGCCATGCTCCAGCGGCGTCGGCAATCGCCTCGTCGCCGGATCCGAGCAGCAAGGAAAACCTGCCGTTTCGGCTGACCCATGGGAGAAGAGGATGAAACTCACCCTCATCGAAAAGGACACCAAGCCGCTTCGCGGCGAATACCGCGCTGACGGCGCCATGGTCGACCTGTCCGGCTACGCCGTTTCCATCAAGCTCGGCTACGCCGTGCCGCTCGTGAAAGCGGCAACGATCCTGAACCAGGTGACCAACAAGGGGGAGTACGAATTCCCCTGGCTCGCCACCGACCTGGTACTCGGTACCGTCTCCGCCCAGGTCATGATCACCAACCCCTCCGGTCAGGTGGAGCACACCGATGCGTTTGACGCGGAGATCGGGCCAAGGATAGCGCCATGAGCAATCAGGTAATCCTCAAGCCGAGCAGGCCGACGGTCACGATCAAGCCGACCGGCGTGCTGGTGGTCAATGCCGGGCCGGGGCCGCAGGGGGGGAAGGGAGACAAGGGGGACGCTGGCACTACCACCTGGGCCGGGATCACTGACAAGCCGGTAGCGTTCCCTCCGGCAGCCCATGTCCATACACCCATCCCCGCCCACTACGCCCGCGACGTCGCCTGGTCGCTCAAGGGGCGCACCGTGGCCGCCGACCGCCTGACCCTGCTGACCCCCTACGATCTGCTCGTCAACATCAGCGGGACCAGCTACCGCCTGGCGGGTCAGGTCGAGATCAACCTCTCCCTCGCTGCCAGCTGGGACAGCGTGGCGACTGATTACACCGTGGCGGCCAACCGCGCCGGGCATGATTTCTATGTCTACGCCTGCCAGTCGGGTGGCGCTGCCCCGCTGATCGTGCTCTCCGGCAACTCCACCGTGCCTGTCGGCTATACCGCGATCACCTCCCGCAAGATCGGCGGGTTTCACTGCCTCTGCGTGGCCGTCGGCACTATCGCCACCCATCCGCTCACCGACTTCCTGGCGGGCGATATCCTCCCCGAGTCGATATGGGACCTGTCGTTTCGGCCGGTCTGCTCTCCCGAAGGGATGGCCTACGATCTCAAAAGCGGCATCTGGGTCGACCTGTACCTGCAATCAGGCGTTGCCGGTGCCGCCACCTCGGTCAATGGTGCCACCATCGCCGATACGCGCACCTGGCTCGACGTGGTGGACGATATGGGCGCGGTGGGCAAGCGGCTGTTGACCGACACCGAATTCCAGCTGGCGGCCACCGGCAGCAACGAGAAGACCAACATCACCGGCTCGGTCGACCCGGTCACCACCGGCGGCCACGTGGACACGGCGGGCCGGCGGATGATCTCCAACATCGGCCTGGAGGACGCCTGCGGTGTCATGTGGCAATGGCTGCAGGATCAGACGTACCGGTACGACCCCGACGGCAGCATGAATGACGCCACGGTAGGCGCTACCGTCTACCACGCCGCCGCGCCCGGTGGCAACCAGGTCTATCTCAAATACTCGTCGGACAATACCCTTACCCTCTGCTGCAACATGGCTACGGCCCTGGCGGACAAGGTGGTGGCGTTCGGCGGGTACAAGCTGATTATCAAGCACGACCCAAACGCCGCAGTGGGTGGCGCCCCGGTCTATTTCAAGGACAACGCGACCCAGCCGGGCCGGTTCCTGGTCAATAACGCCGTCGCCGGACTGACCGCCTACGTCCCGACCAACCACCCGTCGTATCTGCTCCAGGCCACCCACGATGCCAACGCGGCCGTTAACGGCCGGGCGCTGTATTACGACGATGGGGCCGACAACCGGCTGGAGGCGAACAACATCGGAGCCGCCAACGCCACCGGCAACCTCGCCGTGATCGGCTCTGGTACCGTCTGGAATTACTACGTCCTCCCCGGCAACAAGGGCTCGATCTACAAGCAGGGGAACTATGGTGACGCCAAGCTGGCGGCCGGCGGGTATTGGAATCTTGGGTCGATTTGCGGGTCCCGGTCTCGTGTTGCGAGTTACTATCGCTGGTATGCGTCTTCGGCTTTCGGCGCGCGCGGTTGCGCCCGGAGCCTTTAAGCGGACACGTAACACGTTGCGAAAAAAAATGGTGGATGGTCTAAAGCGCTGGCGGCCGGCGGGAATTGGAATAATGGGACGAATTGCGGGTCCCGGTCTCGTAATGCGAATTACTATCGCTGGAATACGAATTCGAATATCGGCACGCGCGGTTGCACCCGGATACAGGCACGAGTCAAACTCCTTGGCTGGATCGTTCACCCTGCCCGGTAGGGACACCGAAAGGCAAAACACACGACGGAGCGCGGGTCGGGCCAGTAGGGCAACCGGACGTCAGGCCCGCATTAAAAGGACGGTTATGGCAAAGCGGCACGGCAACCTGTTTGAACGGATATGCGAACCAGAGAACCTGTACCTGGCATACCGCAAGGCGCGGCTCGGCAAGAGCGTCATGGCCAACGTACAGCGGTTTGAGCGGGACGTGGCGGGGAACCTGGAGGCGATACGCCAGAGCCTGGTGGACAAGAGCTTCACCACCGCCCGCTATCATTCCAAGATGATCCATGTTCCCAAAACACGGGAGATATACATCCTCCCCCTGGACGGGGACAAGGTCAAGCTCGATGAGGTCGTAAACCGCGAGATCCTCATCACCGGCCACAGCATCAAGCGCAGCCGGTACGACAAGAACACTAGCGGCAAGTGTTTGACCATTCAGTTCGAGGTCGGCGGACGCCGGCAGGTGCTCTTCACCGGCTCCGACGTCCTGATAGAGCAGTTCGAGAAATACGGCGACCAGATACCGTTCGCGGCCACCATCAAGAAGATCGACCGGTTTTACACCCTGTCGTGAGGAGACACCATGCGCGGCTTTCCCAAGCACTTGAGCACCCGAGACGATTATCTGTACGTGCGGGAAAACTTCCCCCCCGAGCAGTGGCGTCCCCGCTTTCAGGCGCTCCTGGATGAGCGCTTTGCCTGGCTGCCGGTCGGCCCGCTGGCAGCCGGTGAACCGGGGATAGAGGACGCCACGCACCGGGTGGTTGAGCATACCGACGAGCGGGAGCAGGTGATTGAGCGGGTGCAGGAGGAATACCGGGAGGACCCGAACGCGGCCATCTTTCGCCTCGGGTTTGCGGTGGCTGAGGTGGAGGGGATGTTGTGAACCTCTCCATCCGCGTCGATACCAGCGGCGCCATCCTGGAAGGGAAGGCCCCGGCGATCATCCAGGCGGACCTCGACCGGTTCGTCACCGCGGCGACCATGTATCTCACGGCTGAGGTGAAGAAGCGCACCCCCCAGGGGGTGTCCGGTGCCCAGGGGGGGCTTTTAAGCACCATCCAATCCGAAGTGACCGGCCGGGGTACGCCGCTGATCAAGGGGATGGTGACTCACGGCTCCCGATACGGCGACGTGATCGAAAAGGGGCGCACCGCCGGCAAGGGGATGCCCCCCAAGGGGAGCCTGGTCCGGTGGCTGGAAGTGAAACTGGGGCTATCAGAACAGCAGGCCCGGCGGATCGAGTTCGTGGTCCGGAGGAAGATCGGCCGGCGAGGGTTCGAAGGCGCGCACATGTTCGAGAAGGCGGTGACGGGAAACCTGGATCGGCTGGAGGCGATGGCGGAGAAGGAAGGGCTGGCCATCGCAGTGGAGTTGGATAAATGAGCGAAACGACCATCAGACAGCAGATATTCACCATCCTTTCCGCCGTTGCCGGCGTGGGGATGGTCTACGATTACGAGCGGTGGAGCAATGACTGGGGACAGTTCATTGCCCTGTTCAAGGACCCCGCAACCGATAGCATTCTCGGCTGGGAGATCAGCCGGGCCGGGGTCCAGGGGAACAATATCTCCAACATCGAGGAGGACGCCACCCACACTTACCTGCTGCGCGGCTACATGTCCGTCCAGGATGCCGCCGCGACGGAGAAGACGTTCAACACCCTGGTGGAAACGGTTCGTGCCGCCTTCCGGGGAAACCATACCCTGAACGGCGCCTGTTATGACGCCGGGCCGGCATCGGCCACGGTAATCGACACCCGCATGTTCGGCGGCGTGCTCTGCCACTACGCGGAGATCCGCCTGCCGGTCAACGAGATTTTGACGTAACCACAACAAGGAGGCACACATGGCAAAGATCGACGTAAAAGTCCGCAGCGACGTGGGCGATCTGGGTATCCACCCGAAGTACGGCGCACTGGTACCCGGCACCACCATCACCATCGAGGAAGAGGAATTCGGCGACGGCCTGTTCGAGCGCCCGAAGAAGGGGTGGATATCCCCCCTGGAGCAGCAGGACAAGGACGAACGGGCGCGCCGGGATAAGGAAGCGGCAGCGGCTGAAACCGCCCCTTCTGCGCCGGCAACCAAGGAGGTAATCGACAATGCCTAATCCATCAACCGGTATTCAGCAGCGCATCGCATTCAAGAAGGCGGCAGTCTGGGGAACCGCTGTCGCCTGTGGCGCTACCGATGAAGTGCTCTTTCTCACCGGCCAGGCCAAGCGGACCGCCCCGGTGGAGATCGACCAGTCCCGCGGTTCGGCCTTTTCCAAGGACGGTACTGCCGGTCAGATCGACTGCCCGGTGCAGTATACCTGTAACCTGCGCTATGTCGGCATGGACGTGCTGATAGCCATGTTCATGGGGATAGCGGGCGTTCCGACGGTGCAGGGTGCAACCTCTGCCTACCAGAACATCTACAAGTTCAGTCCGGACGTTTACGGCCTCATGGTGACCATCGCCAAGCTGATGGGACCGTACATCGAGGAGGTCCCCACCGCGAAGATCTCGGAGATATCCATATCCGGAGAGGTGGGACCGAAACCGCTGCAGCTGGCCATTACCGGCATCGGCATCAACAAGGAGGCGGCAAGCCTGGTCAATACCCTGGCCGCCTTCGCCAGCGTGACGCTTCCCACCGGCGCCGACAAGAACGCGGTGATGTTCAGCCAGGGAGTGTTCCGGATGAACAGCCAGTCGGGAGCGGCCCTGGGTGCCGGCGACGTGATCAACCCGGGTAAATTCGCCCTTACCCTGAAGCGCGCGGTACAGGGGGAATATACCGGCGCCTACCGCACCACCGGCGCCAATCCCCAGGACCTGCGTGACGAACCGTCCAACTCCGGCATGCCGGATTTAAAGCTCACCCTGGACTTCCCGATACACAATAACGCCACCTACCTGACGGACCTGGGGGCCGACGCTAGGAAGAAGATGGACATCACCTTCACCGGCGCGCAGATCGCCGCGCCGTACAACTATCAGCACCTGCTCCAGTTCCCCCACCTGCAGATGGTGACCGCCGACCCGACCGATGACAACGGGCGGATCAAGCAGCCGCTGGAATTCCACATCCATGGGGCAAGTGCCGCCCCCACGGGGATGGCCGGTATTACCGACCCGCTCTGGTGGACGGTGATCAACACGCGGTCCACCAACCCGCTGGCGTAACTCAAAGGGGCGGGGTTTCCCCGCCCTGATACTACCATTCAAAGGAGATGGACATGGCGAAAGTTGCAATTTTCTCAGAGGCACAGCGACGCTGGATCCAGTTCGACGAGGACACCGAAGTCCTGATTGAATACCTGAGCCGGCCCGATGCGATCGAGCTGAACAAGGAAGTGGACAAGCTGACCACGCGCAGCGGCGGCGATCGGCAGATCATCTGGGGCCGCGAGTTCGGCCGCCGGACGGTATTCGGCTGGCGGCACATCGATCAGGAAAAATTCCCCGGTCATGCGGGCATCGTCCTCCCCGACGGGGCACAGATGCCGTTCAACGATGCCAACCGGGACCTGATGATGAAGCAGTGCCGGGAATTCTCCATCTTCGTGAACGAAAACGCCATCGATGCCCAGGTGTTCCTGGACATCAACCGGCAGGCCCTGGAGAGGGGTGAACAAAAAAACGACTGACGGCGTATCTGCAGGCCCGCTCCGTATTTTCCACGGTAAAGTGCGGGGCGTGCCGGGATAGCGCCGTTGAAAACGAGGTCGATCCGCTTTGCATCGTGGACGGCCGGATAGTTGAGGGGCGATGCCCGGTCGGTTTCGACCGGCTCACCCCTGGCGATCTGCGGATACTGGAGGCCAGGGACCTGCTCGTTACCCTGGCACCCACGGGAATGGCCCCGGTGATCTGCGAAGAGTTCGGAATAGAGGCGGCCGATCTCCGGGTGCTGGCGGAGATCGAGCGGACGGTGCAGGAAGTGGGGGGAAACAATGGCGGAAGTCAAACTGACAGTGCTGGGTGAGGATCGGGCGTCCGGAGCGTTCAAGTCGGTGGATTCGGCAGTGGGTGCCCTGAAGGGAACGCTGGCCGCGCTGGGCGTTACCTGGGCCGCCATGAAGATAGTCGACTATGTAAAGGACGCCGCCCTGCTGGCTGCCCGCTACGAGACCCTTGGGGTCACCATGAAGGTGGTGGGGAATACCGCGGGGTATACGGGCGGGCAGATGGACGGCTTCGAGGCCAGTCTGCGCAAAACCGGCATCGCCATGGTGGAGGCGCGGCAGAATCTCACCTCCATGGCCCAGGCCCACATCGACCTGTCGAAATCATCGGAACTCGCCCGCATCGCCCAGGACGCCGCGGTCATCGGCGGCATCAACTCCTCCGAGGCATTTTCCCGCATGGTGTACGGCATCCAGTCGGGCCAGGTGGAGGTGCTCCGGACCATCGGTATCAACGTCAATTTCGAGGAGTCATACAGGAAACTCGGCCTGCAGTTGGGGAAAAGCGCCGCCGACCTGACGGAGTACGAAAAGACCCAGGCCCGCACCAATGCCGTCATGGAGAAGGGGAAGGATATCGCCGGCTCCTACGAGGCGGCCATGGGGACCTCAGGCAAGCAGCTCACCTCCCTGAAGCGGTACATGGACGATCTGAAGGTGAAAGCGGGTGAGGTGTTCCACGATGCGCTCCTGATCGGCGTGCAGCAGTTGACCGGCGGGCTGAAGGATATGAATGACGAGGCGGGCCAGCTGAAGCAGAAGGGGCAGCTGGACGCCTGGGGACGGGATGCCACCATGGCCCTGGCGTTCACCGCCGACGCCGTGCGCGGTGTTATCCTCACCTTTAAGGCGCTGGGGAGCACTATCGCCTGGTCCGCCTCCACCCTCATCTCCTGGGGGAAGATCGGCTGGAGCGCCCTGAAGCTCGACTTTTCCGGGGCGAAGGCCGAATACGACCAGATGAGCCGGGTTACCGGCGAGTTCGTCAAGGACATGGACCAGACCTTCAGTGCCTCCACCTTCCAGCAGAAGGCGAAGGAGTACTATGCGCTGAAGGATGCCAATGCCGGTAAGGACAAGGCCCTGTCCGAAGAGGCGGAAAAGCGGAGGATGGCCGCGGGGGAAGCCGCACGTCAGGAAGCGGCGGCGAAGGCCCAGGCGGCCGTGGAGGAGAAGAAGTTCCTGGAGAACGTGAAGAACTCCCTGGATACCATTAAGAATTACGCCAGCGCCATGAAAGACCTGGGGAAACAGCGTCTGGAGTTCGCCAATGAGCGGTACGGCGACAAGCTGAAGGAAGAGGTGGAGCTGTACAAGGAAGGGAAAGCCGCCACCGATGATCTGATAACCCCGCTGCGCCGCTACAACACCGAGGCGAACGCCGTGTTCAACGAGCGGCTTAACGGGGAACGGAGCGCCCTCGATCGGATCGGCGCGCTCTATGCCGACTTCAAGAACAAGATCGCCATCAACGCCATGACCAAGGAGGCAAAAACCGCCGGGGTGGACATCCTGAAGTCATACAGGGAGACGGCCGAGGGGATCATCGCGACGGAGCAGGATCGGTACAAGACGCTGCTGGAAGGTGAGCGGGCCTACGCTAACCAGGTGCTTTCCCTGATGCAGGCAAAGAAGAAAGAAGTCAAGGATCTGAAGCA
>JAJZUQ010000088.1 GCA_021848385.1 Deltaproteobacteria bacterium
CGGGACGGGAGCCGGGGCGGTCGATCTTGTTGATGACCACAATAGGCTTCAGCCCCAGGTCGAGGGACTTCTTCAGCACGAAGCGGGTCTGGGGCATGGGGCCGTCCAGGGCGTCCACCAGCAGGAGCACGGAATCGACCATCTTGAGCACCCGTTCCACCTCGCCGCCGAAATCGGCGTGACCGGGGGTATCGACGATGTTTATCTTGTAGGGACCGTGGTGGATGGAGAGGTTCTTGGCCAGGATGGTGATGCCGCGCTCCTTCTCCAGGTCGTTACTGTCCATCACGCGCTCGGTGATGGCTTCGTTCTCCCGGTAGACCCCGGCGTGCTTGAGCATGGCGTCTACCAGGGTGGTCTTGCCGTGGTCGACGTGGGCGATGATGGCGATGTTTCTGATTCTTTCCTGCATGGTAAACAATCCTCGATTTCTCTCAAAATAAAAGGACGGGCTCGGGGCCCGTCCGGAAGTAGTCGTACTATGGCAGTTTTTTTATCTGGTGGCAAGTAAATATCGCTTTGCGTGTATTCATCTTGCTGATTGCCTGATGGCATTACCCAAACATATTGTCACGGTAGTACCCCTGTGGTAGTGTTATGACCATCAGGAGGTATGAATTATGCCCACCGTATCCAAACAGCTCGATCTTTCCGCACTTCCACCAGCCTCGCGGCGCGAGATACGGGATTTCTACCAGTTCCTTCTGGCACGAAGTAGAAAAGCGGAAAAGACTGCCTCAAAAGAAGACGTGACTTATCGTTTTTCTGATATCTGCGGCAAACTGGCCTGGAAAGGGGATGCCGTAGCGACCCAGCGGAGTATCCGCGATGAGTGGTAAACTCAGGGCCGTTCTTGATACCAATGCCGTTGTGTCCCTTCTCGCGGGCAATGGCGACCTTTCCAAGAAGCTTGAGCGTGCCGAATATGTCGGGATATCAATCGTTACCTACCTGGAGTTCCTGGCTTTTGATGGACTGAGTGACAATGACCGCGACTGTTTTGAGACGTTCTGCAAGCGCGTCCACATTGAACCGCTGACCATCGACGACAGCAGCTTGTTGCGGCAGGCGCTTGATCTGCGCAGTCGTTACCGCTTGAAACTTCCCGATGCCATCATCGGTGCCACCGCCCTCTCCCGCAACGCCCAACTCATCACCAACGACTCACACTTTTCAGATATCGTTTCGCTGGCAATTCAGAGGTGCTAGTATAGCGAAGGTCCTGGAGATGGCATCTTGTTCCCGGTATGGGGCCTTTGTCGGTCATACCGCAACCTTCCTTTTTATCGCTTCAAAGTCCTTCCCTTCCGGCATGATAAAGAGACATCTACCATTGCTCCGTTTTTCCCATAACTCGCCTAGTGTCCGTTTTTCCTTGTTCTCGGGCAAGTGCCAATCCCGTTTGTTTTTGTATTCAACGGCAAGAATCTTGCTGTTTTCCAGTTGACAGAGAAAGTCGGGATAGAAGCGGTCCGTGCCGGTTTGCAGAGAGAAGGACGTTTTCTTGCACTCCACGTTACGAACCCAACTCCTTACTCCTTCAAGCTGTGTCGCCAGGAACAGAGCACATTCAAACTCTTCCCCATCTCCTTTCAGGTTGCCTATCTGCGGAAAGAAGTGTTTGGGCAGGTCGGTAAAGCCGCAATAGATAGAATCGTAGGCATAACGCCCCTGCTCGAAAATGACCTGGCAGCTGTCGTTCACGATAAAATCGTCCGGCGAGAGCAACAGCTGTTGATGCACCTGCTGCATCGCCTGCTTTTTGGCCTCGCCGATTCTGATCTCCAAGGCACTCCGCAAGCGGAACTTGGCATAGACCAGTTCCTCCAGGGCTAAACCGTTCTGCAGCAGCCAATCCACAGCTTTGTTGATAAAGGCCGCTTTTTCATCCGGCAGGAGCGATTCGTCATAGATGTTCCGCTCCAGCCAGGAAATCAGGTGCACCTGTTCCCAGCCGGAACGGTATTCGAACAGGTAAGGCTCGGCTACTCCCGGTTTGAACGGGTCGAACTTGATCTTCTCCTTGTCCAGATACATGGTTCCCCCTTGGGGGGACTTGTTCGCCGTGCTGAATGACGGCAACTCACTGGAAAAGTCGAGAAGACTCCACTCTCCCTGCAACAGATGGGTAGCCTCGAAGGCCTCCCACAACTCACCCTGCCGATACTGTAGTTGTGGCACTCTGAACTGTTCACCCTGTTCTGCCGGCGTCTTCACCGGCACAGGTCGGGGCGCACGCAGACGGGTAATAGCCTCACGCACTGCTTGTTTCCCTTCCGGTGTCTGGAAGACCTCCTGCAATGCCTTGACCTGGGTTTCGGTAAATGATCCCTTCAGGGTGATGGAGCCATTCTCCGGAGTGACCTCGATCTTCTTCGCCAGATTCTCGGGAATTGCCTCCGGTGAGGGCAACTCCGGCGTACTGTAGGTAAGGCTTGTCGGCTGGCTGAAGAGATCGTTCAATTGGACGTCATCCTGAATGTTGATCAGGTCCTTGGTTTCCTGACGCTCAAAGCCATTTCGTACCAAACCGTCTCTAAGGCTCTCCACTGTGGCGGCGAAATTGCTCGACGTCAGGTAGGCGTAAGCCATGTTCAACTCGGGATGGTTCTTCTTCTCCGCATAGGGCTGCCGCAGTATCCGCCCCAGCACCTGTTCCGCCGCCGTGGTCGAGCTGGTGTTACGCAACGAACAGAGTACATAGGCAAAGGGGCAGTCCCACCCCTCGCGCAACTTGTCCACGGTGATGATGAAACGGAAGCGGTACTCATCGGTCAGGATGTTCTTCCCGGCTATTTCGTCCGTCGTGCCCGTGGCGATGGCGATTTCTTCCGTTGGAATGCCAAAATCATCCAACAGCGCCTGCCTCACCCGCTCCGGCGTTAGGGTCTCGTGGTCGGAATCTTTCCGTTCCGCCTGGATAAGCATGATCGGCCGCAGATAGGCACAGCCCCCTGCCATCTCCTCGTTGGCAGCCTGCTGCAAGCGGTCCAATCGGGCAATGGCGTCCCGCAGGGCATCGAGCCAGTTGGGCCGCTGCACCAACGTCAGGGGCATCTTGATCATGTCTTCCGAATGGAGCACCGAGGCGGACACGCTATAGAGCACGTTGCTGGGTTGATAGGTTCGGTCCGGGGTGGCGGTCAGCTCCAAGATGGCGCACGGTTCGAACCGGGCCAGCGTCTCGAATGCCAGATGCGTCCCCTGGTTGTGGGCCTCATCCACGATGACAAATGGGTGGCGCATCCTTAGCACATCCATCAGTGAGCCGTTGCCCCGCGCGGCATGATCGGTAATCCCCTCGAAGTGATCCATGAGGTTTCCGTTCTGCTTGTAGACGCTCAGCCGGTCGGTTTCCTCCTGCTTGAATGCCTGCATGGTGGCAACGATGATCACATTGGAGCCGTTGAGAAGATGGGGCGTCATGCGCAGGGTCTCTTCGATATCCAGCACTGTAACCTCACCCAAAGCGGTCGTCACCGCCTGGCGAAGGATTGACGATGGATCACGCAAGGCCTTCAACGTCTGTTCCCGGATCGGTTCCGTCGGCACCAGCCAGAGGGTCAGGCTGCAAACGGTATCCAGCAAGTTGCGATTGATCCGTTCGATAGCCATTCCCGCCACCATGGTCTTGCCGCCGCCGGTAGGAATACGCAGGCAGACATAAGGGACGGTTTCCAGGTTGCGCAGAGGCCGATAGAAAAGCGCCATGCCTCGCCATTCCTGTGTGGTCAGGGCGTAGCTCTCTCGAGGATTCCCCGTATCCCGGCACCGCTTGAGGAACCGTTCGAACCAGTTCAGGGCGTCGGATTGATAGCTCTTCAGGATCATGCGCCACCCACTCTCAGCTTGTACGGCAGCTGCTTGAATACGATTCCCTCCCGCCGCAGCCGCTCCTGGTCAATGCGGCAGGCCGTACCGTAGATAACCTTCGGTCCGTCGTGCCGTGGCAGTGCCGCAAGAATGGCCGTGGTCAGCACATTACCACCCTTTAGCGTCTTGTCTTTGAGGATTCCGTTGTAGAGGAGATAGACCGCTATGCCGTTGTGGATACCAAGAAGGGGATTCTGCAGGTCAGCCGATTCGGGCAATGGTCCGCCGGCTTCGGTGAAATAGACGTGCCGGGCCAGATCGGAGAAAAACACAGTAGGACGGATGTTCCCCCGCTCATCGAAAAGCGGCTCCCCCAGTTCACAGAAACGGAAGCTGCCGCCGAGAGCGGAAATTTGTTCTCCCTTGGAATTGGTGTATCCGTTTGCCGCCCGTCCGATACGAATCGAGGTAACGTCATGAGCGATATTAGGATCCATTTCTACAAGAATGAATCGTCGCTTTTTGTTACTTAATTCAGCATTGTTAAGCTTCAAAACCGCATGAGCGGTTGTGCCTGAACCTGCAAATGAATCGAGAATAAGGTCACCAGGATTTGACGCGATTTGCAGGATTTGCTCCATAAGCCTTGTAGGTTTCGGAGTATCAAAATCTATATCTTTCTCAAGTATGCCGTTGATTTCCTTTTTAGCTTCGTCCGTGTGACCAACGTCTTCATGTGGCCACCACGTCCAAGGGACCATACCTTCCACTTCTGATAAATAGCGGATGACATTGGGTTGTGAGTTATCATTCTTTCCAAACCATATTCTTCCTTGATCACGCAAACTCTCAAAGGTTGCTTGAGCAAGTCCCCAACATCGTCCTTTTGGTGGATAAAACACTTTTCCTGATGGAGCCGTGATTGGATAGAATTGTTCAGCAGTTGCATGACCAGCTTGTGCTGTCATTGGAATCGGACGCCAGCGCCCAAGAGGATCATTATTTGGATTCTTATAAACCTTTGCCTGCTTGCCACTAATTGGGATGCGGTTACGTATCTCCTTGAACCGTTTTGGATTCATTGCATAAACAACCACATATTCGTGCACATCACCAATCGATTCACGATTTTCACGCGAATATCTTTTTTGCCAGACATTACATGCTACTAGCCGTTGACGACCAAATATTTCGTCCATTAAGTAGCGTAAGGAAGCAACTTCAGAATCATCAATTGAAATCCAGATTGAACCATCCTCGTGTAAAAAATCTTTGAGTAGTGACAGGCGTGGATACATCATGCAGAGCCATTTGTCATGACGTGACAGGTCTTCAGCTTCTTTACCAACAACTCTACCAAGCCACTCCCGCATTTCCAGGCTATTTACGTTGTCATTGTAAACCCACTTTTCCTCACCAGTATTGTACGGCGGATCGATGTAGATGCACTTCACCTGTCCGGCGTAGTAAGGGAGCAGCGCTTTGAGCGCCAGCAGATTATCCCCCTGCACCAACAGGTTGCCGCTCGCCGGGTCTCCCACGGACAATCCCGGGTTCTCCCGCAGCAGATGAAACGGCACTTCGCGGTGATGGTTCACCACCGCTTTTTTGCCGATCCAGTCTAGTTTTGGCATGGCATTAACATGAAAATCCAGAATGGAGGGTTTCTCTCAACTAACTTCGGGTATGCCTTATATCAT
This sequence comes from Deltaproteobacteria bacterium, assembly GCA_021848385.1. Classification (GTDB taxonomy): domain Bacteria; phylum Desulfobacterota; class Desulfuromonadia; order Geobacterales; family Geobacteraceae; genus Geomobilimonas. The sequence goes on from JAJZUQ010000088.1 coordinate 5,514, forward strand.
ACCTGAAGTATGCATTCAATGTACATTCTGGGGATGTGTTAATGCCGTGCGCCTCGGGGTATGCTCCACCCCAAAACGAGGCGCATATGGCAACGATTCGTACTACGGAACAAATAGGTAAGAGATTGAGAGACCTGCGGGAAAAGGCGGGGATCAGCCAGGAAAGAATGGCTGAACTCATGGGTGTCTCAAAGGGTCAACTGCAGAAGTACGAATACGGTAAGAACATGATGAACACGGAAAAGCTACAGCGGGCGGCAGAAGCACTCTTCGTGCCGGTGCAGGAATTTTTCATGGAGAGGGAAGACGTTTTGCCCCTGAAGGTTTCCGAAAAGTTGCTGCTCGACTCCTATCGGGCCATCCCCGACAAGCACGTGCAGGAGAGCATCCTCACGATTGCCCAAAACGCTACCAAACATGGCGAGTAAGAGCCACTCACTAAGACACAAACGCCCCGCCGGAACCTCCCGACGGGGCGTTTTGCGTGATATGCAAGCCCTAATAGCTATTCCCTTACCTGCCCATCCCCGTACACGATGAACTTGGTGGTGGTCAGGTCCTCCAGCCCCATGGGACCAAAGGAGTGCAGCTTGGTGGTGGAGATGCCGATCTCGGCCCCCAGGCCGAGTTGGCCGCCGTCGGCGAAGCGGGTAGAGGCGTTGACCATCACGCAACTGGAGTTGACCTCGCGGATGAAACGCTGGGCCCGGCCGTAGTCGCTGGTGACGATGGCCTCGGTGTGCAGCGAGCCGTAGCGGTTGATATGGGCGATGGCCTCATCCATGTCCCCTACCACCCGGCAGGCCAGGATCAGGTCCAGGTACTCGGCCTGCCAGTCCTCCTCCCTGGCCGGTTTGGCGGAGGGGGCAAATTTCCTGAACTCCTCGTCACCGCGCAATTCCACCTTGAGCCCCTCCAGGGTGGCAGCGATGCGGGGGATGAAGGCCACAGCCACGTCCCGGTGGATCAGCAGCGTTTCCAGGGCGTTACAGACACCAGGGCGCTGGGTCTTGGCGTTGACGATAATTGCCTCGGCCTTGTCGAAATCGGCCGTGGCATCCACGAAGCAGTGGCAGACCCCCTTGTAATGCTTTATGACCGGGATACGCGAGTTCTCCACCACGAAGCGGATCAGGCTCTCCCCGCCGCGGGGGATGATCAGGTCGATGGTCTCCTCCTGTCTGAGCATCTCCAGCACCCCCTCCCGTTCGGTAAAGGGGATCAGGGCCAGGGCCGCCGTGGGGATGCCCATCTCCTTCATCACCCCGTTCAGGGTGGCCGCGATGGCCAGGTTGGAATTGATCGCCTCGGAGCCGCCCCGCAGGATAACGGCATTGCCGGCCTTGAGGCAGAGGGCGGCGGCGTCGGCGGTGACGTTGGGGCGCGCCTCGTAGATGATGCCGATCACCCCCAGCGGGATACGCATCTTGCCCACCATCAGGTCGTTGGGACGCTTCCACATTTTGGTGACCTC
>JAJZUQ010000033.1 GCA_021848385.1 Deltaproteobacteria bacterium
AAAGAGGTGTGTTTTCTCAGAAATTCCCGAAGCACTGGTTCATAGTGCTTCTTTCCTGAATAAAAAAAACTAATCTTTGTATTTACAAATTAACATTAATTTGCTATAAGTTCCCAACCGACAATTTGCTTTTTCCTCCCCGTCTCGCAAATGCCACTTCCCCCTGTCTTAACTTCATTGATTACGCAGTAGTGAGGCTGATTTTCGGCCCCGTGGTTGAGTTGTTTTCTAAATGAACTAACGTCCGGAGGCATACACATGCTAACCAGATTGCGCAAACTCATTACTTCTGCTGTCATTCTGTCGACTGTCCCGGCACTTTCGTTGACTACCGCTGTGTACGGGGCTACGGCGCCAGTGGTGACCGTCCTGAAGCCGGTTACTGAGAATGTCAGCTCGCCGCTTCGCCTCGTGTTCGACGGACAGGGGAATTACTACGTGACCGACCCCCGCAGAGGAGGGGTTTCCACGTTCAACTCCTCCGGACAACTGACCGGGGTGCTGAAGACCCCGGCTCCGCCCCAGGGGATAGCCCTCAACGACAGGGGGAATCTGCTGGTGAGCCAGGGGGACTCGGTCATTATCCTTGACCAGAGCGGCACGGAGGTCGGCAGGCTCGGTTCTGGTGCAGGCCAGTTCGGGAAGGCGGATGGAATAGCCATTGATGCGGCCGGGTATGTATATGTGGTCGACACGCTGGACAGCAAGGTGAAGGTCTTTACTGCAGCCGGGCAGTTCGTGCAGGCAATCGGTTCCCAGGGGACCGGCCTTGGCCAGTTTTCTCAGCCGACCGGGATAGCGTATGAGAAGTCGGCCAACCAGATCGCGGTTGCCGATACACAGAATGGGCGGGTGCAGTTCTTCGATGCTTCGGGGAATCATGACTTCGTCAAAAGTATTGGTTCATTTGGCATCAAACCCCTTGAGTTCAAGTCCCCTGTAGGTATCACCTTTGACTACGACGCGGCTGGCGGGCTGAACCGGATGTACGTGGTCGATACCTATCAGAATACCGTGCAGGTCATTGACCCGTCCGGTGCGGGGGGATTCCTTGCCACCATCGGCAGCGATGGTCTGGCCAACGGCCAGCTCATGATACCGCTGGATGTGGCGTTCGACCGGCTCAACCGGCGGCTCGCTGTTGTTAACGGCTACGGGTACCTGACCATGTACGGGATAGACGGCACGGTGAATGCGGGCGTTGGGGGCTCAAGCCTGCTGGGACTCGATCCCGTGCCTGCCCGTGTTGCAAAGCCTTACGTCACCATAAGCGGGACGGTGGGGTCACGTGCCAGGGTTGTCGTAACAACGAACACCACGGCAGCAGCGGCATCAGTTGTCTACACGTCGGCAACCACCTGGAAGTGTAGTGTAAGCGGCCTTGTGGCGGGAAACAACGTGTTGACGGTCATCGCCACCGATTCGACGGGCAATGTCGCCAAACATGCGGTTAGTGTCACCTATGCTCCCTGACGGCATGCAGCGTTTCAACGAGAGTAGTGCACAACCTATAACTTTATACCAATTTTTTGCTGGAGTTAAGCCATGGGAAGAATAACGGTAGGTGCTTTGGGAGCAGTGTTGTACGTTCTGCTGTTTGCATTGACGGCACAGGGGGTCCAGTCGCCGCACACGCCGAGTCTCGGTTGCACCGGCTGCCATGCCATCGTACCGTCTGCAAACGGTTACGTAATTGACATGACGAATATTGCCGGTGTCAACAATCTCTGTCTTACCTGCCATAATCCGGCGATGATGACCAAGTCGTTCAATCCCAAGGACATAGCCAATCCGTTCGGCAGTACGGACACGGGTGTCTATACATCAGGTCAGATGCAGACCTCTCATAACTGGGCGGCACCGATCAGCGTGCCGGCGGCAGGTGCCAGCACGCCGCTGAACGCGGATATCAATTCCCTCCGCGCAACGCAACAGGGGGTCATAAGCTGTGCAAGTTGTCATTATCAGCACGGTGTTGAAGGCGACAACCTTTTCCGGTTCCCCAATGACCGTGACCAGCTCTGTTTTGACTGTCACCGTTCCCGTAACCAGAGAAATCATCTGACCGGCACCCATCCCGTCAACTTCAGCTATACCAGTGCTACCTCGAAGGTCAAACTCAAGCCGGCCGACTATCTCCCCCTGCCGGTGAACGCCAATCCATCAAACTCCACTGCGGCCATGAAACTGCCGGGTGGACAGGTGCTCTGCTCGACCTGTCACGGAATTCATTTTACCGACTCCAATGCCCGGACCTTCGATAATGCGTCGTCTTCAACCTTCGGCAGACTGTCCTCGTCCCAGGGGAATCTGCTCCGTACCGATATGAGGAGTGGGTCGGCCAACGGTATAAATATCTGCACCAACTGCCATACCAACAAGACGGCCCATAACAACAAGGGACAGAATATTCAGTGCGCCGACTGTCATGCCGCCCATGTGGATCCAGGTGACGGCACGACACCAAACGTGTGGCTCGTTCGCCGCTATATGAACTATTCGGGCGGCGTCAAGCTGGATTCTTACCGGAGGAAAGTCCTTAACCAGTTTACGGATGCCCAGAGCAACTGGTCCGGCACCAACGGCGTCTGCCAGGGATGCCACAATGTTCCTGTCGGCAATAGCTATCCCACCGAACATACCAGCACCAACCCGGATGTCTGCCGGTCGTGTCATACCCACGGCAGCAAGACGGGATCCTTCTCGGCAGACTGCCAGGGGTGCCACGGGTTCCCGCCGGTGCAGAACACCCCCGGTGGTCCGAACGGTTATGCAGTTGCCGGAAGCTATTCTTATGCGAACGATCCCTATTTCAAGGATGAGTCCAACGCCGGTCATCGTACCCATGCCGGGAAGGTGCTGTTAAGTTACGGCTGTAACGAGTGCCATGCCGGTAACACTCACGGTTCAGGCAACTTCCAGCAGGTCTTCAGAGCAACCTCTAATATTATTGCTGCCATCGGTGGCGCCACCCCGACGTATAACGCAAGCACCGGTACCTGCAGCACTGTCTACTGTCACAGCAATGGAAGACAGAGCTACGCATCTCCCCTCTGGTCAAATCCGTCAACCGGCGCCTGCGGGACCTGTCATGCCACAACGCCTTACATCGGTGGCCCCTTCATCAGCAGCAACGCACACTTCCCCCATTTCAGTTCCAACGGAATCTCATACGGGCCGATGCTGACCCCGCGCGATGCCACCAGTTGTCAGACCTGCCACACAGCATTCACCGGCGAGTTCGGCGCGACCCATGTGGACGGGACCGTTCAGGTCATCTCCTCCTGCAATCCCTGCCACCGTCAGGCGGGGACATACGTCTGGACGACGGGGCCGGTAACTTGCGAAAGCTGTCATACCGGTATCCTGTCCGAGATCAACGGTGCTACGGCTCCGGACAAGTCGTCGTTTGCCACCCTTGGCCATGGCAAGTTCACGGGCAAAAGCGACCAGTGCCTCAACTGCCATGTCCGCAGCGACCGGCACATCACCTCTGTGTCGGGAACCCATGTCACCCGTCTTGGCAGCAGCTACCAGGGGATCGGTCAGAACGACCTCTGCGCCTCCTGCCACAATAACGCGGCCATCGTGACGACTCCTGCCCGGCAGAACATGTCGACCCACGTGTCCGCCAAGACCGATCCGCCACCGCCGAACATGTGTTCCGCGTGTCACGATGTTCATGGCACCACCAACCTGAACGCCATCAACGCCAGCTTTACCTTCGGCAGCAATTCCACCGCAACGGTGGCTTTCACCAATGTTTCCACGGGATTTGTGGACAGAAAGACCAATCGCGGTATCTGCCAGATCTGCCATACCCGGACCAACCACTACAAACGGGATGTGGCTGAAAGCGGGCACCCGGCCAGGGACTGCCTGGCCTGCCACAGCCACAAGGATGCCTACGCCTTCAAACCGAACGGCAACTGCAACACCTGTCACGGTTACCCGCCAGTCTCCTCCCTGGCCGGTCGTGGCGTAAGCGGCAACTACTCCAGCGCCCGCCTGGAAGTTTTCAATGGCGGAGGGTATCTGAACGGTGGCGGTTCCCACACTGTCTCCGCCCATGTCAACCCTGGCGCCGTCTGGCAGCAAGCCTGGTCCAACTGTGGCGTCTGTCACGATTCCGCCAGGCATAAGATGATTATGCCGCTCCAGCAGAAAGGGCTCAATGTGACCTTTGATCCTGCGGTATGGACCAACAGCACGGTTCCTGCTACCTATACCGGCTCGCTCAGCGGCAACGGCACCGGCCCCCAGGTTACCGGTTCGTGTAGCAATGTTTATTGCCACAGCAATGGCAACGGTGCAGCGCCAAACAACACGACCTTTACCTGGTCGTCACCCCTGGGGACCCTCGACTGCACGGGGTGTCATGGCGGCAACGCGACGAGCAGCAGCCCGATCGCGACCGGCAAGCACGCTGCCCATATCAACTCTGCGGTCAACACTTCGCTGGGTAACGGCAATGCCTTCGGTTGTGTGGCGTGTCATGCGAAGACCGTTGATGGCGATGCGCACATCAGCAATCCGAAGAATCATGTCAACAGGTTCAAGGATTATTCGGGGGTCAAAGCCGGCGGCAGTGCCAACTACACTACCGCTACCAAACAGTGCTCGAACTTCTACTGTCATTCCAACGGAAACAGTAACTCTCTTGTTTACGTCAACCCGCCTGCCTGGGACAGCACGACAACCCTTGGCTGCAACGGTTGCCACGGCACGAGCAATGCCATTGGGGCTCCCGACTACGCCAATGGTGGTGCCGGGACGCCCACAGCCAACAGTCACAATGCCCATACAGCCGGTTATGCCGATACCGCCGTCTGCTCCAACTGCCATTCACTGACGGCCAGCACCACCGCCGGCAGGCTCAAGGACAATTCCGCCCACCTGAACGGAAAGCAGGAAGTGGCATTCAATCCGGCCGTTGCCGGGGCGGGCGCAAGCTTCGATCCGACGACAGGACAGTGCAGCAACATTGCCTGTCATGGCAATACCGGCGCGCAGTGGGGGAGCAAGGCCGGCTGCCTCGCCTGTCATGCCGTTTCAATCGTTGGTCGGACGGCTATCTCATCCCAGTTCAGCGGAAATTCGCATCACGTCCAGGGGACCGATGTCAATGGTACGCATTGCTACCAGTGCCACTGGGAGGCTAACAGCGACGGCAGCATCAATCACACCTATCATCACTCCAGCACTTCCGGTGCTGCGGTTGAGCTGGTGATCTACGGCGCGGGTGCCCGTCCGGCGGCCTACGTCCTTGGCACCACTGCCGTGCAGTACACCGCCAACGGTACCCGTGCAGAGATGGCGAAGATCAACGCTGTCTGCCTTGGCTGCCACAATGACCAGAACAAGGCAATCCAGCCCTTCGGTGACGGGAAAACTCCGAGTGCCTATGCCTGGGATGCCAACAGCATCGGTGCGAAGTACGGCGATGCGGGGACCACGCCGTGGGGCAAATACAGCGGCGGAAACACCACGCCGAAGAGTACGGTGACGAAGGCCTTCTCAGCCCATGGGAACGCCGTGAACAATAAAGGTGGCTGGGATACCAGTGAGACCTGGACCGATCGCAAAGCCACGGCCAACGTTCTCTGCTTTGACTGCCACAACTCCCACGGCTCCAGCGTGAGCGGAACCACCACCAGTTATACCAGTGCCACTACCAATGGCGGCATCCTGAAGGACACATCGGCGGGTGACGGCGGCTATTCAGTTACTTACAAGCCTTCTGCCGGTGGCTTCGCGGCTACCCACAACGCCTATAATCCGGGAGCGGGCCTCTGCTTCGACTGCCACCTCAATCCCTCTGCAACGGCGACACCATGGGGGTACACCGCCACCTTCGGGAGCACCCAGCAGGTAATGGGGTACTGGGATTCGGCCTCCTTCGGCGATGGCACGTTCGGGAGCCAGATGCGGTATCCCTACAAGGCGCAACCCAATTTCGGCGGCCATTTCGGCGCGTCATCAACCCTGTCCAGCACGCCTGCCCACGGGATAGGCGGTCTCTGTACCCCCTGCCACGACCCCCACGGAGTCAGCCCGACCCTCGGGACCAACAAGCAGTATGGCGTACCGCTCCTCAAGGGGACGTGGGTCACTTCTCCCTACAAGGAGGATGTGGCGACTGCCGATAATGCCGCCTACACCTATCTTGGTGTCCCCTCGAAGGCTTCAGATGGACCGAAGCCGTCTCCTACCGCGAAGGCCGACTATCAGGCGGCAATAACATCGTACAAGATCGATCAGAACACCTTTGCCACGGGCTCCGTCACCCAGACGGATGCCCAGTTCGGAGGTCTCTGCCTGAATTGCCACGGGAAACAGACTCTCACCAATGGCACGAACCACACCTGGAAGAGCAAAGACCGGATCCATGAGTCGGTCAAGGGGTGGAAGACCGCCAATGCCACCGTGAAGCATAGCTACACCTGCTCCAAATGCCATGCGCCCCACAATGCCAACCTGCCGCGACTCATGGTCACCAACTGTCTTGATGCCAGACACAGGGGGCGTGTCCCTTACAACGCCAATCCGGTGACATCGGGGAGTGGCCGTAAGGACGGAAACGGTGCGGGGCAAATACCAGGAAGTTACATTGCCAGCGTCTACGAAGGAACATCCGTCAACAATGCGTTCACCTGCCATGAGAATAATGACACCAACCAGCAGTGGAACGTAAAAACCCCATGGGGTTCATCCACTACAACTACCGGCCCCTCGGTACCGGTGCTGGTTACCGAACCCAGTTCCGCCTGCTCCAGTTCCTGTGCGACCACCCTGCAGTGGAACGCTTCCACCAACCCAGGTGGCGCGGCGGTGCAGTACCTGGTGCAGGTAAGTTCCAGTTCCACGTTTGCGACGGTCAACTACTCCTCGGGGTGGATCTCCGCCACAAGCTATACGCCAACATTGGCAAACGGTACGTGGTATTGGCGCGTCCAGGCCCGTGACGCGGTAACCACCACCAAGGTGTCGGCATGGTCAACCGTGGACAGCTTTACCTTGTCCGCATCAGTCCCCTCAACCCCGGTGCTGGTCGCCGAGCCCAATGGCACCTGCTCAAGCTCCTGCAATGTTACCTTGCAATGGAATGCTTCCACCAACCCCAGCGGTGCGGCTTTGCAGTACCAGGTACAGGTCAGTTCCGACGCCACCTTCGCGACAGTCACCTACTCATCGGGGTGGATCTCCGGCACGAGCTATACACGAGCGTTGGCAAATGACACCTGGTACTGGCGCGTCCAGGCCCGTGACTCGGTAACCACCACCAGGTTGTCTGCATGGTCAACCGTAGGGAGTTTCACTCTCAGTGCCCCGGCTGTACCATCAATTCCAGTGCTGATAGCAGAAGCGGACAGCACCTGTTCGGGGTCGTGCGCAACAACGCTGGCGTGGAACGCTTCGACCATCTCCAGCGGCACCATCCAGTACTCGGCGCAGGTCAGTTCCAGTTCATCCTTCTCGACCATAACGGCATCATCGGGATGGAGCAGCGCTACGAGCTGGACACCGAACCTGGGTGTCGGCACCTGGTACTGGCGTGTCCAGGCGCGCAACGCATCCAGCACGTCACTGGTTTCATCCTGGTCGGCAATTGACAGTTTCAGCGTAACAACTCCCGGTCCGCCCACCACGCCTGTCCTGATTGCGGAACCGGATGGAAAATGCTCAAACTACTCGGGGTGTTCAATTGGTCTGGCGTGGAACTCCTCCACGAACCCGAGCGGAGGATCACTACAGTATCTGGTTCAGGTAAGCAGCAGTTCCTCGTTCTCTTCCATCAAGACTCAATCGTCCTGGCTGTCCGGGACCAGCTGGAATGCCACGCTGCCGAGCGGCACCTGGTACTGGCGTGTCCAGGCCCGGGATGCAACGAGCCAAAAAACGTCGGCCTGGTCCATGGTTGATTCCTTTGTGCTTAATCGTTATTGAGGGTGGTCTGATTCCCGACAACAACGGAAAGGAGGGTGAACAGATGAAAAAACAGGCCTATGCCAAGCCGAGAATCGTTGGTTCAGCAGATGTCCATCCATGCTGATTACCAGGGAGTGAAAAGTGAGGCCGATTTGATGATCGGCCTCACTTTTTTTTGTCTGCACCTCTACGGCAGCACCAGTAGGGGCGCTGCTTGCCGCGCCCTAATTAGGGCGGAGCAAGCGCCGCCCCTACTGTTCATATGGTTAACCACCGGAGCAATAAAAGCGAAACTGAAAGAAAAAATAGCGCTTTACTAGCCGCTTCTGTAGTATATTGGCTCTGATTCATGGAGAAAAGTTTGCCATGTTTTATGACGTTGTCTGGACTACACGGTGGTGGGGGAGGAGGAACACAAATGGGAAAAATTGGGTGTTTTCTGATTGCCGCTGTGCTCTTTTGTATGGCAACCACGGTTTTTGCCGAGGATGTCAGGACGGGAACCATTACCGGCAAGATGATAATCAAGAATGGTGGGCCGATGGCGAACGGGGTCGTCTTCTTCTTCAATGAGGCTTCCGGGCCCCCACCGTCACCCGAAAAGTATTGGCGGGTGCCGGATGAAATAGTTGGTACCGATGGTGAGGGGAATTTCAAGGCGGTACTCCTGGAAGGGAAGTACTACCTGGGGGCAAGCAAGCGAAAATCGGGACAGGAGGTGGGTCCTCCCCAGGAAGGTGACTATTTCCTCCCGGCGATGGAAGAGAAGGGTGTTCCCACGACATACCGTGTGAATAAAGGCAAGGCGACCGATATCGGTACCATCGCGGAAGCGGTTCCTTTTTCCCGGACAACCATCAAGACCGGTAACGGTATTACCGCCATCGAGGGGACCATTACCGGTCCTGACGGAAAACCCCTGGAAAAGGCCATAGTGTTTGCGTTCCTGACCCCTGCCATGGTCGGGAAACCTCTCTTTGTCTCCGAGCGGACGGGAAGTGACGGGAAATACCTTCTCAGGGTGAATCAGGGAGGGGATTACTATCTCAAGATCAGGGAAGTATATGGTGGCGGCGCACCGAAAGTCGGGGAAATTATGGGAGGGTATGGGCAGGATAAGCCTGTCCCGGTGACCATGACAACGGGTAAGATCGTAAAAGGGATAGATATAAAAGGGGTGCGCTTTGTCGGGCGAGGCCCCGGTCGCCAATAGGGTGTGTCCAACTTTTCAGCCGCCCTCTGCTGTTTTTCAAGAGCCATGAGATCAATGAAAAAACGTGTGAATAAACTTTCAGCGGCATGGGTACGCAATGCAATGATGCTTGCGTTTTTTATTGTCATTTTTCCGAGTGGTGTGCGTGCCGCCGTTATTACGACGGACACCGTCTGGCAGGGGGAGGCCAGGGTCACCGAGGATGTGCTGGTACCGGAAGGGATTACCCTGACCATCAGGCCGGGAACCATTGTCAAAGTCGTTGCGGCGGAAAGCACGAAGACCGACCCCGAATATATGTCACCCTTGACGGAGATAACGGTCCGGGGAGTGCTCAGGGTGGAGGGAACGGCAACGTCACCCGTGGCGTTTTCCGGCGAGGAGAAAAAGGCGGGGAGCTGGGCAGGGATTGTGGTCGACCATGGCACTGCTACGGTGGCGGGGTGTCGGATAGCCGATGCAGAGACGGCGGTTCACGTGTTTGATGGCAATCTCCGGCTGAAAGACTCAACCATCAGGGAAAACCGCTACGGTGTAGTGGCCCAGGGGGAAAAGAGTGACATTGCGGTTGAAAATTCCCGCGTTGCCGATAATGACTACGGCCTGTTTTCCCTTCAGGGTGCGCACATAGTAACCGCTGCCTCTGTCGTCAAGGGGAACAGGAAAAAGGACGTCTACTCTGCATCTGGCAAGGAGCACCGGTCGGAAGTGCCCCCTGTCGTAGCTGGTGACATCTCCGTTGGCAGAAGTTATAAAGATGAAGCGCTGCGAGGGGATACCGTCTGGCAGGGGAGGGTCGAGGTCGGCGGTGTCGTCCGGGTGCCGGAAGGGAGCAGGCTGATTGTCCTGCCGGGAACGATTGTCGAATTCACCAAAAAGGATACCAATGGTGACGGTATCGGCGAGAACGGGCTCCTGATCCAGGGGCGTCTCATTGCCAAGGGGACCAGGGAGCACCCCATCATTTTCCGGTCCGCCGAAAAAGTGAAAAGGATGGGGGACTGGGACGCTATAAACATCATGAACAGCGCCGGAGCCCAGAACCTCATCGAGTATTGCCGGATAGAGCATGCGTATCGCGGGCTCCATTTTCATTTTTCCACAGTAGTGGTGCAGAATTCGGTGCTGACGAACAACTATCGTGGTGTCCAGTTTCAGGAGTCGTCGGTCGAAATGAAGGGGAATCATCTCTACGCCAATAAAAGTGGTGTTCAGGGGAGAGACTCTGACATAACGTTCTCCGATAACGTCATCGCCGACAACTATGTGGGCGCCAATTTCTTCCGCACCAATCTCATTGCCCGCGACAACAGGATTGTGGGGAACTGGAAGGAAGGGATGCGGATCCGGGAAGGGGTGTCGTCATTGCAGGAAAACCTTATCGACGGCAACCGGTACGGTCTCATGGTGGCAGACACCTATTACGGCGATTACAGCCGTAACAGCATCACTAACAACCTGGAAACCGGGCTCTCCCTCAAAAATGTGGACAATGTTGAGATCCTGGGGAACGTTATCGCGGCAAACGGTATCAATGGCGTGAATGTCCAGGATACCCGGGCGATCATCAAGGGGAACCAGATAGCCGACAATGGCGAACGGGGGATGGGGGTCATCTCCTTTGACGGGGTGATCACGGAAAACAATTTCATCGCCAACGGCCTGTACGCCATTGACCTGGATGGTACGAAAGATATTTCCGCGCCCTCCAACTGGTGGGGTGGTGATGACGTTGATGCGATCATCTTTGACAGGAAGGATGATCCTTCGCGAGGCAGGGTCGTGCATGAAAAGGCAAGCGCTTGCACATTCCCCTTTCCCTGGCCATTGCGGTCCGTATCGACGGATACGACGTGGCGTGGCATCGTTACCGTGAAAAACTCCGTGACCGTTCTCCCCGGAGCTGTCCTGACGGTTGTGCCGGGGACAAAGGTAGCCTTTTCTCCGGGGACCGGCCTTGTCATCAAAGGCAGGATAATTGCAAGGGGAAGGGGTGACCGGAAGATCGTTTTCACGTCGGAGCAGGGAACCGATGCATCCGCATGGGATGAAATACGGCTTGAATACGCCACCGGCAGCGAGATATCCCACGCTGTTTTTGAATATGCGACATGGGGTATCCACTGCCATTTCACCAATCTTTCCATCACGGACTGTCAGTTCAGGAAGAATTACGGGGGTATGCGGTTCAGAAGCGGCCCCGTCCGGATTGCCCGTTCGGTGTTTGAAGATAACGTGATCGGCATCCGGGCGTACATAGGAAATGCCGTGATCCGGGGAAACCGCATCACCAAGAATGAAACGGGTATTTTTGTCAGGGAAAAAGGTGGTGGGCTGACCATCACGCGGAATGACATTTTTGACAACAGCAACTACAACATCCGCGTTGGGGATTTCAATAACGAAGATATAGACGCTCGGGAAAACTGGTGGGGAACCGGCACTCCGGCTCAGACCATATTCGATGGGAGAAATGAACCCGGCATAGGAAATGTCCTGTTTGAGCCACCCCTCAGGGAGCCGGTAAAGCCGGGGGATAAAGAACTGCCATGAAGAGGATGTCTTTGTACCGTGCACTGTTGATGGCGGGATGTATCCTGGCCCTGTCTCTCAATGGCTTTGCCGTGGAAACTTCCCGTCTGAAGGGAACGGTTCTCGATAACGAAGGGCGGCCTGCCGAGGGGGCCAAGCTGTTTCTCTATGGCAGTTCGAATGTGAGAAAACCGGCAGACTTCATATCCCCCATGTCTGGCAGCGACGGACGTATCTTGATGATTTTGCCGGCGGGGAAATACTGGGCAGTGGCACGGTTGAAAAAGGATGGTAATTACGGGCCGCTCATGCCGGGGGACAAGCATTCGGGAGAACCGGTCGAGATCGAAATGGAAGCGGGCAGGGATGCCGAGGCCAGTTTTGTGGTCGCCGATATCCGCGAGGTCGGCCAGAAGAAGCGTGCTGATGCTGCCGATTCGGTGAGGTTGTCGGGTCGGGTGGTGGACGCCCAGGGGAATCCCGTTGCCAATGCCTATGTCTTCGCCCACAGGGCAAAAGACGTTGACTACGTTCCTGACTATCTCTCGCCATGGACCGACGAGACGGGCAAGTATTCCCTTTCCATCCCTGCCACGGGAAGATACTTCGTCGGAAGTGTCCGACAATTCCCTCTTTCTACGAAAATCACCCTGACCAGGGAGGTTGTGCCTGAGCCGGGGAAATCAGATATTGCCTTGGATATTCAATTAATAGTATATTAATAAGCCGTTGTTACTGTTCAGCCGTTATGCGCTTTACGTGCCGCAAACTTTGAGGGGAGTGAAAATGAAACGTATCATCTCATGGTGTCTCGTCGTATCGGTTCTTGCTGTCGCCCCTATATCGTCTGCCTGTGTCGGCAAGACGATCCACCTGGGGATTACCGGCGCCGTCAGTGAACGGTTATTGGCAGAGATGTCATCCATCCTGATCACCGAGCGGACCGGTTCTTCGGTAAAAATCGATGTCTACAAGGACTCAAAAGAACTGTACAGCGCTGTCAAGCAGGGGAAGGTGAACGTTATTTTCGAAAACCCCGGTCGTGCCGCGGAGATTGTCGGTAAGCCGACGGGATCATCGTTCAATCAGATCAAGAGTGAGTACAAAACAAAACTGAACCTCACGTGGCTTGAGCAGATCGGCGGCTCCCTGAAGTTTGCACCGGTCCTGACGGCGGATACACTCGCCAACTACCCGGCGCTTCCCAAACTGCTGAACAAACTTTCCGGGGCGCTGGTAAACGATACCTATGCAAAACTGCTCAAGTCGGCGGAGTCGAGTGAAAAGTCGAAAAAGACGGCAAGAGAATTCCTGAAGGGAAAGAAGCTGATATAGCGGGATGACGATACCCGAGGGAATGAAGAAGAGAATATCCTGGCTGGCATCTACCGAATGTGCGGTTGTGCTGTTCCTGGCCATTGCCCTCCTGGCAATACCCGGGACATTCACCGAAAGCAGGGCCATCTATTCAAGTCCTCTGTTCCTGTCGCTTCTTGGCTGCTTCGGGCTGAACCTGGTGCTCTGCACCGTGAAGCGGCTCAAGACCCTCTCCAGACCTGTCCTGATCATGCACAGCGGCGTAATACTTACGTTGGCGGGATGCATTGCCACCTCTTTCGGCTATGTGGCGACCGTCAATGTCTACGAAGGGGATAGGACGGACCTGGTCTACCGGTGGGACAAGAAGCAAGACGTCCCTCTCGGGGCGGAACTGGTGGTGAAAAAGGTCAACCGGGAGTATTACCCCATACCGGTAAAGGTCGGTGTTTTGCGGGGGGAGGAGAAGGAAGGTCTTTTTGTCCTGAAAACGGGGGAAAGCTTCGACCTGAAAAACTACCGGGTCAAGGTTGAATCCCTGGAATTTCCGGCGGAAAACCTGAAGCTTTCCGTATTTGACCAGGGCCGGTTGATAGGGACCTGTGATACGGCTGGCGCATCCGCCCTTCCTCCTGGATTCCCCTATGTATTCAAGCTGGTGGCCTATCAGAATCCTTCATTGAAGAGGCTCTGGGTTGACCTTGCCCTTGCCCGCAATTCCGAAATGCTTGCCGAAGGGACTTCCGAGGTCAACAGCCCGTTTCAGTGGAACGGCCTCTATTTCTATAACACTCTGGTCGACAGAGATGCTGCCGGCACAGTGTATGCGGGTATTCAGATCGTGCGGGATCCGGGAAGACCCTATGTCTTTGCCGGTTTTGCCATCATGGGCCTTGGGGCGGTACTGTCCTTCATAAGGCGCTTTTACGGGAAGGTTCTATGGAGATAACGAGTTCGGGGATGTTTGGCATCTATGTCGCCGCCTTTTTTTTGGGTGCCGCACACGCGCTTGAGCCGGGACATGGGAAAACGGTGGTGGCCGCCTATCTGGTTGGTTCCCGAGGAAGGAATATCGACGCCATCATTCTTGGCCTTGTCGTTACGTTCACCCATTCCTTCAGTATCATCCTCCTGGGGCTTCTTGCGAAATTTTCGGCCCGCTACCTGACGGAACAGGAGATTCATGCCTATCTCGGGATCGTGGCAAGCATTATTATCCTGGGCATCGGTCTCTGGATGCTGCGACAGCGGTGGATCAGCATGGTGGACCCCGCCCACGACCATTTTCATCTGTTCGGTCACAGCCACAGCCACCATGGCGACAACCATAACCACGACCATGACCATGATGACTCGGACCATGTCCATGACCACGACCACCATGGGCACGGAAACGATCATGGACACGACCATAGCCATGGGGACCACGTCCATGGAGATGCACACGACCATTCCCATGATCACCATGGGCACGGCCATCACCACCCTGCCGGCGACAAGCCCCTCGGTCCGTTCGGACTGATCATGCTGGGAATATCCGGTGGAATTATCCCTTGCCCGGCAGCCCTGGCAATTCTGCTCGCATCGGTATCCGTCGGACAGGTCGCAAAAGGTCTTGCCATGGTCCTTGTCTTCAGCTTCGGGCTCGCAGCCTGTCTTGTTGCCATTGGGCTTGCGGTGGTCAACGGCGTGAAGGCGACGAAGCGATTTCTGGATACGGAACGGTATGCTCCGAAGATCGCCTTCGCGAGCGCTCTCATTGTAACCCTCATCGGTATTGTCACCATGTATACGTCGATTAACCATATCAGGCAGTTATGGTTATGAAATACTTTACCTTTATCTGCATACTGGCTTTCCTCGTTGTTCCGCAGGTAGCTAGTGCCCATCCTGAAACCGGCCTACTCCCCGATGCCATTGCCGAAACCGAATACAAGATCGTGCTGGAGATCAATCCCAAGGATATCGCGACCAGAACCAAGCTCGGAATGGTGCTGTACCGGAAAAACAAGCTAAAAGAGGCGGAACAGCAGATTGTCGAGGCATTGCGGTCGGCTCCGCAGGATTTCGATGCCCATGATGTCATGGGACTTATCAGACTGAAGGAGAAAAAGCTGTCCGAGGCCATCGCCTGGTTTCAGAAGGCCATCGCCATAAAGAGCGAAGATACCATGGTCCATCACAGCCTTGGTCTTGCGTTCGAACAGACCGGGCAGTACCGGGAGGCCGAGGCATCCTACCGCCGGGGGCTGGAGGTCAACGACAGGCTGCTCCGCAAGGGGACGAACCGGGAGAAAGAGAAGGAGCGCCGGAATACGCTTCTCTCCGCATTACAGGGCGTTCAGTCCAGGCTGAAAACATCACGAGGGGGTATATGACCATGCGTGCGACCATGGGGTGGATAGTGCTTGCCGTTGTTACCGTTGCGTTCATCACGCTGTCCGGCGAGTGCCGGGCAGCAACACTTGAGATAGGCAAGGTGACAATCACGAAGGACACAACCTGGGAGGGGGACATCCTGATCACCGGCGATGTCAACGTCCCTGAAGGGGTTACCCTGTTCATCATGCCCGGCACGACGGTAAGGTTCAGAAAGATAGCTCCTGACGGTGACCGTAACCTTTTCGGGGTCGAATCCCCCTATTACCCCCAGGCCGAAATTATCGTCACTGGAAGGCTCATTGCCAAAGGGACTGCCGAGAAGCCGATTCTCTTCACCTCAGCTGAAATGAAGCGCGAGCCTGCCGACTGGGGGTCCCTCAATTTCCTGGGGAGCAGAGGGAACGTGGTCGAGCACTGCCGGATTGAATATGCCTATAATGGTGTCCACTCCCACGGCGGACAGGTTCTTGTCAAAGATACTACCTTCGTCAAAAACGCCGTGGCCATCAGCGTCAAGAAGGAAGACGAGGCGGTCGGATCCCCCGGCTTCGGCATCCCGGCCGACATCACGGTCACCGGCAGCCTGATCGAGGACAACAAGGGTGGCATCAACGTCCGCATCTCAAAGGCGGTCATCACCCGCAACACTATCCGCGGCAACAAGTTCTTCGGCATCTGGATAAAGGGAAAGTGCGAGGGGGAGATCAGCCGTAACGAAATTACCGCCAACCAGAAGGGAATCTTCTTCTATAAGGCCGGTGGGATGACTATCAGAGATAACAACATATTCGGTAACATCAACTACAATCTTGCCATCGCCGACGAACAGGTAAAGGACATCCCGGCTGCCGGCAACTGGTTTGGTATGACCGATCGGAAGAAGATCGATGAGATGGTCTTTGACGGCAAGGCAGACCCGTCAATTGCACGGATCGTTGTCGAGCCGTTTCTGACCAAGCGTGTAGACGGTGCGGGGAGGTAGGAGTTGTCCATGCCAACGATACACCGTAACCCCAATGTCATGTGGCGCGAGGAGGAGGATGCTCTCGCCGAAGCGGGCGATGCCCTTGCCCGCGGCGAGGATGCGGGCGAGATCGGTACTGCGGTCCTCTTTTCCGGTGGCACCATGCTGTCGGTCAATTACCTCGGTATGGAAATCTGGAAACTGTGCGAAAATCGGACCGTTGACGGTATCGTGGCAGAGCTGCTGGAGCAGTTCGAGGTCGAAGAAGACGTGCTTCGTGCCGATGTCCGTGCATTTCTCGACGAACTGGCCGTGAAAGGTTTCATCGTCTATGCAGAATGATGCCATGCCCCAGTTGCAGGCCCCGCTTACCATCAACTGGGCCATCAACAACAGCTGCAATTTTGCGTGCAGTCACTGTTACAGCCGCGAGGATACCCACGAGGAGCTGCCTCAGGATGTGCTCTACGCCTGCCTGGAAAAGGTTGCCAAGGCGGGGGTATTTTCCGTCAACTTCGGCGGCGGCGAACCGTTGCTCCATCCCCAGCTCCTGGAGATTGCGGCATTCGCCAGCGGGCTGGGCTTGAGGGTCTCCATGAACAGCAACGGCTGGCTGCTTGACCACGAGAAGGCAGTAGCTCTCAAGGGAGCCGGATTCACCAAGGTCGGGATCAGCATCGACAGCCACATGGCCGATGTACATGACACTTTCCGCGGCGTCGCCGGAAGCCATGCACGCGCCCTTGCTGCACTCGGGCACCTCCAGGCGTCCGGCATCGCCACCTCCATTTCTACGGTCATCTGCCGCATCAACAGCACAACCATCGATGATCTGGTGGAGATGGCCCGCAGGCATGGGGCGGGACAGCTCAATTTCCACAACTTCAAGTGTTCCGGTCTCGGCCTGGCCAACAAGGACGAGCTGGACCTGACCCCCGAAGAGTGGAAAGAGTTCTACCGTCACGCCCTCGTTGCGAAAAAGAGGGTGACGGGGCTCGACATCTCCCTCGACGACCCGATCATCGCGCTGCTTGGCGAACGGGGTGCGGGAAGTCTCGTCAAGGGGAGCGTCTGCGGCAAGCTATCGCTCAACATCAAGGCCAACGGCGATATGACCCCCTGCGGCTTTATCCCTATCGTCATCGGCAATATCGTCCGGGATGACCTCCGGCAGGTCTGGAAGGAATCGGCGGTGCTGGAGAAGATGCGCAACAAGCAGCCGACCGGTAAATGCAGCGGCTGCAGCAAATATGAAGAGTGTCTGGGGGGATGTACCGCCCGGGCACTGGCCCTGACCGGCGACATGAACAGCCCCGACCCGCACTGCTGGGGGGATGACGAACCGTCCCGGTGATGTCCTGCGGTCCTATGGCCGCACCGGTTCATCGCCGAGGAACAACCTTATGGAATTGGCAACACCGATCACCGTCCACTGGGACCTGGCTTCTGACGCTCCCGCCAGCGATTACCTCCTGCGGATAGCTGCCGGCATCGCTGGATGCTGCCCGCTCATGCTCCAGCTGTCCGACCCGTCACCCCGCCCTGGTGAAGGACTGCATGCAGTTCTTGAGCAGTTCAGAGGGACGCCGGTTGCCGTTTCGCTCACTATGACTCCCGGCTCGTTTTCGCTCCTCGGCGGGAATGCTGTCGGGGGGCTTGGTGTCAAGGAAATCCTCCTGGCTGTCGCATCTCTTGATGAACTGGGGAGCCTGACCGGCCGGCCTTCCCTCGGTGTTTCATGGCCGGTGACCCGTGACAATTGGCGGCTGCTTCCGGAAGTCGTCTCGACCTGCCGTGCGTGCGGATTCCACCGGCTGGTGCTGCCGATGCAGCGTCTGTACAGCGGCGAGGCACCGTTCACCCTGTCACGGGACGAACAGGGTGAACTTGAGCGGGCTCTTGCAGCTGTCGGTGGCACGGGGGAAATCAACCTCACCATCCACGACCCCTTCCTCTGGCGCTCCTTCAATCCGGGGGTGCCGTTCCCCCAGGGGGGATGCCAGGCGGCCAATACCATGATCGCCATTTCGCCGGATGGTGACGTCTACCCCTGCCCGACCCTGCCGGTCCACCTGGGAACGATCGGCGTAATGTCGTTGAAAGAAATCATCGCCTCATCGGCAAAAAAGGAGTTCCGGCGCAGGCTCCTGCTCGCCCCCGAAGGATGCCGGGACTGCCGGGAACTTGCTGAATGCCGGGGAGGATGCCGGGGGAGGGGATACGTCATGCATGGAACTCTCGACGGCATAGATGAAGCGTGCAGATGACTACTTTAAATTGATGAACTGGAACCCATCATGCGGATATCCCGAATAATCGGACTCTTTATCGTCCTGGCCGTGCTGTTTACCGTCACCGGTTGCAAGACCGAAGGGAAACGCCCGGTCGTCAAGATCGGCTACATGCTCTGCAACAGCGAGCAGGAGACGACCCAGCGGTTTCTCCCCCTGACCCGCTACCTGTCGGACAAAGTGGGGGTCGACTTCGTCATGGTGCCGGTGGATACCCTCGACTTCGAAAAGCGGTTCAAGGCGGGCGAGTTCACCTTTACCCATACCAACTCGCTCCTCTATATCATCCTCCGCAAAAACGAGGGAGTACAGATCGTCGCCTCCGAAAAGCGGGGCAAGTTCGGCGCCCGTACTGCCGGTGCCATTATCGCCCGGAAGGGGAGCGGCATTGAAAAGCTGTCCGACATCCGGGGGAAACGGCTGGCGTTCGGCCCGATGCTTGCGCCGACCGGGTATCTGGCCGAGTACGACCTGATGCTCGCCGCGGGGATCAATCCGGAGAACGACCTGGCGTTCTACTCGATCCCGCCGGGTTCCTACAAGCACGAAAAGCTTATCTACGGGGTCCTCTACGGCAAGTACGACGTGGCTGCAGCACCGGTCCTCGACCTGGAGACCATGGCCCGGGAAGGTAAGATCGCACCCGACGATTTCGTCGTCCTTGCCCAGAGCAAGCCCATACCCTACTGCACCTTTGCCGCGGCCAAGGGGACCGACCCTGCGCTGGTGAAGAAGGTGAAGGATGCTCTTCTCGCCCTGAAGCCGACGGACGTCGCCGAGGTTGACGGCGAACGGTTGAAGGTAATGAAGGCGGCCTGGATCGATGGCTACGAGGAGCTTCCCGACAGCGACTACGACCCGATCCGGGAGATGGCGAAGCGGGTGAACATGCCGCCGTATCAGAAATATTAGCCTGATTTTGTGAGGGGAGATCGCCCCGTTGCGCTCAGAGTCCCCTCGCGTCGCCGCTGTACGGCTCATTGAGCGCCGGCCGATCAACTCACCCTAAAGGGTTCGGACATGATCGTCCGTCTTTGCTCAATTTCGTCTACAGAGGCTGACACTCGGGTACATTCGCTTCACAGGACACTCACCCCTCACAGACTAACTACCGAGATGCTATGTTCAAAGACACCTTCGACAAACTTTGCTGGGCATGTCTGGCGCTCGTCCTTATTGCCCTTGTCGTTCTTCTTGGCATGAAGGCCGGTACGGGAGAAGGGAAAGCCGTCACTGGCCTCGACAAGGCGTTGGAGCGGGAGATGGCCTACCACGCCCGCATCGAGCTCATTGCCAAACTCTATGGACCGGTAGAGGCATTGCGCAAGGAGGGGAAGAACCAGGAGGCCCTTCTGAAACTGGACGAACTCGTCCGCACGTATCCGGGCGAGGCCCACGGTTATATTCTCCAGGGGGAAATACTCCGGGAGATGGGGGCGCTGGACGAGGCGGTGGCATCCTATGTCACCGGGGTCAAGCTGAATGGCGATTATCTGGACGACAAAAGTCCTCTGTCGCGACGGGGGGAGATCCAGCGGCTTGTGGATGAGGGGCTGAAAAACGTTGGTGCACGGGCTGCGGCCAATCCGGATAACCGGACCATTGCCGCTTCGCTGCAGAAAGTCAACTATCTCAGGAGCCGTCTGGCGGGAGGGTGCGAGTAGATGGTGCGCGACCGGCATTTCTGGATGGTTGTGGCGGCGGGGCTGCTTCTCGGGGGGCTCGGCGTGCTGCTGGCGGTGTGGGGGAACCCGGAGAATTCGGGAATCTGTGTTTCCTGCTTTATCGAAAACAGTGCGGGGGCACTCGGTTTCCATGACAATTCCCGCATGCAGTATCTGCGCCCGGAACTGATCGGTTTCGTTCTCGGTTCGGCGGCGAGCGCCATCCTGTTTCGCGAATTCCGCTCCCGTGGCGGCAGCGCGCCCCTGCTGCGGCTTGTTGCCGGTATCTTTATGATGGTCGGCTGTGCGGTCTTTATCGGCTGTCCCATCAAGCTCTTTCTCCGCCTGACCGCCGGCGATCTGACCTCCCTGGCTGGTGTGGCCGGTCTGCTGGCCGGTGTCTGGGCAGGGGTGCGAAGCCTTGCCAGCGGCGTGGAACCCGGACCTCCCGAACAAAAGGGGAGGGGGGAAGGTCTCCTGGTCCCAGCCGGATTCATCGTCATGCTGGCGTTTCTTTTCGTCCAGCCCGGATTTCTCCTCTTCTCGGAGAGGGGGAGCGCCGCCCAGCATGCTCCCCTGCTCATCTCCCTTGCAGCGGGACTGTCCCTTGGCGTTGCCGCGCAGCGCAGCCGTTTCTGTATCACCGGCAGCATCCGCGACATCATGCTCATGGGGCGTAGGTCCTACATGCTCTGGGGATTTATGGCCTTCTTCGTCGCGGCGGCCGGGTTCAACCTTGCAAGCGGAAGGTTCAATCCGGGGTACTACGGCCAACCCGGCGCGCACCTCGATGCCCTCTGGAGTTTTCTCGGCATGGGCCTAACGGGGTGGATCTCAGTACTCATCGGGGGGTGCCCGTTCCGGCAGTTGATCAAGGCGGGCGAGGGGGATGGGGATGCGGGGCTCGTGGTGGTCGGGATGTTCATCGGCGGAGCCCTTGTCCAGTCCTGGGGGATTGCGGCGACGGCGGCGGGGGTTCCACTTTCGGGGAAGGTTGCGGTACTTGCCGGGTTCGCCTTTGTCCTGGCCGGCTGCCTGTTGTTCCGCGAACGGAGTGCGTAACGCACTCGATTCCAACAACTAGATAGATAATGAAAAAGGCCAGGGAATTTCCCCCGGCCTTTTTTCATCAATGGTAGCTTGCAGCTAAATCCTCACCAGCTCGTACGTCCGTGACCCCAGCCCGATCTTCTCGCCATGCTCCAGCTGTATCTCCCAGTCGATGTCGGGGTGGACGCCGCGGAACTTGTCCCCCCCCGGCTCCAGGCCGCTGGTGAGGGCCGTATCCGGGTTGCCGCGTGCGGCGTTTACCAGATCGGCACAGGCCTGGTCGAGGGCGACCGGGTCGATTGAGGCGCAGATGCCGATGTCGTTGACGATGGGGGCGTCGGCGTGGCCGTAACAGTCGCAGGCGGGGGATACCTGGGTGATGAAGCTGATGAACAGTGACTTGTGTTCCTTTCCCCGGACCGCTCCCAGGGCGAATTCGGTCATCTTCTTCATGACGAGGGGCGCGGCCTCGTTCCACTGGATGTTGATCGCCTTGACCTGGCAGGTGGTGATGCAGCGGCCGCAGCCGGTGCATTTTTCCTCATCGATCCGGGCCTTTCCCTCGATGATGGCGATGGCGTCGTGGACGCAGGCCTTGAGGCAGAGGGCGCAGCCGGTGCAGAACTTTTCCGCCACCTGGGGGGCGACGTTGGAGTGCTGGATCAGTTTTCCCTGCCGGCTGGCGCATCCCATGCCGAGGTTTTTCAGCACGCCGCCGAACCCGGTCAGCTCGTGGCACTTGAAGTGGGAGACTGCCACGAGGGCGTCCGCCTCCACGATCTCCGTCCCGATTTCTACGCTCTGAAGCAATTCGCCGGGTATAGAGACCTTGACTGCCGTGTGCCCGCGCAGTCCGTCGCTCATGATGAGGGGGGCACCGACTACCGCGTAGGCAAAGCCGTTCTCGATGGCGCAGGCAAGTGCTGAAACCGCCTCTTTCCGTTCCCCAGGATAGAGAGTGGATGAGTCGGTCAGGAAAGGGCTGGCACCGCAGTTCTTGAGCTCTTCCACCACCCGCCGGACGAAGATGGGACGGATAAAGGTATGGTTACCCCTCTCGCCGAAATGGACCTTGACCGCCACCAGGTCGCCGGGGGTGACCCGTCCCCTGATGCCGCACTCCTGCATGAGCCGGCCGATCTTGCCGAACAGGTTTTCCTTGTGGCCGGCACGCAT
Organism: Deltaproteobacteria bacterium; assembly: GCA_021848385.1. GTDB lineage: Bacteria > Desulfobacterota > Desulfuromonadia > Geobacterales > Geobacteraceae > Geomobilimonas. Next base: position 22,519 of record JAJZUQ010000033.1, read on the forward strand.
ATCGGCGAAATAGACGTTGCTTGACATGGACATTCCTCCTTGAAAGCCGGGATCTGGGACCAGGGACCGGTGAACACCATCCGATCCTCCTTCAACGAACGCTACCACATACCGGCTCCGTTTTCAACGGGCGAGAGGAGATAGCGGCAGAAACTTTATTTGCGGTGAGCAGAAAATGTGGTATCTATTTAATTAAGGACGATGAGCGCCGATACTACGGGAGCATCTATGGCTGCAACGACGAAGGGGCGGGAACTCTGGATATTGGGATTGGGGGACCGCCCGGAACGGGGAGAAATCGTGGGGAACTATCTGGCGGCTGCCGGCTATGGTTCCCGTATTGCGGATCTTAATGAATTGGCCGAGGGACGGCCGCTCGGGGTGGTGCTCGACCTGTCCTCCCATTCAAACGATGGCTGGGGAATCCTGCTGTCAATGAAGAGCGATCCTGCGACCCGCGATATTCCCGTCCTTCCGGTATTCCTCAGCGAAAAAGGAAGGGTCGGCGGGGTCTTCCCGGTATCCGGTTTCTTTACCCTGCCGGTGGAGGGTGATTATCTGGCGGAGCGGCTGGCGGTGCTTGGCCTGACAGAAGACGTAGAAGATTACGACCTGCAGGCGCTCATCATATCGCGCAAGGGCGAGGAAAAGGTTGCCAAGGCGATGGAGTCCCTCGGCTTTGAAGTTGTCAACGCCTACTCCGGCAAGGAGGGGATGGCCCTTGCCACCACCGGCCGCCAGTACCTGATTTTCAGCACCCTCATGCTCCCCGACATGTCGGCCTTCGAGCTTCTCGACCGCTACAGCCTCTACCCCCAGACACGCAACATCCCCTTCTTCGTCCTCGTGAAGGACGGCATGAAGCAGGGGGAACGGGGCGCCATGAGCCGCCAGATCGAACACCTCGTCCGGAAGAAGGAGCTCTCCCGGGAGGAGTTTCTCTCCTACCTGCGCCGGCGCGCCTGACGCCGGGACCGGGGATCAGTGCTCGGTAGAAGATAATCGTGCTTCACTGATCCCCAATTCCAGCTCCTGGCCCCCCTAGATCTTCACCGTCTTGTACAAAAAATTCTTGAATATATGTCGCTAACTATCTTAATTTATTTATAAGTGTTTTAAATATAGGAGTGTTAGGTAGTAAACAGGTAGGAATGCAGAAAAATCCGCCACATTTTCGATAAGAAAATGTGGCGCAAAAACCAGCTTCTTGACCGACGCTGGTTTTTTTGTCCTATATCGAGTTGAGATTTTGCTTTGACATATCGGTTTTTCCCGCGCTTCAGTGAGCTTCTCGTAAATGACGCTGCCAGCACGTCGTAGTTGGAGTGTCTCTTGCCAATCTTTGCTACTTTCGCTTTTTTTGTCACTGATTCTTTGTTCCGATAGTCTCCGGGAAATAGTGTGTATACAGGGAGTACCGGAGTGTTCAGGGTAATATCTTTCCAGTCGTTGTACCTATAATTGAGGTGGCCGGGGTACCAATTTCATTTCAGTAAACAGGCATGGCGTTGACCTCATTGTCTTAGGGCGGGTCGTGAGCCTTTGCTGGCCCGGTCTTTTTTACCTCTCGAAATCAAGTTAATCTTTTAGTCCCTCTTTTTACCTTCTGTCTCTTCATTCATTTCCTTCAACATAGCAACCGCCCGCCAGAGTTTAGAATCTGACATTTTTGAAAGTTCGCGGATAGCTTCTTTTATTACAAGATTTGACTCCCAATTATCAAAATCCTCTTCTGTTGGTATTCTTGCTTCGAGGTATGGATACCTTGCCTCTAAGGCATGGGTATAAGATATTTCGCCTTTACCGCTATGAAGCCATTCCGGGTTTATTTCGAAATTTCTCCAAAAAATTTGGAAAAAACGATCATTAATCAGCGTTTTACCGCTGAAAAACCCACTAATCGCACCTTGAGAATATGATGTTTTCGCTGCAACTTTGGCAACCCTACCGCGTTGAGGAATCTTTAAATAATCAAGGGCTTCGATAATTCGTAAACGTAATTCTTCATTTTTTTCTTTATCTATTGAATAAATCATGTTGACAGCCTTAAAATAGTAAAGTAATATTTCTTTACAGTTAGTATAGTTTCATAATATGAATAAAGCAAGGAAAATTTGTAATAGTGCGAACAAACACGAACCAATTCAGTATGTTATAAATTAGACTGTTTGTCGATTTAAATAATATAAATAATGTTACTAATATAAATAATGTTATTTATATTGGGTAGTTACGCAAAACTATAAGTTGACAAATGTTCAGAATCAGTGCTAAATTTTGACATAACTTATGCGTCAAAAATTGAAGGATAAACCACCAAAGGAGGAAAAAATGACAGAGCAACACAATGAGCGCGAATTAGTGGCGATGAAAATGACAACAAGACTGCTCAACGAGCACGAAGTTGCGGCGGTGATCGGGATGAGTGTGTCTTGGGTGCGGAGGATGCGCTGGGCCGGAGGTGGCATACCTTTCGTGCGAATGAATCCCACCGCCCCACGCGGCGCAGTGCGGTATCGCTCAGAAGACGTTGACAAATTTGTCTCAGACAACCAACGCCGATCCACGAGCGAGTAGGCCATGTACCACGCAACCGAAATAGAAGACGAAATAATTGCGTGGGCAGCCCGACAACCTGATTTTGAGGTTGTTATATCGATCCCAAACGGGCTAAAAATATCCAACGTACAGAAAAGACTACTAGATGCAGCGGAAGTAATAGACCGTACATCAGCACGAAAGGCCGGTAAGGTAGCTTTTTTCCCAACATCATTGGTTTATACTACGTTGCCCTACCGCAACCCCAAAGTAATAGTTTACCATCGTAAGAACAACGGATACGAACTGTTAATCACCGGAAATCCTGATTTTGGCGTGCCATTTGGGCCACATCCACGTTTATTTATATGCTGGTTAGTGACTGAGATCGTCAGAACCAAAGAAAAGAAATTTACACTAGGTAACAGCTATGCTGAGTTTCTCAAATCGGTGCAGCTACCTGCTGATAGTAAAACAAGAAAAGCAGTCAAAAATCAATTGATGCGTATGCAGTATGCAAATATAAAAGTAGGTAGAACCGATAAACATAGTTCTCGTGTTCAAAGTTATGATTTTTTCGATTCGAGTGAATTTTGGTGGAATAAAGTTGATGCTCACCAAATGACAATCGAAAAATCTTTTGTTGAGGTCAGCGATAATTTTTATCAAATAGCGTTGAAGGCAATGCCAATTGATTTGAGAGCAATTAAAGCACTGAGACAATCTCCAAAGGCTCTTGATGTTTACATGTGGCTTACGCTACGCTTGAGCCACCTTCAAAACCCCCTGGACTTAACATGGAAACAGCTGAAAGAACAATTTGGCGAAGAGGGAGAGGAGCTAGATGATTTTCGCACGCATTTCAAGCTAGTGTTAAAAAAAGTCAATCTAATCTACCACCAAGCCAAATTCGTCATCTCGGCAAAGAATATCAAGCTCATATCTTCCCCGGCCCATGTTCAAAAATCAGTGAAATAGTAAAGTTATCGTGAGGAATCGTGCGGAAAATTTTACCAAGAAGAGTGAGGAATTGTGCGGAAAATTGTAAAAAGGAGTGAGGAATTGTGCGGAAAATCATTTTTAAAATCACCCACGGAGTCCATATTCATGTGGCTAAACAGACTTTTATCAACACCCCCCAATAGTTTTTAAGCACAGTAGTAAAAAATAACAGTAGTAGGTGACCCTTCACCTGTGGATAACAAAAGGAGATCGACAATGCGTAAATTCGTGGGAGTGTCTGTGTTAATGTTGTCAGTGATTTGTTCTAGTGTATATGCGAGCGAAATTAAAGTATATTTTTCGCCTCATGGTGACTGTATTCGGGCGATTATCAATGAAATCGATTCGTCAAAACAACAAATACTTGTGCAAGCATAAAGTTTTACGTCAGTACAAATAGCAAAAGCACTGATTAATACTCATAAACGCTCATAAACGAGGTGTGAATATAATAACTGTCTTGGATAAATCACAACGTAAAGAAAAATACACATCAGCCACATTTTTTAAAATGACACGAAAACCGACGAACTGGTAAATCTATGGCAATCATAGTTGGTGATATACACGGCAACGCGGAAAAGGTTAAGGCTTTCTTGTCATACAAGCCAGAAGCAGTACACGTTGCACTTGGCGATTATGTTGACTCATTCCGGGAACCGCAAGAACGGCAGTTGGAAGCTCTGCAAATGCTGATAGATAGTGATGCTGTCCTGCTGTGGGGCAATCATGATTTGATGTATTTAAATAAACGACCTTTTATCTGTTCAGGGTATCAAGGGTCAAAAACCCCGTTCACGCCATTGATCGAGGCCAACCTTGACCGATTCCGCTCTGCCTATGCTGTAGACGGCTGGCTATGCACTCATGCTGGATTGCATGATAGGTTGTCGGTTTCGAGGCACACAACGGACGTTTACGAAATTGCGGCCAAGATTAACAACCAAGTGGCGTACTTATTCACTAGGCAAAAATCAATCTTCGCCAAAAGCTCTCTTTTTGCGATTGGCAAAAGCCGGGGCGGGTTAAGGAGTCGTGGCGGTATTTTTTGGCATGACTTCCGGCAAGATTACGGTCTTGATACCTCTATTAAGCAGATTTTCGGGCATACGGAAATCCCGGAGCCGGTTGTGACGGATACTTATGTTGCCTTGGATACCACTAACAACCGGCAATACTGCTGGCTGTATGACACCTCAATAAATGAGCTTGTCCGGCTTGATCTGCCGAAACGCAAAGTTGGTGAAGTATGATAAAGGTTCCACCAATTATTTCGATACGGGAAAAGCGACGTTTGGCGTTGTATCGAGCGATTGTGAAAAGGTTGCGGGAACAGCCTGAATTGTGGGCTATTCCGATGGAGAACCTAGATCGGTGGGACAAGTTGAATGGGCCTCGGAACAATACGTCATTGTGGCGTGAAATCCTTACTACCATGTCCAGGGAGGATATTATCAAAATGCTCCTGTCTCGGTCTGAACGTGGGGATATGTGGCGGAAAAGCAGTCCGTTCGTGGGGATAATTACTCAAGAGGAACGCAACAGGATTTTTGAAAGGTACAGACATGTTGACGCCAGGGGAAAAATCCCGATATCTTGTAGATTAAGTGATATCGCCAGAGAACACGGCATTGCGGGAGAAATGACCGACATAGAGCTGATAGATAGGTTGCTGGAACTTGGTGCTACGAAAGCGGCCAAACAAGTGCATGATCTTATTCAAAGAGCAGAGAAAATAACGGCTTCCAAATTTCGCCTGTGAGTGGTTTTTGATTCCGATTTATTGGCTGACAGATTAAAGGGATGAGAGGATGCATTGACACGCAATCCTCTAGGACAACCAGACCGACTAGGAAGGAGGTTATATGGCTAAAGTAATCAATCTGGATACGTACCAGGCTGAACGAGAAGCACGAATGCTCGAAGGATGGGAGTTTATCGATGACGAACCGGATGTGACAGCCAAAACAAAGTTGGTGGCAGAAAAGGATGAAAATTGACCGCCAAATTTCGTTTCTGAGCGGGTTTTGGTACTTGGGGTATCAAAGAGCTAGGGGGAAGCTGAAATATGCGTTATAAAGCCACCAATTGTTGCATCATGTCACCCCTATTTTACTTGCTCTATTGTAAAAGGTTTCATGCCATTCATGCCTGCCTTGTAGGCAGTGTAGCCCACCAGGACCGACCACGCAAACAGTGCTACAGTCACAATAGCTATCATTGACCTTAGCTGTACAGCTGCAAAATGTTTTTCCGCCCTTTTTGCTTCTCCTGAAACATGTTTAATAACCATGTTTGCAACCTTGTAGAATTCATCCTTGAATTCTGAGAGTTTCTTTTTACCTTCTTCATCGAGTGTTCTTTGTTGTTCCCTGATTAACAATGGAAATGCTTCTTTTGCCGCCAGCTTGTGCAGCACTGGTATCTCACATTTGAGTTTTTCGTAATCGTTTTTCAACTCATTACGAATGGTATTAATTTCCTGCAAAGCATGATTATGTACCTGTTCAATTTCAGCAGGTATATTTTGATACAATTTCTGGTAGTGACCGAGAGCTACAAAAATCATAAACATGCTATCGTTGTCGTGTAGCCCTAAATCCGTTTTGATTGCCAGAAAATCCTTTTGCAAATCAGGGGGCATTTCTGCCCCTGTAAGCCTTTTATACAGCTTTTCTGCATCACCTATGGCGCTCATCGCAAATGCTCCTTGACGGTATCGAATGTGGAAAAGACCTCATTTACCCACCGCTCCAAATCACGCTTGTTACCGAATCGCAAGCCTATATCATTTGCGTTATTTGTTGCCTCGATAAATGACATGCGTTTATTGGAGATAAGATCAACAGTGGTATCATCCTGGTCAGGGAAATTGATGGTTAAACCGCCATTTTCTTCAATTGCTATTTTTGTTTTTGAGTTATCCCAGAGGGTGAATTTCGCAATATTCCCACCGCTCCAATATAGGTTTTTTACTACCACTACCGTTTTCAGTGTCGGCAGATTTTCAAGAGCGGCACGAAGCAATGAAATACTATCAGCCTGACGATTTATTACCCACAGCAAGACTAATGGCCTATTCAATTCGTTGAGATCGTCACAGAAATTTGCACCATACTTTTGTGTTGCTTCGCGTAACCGTGCAGCCATGTTTATTACGATGGTATCGTTGCACTCTGCTACCTTGTTGACCAATTCTGTCCAACCCTCTTTTTCGTTCAGGTTTTGCAGTGTGTGTGCAACCCTGTCTTTCATAACGTAATACACATCAGGATTACTGGTATCCGTCTCAATCAAGTGAGTTGGTACCTCATTTTTCAGGAGGTATTCAACCAACATATTGCACACAATTGATTTGCCAACCCCGCCTTTATCCCCATGTACCATAATGACTGGTTTATTCGTTTTGGATTCTTTAGACGCCATAACGGTATCTCCTTTTTGATTGGGTTATAAATCTTCTGCGAGGATCACTTTGGGAAATGGGTCACTCTCTTTTGCAGGTTTATCAATATTGCGCTTATTCTTTCCGGTGGTTGCTTTTTCAGCTTCAGCCGAAGGCGGAAGGTCAACAACGGGATTTGACTTATCGATGTCTTCACCTTCAACAACCAGTATTTCGCCTTGCTCTCCTGATTCTTGCTGTGTTGTTACGACTTCAGATTTAGGCTTTGGCCCTCTTTTCTTACCTGATGCAACTTTGCGGACATTATTTGCAAGCTTTGCCTCATCCCGAAGCCGTTTCAGATAATTCTTAAATGTCCCTTCGCTTATTTCAAATCCATCCTTTCGACATATCTCCACTAATTGCTTTACCGTATAGCCTTTTTTTAGTGCGTCCTCAATAATAGGAAGTTTCTTACGCATATGCTCCGCAATGCCACTTCCTAGCTTTTCACTTTTTGGCTTCGGAGGGAGTGTAGCAAAGCTATCCAGTATCTGATCAAGTAGCTCTAGTTCTTCCACGGTTGGTGCCCTTTTCCTCCCCCTTGCTGCTACCATAATAATTACTCCTTTCGTTTAGTAATTAACTTTATGTTGAAAAAAATATCACAACATTATTGATTGTGCAATAGTCTATAAAAAGTGCGCAATGGTGAAAAATAACAATATTTAAAAAAGAATAAAAAAGATTATAAATGCTAACAAAAGCGTCATAACTATATGAAATTAAATAATATTTTTATTTGCCAAATAAGCTATTAAGTGGTAACTTTTAGGTGTCGGTAGAGGCGATGAAGGGAAGGGCAGGGTGCGTATTGTCCTACCGCGCTTCGCACGATAGGACAATACGCCGTTTCTCACGCTCCATGCCCTACGGGCTATGTCGCATGAGCACTTACCCTGAAGCGAGTGTTACCATGAGCGAAAAGAGGCTCAAAAATAAAGTGGTACGGACGCGGTTGTCGGAAAGTGAATTTAACGTGTGTCTAGTTAAAGCTCAAGACTGCGGGATGAAACTTTCGGCATTCTCGCGCAACTGTATGCTGGCGAGAAAGACCATTGCAAAAACCGACGCCCACATAATTAACGAACTACGCCGCCAAGGTGGACTGCTAATTAAATTATCCGGGGAAATAAAGGCATTGAATACGAGCGATCAAAGAATGAACGAATTAACAAATGAAATGAAAAATTTATACCGAGAAATACACAAAACCATTCACTCAATTATCGGAAGGACTTCCAATGATTGCGAAAATACCTTCGAAGCGTAGCGACAAAAAAACCAGCTTTGCGTTACTAATTAATTATGTGTCCCGAAACGGTGAGGTTGACCCGGAAACAGGGGAAATTACGTTTAACGCGGAATTGGTTTATAGACAGAACATCTTTGAGCCGGATATTGCCGCTACTGAAATGTGGGCGGTATCACAGATGAATAGCGGAGTAAAAGACCCGGTAATGCACATCATAATTTCTTGGCGTGAAGGAGAAAAACCCACCACGGAACAGGTCGCCGAAGCCGTTCAACATGTTTTGAAAAAATTGGGCTACGGAGAGCATCAGGCAATTACTTACATGCACCACGACACCAATAATTACCATATACATACCGTAGTTAATCGGATTCATCCGGAAACTTACACATCCCACTATCCCGATTGGGCCTATAAAAATCTCGACAAGTGCATGAGGGAGATTGAGCTTAAACAGGGGTGGCAACATGACCGAGGCTGCTATTGCATAAACGAGTTAGGAGAGGTTGTTCGTTCGGATTATCAGCGGGATGTTGTCAGGGTAAACGATAAGGCAAGATCGTTCGAGGCCAGGACTGGCCACGAAGCATTCCAGAACTGGATTGCTGGTGATCCTCGCAGGGAAGTTGAAAAACTTCTGAAAAGTGATTCAGTTAGCTGGAATGACATGCATGCATGCCTGAACAAATACAACCTTGAATTGCGCGAGGCCCGCAACCCCGCAGGACGGATTACTGGTTATACCATAGTCGATAGATCGAACCCTGATCTGTACCATGCAAAGGCGAGCCAGCTATCACGGCAAATATCAAAAAGTAACCTTGATAAAAAAATCGGGAAACCATACGAGGCACCAGCGCTGGTTTATCGGGGTTGTAAGAATGTTAATTACTCCAAGTCAATTGAACGCCGCAATAACCCCATATTTCAGCAATACATAGATGGTAAGGCCCAATACCACACGGGAATAGCGCACATCAAGGCGGAATATAATCGTAATTTCCGCACAGAAGCTAAGGCGATCAACAGGTGTGCTTATCGGGAGATTATGCAAGTCGAACGCATGATGCAGCCGCCTAAACGTGGTTATTACAGGGTGGAAGAGGATAGAGCCAGGCTCAATATATTAGGTAGCGTTTTGACCCTTTCTCCCAAATCCCATAGGACTCAACTGACTGCAATAGAGGGAGCTTTCAGAATTGCCGAGATCAAGCTACGCCAGCAGCAGGAAATCACCGCCCTGAAGGCCGATTACAACCGGGACAAGGCGGCGATCATTGTCCGTTACGATTCTTACCGGGCTGATTATAAATCCTTCCTTACGAAAGAAGCCGACAAAGGAAATGATAAGGTAATGGCTGAACTTGCCCGAATGTACAAAACACACCCCATGGTTGCCCACAATCACATCAAGAAAACTGTCGAGCCAGCGAGACGCGATATACGGGATTTGACCGTCACGACTAGCAAAGGGGGCAAGGAAAATACCTACACTTGGAAAGACACGGGCATAGCTGCGTTCACGGAAAGCAGAGAGATGTGGAAGATCCTCGATCATTCCCCCGAGGCGATCCAGGCCGCTATCCAAATGGCGCGAGACTTCCGGACAAACTCCGTCACGATCAACCCCAACAGCAGCAAGGCGTTTCAGGAGACGGTCTGTCGTGAGGCCTCAAGAATGAATGTAAAAGTCACCAACCCCGAATTGCAGCAGATCATGGAGCAGTACCGGGCCGAGCGGCAACGAGAATTCGAGCGTAGATTCGGGCGTGATTGCATCATCCGGAACAACGAAAAAGAAGGGCCGGAACGCTGAACATAAGGAGGGGACAAGTATGGATTCGCGTTAGGAACGTGTGTAATTTTGGCAAGGAGCGACCAGTAACTCCCGCAGCTTATCCATCAGTTCCGCTTAGGCGACCTGTGTAATTCCTGTGTCTCCACGAACTGAAGACCAAGTGCACCCTGCTAGGGAATGTCCGTTTCCTGGAAAACGAGTCCGTAGACATCAATGGTGCCATGTTCATCGGCGCAACCCTTTGGACGGATTTTCTCGGCGAGGACTTCTTCAAGATGCAGTACGCCCGGAAGAACATGAACGACTTTGTCGTGATCAAGAAGGCTGATGGGACGCGACTCATGCCGGAGGAGACGGTTGATTTGTTTCAAGAGTCGAAACGGTATATCTTCGAGACGCTGGCAATTGCGGGAGACAAGAAGGCTGTCGTGGTGACACACCATGGTGTCTCTCCCCTGTCCATCCATGAGCGTTTCCGTGGCGACAGTCTCAACTGCGCTTTCATGACCGACCTCTCCAACGGGATCATCGATCATGGCCCGGATCTCTGGGTGCATGGCCATACCCACAACTGGTTCGACTTACACACTTGGCAGGACCCGGGTGGTCGTAAATCCCTATGGCTACAAGGATGTGGAGGTCAATCCGCAGTACGACAAGCAACTGGTCATTGAACTCTGACGAAAGGTCAATTTCACGGCAGGCCTGATTCAGCTTCTTGTTGACTGTATGAATGCCGGAGAAAACGGTAGTTACAAAATCTCGGTACATATTTGTACCAACCTACATTTCGGAACAGCAGCAGCTTGCAGCGTTGATTCGCGCAATCAATCAGTAATGCCGGGTGTCATCATGTGAGTTCCTCTGATTCCTTTCCTCCGGTGTCTTCCATGCCGTAAGCCATTTCAGGGCATCCGTAGTATCAACCATCTTGCGGGCCAGTGCCAGTCGTTCCAGGACAGCCGCCTTCTCTTCATCCTCCAGATCGATGGTTCGCCGCTCAACATCGGCAAAGAATTCCTCGATCCTCTTTGCCTTGCCCCAGGCCTTGATGATGTCGGATAACTCATCACGGCTATCCTTGATGGCTTTGGCCCGGCGACGTTCAGCCTCTTCCCGAGCCTGCCTGCGCCTCTCCTCTTCCCATCGCTGCCGTTCGATCTCCGCCTGGCGCTCACCCTCCTCGAAACGCTTGACGATATTTGCTGTTTCGGCTTCAAGCTCCTTTACCAGGTCTGCAAGCTTTCGCGGGAAATCGCCGGTTTTCGACTCTCGCCACTGCCGCACCCATGCGACTCTCTGATAGGGTGAATATACCTGCACACACAATCGTCTGCTCGGCAGGTCTGACATGCTCCTCCAGGAATATGATTCATAACGTCTCGACTTCTTGGGCAGGAGCTCAGAGACCCGGGTGTACTTGCCATCCTGATACTCCACTTCGACATTCTCGCTCATCTCGAATATGGTCACGCCAAAAGCCACAGTGCCGATGAAGACAACGGTCGGCCGTGAAGTGCTCCAGAGATCCGAGTAATAATGTTCATTGCGACGTCCACCCTTTTCTCTTTCATCCACTTCATGGCGATGCAGGTTCTGACCATACGGCGCCAGGATGACGGAATGTCCTCGTCTTTCAAAGGACAGATACAGGGTGTTTGCCACGCCGATCGCCCGCTCCAAGCTTTCCTTTGAGACAATTATGTCAGCTATCAGGTATTTCCTTGGCTTGAGGAAACCGTTGCGGTTCTCACCTGCTCCGGTCATGAGTTCTTTGAACCCTTCAAGCAGCGGGTGCTGTTGCGGAAGTGATCGCCGCCGACTTATTTTACCACTGCTGTCTTGCGGCACCTGCGGTGGAGGCAGTTGAGCAACTCTTGCGTAACCGTCACGCGCCCATTCCAATTCATCACCCGGATTGGCAACTGGCAATGGCGGCTTCTTGGGGCGTTTGCCGGTCGCATACATTGCCCAGTAGCCCCTTTGTGGCCGAGGGACTTTCAAGCGTGTGCAGATGCGGGCAAGGAAACTTGATGAAACCTTGTACTTCAGTGCGACAGTGGTCATCGGCTCTGCCCAGACCTCTTCATACAACTGTTCCCGGCTGACCCGGGTGTCTTTTGATTTGTCCATAACAGCCCCTATCAAGACAGAATATAACGTGCCTGAAATGTATGATTTTTCCCAAAGTCAGTCAAACACTAGATGAACATCAATTCATATTGATTGTTTGCAAATAAAAGCAACACGTGCTATTTTATGTGCCAAAATAAAACAGGATAGAGATCGGCGAATGTATCTTGGTCTGGTCGACAGTTTAGCCGCGCAAGGCCGCTCAAGTTTCACCTACCAGGAGTTCTTCAATCTGGCAGGTTCATCTGAAATTGCGGTCAAATCGGCGTTGCATCGCTTGCAGAAAAAAGGCGAGATCGCGATGCCGTACCGCGGCTTCTACGTCATTCTTCTTCCGATGCACCGAATCGTAGGGTGTGTTCCCGCGGCCCAGTTTATCCCTCACCTCATGGACCATTTGGGGGAGGTCTATTATGCCGGGCTCCTGAGTGCCGCAGAATACCATGGTGCTGCACATCAGCGGCCGCAGGTCTTTCAAGTTATGGTTGCAAAA
>JAJZUQ010000089.1 GCA_021848385.1 Deltaproteobacteria bacterium
TGAAAAGGCGAACCTGGACTGCAAATTGGACTACATTTTGATTGGAAAGTCGTTCTCCAGGCAAACTTGACCGCTTTACACGGGATTGGCGTTTGCTAACCGGGAATTGCTGATGGAGTTCATCCAGCAGTACCCAACAACAGGCAAGACCTTTGAGCTGATCCGTCATCAGAAAAACCTGTGCAAGGCCGCCGCACTCTCTACGGGACTGGAAACAGTGACGACCGACTTCGTCATCACCATCGACGCGGATTCGTACCTGTACGAGAGAGCAATTGAAAACCTGGCCAGAAACATCGTGCTCGGTCCGAAAGAGACGGCGGCCGTAGCGGGAAACGTCCTGGTCCGCAATTCCCGGGAAAACATGATGACCAAACTCCAGGAATGGGACTACTTTCATGGCATCGCCGTCATCAAGCGGGTGCAGTCCCTGTACCAAGGAACCCTCGTGGCCCAGGGCGCTTTCTCCATCTATCGCACGGCTGCAGTAAAACGTCTCAATGGCTGGCCCCCGAAAATCGGGGAAGACATCGTCCTCACCTGGGGCCTGCGTGACCTGGGATACAGGGTCGGCTATGCCGAAAACGCATTCTGCTTTACCATGGTTCCCGAAACGTACCGGCAGTTCTTCAGGCAAAGAAAACGCTGGTCGCGCGGCCTTATCGAGGCGTTCAAGTCTTATCCTTCCACCCTGGTCAAGGTCAGGATGAATTCGCCCTTCATCTGGTACAATCTCTTCTTTCCGCTGGTCGACAGCGCCTACCTGCTCTTCTTCCTGCCAGGACTGATCGCCGCGGTCTTTTTCCAGAACTACCTCATCGTTGGCATGATGACGGTGCTCCTTCTCCCCCTCGCCCTCATCGCCAACGGACTCTTCTACTGGCAGCAGAAAAGGATATTCTCGGAGCACGGGCTGAAGGTGAGAATGAATTTCTTTGGGTTTTTTGTCTACCTGCTCGGCTACCAGGCAATCATGGCTCCGGCGACAGTTACGGGGTACCTGAGCGAAATTCTGAACATGGCCAAGAGATGGGGGACCAAATAATGAGACCGATCGCACTAGTGACGGCACTGATACTGACCACCCCTCCCTGCGCTTATGCATGGCAGCAACATGATGTGGAGGTCAGATCGGAAATTTTCAACGACAACGACGGCACTCACAGCCTAGGTTTTGACCAGGTTTTTCACTGGAAGGACAAGACGACGAAGGTTGGAGCCGGGGCCACCCAGACTGTCATAGATGAATCGGGGAGAGGCAGGGTTTTTGCGGGCGGGTTGGTGGAGGGATATAAGAAGTTGGACAATGTTGACTTTACGGGGCAGCTGAAACTTCTGGCCTGGAACGGCGAGTTCAGGACCCCCGTTTCCCTCGGCTCGTCACAGACTGTTGGGCCGTTCCACCTTGAGGAGAACATCGATCATGGCACCATCGACTCGGTGAAGGCCTACGATGCCCAGATCGACTTCTGGTCAGCTGGTGGCTCTCTCGACTGGGAACTGGTGAAAAATTTCACCATCACCGGTGGCTATTGGCACCGCTGGTCGTCCGACGACAACAGCCGCGATCTTTACGTCGGGAGGGCTGTCTACAGCTTTACCGACAATTTCCACGCCCAGTACCGGTACCGGGGGATAAGGAACAATGAGCGGGTCCCGGAGTATTACAGCCCGCAGCACTTCGACCAGCACGCCCTTCTCTTCGGTTATGCCGACTCGTTCTTCGACAGACTCAGGTTAAGGATTTGGGCAGGCCCCGTCTCCCAGTACGATGGCTACACGACGCACATCGGAGCCCTCGAAGACTTGCGGGTAACCTGGAGAATCGAAGACCATTGGCAGATCGCGGCCCGCGCCGAAGCAAACCAGGTAGGCTCCGGCTATCAGTATATCTATTCCACCATCGGCATCACCTACGACTTCTAGCTCAGAGCAGGACTACCAGCACTACCTTGCCGCCGAACACCACTGAAGGACCGGAGTGACTTCGTATGACGGACGCTTCCCACAGCCATCCGTCATGATGCCGCTCTGAGAGAGATCGCCGCAAGCATCACAGCAATACGGGAGCAGACTCTTCTCAGCCGGGTTATAGTCCCGACAAAGCAGGCAAACCCAGAACCCCTTTCACACATACCCCTCGTTGCTGTCCCAGCCTTCTGCTCCCCACTTTTCACACGTCACCATTACTGCTGCTACGCTACAACTGCCAACAGCCACCACGATATTGATGCCCGGTAGTTGCTCCTGACCTCTCGGTACTTCCCCCCCCTTTTTTTGCCTTATCCCAAGTTGAGGGTAAGAAATTCTCCCTTACGAAAATATTTAATTATCACAAAAAATTTTATTTAAAATAAAACTGTCGACACTTTCTGGTTGACATGCAAAAATATGCGCGTATTGTTTCGTTAAAAGCAATAACTATATGAAAGGTGTCGACATATCATGGCCAGTTCTCCACTTGATGCAGATGCTTCATTGACATTGTCCGACCGGATATTTGCGCAGATTCAGACCGGTATTGTGAAAGGGGACATCCCTGCCGGCAGCAAGATCTCCGAGCCGGAGATGGCGAAAACGTACGGCATCAGCCGTGGTACCCTGCGGGAGGCATTGAGCCGCCTTGAAGAACGGCAGCTTGTGGTGCGTGCCCCGAATCATGGCGCGCGGGTCGTTACCCTGTCTTATGAGGAACTGATCGATATCTATCAGGTGCGGGAAGCGCTGGGAGGCCTGGCATGCGGCCTTGCCGCCCTGAATATGACCGATGCTGAGATCGACGATCTGAAAAAACTGCTCGACGAGCATGAGCGGAGCATCAACGAGGACCAGGGGCTTTCCTACTATCAGCAGGAGGGGGAACTCGATTTTCATTAACGTATTCTACCGGGGAGCCGTAACAAAAAGGTCCTGAGCATTCTGGAAGGGGGACTCTACCAGCTGATGCGCATGTACCGTTACCAGTTCAGTACCTCCACCCCGCGCCCGCTGCAGGCGCTCAAGGAACACCGCCGAATCGCTGAAGCCCTTGAAGAGAGGGATGCGGAACTTGCAGACCTGTTGATGCGCCGTCAAATAAGATCCGCTCGCATCAGCATTGAAGAACGGCAAAGAAACTCATCGGAGCAGGAGGGGTAACCTGATGTGTGACAGAAAATCACCGGGATATCGTTTCCGCGCGGCAATCGACAATGAAAAGCCGCTGCAGATCGTCGGCACCATCAATGCGTACTGTGCCATGCTGGCAGAAAAAGCGGGGCACAAGGCGATCTATCTCTCCGGAGCCGGGGTGGCGAATGCCTCGTACGGCCTTCCCGATCTCGGAGTGACATGCCTGAACGATGTGCTAGAGGATGTCCGGCGCATTACCGGCGCGTGCGATCTTCCCCTGCTGGTAGACATCGACACCGGCTGGGGAGGGGCGTTCTCAATCGGCCGGACCATCAAGGAGATGATCAGGGCTGGTGCGGCTGCCGTTCACATCGAAGATCAGGTGTCTCCCAAGCGTTGCGGACACCGTCCGAACAAGGCGCTGGTTTCGAAGCAGACGATGATTGACCGCATCAAAGCGGCGGTGGATGCCCGCACTGATCCTGACTTCATGATCATGGCCCGGACAGACGCCCTGGCGACAGAGGGACTTGGCGCCGCGATCGAACGCGCCTGCCTCTGCGTCGAGGCGGGCGCGGACAGTGTCTTTGCCGAAGCCATGACCGAGCTGACCATGTACCGCATGTTTGCCGATGCCGTTGGTGTTCCCCTTTTGGCCAACATGACCGAATTCGGTCAGACCCCCTGTTTCACCAGAGAGCAACTGGCGGAAGCCCGTGTCAGCATGGTGCTCTACCCTCTGAGCGCGTTCCGCGCCATGAGCAGGGCAGCCATGAACGTATATGAAACAATTTTTCATGCGGGGACCCAGGAACCGGTGCTGGCAACCATGCAGCCGCGCAGCGAGCTCTACGAGATTATCGGCTATCAGGAATACGAGCGGAAGCTGGACAAACTGTTTGCGGAGAAACGCCATGACGATGACTAACACCCGGAAAGCGACTGCAGAAATCAACGTCCGTCCCGCTGCGGACAAGGAACTGGCTGCCATTGCCGAGTACGTGAAAAAGTACACTATCGACAGTGCCGAAGCCTGGGACACAGCCCGCTACAGCCTTATGGACGCTATCGGATGCGGGATGCTGGCCCTGGGATTCCCGGCGTGCGCCAAGCTTCTGGGGCCTGTTGTGCCGGGTACCCTGGTGCCCAACGGTGCACGTGTACCGGGGACCAGCTTCGAACTGGACCCGGTCAAGGCCGCCTTCGACATCGGGTGTATCATCCGCTGGCTCGATTTCAACGACACCTGGCTGGCGGCGGAATGGGGCCATCCATCGGACAATCTGGGGGGGATTCTGGCCGTTGCCGATTACCTCAGCCGGATAAATATTGCCAGTGGGAAAGCCCCATTCACCATGGGGGATGTGCTCTGCGCCATGATCAAGGCCCATGAGATCCAGGGATGCATTGCCCTGGAAAACAGTTTCAACCGGGTGGGACTCGATCACGTGGTGCTGGTCAAGGTCGCAACGACGGCAGTTGTTACCGGGCTGATGGGTGGGACGCACGAGCAGATCGTGGATGCGGTTTCCCAGGCATGGGTCGACGGCCAGAGCCTGCGGACCTACCGGCACGCACCGAACACCGGCTCCCGCAAGTCCTGGGCAGCAGGTGATGCCAGCAGCCGGGGGGTGCGCCTGGCGCTGATGACCATGGCGGGTGAAATGGGGTATCCCAGTGCCCTGTCGGCACCCACCTGGGGGTTCTACGATGCCACGTTCGGGGGGAAGCCGTTCAGGTTTCCGCGCCCCTACGGCAGCTATGTGATGGAAAATGTGCTCTTCAAGGTCTCTTTCCCGGCGGAATTTCATGCCCAGACCGCCGTCGAGGCTGCCGTGACGCTGCACCCCCAGGTCAAGGACCGCCTTTCGGCGATCGAAAGGGTCGTAATCCACACCCAGGAATCGGCCATCCGCATCATCAGCAAAAGCGGGAAACTGTATAACCCGGCAGACCGTGACCACTGCCTGCAGTATATGACCGCCGTCGCCCTTATTTTCGGGAACCTGGAGGCAGGCGATTACGAGGATGCCGTGGCCGGTGACCCACGTATTGATTTCCTGCGGGAGAAGATGGAGGTCGTGGAGGAGCCGCGGTACGGTTGCGAATACCTTGAGCCGGACAAACGCTCCATCGCCAACGCCGTGCAGGTGTTCTTCACGGATGGAACGAAGAGCGAACGGGTAGAGGTGGAATACCCCATTGGTCACCGTCGTCGGCGTGCGGCAGCCCTACCGCTCCTGGAAGAGAAGTTCAGAAATAATATCGCGTCTCGATTTACACAGGAGCAGGCGGAGAAGATCATGACGCTCTGCTCCGACCGGCAACGGTTCGAGGCGACACCGGTCAATGAGTTCATGGCGCTGTTGGTCATCCAGGCGGCATAATAAACCAAAGGAGAAGAAAAAATGGCATTGAAAGAAACACTTAGTCACAAACTGGAAGAGTTTCGCCCCCGCGTCACCAGGCTCGTCAAAGAGTACGGCAAGGTGAAAATCGACGAGGTCACCATCGATCAGTGTATCGGTGGAGCACGCGACATCAGGTCTCTCGTGACCGACATTTCCTATCTCGACCCGCAGGAAGGGATCCGCTTCCGGGGCAAGACCATTCCCGAGACCTTTGCCTGCCTCCCCAAGGCAGCCGGTTCGGACTACCCGACCGTCGAATCGTTCTGGTACTTCCTTCTGACCGGTGACATCCCGACCCAAGCCCAGGTGGATGAGGTGCTGGTCGAATGGAAGAAACGCCAGGAAGTTCCCCAGTACGTGTTCGACATCATCCGCACCATGCCGCGCGACAGCCATCCGATGGCGATGCTCTCGGTGGGCATTACGGCCATGCAGAGGGATTCAAAGTTCGCCGGTGTCTACAATTCCGGCAAGTTCAACAAGGCAACGTCCTGGGAGTATGTCTACGAAGACGCCTGCGACATCGTTGCCAGGATCCCGGTGCTCGCGGCCTTCATCTACAATCTGAAGTACCGTGACGACAAGCAGATTGCCATCGACCCGAAGCTCGACATGGGGGCCAACTTCGCCCATATGATCGGCCAGGGAGAAGAGTACAAGGATGTGGCCCGCATGTATTTCATCCTCCACTCCGACCACGAGTCCGGCAATGTTTCGGCCCACACCACCCACCTGGTGCATTCGGCCCTCTCGGATCCCTACTATGCCTATGCCGCAGGGCTCAACGGTCTGGCCGGTCCCTTGCACGGACGTGCCAACCAGGAAGTCCTCGACTGGACCATCAAGTTCCAGGAAAAGTACTGCAAGGACCAGGAGCCGACCAAGGAGCTCATCACCAAGGCGCTGTGGGATACCCTCAACTCCGGTCAGGTTATCCCCGGTTACGGTCACGCCGTTCTGCGCAAAACCGACCCCCGCTACACGTCCCAGCGGGAGTTCTGCCAGAAGCATCTTCCAGGCGACCCGCTCTTCAAGCTGGTGGCCATGATTTTCGAAGTGGCACCGGGCGTCCTGACTGAGCACGGCAAGACCAAGAACCCCTGGCCGAACGTGGATGCCCAGTCGGGGGTCATCCAGTGGCACTACGGTGTCAAGGAGTGGGACTTCTACACCGTCCTCTTTGGCGTAGGCAGGGCTCTGGGGTGCATGGCGAACATCACCTGGGATCGGGGTCTGGGATACGCCATCGAGCGGCCAAAGTCTGTGACGATCCCCATGCTGGAAAAGTGGGCTGCGGATGGCGGACGGAAATAA
>JAJZUQ010000034.1 GCA_021848385.1 Deltaproteobacteria bacterium
GGGGTAAATATGCCCCGGGTGGACATGCTGCGGGCCTTGCTTGCCATTGTCGATCAGGATACCACCGGTGTGGATGTAACAGCTGACTAAATTGCGGGCAGTGCCTGTTTGAACTGCGCAAATTATGTGCTACGATTTTTACTGCTCACGAATAATATCCGGGGTATAATTGTAACCTGCTTGAATTATTGGCTAAAATATTTGCTGTTTTTTGGTAAGCAACTTGCAAGGGCAGTATTCGTACCGGTTTGATGCTGATTATTCGTTCTGCATGTACCCGATCCACCGGAGGACTGACGATTGCCAACAGTAATTAACCTTGTGTATTGCCGTCAAGCCACATATAATTCAACATTTCAAATTCAGGGCAGGGGGTGAAGACTCTTGAAAAAAGTTGAAGCGATTATTAAACCGTTCAAGCTCGATGAAGTCAAAGAGGCTCTCAACGAAATCGGTATCCAGGGGATCACGGTTTCCGAAGTGAAGGGGTTCGGCCGACAGAAGGGGCACACGGAACTGTACCGTGGGGCCGAATATGTGGTCGATTTCATACCCAAGATCAAGATGGAGATTATCGTCAGCGATGACGTCGTGAGCAAGGTTGTGGATACCATCGAACAGGCAGCCAAGACCGGCCGCATCGGTGACGGGAAAATATTCGTCACCACGGTAGAGGAAGTTGTGAGAATCAGGACGGGAGAACGTGGCGAAGACGCCGTGTGATAGTTGAAACATTTATTTTGAAAGGAGATCGTAGATGACCCCGAAACAAGTAGTAGAGTTTGCAAAAGAGAATGGCGCACTGATGGTTGACTTCAAATTCATGGATTTTGTTGGCACCTGGCAGCACGTTTCCGTGCCCATTACCGAGTTCGACGAGGATACCTTCGAAGAAGGTCAGGGATTTGACGGCTCGTCCATTCGTGGCTGGCAGCCGATTCACGCGTCCGACATGATCCTGCTGCCGGACCCGGACTCGGCCAAAATGGATCCCTTCATTGCCGTGCCGACCCTTTCAATCATCTGTAACATCTTCGACCCGATCACCAAGGAAGATTACAGCCGCGACCCGCGCAACATCGCCCGCAAAGCCGAAGCATACCTGAAGTCCACCGGCCTCGGCGATACGGCGTTCTTTGGACCTGAAGCCGAATTTTTCATCTTCGATGAAGTCCGTTATGACTCTACCTCCAACCAGTCGTTCTACATGGTTGACTCGGTTGAAGGTGCATGGAACACCGGCCGCGAAGAGTTCCCCAACCTGGGGTACAAACCGCGTCACAAGGAAGGCTATTTCCCCTGTTCGCCGGTCGATTCCCAGAACGACCTGCGTAACGAGATGGTCATGGAACTCCAGAAGGTGGGTATCCGTGTCGAATGTCAGCACCACGAAGTTGCCACCGGCGGCCAGGCCGAGATCGATATGCGCTTCTCCTCGCTGGTAGATATGGCCGACCAGCTGCAGTGGTTCAAATATGTCATCAAAAACGTCGCCTACCGTAACGGCAAGACCGCTACCTTCATGCCGAAGCCGCTCTATGGCGACAACGGTTCAGGCATGCACTGTCACCAGTCCATCTGGAAGGACGGTCAAAACCTGTTTGCCGGCGACAAATACGGCGGGTTGTCCCAGATGGCCCTCTGGTACATCGGTGGTATTATCAAGCACGCCAAGGCCCTCTGTGCTATTACCAACCCGACTACCAACAGCTATAAACGTCTAGTGCCGGGCTTCGAAGCTCCTGTCAATATGGCATACTCCAGCCGTAACCGTTCCGCCTCACTGCGGATCCCGATGATGTCCTCCAATCCGAAGGCCAAGCGGATCGAATACCGCACGCCGGATCCCTCCTGTAACGGTTACCTGGCCTTCGCCGCCATGCTGATGGCAGGTCTGGACGGCATCGAGAACAAAATAGATCCGGGTCAGCCCCTGGACAAGGATATCTACGGGCTTTCCCCTGAAGAGCTCAAAGATATTCCGTCCGCACCGGGAACCCTGGAAGAGGCACTCAACTGCCTCAGAGAAGACCATGACTTCCTTCTCAAGGGGGATGTCTTCACCCCCGACGTTATCGAAAAGTGGATCGAGTACAAGATGGAGGCCGAGGTAAATCCGGTCAGAATGCGCCCGGTACCGTTGGAATTCAATCTTTACTACGACATCTAATCACGACGTACCATCTGGCAGCAAAGAAAGGCGGGGGCAATCCCGCCTTTCTTTGTATTTTGTGTGCGCCATATAAGGCGTGTTTACCTGAAGCCTCATTTATCCTATATTCGGCAGTTGAACACTGCCTTCACTCGTACTAAAGGGCTATTTCTGTAATTCCAGGCTCATTGCGCTGCATCCGATCACCTCACCCTGCGGGTTCGGACAGGATCGGCTGCGGACGCTTCATTTCGCCAAGAATTACGACGAAATACCCCTCATGTACTCCTTCCGGCAGCATTCAACTGCCGTTTTCAAGCCTAACGTTGTGGCAGTCTCCTTCCTCCAGACGGTGCTTGACGGGGGGCTTGCTGATGCGTCGGGCTTGAGACTGGCCGAGGGCTGGAAACTGCCGGGCGTTGTGCCGGGGCCGGCCGGGTGGGTTGTTGTATAGCACCTCTGCTGGTCTGGCCGCGTTCACGGTACGTAGTAGCGTCCTTGCGGTTGCCGTAGCCGCCATAACCCGTTTGCGATGCTGGTTGTGCCCTCTGGACGTCACGGCCACGGTACACGTCCGTCGTGGCTGGACGTGCCGGCGGGCGGCTTCCCGTTGAGGCCGGACCGGGCTGTACAACTCTGGCCGGAGGCAATGTGTGGCCAGTGCGCGCACGCTGGAGCTGAACGTTTCGACGAAGCTCCTCACGGTAGCGTACCGTATCGTGGCGGATTACTTTGTTGTTGACAGCGACTACGCGGTAACTGTTGCTGATGTAGACATTGTTCCCGACAGTGATATGCGGGCGGGCGCGGCTGATCCAGCCGCCTCCCTGCCAACCGTGGTAGTAGACACGATGCCTATGCCAGTCGCAATCGCGGTTCAGCCAGGCACCGATCGTGAATCCGATGCCAAAGGAAATGAATCCGTACCCAGCTGGGGGGGCTTCAACGTAAACCGCCATGGGATCATACTGGGGGACATACACCACATCGGGTTCGGCTGGAACGATACTGATGATCCCTCCTTCGTCAACCACCTGCTGCTCAGCAGTGGATACGAGATTCCCTTCAGCCTCTGCCTCTGCACGCAGGCGCTGGATCGCATCCATCACATCCTGCGGCTGACTGGCGTAAGCCTGCCCCAGGGATACGGTCCAGTCATACTTCTGGTCCATCATGAAGAGCACGTCGGGATAATGGGCTACCGCCTTGACACTCACATCCCACTGCTGGTCGTCGATCAGGGCGGATTTCCCGTACTGTCCCATATAACGGACCGCCAAATCGATCTGATCGATAAACGTCGCCGCCGGGAGGATCTGGGCGAGCAGCGGATCAGGGTAGAGCGCAATGGGAGCGAGCAAATCATCCAGTTCCTCCGCAGTGAAGAGAGTAGCATTCCCCTCTTCCATTGTGTCGGGAGGAGCATACTGGTCACTGTCGGCAATTGCGACCTGCCCTGCGAAAAGACCCAAGGTGAGGAGTGCTGCAGGTAGTGTGATCAGAATTCTTGTCATGTGCCTCTCCATGAACTTCGGCTGTTGCACTCGTAGTGTTACAGTTTACCACAAACTGCAGAGCAGCTATCCGTGGAACTCGATGCCCTTTCCCCTGCACTATCCCCGTCTTCCGCCTCGAAATGCGGGACGATGGAATTGTCCATCAAAGTGTTCCCGGTCGTGCTCATATCGTCCGTACTCCACGTCGCGGTAATAACGGATTTTGTCAATTCGATACCTGCGTAATGCTGGTGGGTAATATCTCCCCGAGGCAAGTACCCACGGGCCGTTGTAATACGGCCCACGATACCAGCGCCCGCCGTACAAGTACAGATAGTCACTCCCCGTAAATACCAGGTCATAAGGAACCCCGACTGCCACGTACAGCCTGAGTGCAGGTGAATAGATGAACTGTGGGGCGTCATCCATATACACCTCGGTGGGAGAGGGGTAGTCTGGCTGTGACAAGACCTCTGGCTGGCTGTCGGGCGGAACCATCACCGCTGGCGAGTTGGGTGCGGCAGCGGGCGTGGCTACTCCACGAGAGCGGAATCCTGGTACCTGATTCCCATAGGAATACATGCACTGAACATAGGCATTGTCATACCTGCGTTGTGCTACGCTGCCGTATACTCCACCAGAATCCGAGCCCGTAGCCGTCCCGACGAGAAGCCCGCTTGCGGCCCCGATAAGGGCACCCGCTCCGGTGTGACCGGAAGCTGAACCTAAGACTGCACCGAGCCCTGTTCCTACAGCCGTCCCGACGACTGCCCCCGTAGCAACATTTGTTTCGTAGGTCTCCTGCGCCGCTATCCCTGACTGTTGCTGTGCCCACTGCCTGCAGGTCGCGTCCTCGGTCCGGAATGTATCAAATGATTTCCCCTGTGCTGGCAGGACGTTGACGGATGGTCCCGGTGGAAGAGTTGCGCAACCGCCCAACACCAGCACCAGGAGAAGTGGTTTGATTCGTTGCATGGATCTCATGGGTTCATACCTCCTGTCGGTAGCGGCGGAGAAGACACATCCAATGTCTTTACGCCTGGGAATACTCTCTATGGGTAGTTCGTTATTGTTGTTGTTTCTGCTTTCTGAAAACAACGTACCTCAAAAATGTGGAATGAATATGGAGAAAATGTGGATTTTTGCCCAATATCCGGAATCGCGCTTTTATTTTTTCTGAAAACTGATTACGATTCATCTGACTCACGCAGTCAATTCCATGAGTACGAGTTGTGAAACGATGAAATTGAATGTAACCCATAGGGTTTTTGTGGCGATTCTCGCTGCCAATGCAATCATAGTCCTCTGCATGTTCCTGCTCATGCAGTGGAGTATGAATCGCGGTTTTCTCAAGTACGTTAACCAACTCGAACAAAACCGCATGGACCGCCTGGCGGTGAAACTTGGACGGGCGTACGGTGCCGGGGAGGGATGGGAATCCCTTCGAAAAGCACCAGACGGGATACCACGGCTAATCAGTGAAACGGTCGCCGAGGATTCTACGCAACCCTTTTCTCCTGCAGTTGCCAATGAACTGCGTGACACCCGTAACCATCCTGAACCATCCCCCATGAAACGTTACCATCGGCTGGAAAGACGGATCGTCGTCCTGAACGCCAATCGGGAACAGATATTCGGTGTACACAATCCAGCAGACATCGAAATCTTCAAACCAATTGATTTCAACGGGAAGGTGGTAGGGTATCTGGGGCTTATCCCCAGCAAATTTCTTTCGGATATCCACCAGCTCAGATTCGTCAAAGAGCAGAAACTGGTTTTTGCGTTCGTTGCCCTGCTCATGCTGCTTGTTGCGGCCGCGATAGCGCTTCCCCTGGCGCGTCGTCTGGTCCGTCCGCTCAGAAAGCTGGCTGCAGCCACCAGCCATCTTTCGTCGGGGCGCTACGATATCCGGGTTCCCGTCGAGTCCGACGACGAGTTCGGCCATCTTTCCCGGGACTTCAACGCATTGGCGCTGAGTCTCGATAAAAACGAGCAGGCCCGTCGCCAGTTCGTGGCCGACATATCCCATGAATTGCGTACCCCGCTGGCCATTCTGGGGGGCGAAATAGAGGCTATCCAGGACGGGGTCCAGGATCTGTCGTACGAATCGATCTCTTCACTCCAGGTTGAGGTTTACCGCATCAACAGGCTCGTCGATGATCTGTACCAATTGGCCCTTTCCGACGTGGGAGCCCTTGCATACCGAAAATCCGAGGTAAACTTGTCCGAGATCCTCACGGAATCGATCGACCGCGTTCGACCGAAATTTGCCGAAAACAAGGTTTCCTTACATGTGGACGTGCCACAGGGTGCTGTTCCCGTCTACGCAGATGCAGAGCGTTTGGCGCAACTCTTCGGCAACCTGCTGGAAAATTCCCAAAAATATACCGATACCGGGGGGGCGCTTGACGTAACGCTCGAATCGGCAAACGGAGGGGTAATCGTCGATTTTAAGGATAGTGCGCCGGGTGTTTCTGAAGAAGAACGGGGGAAGCTGTTCGATCGTCTCTTTCGGGTGGAAGCATCACGCTGCAGGGCCACCGGTGGGGCAGGCCTGGGCCTTGCGATCTGCCGCAATATCGTCGAAGCCCATGAAGGTGCGATAGAAGCTTTTCCTTCGCCCCTCGGCGGTGTCTGGATAAGAATCACCCTGCCACTTGCGGAAAGTCACCGATGAATCATGCCATTCTGATTGTCGAAGATGAACCCAAGCTGGCGCGACTCCTGAGTAATTACCTGCGCCAGGCCGGGTATGAACCGCACTGTCTGGAGAACGGCCTGGATGTCCTGCCACTGGTTCGTGAAAGGATGCCGGCCCTGATTCTGCTGGACCTGATGCTGCCGGGGAAGAGCGGCATGGAAATCTGCAAGGAGATCCGCTCGTTTTCAACAGTGCCGATTATCATGGTGACTGCCCGCATCGAGGAAATCGACCGGCTCCTTGGCCTCGAACTCGGCGCTGACGATTACATCTGCAAACCGTTCAGTCCCCGGGAGGTGGTGGCCCGCGTCAAGGCGGTGTTACGCAGATTCACCAACCAACAACCGTCCGGTGTGCATTCCCTGCTTCGGTTGGATGAAGAGCGCTTTCAGGCGACGTTGAGCGGCCGGGATCTGGAACTTACCGTCGTCGAATTCAAATTGCTCAGCTTCCTCGCGGCCAATCCCGGCCGCATCTATGGTCGCGAACAGCTTATGGATCATATCTATCCCGATCAACGCATTGTCAGCGACCGAACCATCGATAGCCACATCAAGAACCTGCGCAAGAAAATTGCTGGCATATCCCCGGAAACCGAGCTGATTCATTCGGTGTATGGGGTCGGGTATAAATACGACGAACTGCAGTGAAAACATACATTGCCAATGAAATCGAGAGGCGTACGCATGCAAGAAAATGGTAGCGAAACAATCGAATCAAATCCACATTCCTCCAAACGGCCATTCTTCAAGCAGTGGTGGTTCTGGCTCATACTGCTCTGCCTGATTGTCGGTGGGTTCTTTTCTGTCTGGAAAGAACGGCAGCTTCCATCAGCGGCATCTGCGGCGAGCAAAAAGGGGGCCTTGCTGCCAACGCCGGTATTCGTGGCTGCTGCCCGCACCGGTGACATGAATCTCTACCTGACCGGCCTGGGTTCCGTCACTCCCCTGAACAACGTGACTATCCGCAGCCGAGTTGACGGCCAGCTGATGGATGTTCATTTTCGCGAAGGTCAGAACGTCGTCAAGGGGAGCCTGCTGGCGGTCATCGATCCGCGACCGTTCCAGGTGCAGTTGACCCAGGCCGAGGGACAGATGGCCCGCGACCGTGAACAGTTGAATAATGCCCGGCTGGACCTGGAGCGTTACCGCACCCTCTGGAAACAGGATTCGATACCCCGGCAGCAGCTGGATACCCAGGAGGCGCTGGTCAGGCAGTATGAGGGGGCTGTCAAGATCGACCAGGGGCAAATCGACAGTGCCCGGCTCAATCTCACCTATAGCCGCATCACGGCTCCCGTCAGCGGCAGGGCGGGTTTGCGTCTTGTGGATCCGGGGAACATGGTGCATGCCACTGATACGGGCGGTTTGCTGACGATTACCCAGGTCCAGCCGATTGCGGTGGTATTTCCGCTCCCCGAAGACAGCCTGCCCCAGGTTCTGCAAAAGATGAAGGCTGGGCGGCTGACCGTCGAAGCCTTCGACCGTGAAATGAAGCAGAATCTGGCTGCGGGAGAACTTGCCACCGTCGACAATCAGATTGACCCGGCAACGGGGACGGTCAAGCTCAAAGCGTTCTTTGCCAACCGGAACAGCGAACTCTTTCCGAATCAGTTCGTCAATGCCCGGCTTCTGCTGGATGTGAAGAAAGATGCCATCATCATCCCGTCGGCTGCCCTTCAGCGAAACCCTCAAGGGGCCTTTGTCTTTGTACTGCGGCCGGACAAAACGGTGGCCATGCGAGCGGTCAAGATCGGTATTACCCAGGGAGGGGAGGCTACCGTTGTCGAAGGACTGGCGGTTGGAGAGCAGGTGGTCGTGGAGGGTGCGGAGCGGCTGCGGGAGGGGAGCAAGGTCGAAGTGAAGGAGCCGGGTAGGACACCCAACAAATGAATTTTTCTCGTCTTTTCATCCTGCGGCCGGTCGCCACCACCCTGCTGATGATCGCCATCATCCTGGCCGGCGCCGTGGCCTACAAGCAGCTGCCGGTTTCCGCCCTGCCGCAGGTGGATTATCCCACCATCCAGGTGCGCACCTTTTATCCCGGCGCCAGTTCCGACGTCATCGCCTCTTCCATTACGGCACCCCTGGAGCGCCAGTTTGGCCAGATGCCGGGGCTGACCCAGATGACCTCCACCAGTTCCCACGGCAGTTCGGTGATCACTCTGCAGTTCACGCTCGAACTCCCTCTTGATGTGGCCGAACAGCAGGTCCAGGCTGCCATCAACGCCGGTTTCAGCTTTCTCCCCAAAGATCTGCCCAACCCGCCGGTCTACAGCAAGGTCAACCCGGCCGACGCACCGATTCTGACCCTGGCGCTCTCATCCGATTCCCTGCCGCTGCCGAAAGTGGAGGATCTTGCCGATACCCGTTTTGCCCAGAAAATATCCCAGCTTCCGGGTGTGGGTCTGGTCAGCATCAGCGGTGGTCAGCGCCCGGCGGTGAGGATTCACGCCAACCCGACCGCCCTGGCCTCCTACGGTCTGACGCTCGAAGACCTGCGTGCAGCACTGGCCGCAGCCAACGTGAACCAGGCCAAGGGGAGTTTTGACGGGCCACGGCAGTCCTTCATTATCGGTGCCAACGATCAGCTCTTCACCAGCAAGGATTACCGTTCCCTGGTAATTGCCTACAAGAACGGCGCTCCGGTCCAGCTCAAGGATGTGGCGGACGCCATTGACGACACGGAAAACGTCAACCAGGCCGCCTGGATGAACACGACACCGGCAGTGATCGTCAACATCCAGCGCCAGCCGGGAGCCAACGTCATCGAGGTGGTTAATCGGGTCAAGCAGCTTCTGCCCCAGCTGCAGTCGGCACTCCCCGCTTCGGTGAAGGTCACTCCTTTGACCGACCGGACCGTCACTATCAGGGAATCGGTCAAGGATGTGCAGTTCGAACTGCTTCTGGCCGTGGCTCTGGTCGTGATGGTCATCTTCCTCTTTCTGCGCAACCTGCCGGCCACCACCATACCGAGCGTGGCCGTGCCGCTGTCGCTCGTGGGCACCTTCGGTGTCATGTACCTGCTGAACTACAGCCTGAACAACCTTACCCTAATGGCTCTGACCATCTCCACCGGCTTCGTGGTGGACGATGCCATTGTCATGATCGAGAACATCTCCCGCTATGTGGAGGAGGGGGAAACGCCCCTGGAGGCCGCACTCAAGGGGGCTAAACAGATCGGCTTCACCATCCTGTCGCTGACGGTATCACTGATCGCGGTCCTGATCCCGCTCCTCTTCATGGGGGATGTGGTAGGGCGCCTGTTCCGCGAGTTTGCCGTTACCTTGGGGGTGACGATCCTGATCTCGGCGGCCGTCTCGCTGACCCTGACGCCGATGATGTGCGCCCGCATCCTGAAGCATGTCCCGGAGGAACGTCAGGGACGCTTCTACCACGCGTCGGGGCAATTCTTCGAGCGCCTGATCGCCTCCTACGGCCGCTCGCTTCAGTGGGTGCTGCGGCACCAGACCGCCACCCTGACCGTGGCGGCAGGAACCCTGTTGCTGACCGTCCTGCTCTACATACTGATACCCAAGGGGTTCTTCCCGGTCCAGGATACCGGGGTCATCCAGGGGATATCGGAGGCATCGCAAACCATCTCGTTTCCTGCCATGGCCGAGCAACAGCAGGCGCTTGCCAAAGTGATTCTCGAAGACCCGGCCGTGGAGAGCATTTCTTCATTCATCGGGGTCGATGGCACAAACACCACACTCAACAGCGGCAGAATTCAAATCAACCTGAAGCCGTTGAGCATGAGGGATGCCAACGCCACGGAGGTCATCCGTCGCCTGCAGTCCAAACTGGCCCAGGTGACGGGTATCACCCTCTTCATGCAGCCGGTTCAGGATTTGACGGTGGATGCCCGGGTCAGTCGTACCCAGTACCAGTTTACCCTGGAAACCCCCAACTCCGATGAACTTGCGACCTGGGCTCCACGTGTCGTGGAAGAGTTGCAAAAGCGGAGCGAATTGCGGGATGTGAGTAGCGATCAGCAGAATCAGGGGCTGCAAATGATGCTGAACTTCGATCGCGCCACGGCCGCCAGGTTCGGCATTACCCCGCAGAATATCGACGATGCCCTCTATGACGCCTTTGGCCAGCGCCAGGTCTCGACCATCTTCACCGAACTGAACCAGTACCGGGTAATTCTGGCGGTCCAACCCCAGTTCCGGCAGGACCCCGGCGGGTTGCAGGCGCTCTATGTCCGTTCCAACAGCGGCGGCCAGGTGCCTCTCTCGGCTATCGCCTCGGCGACCGAGACCCGGGGGCCGCTGGTTATCAACCGCCAGGGGCAATTCCCCGCGGTGACCACCTCCTTCAACCTGGCGCCGGGCGTCTCCCTGGGACATGCCGTGAATGCCATCGAATCCACCATGAACCAGCTGAAGTTGCCTGCCAGCATCGTGGGGAGCTTCCAGGGAACCGCCCAGGCCTTCAAGGCCTCCCTGACCAACGAGCCGATTCTGATCCTGGCGGCCCTGATCACGGTCTATATCGTGCTGGGAGTGCTCTATGAGAGCTACATCCATCCGCTCACCATCCTCTCCACCCTGCCGTCTGCCGGCGTGGGCGCGGTGCTTTCCCTGATGCTTTTTCGCCAGGATCTTACAGTCATCGCCATCATCGGCATTATCCTTCTGATCGGCATCGTCAAGAAGAACGGCATCATGATGGTCGATTTCGCCCTGGACGCGGAGCGCACCGAAGGCAAGCCGCCTGAGGAGGCGATCTATCAGGCCTGCCTGCTCCGTTTCCGGCCGATCATGATGACTACTATGGCGGCGCTTCTGGGTGCCCTGCCATTGGCCATGGGTACCGGCGTGGGCTCCGAGCTCCGCCGTCCCCTGGGGATCTCGATCATCGGCGGCCTGGTGATCAGCCAGATTCTGACCCTCTATACCACGCCGGTCATCTACTTGGCCTTCGACCGGATGGCGCGCAGAAGAAAAAAGCCTACCACCCCACTTCCACCTACCACCCCCAACCCCCTCCTTAATAAGGAGGGGGCAACAGGAGAGGTGGGTGCCCGCCAGGGGGGTGGTGGTATGGTTCATCCATGAATGTCTCGGCCATCTTCATACGCAGACCGGTCGCTACCACGCTCCTGACCGCGGGGCTCCTGCTGTCAGGCATCATAGCCTTCCGGCTTCTGCCCGTATCGCCACTCCCCCAGGTGGACTTCCCGACCATCTCGGTTTCTGCCTCCCTGCCAGGCGCCGATCCCGAAACCATGTCCACCTCGGTGGCCGCACCCCTGGAGCGGCAGTTCGGCCGGATTGCAGGGATTGCCGAAATGACCTCCGTCAGTAATCGCGGCAACACCAGTATCACCCTGCAGTTCGACCTCAACCGGGATATCAACGGTGCGGCCCGGGATGTGCAGGCTGCCATCAACGCCGCCCGCAGCTATCTGCCGTCCAACCTCCCCAGCAACCCTTCCTACCGCAAGGTGAATCCTTCGGATGCCCCGATCATGATCCTGGCGCTTACCTCGGACAGTGTCAGCAAGCCCCGGATGTACGATGCCGCTTCGTCGATTCTTCAGCAGAAACTGTCCCAGGTAAAAGGGGTCGGTCAGGTTTTCGTCGGCGGGGGTGCGTTGCCGGCCGTCAGGGCGGAGTTGAATCCCCTGGCTCTCAACAAGTACGGCATCAGCCTGGCCCAGGTTCGCGCAGTTCTGGCTGGCACCAACGTCAACCGCCCCAAGGGGATGCTTTCCAACGGCGGCAGCTCTTGGGAACTGCATGCCAATGATCAGATGAAAAAAGCCGCCGACTATCGTGACCTGGTGATCAGCTACCATGGCGGAACCGCACTGCGGCTGGCCGACGTGGCCAGCGTCGAGGACTCGGTGGAGGATCTGCGGGTCAGCGGCTTTGTGAATGGCAAACCGGCGGTCATGGTGATCGTCTTCCGGCAACCGGGCGTTAATATCATTGACACCGTAGACAGCATCCGCGCCCTGCTGCCGCAGATGGAGGCCTCCCTGCCGGGGGGGGTCAAGCTATCCGTGGTGCTGGACCGGACCCCCCCCATTCGCGGCTCCCTGCATGACGTGGAGATTTCGCTGCTTATGTCCGGAATCTTTGTGATCCTGGTGGTGTTCTGGTTCCTGCGCAACGTCCGGGCAACAATGATCCCGGCGGTGGCGGTCACATCATCCATTATCGGCACCTTTGCCGTCATGTACCTGTTCGGGTACTCCCTCGACAATCTCTCCCTCATGGCCCTGACTATTGCCACCGGGTTCGTGGTCGACGATGCCATCGTGGTGCTGGAAAACGTCACCCGCTACCGGGAGATGGGGCAGTCACCGTATCAGGCAGCCCTTTCCGGCAGCCGGGAGATCGCCTTCACGGTCCTCTCCATGAGCGTTTCGCTGGTGGCGGTCTTCATCCCGATCCTGCTGATGGGGGGAATGGTAGGGCGTCTCTTCCGGGAATTCGCCGTGACCCTCTCCGCGGCCATCCTGGTCTCACTGCTCATATCGCTCACGACGACCCCCATGATGTGCGCCACCATCCTCAGGGATGACACAGCCAAATCCCACGGCAGACTCTACCGGGCCAGCGAAGGGATGTTTGACTGGATGCACGGCCATTACGAAACCTCTCTCACCTGGTCGCTGGAACATCGTCGGATTATGCTGGGGGTGCTGCTTGCAACCGTCATGGCGAGTATCTCCCTGTTTATCGTCATTCCCAAAGGGTTCTTTCCCGAACAGGATACCGGCAGGATCGCCGGAAGTATCCAGGCTGCCCAGGACATCTCATTCCAGGCAATGCGGGACAAGTTGACCCAGGTTCTGGCGATCATCAGGCAGGACCCAGATGTGGAATACGTGATCGGCTTTACCGGCGGCGGGGGAGGTTCCACGGTCAATTCCGGCAGGATGTTCGTCTCTCTCAAACCCTTTGCACAACGGACGGCAACGGCCAACCAGGTGATCGGGCGACTGCGCAAGAAATTGGCCCACATCCCCGGCGCCCCGACCTTCCTGCAGCCGGTCCAGGATCTGCGGGTCGGCGGCCGGATCAGCAACGCCCTCTACCAGTACACGCTACAGGGGGAAAATGTCACCGAGCTGAACAGCTGGGGACTGAAGATGCTGCAGAAGATGCGCAGCATGCCGATGCTGGCGGATGTGAGCAGCGACCAGCAGAACCGCGGGCTGGAGGCGGATCTGGTCATTGACCGACCGACGGCCGCGCGGCTGGGAATCACTCCGCAACAGATCGATGAAGCGCTTTACGACGCCTTTGGCCAGCGCCAGGTGTCCGTCATCTATACGCCGCTCAACCAGTACCATGTGGTCATGGAGGCGGCGCCTTCCTTCTGGCAGCAGCCTGACACCCTGCGGGACATCTTTGTGCTGTCGTCGGGAGGGCAGATGGTGCCACTGTCCGCTTTCACTTCCTACAAGACTGGTGCAAGCTCCCTGGCGGTCAATCACCAGAGCCAGTTCCCGGCGGTGACGACCTCGTTCAACCTTGCGCCGGGGGTTTCGCTGGGTGCCGCTGTCAATGCGGTGGAGGAGGCAACCCGCCAGATGGGGATGCCGGCGAGTATCAGGGGAAAATTTGCCGGCACGGCCCAGGCGTTCCAGGATTCGCTCAAGACCCAGCCCCTCCTGATCCTGTTTGCTCTGGTGGCGGTGTACATCGTTCTCGGGATACTGTACGAAAGCTACATCCATCCCCTGACCATCCTCTCGACGCTCCCCTCGGCCGGTGTGGGAGCGGTTGTTGCCCTGATGGCCTTCGGCTCCGACCTGAACCTGATCGCCATTATCGGCGTGATCCTCCTGATCGGTATCGTCAAGAAAAACGGCATCATGATGGTTGATTTTGCCCTGGCCGTGCAGCGGCGGGAAGGGAAACCGCCGCGGGAAGCCATTTACGAGGCGTGCCTGCTCCGCTTTCGCCCCATCATGATGACGACCATGGCGGCCCTCTTCGGCGCGCTGCCGTTGGCCCTGGGGACCGGCGTAGGTTCCGAACTCAGACGGCCTCTGGGAATCTCCATTGTCGGCGGGCTGATATTCAGCCAGATGTTGACCCTCTATACCACACCGGTGGTGTATCTTTATCTTGACCGGTTCCGGGCGTGGCTGGAGAGGAAGCGGCAGGGACGACGGATGGGAAAACGGATAGGAATGAAACGGGAGGACGCGTGAAACTATCAGGCATTACTGCACGGATTCTACTGGTTTTCTGCCCACTGCTGGCAGCCTGCACGGTTGGTCCGGACTACGTCAGGCCAACCCCGGTCGAAACAATGCCGACAGTATACAAGGAGCTGGAAGGGTGGAAGGTGGCGCAACCCCGGGATGGCAACATTCCCGAACGGTGGTGGGAACTCTACAACGATACCGCGTTGAACTCCCTGGAAGAACAGGTGGCGGTTTCAAACCTCACCATTGCTGCGGCGGAGGCCCAGTTCCGTCAGGCGCGCGCGCTGGTGCAGGCTGCCAGGGCCGGCTACTTCCCCTCTGTTTCTGCTGGCGCCTCGGCGACACGGTCGCGCAGTTCAGCCAATCTTGGTAATGGAAAAGGGGGCGGCGCGACGGTCTCTGATTTTCAGCTCCCGCTGGATCTGACCTGGGAGCTCGATCTCTGGGGCAGAATACGCCGTGGTGTCGAAGCCAGTCAGGCCAATGCCCAGGCCAGTGCCGCCGATCTGGCCGCAGTGACCCTGAGCACGCAGGCGGAACTCGCCAGCGACTATTTTCAGCTGCGGATACTGGACGCCCAGAAACAGCTTCTCGACGCTACGCTTGCCACCTACCGGAAGTCCCTGGAATTAACGAACAATCGCTATGTCGCCGGGGTAGTGGCCAGATCGGATGTGCTTCAGGCCGAGACGCAACTCAAAACCACCGAGGCGCAACTGATCGATCTCGACGTGCAGCGTGCACAACTGGAACACGCCATAGCCCTGCTGATCGGTAAACCTCCCGCAGCATTTTCACTGCCGGCAGCACCCGTGACGACCGTGTTTCCCCAAATTCCGACAGGTCTTCCAGCGGAACTACTCGAACGGCGTCCCGATATCGCCTCGTCCGAAAGGAAGATGGCAGCGGCCAATGCCCAGATCGGCATTGCCAAGGCCGCCTATTTCCCGACAATCCGTCTTTCCGGTGCGGCCGGTTTCGAGGCTTCGAGTCTTGCCTCATGGTTTTCCTGGCCGAGCCGGTTCTGGTCGGTCGGTCCGGCAGTGGCTGAAACCCTGTTCGACGGTGGCCTGCGCAAGGCCCAGTCCGATCAGGCGAGAGCAGCCTTTGACGCAACGGTGGCCGCCTACCGGGAAACGGTGCTGGCAGGTTTTCAGGAGGTTGAGGACAATCTGGCCGCACTGCGCATCCTGGAAGAAGAATCGCGGGCCCAGGATCAGGCGGTTCAGGCTGCGCAACAGGTTGTCAGCATTACCACGAATCAGTACCAGGCAGGAACCGTGGCCTATCTCAATGTGCTGGTTGCCCAATCGACTGCCCTTGCCAACGAGCGCACCGCCCTGGGGCTCCTGGGGCGAAAACTTACCGCCAGCGTCTTGCTGGTGAAGGCGTTGGGAGGAGGATGGATTCCAAAGTAATCAACCCGACATGGCTGGCAGTGAGCAGGGCAGGTCGGCCTGTCGGCCTGACGCCGCTACGGGCATAAAAATCCTTTGATGGGGGAGTGGAGCATGTTCGAATCGCAGTACAACGACGAGATGGAAGCGGAAGTGAGACGGCTGGAGGGGAAGCAGCGGGCCATCGCTGCCGGGCATCACGAATGGGACAACGCCTGCGCGGGGTGCGGGTGCGAGCTGCCGGTGAATGCCGTCGTGTGCGGGGAGTGTGAGGCAAAAGAATAGCATCATTGCAGAATGAGGATCGTGTGAATCGAGTAAAAAAAAGCCCTGCATCGTTGCAGGGCTTTTTCTTGATTCATCTGCTATGTCCTACGCACACTCGCTGTAACCGCACACCCGGCACACCATGCAGCCCCCTTCGTGCTCAACCACCCCGCCGCATTCCGGACAGGCGCCCCGTTCCGGCGCAGCCAGTTCCAGGTTGGTGTCGTAACCGCCGGCAACCATGTGGGCCTGGATCGCCTTGGCGACGGCGTCGGCGCAGGAAAGGACCCGGTTGTCCCCGAAGCCAGACGGGCAGTGGCAGGAGATGCCGAGGAGCTGCTTGACCACCTGGCGCGCCTGGACGCCGCTCCGCCAGGCGAGGGAGACCATCCGGCCGATGGCTTCGCTCTGGGAGGCGGCACAGCCGCCCGCTTTTCCCATGGTGGTGAAGAGTTCGAAGAGACCGGTCTTGTCCTCGTTGATGGTCACGTAGAGCGGACCGCAACCGGTCTGCATCTGGTAAGTCCATCCCTTGAGCGCCTTGGGACGGTCCCGCTTGATTGCGGACTTGTCCTCGAACACGGGTGCTGCCTTCTCTTCCTTCTTGCCTGTGGAGAGGACCTGTTCATCCCGGGAGCCGTCACGGTAGATGGTCACTCCCTTGCAGCCAGCCTGGTAGGCGAGCCGATAGACCTTTTCCACGTCTTCGATGGTGGCGGTGTTGGGGAAGTTGACCGTTTTGGAGACAGCGTTGTCGGTGTATTTCTGAAATGCCGACTGCATCGCGATGTGCTCTTCCGGCGTGATTTCGTGGGCGGTGACGAATACCCTGCGTATATCCTCGGGTATCTCCATGATGTCGTGGACGGTGCCGTGTTCAGCGATCCGCTGCATGAGTGCTTCGGAGTAAAAGCCCCGTTCCTTGGCAATCTGTTCGAACATCGGATTGACCTCGACCAGGATGTTCTTGTCCATTACCTGCCGTACGTAGGAAACCGCAAAGAGGGGCTCTACGCCGGAGGAGGTATTGGCGATGATGGAGATGGTCCCCGTGGGGGCGATGGTGGTGACGGTGGCGTTTCTGATCGGTGCTTCACCCGGATGGTCGAAGATGGACCCCTTGAAGTTGGGGAAAGCGCCCCGCTTTTTGGAAAGTTCACGGGAGGCGGCGTGTCCTTCGTCGTTGATGAACTTCATGACCTTCTCACCGAGGGCGATGGACTGGGGGGAGCCATAGGGGATGCCGAGGAGGATGAGCATGTCCGCCCACCCCATGACGCCGAGGCCGATCTTCCTGTTGGACCGGGTCATCTCGGAAATCTGGGGGAGAGGGTAGTTATTGACCTCGATGACGTTGTCGAGGAAGTTCACGGCGAGCCGGACGATCTCCCCCAGCCGGTCGTAGTCCACCTCGCCGTTCTTGACCATTTTCCCCAGGTTGATGGAGCCCAGGTTGCATGACTCGTAGGGGAGAAGGGGCTGCTCGCCGCAGGGGTTGGTTGATTCGATGGCGCCGATGTGAGGGGTGGGGTTGTCCTTGTTGAGGCGGTCGAGGAAGATGATCCCCGGTTCGCCATTCTCCCATGCCTGCTTGACGATGCGGCTGAAGACCTTCCGGGCGTTGAGGGAGCCGGCCGGCTCGTGGCTGCGGGGGTTGAAGATGGTGTAGTCGGCGTCGTGCTCCACCGCCTCCATGAATGCCTCCGTGATGCCGACGGAGATGTTGAAGTTGTTGAGGTGGCGCTGGTCCGCCTTGCACATGATGAAGTCCATGACATCCGGGTGGTCGACCCGCAGTATCCCCATGTTGGCGCCGCGCCTGGTCCCCCCCTGTTTGATGGTCTCGGTGGCGGCGTCGAAGACGCGCATGAAGGAAATGGGACCGCTGGAGATGCCGGAGGTGGAACGGACTTCATCGTTGGCCGGCCGCAGCCGCGAGAAAGAGAAGCCGGTGCCCCCCCCGGACTTGTGAATCAGGGCGGTGAACTTGACTGCATCGAAGATCTCCTCCATGGAGTCACCAACCGGCAGGACGAAGCAGGCAGAGAGTTGTCCCAGTTCCCTACCGGCGTTCATGAGGGTGGGGGAGTTGGGGAGAAACTCGAAATTGGTCATCATGGCGTAGAACTTGTCGGCAAGACCGGCAACATCGGCCTTCTTGTCGAAGCTCGCATCCGCAGAGGCAATGGTTTCGGCGACCCGGCGGAACATATCCACTGGTGTTTCCAGGATGCGGCCTTCCTTGTCCCGCTTCAGGTAGCGCTTCTCCAAAACGGTCAGCGCGTTTTTCGTCAATCCCGGAATCGCTCCCTTTGCCTTTGTTTTACCCATGGTTTACGTGTCTCCTTATGCGGGAAATTGGTGCATGATCAGTTGAATGTAAGAGAATATTAACCCAACATTTTGTGGCACGATGTGAAATTAACCACAACATATATGGCCTGTCAAGGGATTTCAAAATAATTTTGTAACCCCCTGATAAGATATCGCAAAATGGTGGAACCCCGCTCCGGTGCGTGTAGATTGCATTTACATCGGGCCTGGATTGTGTTAGAAAAGTCATAATCAGATTCGCATGTGATGGGGACGTTCATGTCAAGTTGTATCAACTGCAAGGATTCGCTGGAGGCCCAGGTAAAGGCACTCAAAGACCTGATCGAGGTGGCCCGGGCCGTTGTTTCGACTCTCGATCTCGATACGGTGTTGCAGGCCATTCTTACGAGCGCCATGCGTTTTGCAGAGACTCCGGCCGGGAGCGTGGCCCTCTATGACGACCGGAAGATGGAACTGTCCCTCCATGCCCATGCAGGTCTGTCGGCCAGTTTCATCAAGAAGGAGCGCTGGGATGTTACTCCCGGCGGATTGACGGAAAAAGTGCTCTCTGCCGGGGAGATTCTTTTTATCGAAAATACAGCTGAAACCCCGTTTTTCAACAATCCGGTCGCCCTTGACGAGGGGATCCGATCCCTCATTTGCGTGCCTTTGGTGGTCCAGAAGCGAACCGTCGGGGTGCTCTACCTCGATGATTTTGTCCCCCGCCAGTTTGACCGGGAAAAGCTCAACCTGCTGTCTGTCCTCTCCTCCTTCGCGGCCATGGCCATCTACAATGCCAAGCTCCACAACCGGACCAAGATGATGGCCATCACCGATGCGTTGACCGGCCTTCACAACCATCGCTATTTCCGGCAGCAGTTCCCTCTGGAACTGAGACGGGCCAAGCGCTATCAGAAGCCGATTTCCCTTGTCATGCTTGATGTGGACGATTTCAAAAAGTTCAATGATACCTACGGGCATTCTACCGGTGATCTGATTCTTGCCTCCATCGGCGAAGTCATTGCCATGACCCTGCGCCGGGTCGACTTCGCGTTCCGCTATGGCGGTGAGGAGTTCGTGATACTGTTGCCGGAAACGAAACTGGAGAGCGCTATTCCGGTGGCGGATAGAATCCGGGAGCGGATTGAGCGGGAGACCGTCACAGCGCTCAAGGGAATTGCCGATTGCGGCGTTACGGTCAGTGTCGGGGTGGTCTCCCATCCGGAAAACGGCAGCGGCCAGGATGAACTGTTCAACAAGGTGGACGCACTCCTCTACCGTGCGAAGAGAGAAGGAAAGAACAGGGTGTACTTCGATCGTAGTGATACGGACGGTACGGAAGAATAAACCTTATATTCGGCAGTTGAACACTGCCTTCACGCGTACTAAAGGGCTATTTCTGTAATTCCAGGCTCATTGCGCTGCATCCGATCAACTCACCTTGCGGGTTCGGACAGAATCGGCTGCGGACGCTTCATTTCACCAGGAATTACGACGAAATACCCCTCAGGTACTCCTTCCGGCAGTATTCAACTGCCGTTTTTAGGATAAAACTTGGGAAGTCATCCCACGGAACTGATTATGAAAGTAAATGTTTGCCGGCTGATGCCGGTTGTTTTGATTCTGGGGGTATGGGCCGGGATTGCTTCTGGTGCCGTGCCAGCCGATGTCGTGTCACCAGCCCCGGTTTCCAGTACGGAACCCTCAGCGGCGAAGTCTGCCGATGGCGCATCACCGCAGCAAGCAGTATCCCTTCGAACTGCTGACATGATCTACCGAGATAAGGTGCTCGTTGAGGACACCGTCTTGCATGGGGAGGTGCTTATCGAAGGGGGGCTCACGGTAGCTTCACAGGCGACCCTGACCATAGAACCCGGGACCGTCATCCGGTTCCGTCGCACCGACAGCAGTGCCGGCGGGGGTGCCGCGCTTGTCGTCCGTGGTCGTATTCTCGCCAACGGTAGCGGTGAAAAACCGGTACGTTTCACCTCTGCCGATGACGGGCCAGCGACAGGCTGGGACGGGATCGTGCTTCTTGCAAGCGATAAAAAGAACCTGCTTGAACACTGCCGGGTAGAAGGTGCAGAGATCGGTTGCGAGGCACTTTTTTCCAACCTCTCCCTGAAACATGTCCAGTTTGTCGCCTGTCATACCGGCGTCGTGCTCAAGGAGAGCACTGCTGTCATCATGGGTGGCGGTGCGGAGGGCGGCGATGTGGGGATGGTGCTGAGGGATAGCGAGGTCGATCTGCGGGAGGCGGTCTTTTCTGGCAACCGGCAGGGGCTGGTTGCCACTGGCACCTCACTCTTCCTGTCCGGGGCCACTTTCTCGGATAACAGGGAGGCGGGGGTCATCGCCAATGGTTGCCGTCTCAGGATACGTGGCAGCAGCTTCGCGGATAACGGCATAGGTTTGGGGCTGACGTCCTGCGATGGGGGAATTGACACCTGCCGGATCGAAAATAATGCCGGCGACGGTCTGTTCCTCGACAGGGCGAGGTTGAAAGTCAGTGGCAATGAGATATCCCATAATGGCAAGGCCGGGCTCCGGGTGTCCGATGGGGGGAGCGTTGCATGGGGAAACAGTTTCAGTGTCAATGGCGAGTACGATCTCTACAATGCCGGAAGCGACGATTTCACGGCAATTGGCAACTGGTGGGGCGGAGTGCCGGCAAGTGGCATCGCTCAGCGTATTTACGGACAACATCTGGATAGGAGCCGCGGTAAGGTCAGATACGTGCCGTTCCAGCTGGACAGTGCCACCAGCGGACTTTGACCACTGGGGCAACGGCGGGTACATCTTGAAAGCGGTTGCCAACAGACCCCCATACATGGTAGTTTTGCTCTATGCCGGTCTATCTCGATAACGCTGCTACATCCTTTCCCAAACCGGATACGGTCTACCGGGCTGTTGATCAGGCCCTGCGCGAGATAGGAGTTGGTCCCGGCCGGGGTGGATATCGTCGCGGCCTCGAAGCTGGAAGAGTTGTCTTCCGCGCCCGGGAAGCGGTTTCAGGACTGATAGGCGCCAAGGATTCTGAACGTGTCGTCTTTACCCACAACGCCACCGAAGCCCTCAATCTGGCAGTGAACGGACTGCTCCGGCCGGGCGACCACGTTATCACCACCACCATGGAGCATAATGCCTTGGCCCGGCCGCTGCACCTAGCTGAACAGCGAGGCGTGGAGGTTACCTGGCTGCAGGCTGACGGCAGGGGGGCCATCGACAGCCGTCAGATCTCCGGGGCTCTTCGGCCCGGAAGCCGGCTTGTTGCCCTGTCCCATTGCTCAAACGTCACGGGGACCATACAGCCGGTGGCTGAAATTGGCGCCATTGCACGGGGAGCCGGCGTTTTATTTCTGGTGGATGCCGCCCAGAGTGCCGGTTCACTCCCGATTGACGTGGAGGGAATGTTTATCGACCTCCTGGCGGCACCGGGACACAAGGGTTTGCTCGGCCCCCAGGGAACCGGCTTTCTGTATGTTGGCGCGGGAATCGAGCTGACACCTCTCATGGTGGGGGGGACGGGCGGCCATTCCCGTGGCCTTGATCAGCCGGCTGCCATGCCGGAGCGTCTGGAAAGCGGCACCCCCAACACTCCCGGCATCGCCGGCCTGCTTGCGGGTATCGAATTTATACAGACAGCCGGAATGGCGACTATCCGTTCAACAGAGCAGGCCCGTGTCGCTCAGATCGTCGAGGGGCTCGTTACGATTCCCGGGGTTACCCTTTACGGGCCTGATGATCTGGACCGCCGGGGAAGTGTCGTCTCCTTCACTGTTGCCGGTTTCGATTCCTCCAGAATCGGATTTCAACTCGACCAGGACTACGGCATCAGCGTCAGGGTCGGGCTTCACTGTGCGCCCCTGGCACATCAGACCATCGGCACCTATCCGGAGGGGACCGTAAGGGTAAGCCCCGGCTGGTTCACCACCTCCCGGGATATAGATCTGTTCCTGCAGGCGCTGCAAACCATTGTGGCACGATCAAATAGGGGGGAAGTATGAGAAAAGGAGTTTTTTCGCTGCTCTGTTTCTTGATGCTGTTCGCCGGATGCTCGCTACCGCCGGAACGGCCGGTAACCAAGGACGAACTGTACAAGACCGGTATCTATAGCTATTACACCATCAAGGAGTCGCCGGAAAGCGTCCTTGCTGCCCTCAACCGGGAAGGTGAGGTTGTCCTCGAAGGCCAGTTCAAGGACCGGCTTATCTACATCAAGATCCTGGCCACCAGCCAGGGATTGCAAGTTCATTTTTCCGACCGCTGATTTCCGCCGAAGAAAGGTACCGATGAAAAATTTCGTGCTCGACACCAATGTCCTCCTTTATGACCCTCAGGCCCTGTTCCGATTCCAGGAAAACAACATCATTATCCCCATAACTGTTATCGAGGAGATCGACCGGTTCAAGAAGGACATGAACGAGACCGGCCGCAACGCCCGGCAGGTCTCCCGTTATCTCGATGATCTCCGGAAGAAGGGATCTCTCGCCGAAGGACTTACCCTTGAGAGCGGCGGCAGCCTGCGGGTCGAGATCTATGAAGAGCGGGTCATGAAGCGCCTTCCGCCCGAGCTG
Source organism: Deltaproteobacteria bacterium (assembly GCA_021848385.1). Lineage (GTDB taxonomy): Bacteria > Desulfobacterota > Desulfuromonadia > Geobacterales > Geobacteraceae > Geomobilimonas. The sequence goes on from JAJZUQ010000034.1 coordinate 23,079, forward strand.
CGGGAAGAGCGGGGTGACAACCGCATCCTCGCGGTTGCGGTGGATGTCAAGGAGCGCAACCCTGATCTGCCGGTCATTTTCGTCACCAAGGACACTAATCTGCGGATCAAGGCCGATGCGATCGGTCTGGTTGCAGAGGATTACGAATCGGACAAGGTGGCCATCGAGGAACTCTATCCCGGCTTTGTGGAGATGGATGCTGCCCCGGACCTGATTGACCGCTTTCACGGGCAGGGATGGGCGGACCTCGACAGTGAATATCTCCCCAACCAGTTCGTTACTCTGAAAGATGCTCTCAACCCGTCCCATACTGCTATCGGTCGCTTCGATGCAGCCCAGCACCGGCTCGTGCCGCTGCGCAAGATCGGCCGCGAAGGCATCTGGAGCATCCACCCCCGCAATCGTGAGCAAGCCTTTGCCCTGGACGCGCTCCTGGACGACAACGTCAAGCTTGTAACCCTTGTGGGGAAGGCAGGAACCGGCAAGACCCTCCTGGCGATAGCCGCAGGTCTCCAGAAGACGGCCGAGGAGAATGCCTTTAACCGGCTCCTCGTCTCCCGTCCGGTCTTTCCCATGGGAAAGGACCTCGGTTTTCTCCCCGGAGATATCGAGGAAAAGCTCACTCCCTGGATGCAGCCGATCTTTGACAACGTTGAACTGCTCCTCACGGGACACGAGGGAGAGAAACGCCACAGCAAGGGGTATAAAGAGCTTATGGCCATGGGGCTTATGGAGATCGAGCCACTGACCTATATCCGGGGGCGTTCCATCCCGAACCAGTTCATGATCGTGGACGAGGCGCAAAACCTCACCCCCCACGAGATCAAGACCATCGTCACCCGGGCGGGGGAGGGAACCAAGATCGTTCTCACCGGCGATCCGTACCAGATTGATAATCCCTACGTCGACTCCTCCAGCAACGGTCTCACCTATGTGGTGGAACGCTTCAAAGAGCAGGCCATCGCAGGGCATGTGACGATGATGAAGGGGGAGAGGTCCGAGCTGGCCGAACTCGCAGCCAACCTTCTCTGAGAAACGCGCCTTTTGCCCAATCTCTGCGTTGGGCTGCTGATTTGGTTGTGACTCGACCTGACGGTCGCCCCCTTCGGGGCGCCTTCGCGGTCCAATTTCGTGGTCGAAATTGTGCGGCGTACCTCCAGTACGCCTCCGCCCAAATCCTCGCCCGCCTTGACCTTGGCCAAAAATCGCGTTTCATGGAGAGAACGGTGCAAATAATACAAGAGCTGAATTCACCGGGGCGTGTTGAGCGCCCCGCATTTTTTTGACCTTGAACCTTGAACCTTGAACCTTGAACGGAATTTATGCTCCTGCTTGCCATAGAATCTTCCTGCGATGAGACGGCTGCGGCGGTGGTGCGGGACGGACGTATTGTTCTCTCGTCCGTGGTCGCTTCCCAGATCGCTGTCCATGCCGGCTATGGCGGAGTGGTTCCGGAAATCGCCTCCCGCCATCACCTGGAAGCTGTTGTGCCGGTGGTGGAACAGGCGCTCAGGGAGGGGGGCATCTGGTTTCACGATCTCGAAGGGATCGCTGCGACCCAGGGTCCGGGATTGGCGGGAGCCTTGCTCGTCGGGCTTTCCACTGCCAAGGCGCTTGCGTTTGCCAACCGGCTCCCCCTGGTCGGTGTGAACCATATCGAAGGGCATCTGTTCGCTGCGTTTCTGGAACATCCGGTGGCGTTTCCCTTTCTGGCGCTCGTGGTCTCCGGCGGTCATTCCCACCTCTACAGGGTGGACGGTTTCGGTCGTTACCGGACCCTTGGGCAGACCCTTGATGACGCGGCTGGCGAGGCATTCGACAAGGTTGCCAAGCTCCTTGGCTTTCCCTATCCCGGCGGCGCGCTCATTGACCGTCTCGCGATTGACGGTGACCCTGCTGCCATCAAATTTCCCCGACCTCTCCTGCATGACGGCAGCTGCAACTTCAGTTTCAGCGGACTCAAGACGGCAGTTCTGACCCATCTTCAGAAGCACCCGCTGAGCGGTACCGATGACCCGCGACTCTCCGACCTCTGTGCATCTTTTCAGGCCGCCGTCTGTGATGTCCTTGTCGCCAAGACTTCCGCGGCATTAACGGCTTCCGGTTGCGGCCGGTTGGTGGTGGCTGGCGGGGTGGCATGTAACAGCGCCCTGCGGAGGGCGATGGGAGCCCTTGCCGACGAGCGGGGCATCGAGCTCCATATCCCTTCCCCGGCACTCTGTGCGGACAATGCTGCCATGCTGGCAGTCCCGGCCGATTATTACCTGGAACACGGTATGGAAAGCGGTCTGGGGCTCGACGCTCTGGCTGTCTGGCCCCTCGACAGCATAACGGCCCGGCTGGGGGCGAGGTGACGATGGAGCGAATCAGGCCCAAAAAAGCCCTCGGCCAGAATTTCCTTACCGACCGTAACGTCCTTGCCCGCATCGTTGATACGGTGGAGCTTTCCCCGGATGACCATGTGCTCGAAGTCGGACCGGGGCAGGGTGCACTGACACGTCTCCTGGCCGCCCAGGCTGCCCAGGTGGTGGCCGTTGAGCTGGATCGCCAACTGGTGCCGCTCCTGCGCCGGGAATTTGCCGACAGCGGGACGGTTGAAGTAGTGGAGGCGGATATCCTTCGGGCCGACCTGCCTGAGTTGCTTGGTAGCCGCTGGAAGGGGCGCTGGAAGGTTGCAGCCAACCTTCCGTACAATATTTCTACCCCCGTTCTGTTTCAGTTTATGGAATACCGCCAGCTCTTTTCCCGCCTCGTGCTCATGCTCCAGAAGGAGGTGGGGGAACGTCTGGCCGCTCCCCCCGACTGTAAGGAATACGGTGTGCTGTCGGTTCTCTGTCAGCTTCATTTCGACATACGACGGGAGTTTCTCGTCAAGCCGGGCTCATTTTTCCCGGCACCCAAGGTCGATTCGGTCGTCCTGCGGCTCGTGCCCCTTGCCGAACCCCGGGTCACCGTGGGGGATGAGGCACTGTTCCGCCGGGTGGTGAAGGCCGCTTTCAGTCAGCGGCGCAAGACCCTCTGGAATTGTCTGAAAAGTGGTCAGTTCCTGGATAATGAAGTATTGCTGCGGCAGGTTCTCGACGGCTGCGGGATCAACCCGTCAAGACGTGGCGAAACCCTTTCCCTGGAAGAGTTTGCCTGTCTTGCGAATGCCCTGGAACTGTCCGTAAAGCCGTGAAAAGAGTGGCATGCGCGCTTTTTTTATGATATAAAAACCGCTTGATTGTTTTCAGGAGGATGTTATGAAAATTTGCGTGTTCGGCGCCGGCTACGTCGGTCTGGTGGCTGCCGCCTGTTTTGCCGAGAGCGGCAATACCGTTATCGCCGTTGATGTGGACCAGTCCAGGATAGAAGGGCTCAAGCAGGGGATCATCCCGATCTATGAGCCGGGGCTCAAAGAACTGGTGCTTCGCAACCAGGCGGAAGGTCGCCTTTCCTTTACCACCGACGTTCCCCAGGCGGTGAAAGATTCACTCATAAGTTTCATTGCCGTCGGCACTCCTCCGGGTGAGGATGGTTCTGCCGATCTTCAGTACGTGCTGGCCGTTGCCCGCGAAATCGGTCGCAACATGGAAAGTTTCAAGATTGTCGTCGACAAGTCGACGGTGCCGGTAGGGACCGCAGACAAGGTCCGTGCCGCTCTGCAGGAGGAACTTGACAAACGGGGGACTTCTTTGGAGTTTGACGTGGTCTCCAATCCCGAATTCCTGAAGGAAGGTGCGGCCATCGAGGATTTCATGAAACCGGACCGGGTGGTGATCGGCACCGACAACGTCCGGACCGCCGAACTGATGAAGGAGCTCTACGAGCCGTTCATGCGCAAGCACAACCGGCTTATTATCATGGACATCCGGAGTGCCGAGATGACCAAGTACGCTGCCAATGCCATGCTCGCCACCCGGATCTCCTTCATGAACCAGGTGGCGCTCCTCTGTGAGAGGTTGGGTGCGGATGTGGCGTCCGTCCGGGAGGGGATCGGCTCAGATTCACGCATCGGCTACGACTTCCTCTTTCCCGGCCCCGGTTATGGCGGTTCATGTTTTCCCAAGGACGTGAAGGCGCTCATCCGGACCGCCGAAGAGAGCGACTATGATTTCCTCCTGCTTAAGGCAGTGGAGGAGGTGAACGAACGGCAGAAGCAGGTTCTTTCCCGCAAGGTGCTGGAGTTCCTTGGCGATCCCGCCAAGGAACGGCCGCTGGCAGGGCGCACCGTTGCCTGCTGGGGGCTTGCGTTCAAACCGCGAACCGATGACATGCGCGAGGCGCCGGCAATCACGATCATCGAAAATCTGCTGGCCCAGGGGGCCACGGTACGAGCTCATGATCCGGAGGCGCTGAAAGAGGCCAGGAAGCAGTTCGGCGACCGGATAACTTACAGCACTAACCAGTACGAGATACTGGCCGATGCAGACGTTCTGGTGATTATCACTGACTGGAGCGAGTATCGCAATCCCGATTTTGACAGGATAAAGGCCGAACTCAAGGAGCCGTTCATCATTGATGGCCGCAATCTTTACAAACTCGGCCGGATGCGCGATGCCGGCTTCCGTTATGTCCCCCTCGGGCGCAACGGCTTGTCCCCGGAAGGTAAATAGCCATGCGTGTGCTCGTTACCGGCGGTGCCGGTTTTATCGGTTCTCATCTCTGTGAACGGCTTGTTCTGGATGGTCATGACGTCCTTTGCCTCGATAATTTCTTCACCGGCTCCAAGCGCAATATTGCCCATCTCCTGGGGGAATCGCGTTTCGAACTGATTCGTCACGACATCACCCAGCCGATCCTGCTGGAGGTGGACCGGATCTACAATCTGGCCTGCCCGGCTTCGCCGATCCACTACCAGTACAACCCGGTGAAAACCATCAAGACGAGCGTCCTCGGCGTCATCCACATGCTTGGGCTGGCAAAGCGGGTCAGGGCGAGAATACTCCAGGCTTCCACCTCCGAAGTCTACGGAGATCCCCAGGTCCACCCCCAGACTGAGGAATACTGGGGGAATGTCAATCCCATCGGGCTGAGGAGTTGCTACGACGAGGGGAAGAGGGTGGCGGAGACTCTGATGATGGACTATCACCGTCAAAACGGAGTGGACGTCCGCATCATCCGCATTTTCAATACCTACGGACCGCGCATGGCACTCAACGATGGGCGTGTCGTGTCCAATTTCATCGTCCAGGCCCTCAGGGGTGAGGATCTTACGGTCTATGGCAAGGGTGAGCAGACCCGATCCTTCTGTTTTGTCACCGATCTTGTGGAAGGGATGACACGAATGATGGAATGCGAGGGATTCGCTGGTCCGGTCAACCTGGGGAATCCTGCCGAGACCACCATCCTGGAGTTTGCCGAACGGATTATCAGTCTGACCGGTTCCCGGTCAAAGATCGTCTTTAGACCCCTCCCTGCCGATGACCCCCAGCAACGCCAGCCCGACATCAGTCTGGCCGGCACCCGGCTCGGCTGGAGCCCGACGGTTGACGTGGAGACAGGGCTGATGCAGACGATCGACTATTTTGCCACACTCATGAAAGGAGCAGCGTCCTGAGCAGGGTTCACTTGAGCAAGCGGATGTATTTCATCCCGGCCGGTGTCATCCTCTTCATCCTTTTTTTCACCGTGTTCGGCGAACGCGGCCTGTTGCGCATCTATCATCTTTCCAAGGACAAACAGGAGATGGAGAAGCGGGTGACGGAACTGAAGGCCGACAACGACCGCCTCCGGCGCGAGGTTGAGGCGCTGAAATCGGATAGACGATATCTGGAAAGCATCGCTCGCCGCGACTTCGGTCTTGTCCGCCCTAATGAAATTATCTACCAGTTTCCGACCCAGGAGAAAACCGATCCAGGCAAAGCCGCCCTACCGGCAACCAGCGCCACCCCGTCGACTGCACCACCGGCAATAAAGCGTTAACCACAGAGGACACGATGGCGAAAGCACTGTCATGCCAGTGCTTCTGTGGACCCGCATCTGTACAGTAGTGTAGTGTTTTGCGTCTGCCCAATCATTATATTTAATTACCAGTCCTGTATGAAAACGGCTGGATTTTGCCTTTCTCTGCGCACCTCTGTGTCCTCTGTGGTGAAAGCTTTTGTGAAGTTTCCAACGATATGTAGACACGTGCGAAATGGTGAATTATGAGCGATAAACGACAATTCTGTGTGGTATGCGCCTGGCGGGAGAACTGTGCCAAGAAGTTCTGCGTTCCCGACGGTGGGGCTCGATGCCCCGATTTCACCCGCGACATTTCCATCAAGGTGGAGAGCGATACGACAGATCAGATGAAGCAGGAGGAGTAATGCGAAACGTAGTACGCGACCTGGTCAGGAAGGTTCTGGAGGAGTGCGTTGCAGACGGTACGCTCCAGTCCGGTCATCTGCCGGCGATAGTCATCGAGACCCCTGCCCATGCCGAGCATGGAGATTTTGCCACCAATGTGGCGATGCAACTGGCAAAGGGGGAGCGGAAAGCTCCGCGAGTTGTTGCGGAGGTCCTCGTGCCACGTCTTGCGTCAGCTGACATAATTGAACGGGTCGAGATCGCCGGTCCCGGTTTTATTAATATCCATCTCAAGGGGGATGCCTGGCGACGGACTCTTTTGTCTCTTGCCGCCGCCGGTGCCGACTACGGGAAGAGCCGGAGCGGTGCAGGGAAAAAGGCCCAGGTGGAATTCGTCAGCGCCAATCCGACCGGACCGCTCCATATCGGTCATGGCCGGGGTGCGGCCATCGGCGATACCCTCTGCCGGTTGCTTGCCGCAACCGGGTGGGATGTGACACGCGAGTTCTATTATAACGACGCAGGGCAACAGATCAGCAACCTCGCCCTTTCGGTGCAGGCCCGCTGTCTCGGTATCGAGTCGGACGACCCGCGATGGCCCGCCGACGGCTATCAGGGAGAGTATATCCGGGATGTGGCCCGTTCCTATCTGGCACGGGAAACGGTGAATGCCGACGACCAGCATGTCACGGCCGATGGCGATCCCCAGAACCTGGACGCCATCCGACGTTTTGCTGTTGCCTGTCTGCGGCGGGAGCAGGATCAGGACCTCACGGCTTTTGACGTCCATTTCGATGTCTATTCTCTGGAGTCCGAACTCTACTCCACCGGGAAGGTCGAGGGGGTAGTGCAACGACTTGTCGACAAGGGTCACACCTACGAGCAGGACGGCGCACTCTGGCTCCGCACCACCGATTTCGGCGATGACAAGGACCGGGTGATGCGCAAGGCCGACGGCGGCTATACCTATTTTGTTCCCGATGTCGCCTACCATCTGGCAAAGTGGGAACGTGGGTTCGGGCGGGTCATCAACGAGCAGGGGGCCGATCATCACAGCACCATCACCCGGGTGCGGGCCGGCCTCCAGGCGCTGGACGCTGGGATTCCCCAGGGTTGGCCCGAGTACGTGCTCCACCAGATGGTGACGGTCATGCGGGGGGGGGAGGAGGTCAAGATCTCCAAGCGGGCTGGCAGTTACGTCACTCTGCGCGACCTCATCGACGAAGTGGGGCGCGACGCCACCCGCTATTTCTTTGTCATGCGCAAACCCGATTCCCAACTGGTTTTCGATATCGATCTGGCTAAGCAGCAGACCCTCGACAACCCGGTCTACTACGTCCAGTATGCCCATGCACGCATCTGCAGCATATTCGAGAATGCAGCAGAGAAAGGGTATGAATTGCCGGCAGCTGACAAGGTCGATCTAGGCCGCCTCTCCACGCCTGATGATATGGCGATCATCAGACTTCTCGACCAGTTCCCGGAAACGGTTGAGGGGAGCGCTCAGAATTTCGAACCTCACCGCATAACATACTATCTCCAGGAACTGGCTGGCCAGTTCCATACGTTCTACAACAAGAACCGGGTAGTCACTGAAGACCGTGAGTTGACCATCGCCCGTCTGTTCCTTCTCCACTGTGTCAGGCAAACACTTCGTAATGCACTTGCCATCCTTGGCATATCCGCTCCGGAAAAAATGTAGGCAGGCGGCCGTCTTATGGTTATGGATTACAGGGAACGCAAACCAGTCAGCAAAAACCGGCCACGCAAGCAGCCGCTCGGTGTTTTCGTCGTTGTTGTTGTCATTGCTGTTTCGATCTCTTATGCAGCTGGAGTTGCAACCGGCTGGCTGGTGTTCAGGCCGACAAAGTCCCAGCTTGCAGCAGCCCAGCAGCAAAGCGGAACGTCAGGTCAGCCGGGTCAGGCGTCTCCTGCTGCCGGCCAACCCCAGAATCCTGAAGCGCAAAGTACGGGAGAGCCGCCACTGACCTTTTACGAGACCCTTCCGAAAGGGAGCAGGGCCGTTATCGGAAGCGGGCTCAATCCCTCCAGTAATGCTCCGGCCTTCACGACACATCCGGCCACACCCCCTCAGGCAACTCAAGGAGTTCAAACACTTCAGACGGCCGTTCCGCAACCGGCCCCACCAGTTCAGCCCGCCGTTAAAGTACCGGTGGTTGCAAAGCCCCTGGAAGGCAAAGAAAAAGCTGACCAGCCCAAACCGGCGGCAAAGTCAAAAGCTGCAACTCTTTCCCCCGTGGTTCCCGTTAAAGCTTCCTCTTCCAGGGGTACCTTCTCGGTACAGGTCGCTTCCCAAAAGGATCGGAAGGAAGCAGAGTCGTTACGCGATCGCCTGGTCGCACGGGGAATGGCGGCATACATTGTCGAGTCACATCTTCCTGATAAGGGTGTATGGTACCGGGTTCGTGTCGGGCGTGGTCTTGAGCAGGGGGCAGCCAACGAAATGGCTATCAAGGCGGGTAAAGGAGCCATAATAGTTCCGGAGTGACACTGGTTGGCTCACACCAGAACAAGGCGTGCAAAAAAAACAAATAGTCGATTCTTTTTGGTTGACAGAGTCCGGAGCTGCATGGTATAAATCGTACTTCAATTGACGCGGGGTGGAGCAGTCTGGTAGCTCGTCGGGCTCATAACCCGAAGGTCAGAGGTTCAAATCCTCTCCCCGCAACCAATACTACCAAGGGGTTAGCTAGAAATAGCTAACCCCTTTTCTTTTACCTGACGCAGATGTTGACGCAGGTGAATGATCTATGCTCTCTCAGTACATATGCTACACCATACCACTAGTCTCAAAGTCACCTGACTAGGGCAAGTCCTAGTACTCTTCCTGCTGATATAATATCCCTTCTGTGGCTACTATTAGGTATATGCTCCTATTTTCCATACCAAACACCCTGAAACTACAGAACAATTGTTAACTTTTAGTGTTCATTAGGTTAACAATTGAAATACATATTCTATGTTTCAACCACACCTGTACCAATAAAGCTGAACTGGTAGCCAAGATGGCAGAAGGTGCTGGGATCACAAAAGTTCAAGCAGAAAAGGCTCTAGCAACCTTTACGTGCGCAGTCTCATGTGCAGTACGTGAGAAAGACAAGGTAACACTTGTAGGTTTCGGTACGTTCAGCGCACACAAAAGATCTGCACGCAATGGTCGCAATCCACAGACTGGCAAGCCTATGAAGATTGCAGCAAAGACTGTTGGAAAGTTTACCCCTGGCAAGGATCTCAAGGATCTAAGCACAGTACCTTCCTGTAAGCTCAAGAAAGCTAAGAAGAAACCCGTAGCAAAACCAGCTAAGAAAAAATAACAAATTCAAAGCTATTATGAATATGTCTTTTGGCCCCATATGCTGGGGCCTTTTTTTATGCGGATAAGGCGTAACGCTTGGTTCATCCTGAATCGCCAGCATGGAGATCAGTGCATATAAAGAATTTAGAAGTGTTTAGAATAAAGTGTAAGCACTCGCTAACTGACGTAGCGATATTGCGATATAGCGATAATACATAATTGTTTAGAAATTTACAGAAAAACAGGAGATAACTGGGAGATATTTTTATGCTTATAATATAGCTGCTTACGTCTTTGGAGATAATGTCGATGATGTTATGGCACATTTAATGCTGAAAATTGGCAAATTGAAATTAGCAGGTTTAAATCGTCACCGAAAAGGTAAATCACCAGTAACTGTGGGGCACAAAGCTACCATTCTATAGTTCTTGATGTCCTTCGATTTAGCTAAGAAAAGCCAAATAATCTTATTTAGGAGGGTGAAATGACAAGTAAATTGTTGCTTAAAAGGGTTACACGTATTTTTGTACTAATGTTTATCTTTGTAGCAATAATCCCGTCTGCTGTATTTGCTAGCGATATTACGAAGATAATGTGTAGTTATCTTAAAAATATTGGTGGTTATGAAATTAAAGAAACAAAAACATATACAGTAGATTACGGAGAAAGTATGGTAAATGGCAAAGAGTCCCAAATTGATGATACATACATATCGTTTTGGGATACAGCAGATGCTCATGCTACTATAAATAGAGTAACAGGTGAATATATTACAAAATCAGAAAAAACAGGTAGGATAGTATCTGTTGGCAATTGTGTTGCTGCAAAAGCAAAATTTTGATCAGGCCAATCATTTATATAGGAGACCATACAACAACCCTACTCGAAATGACAGCAGAGATCGTAAAAGCCCATGCGGGTTTTACACAACTCTCTACCGATCAAATTCTAGAAGAGCTTCAAAACGTACATTCAGCACTTCAAGCTTTAGAGACAGGTAAACCTGTAGAGGAAGAAAAACCTGCATTTACCGTGAAGCAAGCATTCAAGAAGGATGAAGTTATCTGCATGGTATGTGGTAAAGGGGGAATGAAGACCCTCAAGAGGCACTTGACACAAGCACATTATATGAAGCCAGGACAATATAGGAAGCAGTTCGGTATCCCTAGCAGCCAGAGTCTTGCAGCTAAGAGCTATTCTGAAGCACGTAGAAAGATGGCAGAGGAAAGAGGTCTTGGAGATGTGTTAGCTAAGGCAAGAGCAAAGAGGGCAGCTAGTATGAGGGCTAAGAAGCCAACTCCTTAAAGTTAAGGTAGCTAAGGTGGAAAAGTAGGAGGACCTACTTTAAACCTGTCTACTTGACAGGGAAGTTTACGCATTTAGCTGTTAAAAAATATCGCTTTTAAAGGAGAAGAATATGAAATTAGTAATATATGTTATTTTAGTATTAAACCTAATATGTATTCCCACGGCAGCTTTTGCAAAAGACATTACAATAAGTGCACCAGGCCTAACCCGAAAAGAAATAATTGAACCACTTAAGACCTATATAAAAAAGAATTATAACAACTTTCTTATAGGTAGCACAGTTAGATATGTTGATTATGTGCAAAAAGATAAATACGACATTGTTATTCTAGTTAGCTTAATAGGTAAAGCAAAAAAAATTGGAGATCCGGCATACAAAATTACTGACTTTTATTATGTTATATTGCAACTGGATAATGACAACAGCACTGATTTTAACCAGAGGCTTGTAGCATACAATGCCGGAAAATTTACCAATTATGATGATGTTGCTAAGACTATAGTTTTATCAATGTACAACAATTTAATTCTTAAAGAGTGAATGATGTATTATTTTATTAATGATA
>JAJZUQ010000035.1 GCA_021848385.1 Deltaproteobacteria bacterium
TATGATACTGCCCAATAATGATTTTGTAAAAATTGCAATATTCATAATTGTCGGAGTTATAGGGCCAATATTGTCAATTAAAGAGCGAAATGAGTTGCCAATTAATACTAGCTTTGGACTTAAGTGGAGAAGAATAAAGTCAGCAGAGGCTATAGCAGAATTGTTAGTTGGTATTACGGGAGTGGTTGTGTTTTCATTAAGTCATACCAAAGTACTAATTCCAGAAATCTTAGAATATTGCATAATCGGCTTAGCTTTTACCTTATTGGTTTGTGTCGGATTTGTTAAGGATTCATATATTAAAGCAAAAAAATGCGAGAAGAAGGAGGCGGGAGGTTAACTCTTGACAATTGTTTTGAGGGGTAAAAGGGTCAGGTTTCAACTCTTGACAAATCTAGTAGCGGCCTATAGGGGGCGAGCCTTGAATCTGTCATACATTGTTAATTTGGCAGAATTGGGTGAATCAAACTGTAACTTTACCACATCAGGCGGTCCACTTTAAGCGTAGGAAAGGATACCCCAAGCGTGCGATGCCCGAAATGCGGATATGAGCGGAAAGCGGAAGATGTGGCGCCGGAATGGCAATGCCCCTCCTGCCAGGTGGCCTACGCCAAGGCTTCCAATAGCAACTACTCCATGCGTCCCGAAACGAAAGTTTCTGCGCCGGCCAGCACCGGCAACTCGGCGGCCGGCATGCTCAAGGGGGTCGTTGTGCTGGTGCTGGTGGCCGTAGTCGGCTACTACGGCTATTCGTTTGTCAGCGGCATAACCATCACCAGCGAGACTTCCGGCGGAATGATCGAAGCGAGCCCGATCAACGTGCCGGACAACGGCGTGCTCTTCTACACTGCGGCCGGCTGCCGCTACTGCGACCAGGCCAGGCAGTACCTGAAAAAGCACGACATCAGTTTCGAGGAGATCGATATTAACGGCAGTGACCGGGGGAGACAGGATTTCCAGAAGCTGGGAGCCATGGGAACGCCGATTATTGTCGTAGGGGATACAAGGATGGTTGGTTTCAACGAAGGGGAACTGAAGGGTTTGCTGAAATCGAAGGGGAAATGGAAATAGGGATGTGAGAATTGGCGACATGGCATCGTCTGCGCAAGAAGTGCGGATGAAGGCGCCTTTCTCGACTGGTAGGCAGACGGTCGCCCTCCCCTTTATCCCCTCCCATCAAGGGAGGGGAGGAGTTTAGATAGCCGAAGGGGCCAACCATGGCGTGGTACAGAAAAAGCATAGCCGATACCCTGGCCGAACTCGGCTCGTCTGCCGTTGGACTCTCGGCGGAAGAGGCGGCAAAGCGGCTGGCTGTCCACGGTCCCAACGAACTCGTGGAAAAGCGTGGCCGCACGCCGCTGGCCATGCTCCTTGCCCAGTTCCTCGATTTCTCCATTCTCGTGCTCATAGGGGCGGCGATCCTGTCGGCTGCTCTGGGGGACCTCCATGACGCCCTGGCGATCATGGCCATTGTCGTTCTCAATGCGGTGATCGGGTTTATCCAGGAATTCCGGGCGGAAAAGGCGATTGCCGCCCTGAAACGGATGTCTGCACCTTCGGCAATAGTGTTACGCGGCGGTACACCGGAGCAGATACCGGCATCCCTGATCGTGCCGGGAGATATCGTGCTTCTGGAGGCGGGAAACGTGGTGCCGGCCGATCTGCGGCTCATGGAGGCGATGCGGCTCCAGGCGGAGGAGTCTGCCCTGACCGGCGAGTCGGTTCCCGTTGAAAAAAAAGTTGCTCCCCTTGCCGGAGACCGCCTTCCCCTGGGGGACCGGATGAACCTCACCTACAAGGGGACGGTGGTGGTGACCGGGCGGGGGAGGGGGGTGGCCGTTGCCACCGGCATGGGGACGGAGCTTGGGAAGATCGCCGCCATGCTCCAGGCGACGGGAGAGGTAAAGACTCCCTTGCAGAAGCGGCTGGCCGGTTTCGGTAAGCGGCTCGCCCTGGTGATCCTGCTCGTCTGCGCTGCGGTCTTCCTCCTCGGTTTTCTTCGGGGGGAACCGCCCCTCCTCATGTTCCTTACTGCCGTTTCCCTTGCCGTTGCCGCCATTCCCGAAGCGCTTCCCGCCGTGGTTACCATATCCCTCGCCCTCGGGGCGCGCAAGATGGTGCGGCAAAACGCCCTCATCCGCCGCCTGCCGGCGGTGGAGACCCTCGGCTCCGTGACCCATATCTGCTCCGACAAGACCGGCACCCTCACCCTGAACCGGATGACCGTCGAACAGGTATGGCTGGAGGGGCGACTTATTTCCCCGGTCGAACTGCCGGCTCCGGCAGGCCCGCCTGCCGCTACCTCCGCTGAATGGCTGCTGGCGGCGTCAGCCCTCTGCAACGATGTCCATTATGCCGGTGCGGCTGCGGGGGTGGGGGACCCGACCGAAGTGGCCCTCTACGCCATGGCTGCGGCAGGGGGATATGGCAAGAAGGAGCTGGTCCACCGCTTCCCCCGGCTGGCCGAACTCCCCTTCGATGCCGGACGCAGGTGCATGACCACCTTTCACCGGGGGGATATGGGGGTGATCTCTTTCACGAAAGGTGCGGCGGAGGTGGTGCTGGCACGCTCCACCCACCTTCTGACAGCCGCCGGTCCAAGCCCCTTCGACCGGGATGAATTGCACCGTGCCAGTGAGCTCATGGCCGATCAGGGACTGCGGGTGCTGGCCCTGGCCATGCGGCGCTGGGAAAAGGTGCCCGACCTGCTCGAAACGGATGCGGAAACCGGTCTTACCCTCATAGGTCTGGTCGGTATGCTCGACCCCCCCCGCGAGGAGGCGGTGGCAGCGGTGGCCCTCTGTCGCGGGGCGGGGATAACACCGGTGATGATAACCGGCGACCATCCCGTCACGGCCCGGGTCATCGCCCGGCGGGTCGGTATTCTCACCGATGGGGGTGAGATGGTGCTGACCGGCAGGGAACTGGAGGATATGTCGCTGGAGGAGCTGGAACGGGAAGTGGAGCGGGTGCGGGTCTACGCGCGGGTCGCCCCGGAGCAGAAGCTAAAGATCGTCAGGGCGCTCCAGGACAAGGGTCATTACGTCGCCATGACCGGCGACGGGGTAAACGATGCGCCGGCCCTGCAGCGGGCCGACATCGGGGTCGCCATGGGGATAACCGGCACCGATGTGGCGAAGGAGGCGTCGGCCATGATCCTCCTGGACGACAACTTTGCCACTATCGTCAAGGCGGTCAGGGAAGGGCGTCGGATCTACGTTAACATCCTCAAGTTCATTACCTATTCCATTACTTCCAATGCCGGCACCCTGGTCGCCATCTGCTGTGCCCCCCTGATTGGGCTGCCGCTGCCGCTCCTCCCGATTCAGATCCTCTGGCTCAACCTGCTCTGCGACAGCCTGCCTGGCCTGGCGTTGGCGGTCGAACCAGCGGAGCCTGATGTCATGGAGCGCCCCCCCGTGAAACCGGATGAAGGGGTCTTTGATGGCGGTCGCGGCTGGTTCATCGCCGGATTCGGTCTGCAGATCGGGATCGTTGCCCTCATCCTCCAGTATTACGCCATGGCTAACGGCATGGCGTGGCAGACCATGGTCTTCACCTTCCTGGTTGCGAACCGGATGGCGGTCGCCTTTACCGTCCGTTCCCGGCGGGATTCCCTCCTCACCATCGGAGTTTTCAGCAATCCAGTGCTTGTCTTTGCCGTCCTTATTACCCTGCTGTTGCAACTGGCAGCGGTCTACCTGCCGGTCTCGCATCCCCTTTTTACCACCGTTCCTCTCGCTCCGGCCGAACTGGCGGTAACCCTCATCCTTGCCGCCGGCATGCTGGCGGTGGGGGAGGGGGAGAAATTCCTGCTGCGGATGTTCCGCTCTTCCATAACGGTTCAGGATAACAACCCACCTCTTTAAACTATTGACATTAAGGGGGCGAGAGGATTACATAAACTTGATCCCTGACCGCTTTAACCTCACTCAGGACCACTTCCCTGAGGGGGTTGATTGCGTCTTTATGGTGCCTGATCAGATTATCAATACCTAAAAGAGGATTGACCCGTGAGTGTAATTTACCTGTTGGTATCCGCCCTCTGTGTCCTTGCCCTGGCGTACCGTTACTATTCGGCCTTCATTGCCGCCAGGGTGTTGATGCTTGACGACCGGAATATTACGCCGGCCGTTACCTGCAATGATGGTAAGGATTACGTGCCCACGAACAAGTGGGTCGTATTCGGACATCACTTTGCGGCCATTGCGGGGGCAGGACCGCTGATCGGACCCACGCTGGCGGCCCAGTACGGATGGGGACCCGGATTTTTCTGGATACTGCTGGGTTCTGTTTTTGCCGGTTGCGTCCACGACATGATCATCCTCTTCGCATCGGTCCGCCATAAGGGACAGTCCCTGTCGGTTATCGCAAAGAAGGACGTGAGCAGTCTTACCGGCGTGACCACCGCGTTCGTGACCCTTTTTATCATCATCGTCGCCCTGGCCGGTCTTGCCGTGGCCGTCGCGAATGCCCTTTACAACAACCCCTGGGGTGTGTTCACCATCGGCATGACCATTCCCATTGCCATGGTGGTTGGCGTCTATATGTTCAAGATTAGACCGGGCGCGATTCTGTCCGGAACGGTCTTCGGCGTTGTCGCCGTGCTTGCCGCTGTCTATTTCGGGGCACCCCTTGCAGAATCTTCCCTTGCCGGATGGTTCACCTTCAGCAAGGAGAGCCTTTCGGTCATCCTGCCGGTCTACGGTTTCTGTGCGGCGGCACTGCCCGTATGGCTGCTGCTCGCACCGAGGGATTACCTCAGCACCTACATGAAGATCGCCGTTATCGGGGGGCTGGCGCTCGGCCTAATCTTCGTCAATCCTACCGTGCAGATGCCCTTTGTGACCCGATTTATCAGCGGCAGCGGGCCGATCATCCCCGGACCGGTATGGCCCTATGTATTCATTACCATCGCCTGCGGCGCCATCTCCGGATTCCATGCCCTGATCGGTTCCGGCACGACCCCCAAAATGCTGGAAAAGGAAAGCCAGGTACGCATGGTGGGGTATGGCGCCATGCTGACCGAAGCCTTTATCGGCCTGATGGCGCTCCTTGCCGCCGTGACCCTGGTGCCCAATGATTACTTTGCCATCAACACGTCGGCGGCCGCCTTTGCCAAGCTCAACATGCCGGTCAGGAACCTGCCGGAGTTATGCAACCTCGTGGGGCTTGATGTCGCCCATCGCCCCGGCGGGGCGATCTCGCTTGCCGTCGGCACGGCGTACATTTTCTCCCATGTCGGCGTGGGACTGCAGCACACGATGAAATACTGGTTTCAGTTCATCATCATGTTCGAGGCGCTGTTCATCCTGACAACGATAGATGCGGGAACCCGGGTGGCGCGCTATATTTTGCAGGATATCCTGGGAAACATCTATACACCGCTCAAGCAGACAGACTGGATACCCGGCGTCATACTGACGAGCGGTGCCGTCTCCTTTGCCTGGGGATACATACTCTACACCGGGGACGTCTCGACTATCTGGCCCCTGTTCGGGGTGACGAATCAGACGCTGGCGGCGCTGGCGCTGGCTATCGGGACAACGATCATCCTCCGGATTGCGGCGAAGAAGTCCTATGCCCTGATCACGGCGCTGCCGTGTGCCTTTATCACGGTGACAACATTCGCGGCAGGTTTCATGAACATCAGACTCTACCTGACAAAAGGAATGATGCTTAACACCGTTCTCAGTGTCGTCATCCTTGTTCTGGTGACGGTCATCATCGTGGAAAACATGCGCGTCTGGATAACGCTCCTCAAGACGGAGAAGCCGGCCGGCATGAATGACGAGCGGGAGATAATCTACTGTCCGGTCGTCTCCGAACATGCACCCGACGATCTGCCGCTTGCGTAACATGCTCTGTCGATCTGCATCGCGTTGATTGTGAATCAGGAGAAAGATGATATATTTTGCGAATGGAAATGATTCGGAAATTACCTGATCCCGGGATATGTCGCACCCGTCAACTATTTGATACGTCGTACTATCTGTGTCTTGTGGAAGATCCGATCTCCTGTCAGCAGCTGAACGTGATTCATGGCGAGTATATGTGCAATCATTGCCTCAGGCTTAACTTTTCGAAGGTCTAAACGAGCAAATAATACCATCATACCACGCGAGGAAAATCCAGATGAATAAACGAACCAAAATCGTCACGTTTACTCTTGCCATTCTGCTTGTCGGCAGCATTGCCTATGCAGCAGAAAAGAGGAAGCAGTCCAGGCAGGTGGCTAAAGACCTCGATTCGATCCCTGAAGAAGCATTGGCTGCTGAATTATTGGAATCAACTGAAGAGAGTCAGGTAAAAGTTGTTGATATTGCTGATGTGCCTCCCCCTGATGCTGACAAAAAAATCGTCAAAGTCCAGGTTATAGCTGATCAGCCCAAGAAATAACGTACACTGTTATATGATTGATACAGGAACCCTGGTTACCAGCCGGGGTTCTTTGTTGTCTTGAATTGACATTATCAGAATATCCATGTATACCGGGACATCCTGTTACAACGAATTGAGATGACATGATCTTCCCCCCACTGTGTAATTTCATCTCTCGTAAAGTCCCCTGCATAATCCTCCGGGTTGAGTTGTCCCCTACCTGCGTACCCTCTTCACCTCGTATTCTGACGTTTAAACTGGCTTCCAAGCTTAATGACACAATTAACAGAAGGCTAAAATGCTCCAAAAAGTAATCTCTGGTGGTCAGACAGGAGTAGATCGAGCAGGATTGGATGCAGCTTTGAATGCTGCCATTCCTATAGGCGGATATTGCCCTAGAGGAAGGATTGCAGAGGATGGAACCATTCCAGAGAAGTATCCGCTGATCGAACTTGAATCACCTGATACCTATTACAGGACAGAGCAGAATGTTATCAAATCCGATGGAACGTTGATCCTCAATAAAGGCCCCCTGTCCGAAGGGACAAAGCTCACCCGGGACTTCACGGTAAAATATGGTAAACCATGCCTCATCGTGCAGCTTGAGAAGCCGATAGACCCGGTCCATGTCACCCGCTGGATACGTGAACAATTCATAAGCGTGTTGAACATTGCAGGGCCACGAGAGTCAAAATTACCAGAAGGCATCTATAACGAAGCGTGTACCTATCTCGATAACGTATTCACCAGACTAAAGGAGACCGCCTAATGCCCACACTGTTCGAAATGACAACCGAAATCGTAAGAGCCCATGCAGGATCGACCCAGATGACTACCGAAGAGATGATAGAGGAACTGCACAAGGTACACGCTGCACTTCAGGCCCTGGAGTCAGGCAGGCCCGCAGCAGAAGAAAAGCCTGCGCTTACCGTAAAGCAGGCATTCAAGAAGGATGAAGTGATCTGCATGGTATGCGGCAAAGGGGGGATGAAGACCCTCAAGAGACACCTGGCCCAGGCGCATGACCTGAAGCCCGGTCAATATCGTAAGCAGTTCGGCATCCCGAGCACCCAGAGTTTATCTGCCAGGAGCTATTCCGAGTCTCGCAGGAAGATGGCGGAGGAGAGGGGATTGGGTGATGTGCTCGCTAAAGCCAGGGCGGCAAGAGTCGCGAAGGCACAAGTGAAGAAGGCCGCAGTGCCGGCAAAAGCGCAGAAAACCATTGCGCCTGCCAAGGCCGGGAAAGCTGCACTAGCCAAGACGGTAAATAAGGTGAAAAAGTAGAGCTTATCGCAAATGTATCTACCATGTCAGTCCCGCAAAGGTTCTGAGCGGGAATCTGGTTATGGCTGTCATCCCCGATAACGGCTTCGGGGATGACAGAGCGTTTTGCAAAAGCCTCAGTAGTATTATCCATGTCTATGGGGCACGGCATTCATTTTGACCATTTCTACATCGTGCGAATCGGTCTGCCAGAAGCGACTTACAGGTTGTGCTTTATGGCTGCCTGCATTATGGCGATAATGATCGGAATGGTAAACATGGAGAGTATGGTGGTCAGAAAGATACAACGTGACGCAAGGGCTGTGTCAGACTGATACTTCTCCGCAAATGCGGCCGTATTGGCCGATGCCGGCATGGCCATGCTGATCACGCAGATTCCTAGAATGGTACCCTTCACCCCCAGCAAAAGCAGTATGCCAAGTACCAGCATCGGTATAACCAACAGCCGCACCAGTGAACCGTAATACACCGAATATCCACGCAACATCTCCCGGAAGCGCATTTCGGCAAGCATGGAACCAACCACGATCATGGAGAGTGGGGTGGTAGTGGAGCCGACGAGTTCGCAGGCTCGCTGGATGGGAGCCGGCAGCCTGAGGGAAAAAACAAACATGATGAAACCTACCGCAACGGCCAGAATTCCCGGATTCAGCAGGGCCTTTTTAAAAGCGTTTCCGTTGCGCTCTCCATCGAAAAGCTTTACCCCCAGGGTCCATAGAACGATGATGAACGGTACGCTAAAAATTGAAGCGTAAAAAACGCCGATTTTACCGTAGAGACTTTGAAGTACCGGATACCCCATGAAGGCGCAGTTGGAAAACATGGCGGTGAAGCGGAGCACGTTTTTGGCATTACCGGGATGGCGGCGATAAAATAACTCGCTGGCAAAAAAGAGCCCCACGTGGAGAGCGAGGGAGATCAGAAAGAGCTTGCCTGCCGTTACCAGCATCTCCCGGTTGTAGTCGAAATTGAACGACACCATGATCATGAGCGGCAGGGTTATGTTCAAGAGCAGCTCGGAAAGGCCACGATTGACCGTCCCGTCGATCATGCCGCGCTTACGGGCGTAAAAACCGGCCGCCATGATCAGAAACAGGATAGTCACCTCATTAAATATATTAGTTTCCATCGGTAATATCTCCGTAAGCAGAACTCTGGTCAGGCGTTGCGCCGGAGCGGAATTTCTTGCGATAGTGCGAACGTGTGACATCCGTGAGGATGCCGTCAAACATTACGTCCAGAATGGTGCTGAACGCTTCGTCGA
Source organism: Deltaproteobacteria bacterium (assembly GCA_021848385.1). GTDB lineage: Bacteria > Desulfobacterota > Desulfuromonadia > Geobacterales > Geobacteraceae > Geomobilimonas. The sequence continues at coordinate 8,930 of JAJZUQ010000035.1, forward strand.
TCGTGAACGACGAATTGACGAGAACTTGCGCGTTTATCACACCCATAATGGCACTGATGTAGATCTGCACCAGCACTTTCTTGTTAACATCCCGCCGAATCGCTCCAAGCCGGATTCCATCCTCGATCAACATCAGGAAGTTGCGGTTGATCTCATCACGACGAAAGCGCTCCAATGCTCTGGCCAACCCAGGAGTAAATATGCTCAGGTCTTCCAAGTAGGGCTGCCCCATCTCGGTAAGTTCCCTCCCCACCGCAATCCAGATGCGATAGAGCTTCTCCGTGAAATCAGTCTCTGCTGCCACCGTTTCCTTGAATAGATCGTAGATACGAGCGGTCTTGGCCCTGTATACTTCGCGCACCAATTCCTCTTTGGTGGCAAAATGCCGGTAGATGGTCTTCTTGCTCATGCGGAGCTCCCGCGCAAGGTCGTCCATACTGACCTTCGCAAACCCGCGGCTGAAAAAAATCCGGCTACCGGTTTCTACAATTCGCTCCCGTGCCCCAGATTCCCCAATAGTGCGACTCATAGTTATGCCTCTTGCGTATTATAGAAACTAAAAATATGGTCTATAGTTTCCTTTTAGGCGATTAAAAAAAATCTGTCAAGAGTTTTTGCGGTGATTAACAGAGATAGAGACTTCCAGCCTGCGGAAGTGCGACATCGAGGCGAAGTATATTATCGATCATTCAACAATCCTCAACCAGGAAACACTCGTTTGATTTCACCGCATGCCTTCGGCACGGATGGGTCAAGGTGGCATGTCAGGGCTTATTGTCATGAAAGTAATTCTTTCAAAGACTTTGTTCCTGGAAGGATAGTTTCTTCTGACATGGGATCTGAGTCAGATGTTGATGTGAATAGCGACCACATGTGGTTTAACTATATGGAGGTAGTAATCGGACCTAATCAAAAGCTGAACGAAGCACAAAAAAATATCGTTGCCATGGATTACGGGGCATAACCGGAAAGAGTCTATCGAAATGGTCGAGCTTGTATTTTCGATCCTGAAGGATACGCTTGAGCAGGGGGAAGAGGTTAAAATGAGCGGCTTCGGCAAATTCACCGTCAAGGAGAAGAACAGCCGCAACGGGCGCAACCCCGTGACCGGTGAGGCAATGACCATAGAAGCCCGACGTATCCTTACCTTCAAGCCGAGCGCCTGTCTCAAAGAGAGGATCAACAGCTGATGTGCGGACGTTTTACATCGCTCTTATCTCCAGAGTTGCTTGCCTCGGTCTTCAGGGTAGAGACAGTTCCCCCCTTCCCCCCGCGTTATAACATTGCACCAATGCAGCAGGTGCACATCGTGAGGGAAAACAATGGGGCGGCCGCTCTATCTCCCTCGTTCGCTGGGGTCTGGTGCCGCACTGCGCTGACGATACCTCCATCGGCAACAAGCTGATCAACGCCCGTTGCGAAACGGTCCATGAGAAAGCCACTTTCCGGCAGGCAATTAAATCCCGGCGCTGCATCGTGCCTGCCAGCGGGTACTACGAGTGGTCCACCACACCAGCTGGTAAGATTCCTCATTACATTTCTTTGGCGGACGGTTCGCCTCTTTCCATGGCGGGGATATGGGAGACCTGGAAATCTCCCGAAGGACAGGCCGTAGAGACCTTTGCCATCCTGACGACAGCTGCTAATAGTCTTGTCACTCCCCTTCACAACCGGATGCCGGTGATCCTCCACCGAACGGAGTTTGACCACTGGCTGGATCGATCGGTCAACGATCCGCATGAACTCCAGCGACTCTACCAGCCATATCCGGCAGAACTGATGCAGGAATGGGAAGTAACGCCAAAGGTCAACAGCGCGGCCTATGAATCAGAAGACTGTGTACGACCTTTATAGAAGGACAAGGAGGGATCAGATGAACGTGATTGCGATCAACGGCAGCCCGAGGAAGAAGTGGCACACCGCATGCTACTCGAAAAGTCCATCGAAGGAGCGGCCTCTCAAGATGCTGAAAACTTCAATGACCAATGAACTCCACAGAGCTTGCCGATGTTGATTACCTCAATGCCTCGATACGTTGAGCCGCTGTTCCGCCCTCCCAGTGAAGCGAGGAGTCTGATCTTCCAGATCACGATGGGCTGCTCCCAGAACACGTGCACCTTCTGCGGCATGTACAAGATGAAACGCTTTCGTATCAGGCCGCTGGAAGAGATCCTCGAAGAGATCAACAATATTCCCGGACAGTACAAACAGGTAGTCGACCGGGTATTTCTTGCTGACGGTGATGGTTTAGTATACCCCTTTGACGGTTTGATCGAGATACTTGACCTGCTTGCTGCAAACTTCCCACGCCTGACACGAGTTGGTGCATACGCATCCCCAAACAGCCTGACCACAAAGACCCCGGAGCAGCTTGCTCTCCTGAAGGAGAAGCGGCTCAAAATCCTCTACTTAGGACTTGAATCCGGTGATGATGTAACCCTGTCTCACATACGGAAAGGATTTGCTGCCGACGAAATGGCGAGGCTGGCCCTTATGGCCCGCGATGCTGGGATGAAACTCTCAGTGACTGCCATACTCGGACTTGCGGGACGTGAACGAAGCCTTGAGCATGCCCGTTCCACCGCAGCATGGGTTAACCGCGTAAACCCTGAATACTTCTCGCTGCTGACCCTGTTTATTCGCCACAACGAAGAGTTTGTCAGCAGCATTGCACAATGTACCCATAGGGAACTGATGCTTGAAGCACGGGAGCTCCTCTTGCACCTGAACCCATGCAGGACGATCCTCCGCTCCAATCATGTCTCCAACTTTCTTAACTTGGCAGGAAGTTACCCCAAAGACCGGGAACGGCTGATTCGTGATATTGATGTCGCCATGAAGAAGGCAATCCGCTACCCTGGTTTGCTGGATTCGGTCCCAGACTATGCGGAGGAGTATTATTGAAGCCTTTCAATTATGGAGACCTTGTCGCTTAGTTCTTTAGAGCAGATGCAGGTGTGACCGGCTCGATGCCTGCCCACAGAATCACACCGATTGCCGGAAGGCGTTCGAGCTCGGTGCCCGGCTGGTAACGCAGGGCTGACATCGAGACAGCACTCTATAATCTGCCTGGACCTGCTATTGTCGGTCTGTAGAGCACAATCCTATCGGCTTACCTGAGACGAGGAGAAAACGACCTGGATGTATCAGCCCTCAGATTACGTTGTCAGTTTCGCGTCCATGGTGATAGTTGTATTCAAAAGCCTTGAAATTGGGCAGCCCGCCTTAGCTTCCTGCGCCAGCTTGGCGAATGTCTCCGGGGCAGCACCCGGTACGGTGGCGCTGACCTCAAGGTGGCTCTCGGTCACGGCCCAACCCTGCTCTCGGTTCTCGAAGGTCACCGTGGCAGTGGTTACAATCTGTTCCGGAACAAACCCTGCACCGGCAAGTTTCCCTGAAAATGCCATGGAAAAACAGGCGGCATGGGCTGCGGCGACGAGCTCTTCCGGATTGGTACCGATCCCGCTCTCGAAGCGGGTGCCAAACGAATACTGGGTCCGGGCGAGTACGCCGCTTTCCGTTGAGATATTCCCATTACCCTCCTTGAGACCACCTTGCCATTCGGCTGAAGCTTTTCGTTTCATGTGATTGTCCTCTCGTTATGAAGTTACTGATTCAGAAAAGATGACAACGTAATCATCACGGGAATATCAATGTATTTTCACGTTATCGTCCTCCCCGTCGCGCGGAGCCTCCGTTTCATCAGCGGGCTGTCTGAGACCACGGGCAATGGGGAGCTGCCAGCCGTGGCGGATGGCCATGAACCTGAGTCCGAAACAAAGGACCGCCCCCACGATTGATGCTATGGTGGACGGAAGTCGCAGCATGTCACCCCCCACAACCACGGCCGCTCCAGCCAAAGCGGCAACGGCATAAAGCTCGGCGCGCAAGACCACCGGAATCTCGGCCAATAGAATATCACGTGCCATCCCCCCGCCAATCCCCGTCAACATGCCGAGCAATGCCGCCATAACCGGATTGAGCCCGTAGGAGAGCGCCTTATGCGTTCCGGCTACTGCGAAGAGCCCTAATCCGGCAGCATCAAAGATGAGAACGGGATTCATCAACCGATTGATACCGGGATGCCAGTAGAAGGTGATGATGCCAGCAATGAGCGACACTGCCAGATACCACCAATTACTGATCGCCGCCGGAGGCACCGCTCCGATCAGGAGGTCGCGGGTAATCCCGCCGAAAGTGGCTGCTGCAAAGGATAGTACCAGCACGCCGAAGAGATCAAGCCGGCGCCGGACCGCCGCCATAGCTCCGCTGAGCGCAAAGACGAACGTACCGACAAGATCGAGCACCAGCACGAGCCGGTCCACCGTTAGTTCCTTTTTCACCATCATAAACCCAGCGGGTTCCATGACACCTCCAGCTCAGTTCCCGGTCTTCCCGGGCGGAACAGTCTTGAGGATGGCAATCATCGCAACGATCACCATGAAGACATTGAACAGCAGGGCAATCGCGGCGGCATAGCGTACCTGGATGTTGTCGGTACGGCCGACGAAGAAACCTTCCCCGTATATCACTTGTCCGGCACTGAGCCCGGTGAACAGTGCTGCCGAAATCGCCACACCGAATGCTGCGCCAAGCGACGAGGCCATTTTGTAGATGCCGGCCGCGGAACCTACCTGGTTCTGGGGGACGTTTGACAGCGCAGCGTCGGTGGAGGGGGTTGCGTAGAAGCCCAGTCCGATGCCGAAGAGAGTGAACCCGACGACGGTCACAATCATATACTGCCAGGCATAGAGAAATGTCGCACATGTGAGCAGGATGCCAAGCATTGTTATGCCGCACCCCAACAGCATTGGTTTGCGCGGTCCCCACAGTTGTAGCAATTTTTCACCGACCCGGATGGTAGCCAAGATGGCGATGAGGTAGCCGAGGGTAAGCAGGCCAGCTTTGAGCGAGGAGAGGCCGGCTCCCTTCTGTACGAGCGTTAGAGAGACCAGCAGCGTGCCCGCCGCACCGTTAAGCAGAAAATTAGACAGGGTCGCACCTGTGTAAGTGCTGTTGTCGAACAGCTTGAAGTCCACAAAGGCATCTGACTTGCTCAGTTCGATCTTAAGGAAGGCGATCGCCATAACGAGGGAGACAACGGCGAGCTCGACGATCACCACACTCGTCCACCCCAGCTTTGATCCCTGCCCGATAACGACATTAAGGGCAACCATCGCAATCATGAATGTGATCAGACCGGACCAGTCGATGCGTTGGCGTTCTCCGGTCTGCTCAACCTTGCTTTCCGGTGTTCCCCGAATCAGCAGATAACTGATTATAGAGACTGCAATCGCCATCCAGAAGATCCACCGCCAGCCGATCGTCGAGGCAATGACACCGCCGAACAGGGAGCAGAGTCCGGAGCCACCCCACGAACCGATGGACCAGTAACTGACCGCCCTTTGGCGCTGCGCACCGTCGTAGTATGCTTTCAGTAGGGCCAGGGTAGAGGGCATGATGCATGCCGCCGAAAGACCCTGGATGATACGGCCTGCCATGAGGAAGACGATGGTTCCCGTTGGCGAAACGGCAATGAGCAGAGAACCGATCATGCTGAGGACAATACCGATCAGCGCGATCTTCACACGCCCGAAGCGGTCAGAAAGGCCCCCCATAACCACAATGAAAATACCGGAGAATAGTGCCGTGATGCTTACCGCAATATTGCTCCAACTCTCGTCGATGCCGAGATCAGAGCGCATTTCGGGAGCTATGTTGAGGGTCGTCTGGGCAAAGAGCCAGAAGGTAACGACAGCCAGGACGATACCGAACAGGAGCTTGTCATTCCCCTGGTAAGAGCCGGGTGCCAGAGCACCCCCTGTAATTGCCGCACTGTTGTTATTGGTAGTCATGCTGATTCCCTCTGATCTATTTGGCCAACCAGACACCAGCAGCAGTCAACATGGTTTCAATGCCGGTTTGTAATGTGGGGTGCAAGGCAGGCGCCCAGAATGGTGAATGGGGACCGGGCAAATGTGCTACCGCCCCCTCTTGCACCGCTTTATCGTACATTTCCGGTGCGCAACCGCCGACAAACCAGTAGGTATAGGGAGATTTCCAGGCCTTTCCGAAACGGCCGAAGTCCTCGCTGGCCCCTTGCGACGGCATGTCGATAAAACGCTCGCCAAACTGGCTGCGAAACGCGTCGCTGATCTTTTTCGCCGTCTCGTCATCATTGACGGTCAGCGGGTAATTGTTGATTTCTTCGAACTCCGGATCTTTCGGAGCATTCGAGGCGCGGGACTCGGCGATGCAGATCCGTTTGATAGCTTCCAGCACGTGGTCGCGCACGGTTTCGTCCGTAGTCCGCACATTCAGCTTTATATATGCCTCGGCAGGAATGATGTTTTCTGCCGTACCGGCGTGGAACTCCCCTACCGTCACCACAACCTGTGCTTGGGGGGATAACTCACGGCTGACGATAGTTTGCAATCGCAGTACCGCTGAGGCGGCCATCACGATCGGATCTATCCCGTTTTGCGGCATTCCGCCATGGGCACCCTTCCCGAAAAAGCGCACCTGCAGGCTATCACCGGACGTCAGAACTTGCCCTGGACGGCATCCCACCATGCCGGCTCGATACTGCAACAGATGTTGACCCATTATGACGTCAGGACGTGGAAAACGCTTCGTCATGCCGTCATCAAGCATTGCCTGCGAACCCTGGGCGGTTTCTTCCGCAGGCTGGAACACCGCCATGAGCGTGCCGTGCCAGCTTTCGCGGGCCATCGACAATATCATGGCGGCACCGAGCAGCCACGAGGTGTGCATGTCGTGCCCGCAGGAATGTGCCACCGGCACGGTCTCGCTTTTGGCGTTGACGCTTTCTTTGGTACTGGCGTAAGGCACTCCGGTATCTTCCTTCATGGGCAATGCGTCCATATCGGCACGCAGCATGATGGTCGGGCCGTCACCATTTTTCATGATGCCAACCACCCCGGTCTTGCCGACCTTTTCCGTCACTTCGTAACCAGCATCGCGCAACTTCTGTGCTACGATGCCAGCGGTACGCGTTTCTTGCAGAGATAGTTCGGGATTCTGATGGAGATCTTTATATGTGGCCTCAACCATCGGCAGGACCTGTTCAATCTGGCCGGAAAGACGACTGATAAATTGCGACATAATAGCCTCCCGCATGTTTGAAATTGAGTTCGGGGTCAACGAGGTTTGCATTCAAGTGCCTACTTTCTCTTATGAATGTCTTTACTTTACGTAGCTGCCTCGAGAGTGTTGAAAATATAAATATACCACCTCCAGGGGAATAAACTTGACCTTGGTCAATAATCTGTTTTTTAGACAACCTAAGTTTATGACATAACAAACTTATTTACGGTTAAGATTGAAAGCGTTAGATCGGTTGGAATATCCTTTATTATTTCAAGTACTTTGACTGCTGTTTTCTTGGGGAATATTTTGTAGACGTTTGCCGGAAGTTTCATTAGGTCGTCTCTAAGGCTTCTCACTACGACACGGTCAATATTTTTAACTTCTATATCTCCGACAAGGTCAAGACTTAGATGGTATGAACTTTCATATTCAAGTTTGCTTTTCGGTCTCCATCCGTGTTTGTGGTCTTCAATGAATTGTTTAATGACTTCGGAAAGGAGAATTATCTTTCCAATTTTGGGCGAATGATAATGGGGTGATTGGGAATGGGAGAGAACTGGTGCGAGGAGAGTTGATTTTTGTTTTCTTTTCAGTAAGCTGTCAATATTTTCTTTTGCCTGTTCAACTGAGATGAAAGCTGAACGGAGTAGAGAGAAAGTCTTTATGATGCCTTGCTGATAAGGAAGTACAGCAAGCTGGGCTTCTCTGTGGTCTTTAGTTTTTAATGACTTAACGAGTTCGGTAGATAGGAGAACGTTGGACAAATCGGAAGGGATACGAATTCTAAAATAATAATGACCGTGTCTGTTCAGAATGTAGGAATTCATAGCCTTGACCTCTTTCTGTGTAGCAAAAGAGGGTACAAAAAAGAAAATCAAGGCTATTATATACAAAAAAACATAATAATATCAGATAGATGGCGGAGGTACATGGGAATCGAACCCACCGGGGAGATTTCTCATCCCCCCCACTAGTTTTGAAGACTAGGCCGCCCACCAGCGACGGACGTACCTCCGTAGAGCTCTTTAGTACCGTATTTGCCGGCGTACGTCAATTCGTAAATCTTCATACTGCTTCATACTGCTTTGCAGCCCGTCGGGACGTCCATCATGTCCCCAGGGGAACCGTGAAGAAAACCTTCGTGCCGACGCCGGGGGTGCTTTCCACCCAGATTTTTCCCCCATGGGCCTCCAGAATGCTTTTGACGATGCACATGCCGAGGCCGGTCCCTTCAATTGCCGTGTTGGAGGCATCAACCCGGTAGAATTTATCGAATATCCTCTCTACATGTTCGGGGGCAATGCCGAGCCCTTTGTCCTCCACGCAGACCTGCCAGACGTCTTCGAGCCTGGTACTGCTGATGCGGACCGGCCCTCCATCGGGATAGTATTTCACCGCATTGCTGAGTAGATTCTCCATTACCTGTTCAAGCTTGCCGCTGTCGGCGACCAGTGTTCCGGGCTGGTCGGACAGTTCCAGTTCAAAGGTGTGCCGTATAGATAGTTTCTGTCCGTACACAACTGACTGGCGGATAATTTCGTTGATGTCGCATGGTTTCTTGTCCACAGGAATGGAGCGTCCCGCTTCAATCCTGCTCAGGTCCAGCAGGTCGTCAACGATCTTGGATAGCGCCCATGACTTCCTGTTGATATAGGAAAGGGCATCTTTCTGAACGTCGGGTGAACTGGCTCCATCTGACAACAGAAGTTCCGAATAGCCGATGATGGAGGCGAGGGGCGTGCTGAGCTCATGGGCAGCGGTGGAGATGAATTCGCTCTTCATCCGGTCTGTTTCCCGCTCGCTGGTGATGTCATGGATAATGGTAATCATGCCGAGGGTGCGCCCACCCTTGGCCTGGATAACCGATGTCCTTCCCTGCATGATGTGCCGTTGGTCTGAACCGGTCGGCGCAATTTCAAATTCGAACCGCATGCCGCTTTTTTGCTGTGCGAGGACCGACTTGATCTGCTCCGGAAGTTTGTTGTGGCCGATAAGGGCATCGATGGGGTGGTGGGCGATTTTTTTCAGCGGGATACCGAAGATTTTTTCGGCCGAAAGACTGAGGAGGATGATCCGTTGATGGATGTCAGTGACAATGAGGATGTCGGTGACGGATTTGAGGATGCTGTCCACGCGGGTGCTTATCCCACGGGCGACCAGATAGCCGGCCGGGATGGACAGGAGCACCATGATGAATGCGGTTGCCATGATCCAGGTGGCCATCCTGTTCAGGGCAACAGCCATGCGTTTTTGGGAGTCCGCAAGGTCGTTTTCGTAGTAGCCGGCGCCGATGACCCAGTCCCATGGCTCGAAGTAGGTGATGGCGACCGATTTGTAACGGGGAGACGGTTCGCCGGGATTTTTCCAACTGTAACGCATGAAATCTACCGGGATGGGGTCCGACGGTCCTTTTTTCAGGGCGCGAGCCTTCCGGATGATGGTCTGGATAAAGGGGTGACCGTTGGCGTCGAGGGAGTCCCAGATGTTCTCTCCGTCACGTTTGCCATCCTTGGAGATGATGTATCGGCCCTGTTGCTCCCCCGTCCCCCCCAGGACGTACACGTAGCCGCTCTTTCCCACGACAATATCCATTATCCCCTTGCGGAGGCTTTCCAGGTTCTCTTCCTTGACGCCTACGTAGAGAGCTCCCACGACCTTTTCCCGGCCGGTGTCCCAGATCGGTTCGTAGGCGGTGACGTACCAGGCGTTGACGACATAGGCCCGCCCCTGGAAGCTTTTACCACGGAGTAAGGCCGAAATTACCTGGTTTTGCTTCCCGTCGGGGTCGACGGCGGGGATGTAGGTGCCGATGGCGCGGCTACCGTCGGCATTTCCCACGTTGGTGCAGACCCGGAGCATGTCCCCCTTGTCGTTCATCCGCTGGAAGATGGTGACACTTCCACCCACCAGCCGTTTCACTTCGTCCACGACGGGTGAGACTACGCGCGGGTTCCGGTTCTGTGCCAGCCACTTCCCGCCCACCAGCATCTTCGGGAGTGAGATCGTCTCTGTCGTATGGTCCAGCTGGTTGACGGTTGTCCAGGCGACCTTCTCACTCCCGAATGAGACAGGTCCGGAATGTTTCAACACATCTGCCGCCACGGTAAGGTTGTGGTTCATCGTCTGCTGAACCGATTCCTGGGCCGACCGGCACATGAGGTAAACGTCCTGGGCGATCTTTTGGGACTCGCTTTTTGCCTGTTCCTCAATTTCCCTGCCGAAGAATGTCTTGAGGACACCCGCCTGATACAGTGCAACGCCAAGGGCCACGGCCACGGTAAGAACAATAGGCAGTATCGCTATTCCCGTTATCTTTGCCCCGATCTTCAATGGGCCCCCAGTGACTGCATAAACATATTACAGATTATCGTAGGTTAATTAAGCTATATCATTTTAAAAATAATTTTTCAACGCTTGGGTTGGTTAAATATCCAAGACTACCGTCCCCTCCCACTGTCCATCCACCTGTTCGACTCTCAACCTGTAGAGTGTCGCAGCCTTGACGTCCGCCATGAGACGGTGGCGTGCCGGATCGATCTTCTCGCCGGAACAGCGGGCCTCCAGCGTGAAACCGTCCGGCCCGTCAGTGATGGTGAGCACGTCCACCCCGAGCAGAAGTTGACGTGCGTCTTTCAGGTAGATCAGTTCGTTGAGAAAGTCCAGAAGGAGCAGGTCGAGCTCGCGGTGTACCAGGCGAAATTCCAGGGTCTCACGGGAATGGATGGCAGCGGGGTTTTCCACCATCTCGCGCATAAGTGCTTCGGCGGCGGCACGGAAAAGCTCTTCCCTGCTCTCTCCCCAGAGGGCGAAGGCGACGTCGGCGGTGGCGATCTCTTCAATGCAGCGATAGGGCATGGCGTCTCCGGGCTGGTGAGGGGGATCCAGATGTTACAGCAACGCGTCCAGGGCGGCGAAGTCGATGTCCTGCTCGGCGTTTGCCTTGATCCAGTTGAGCTTTTCCTGGTCTTCCGCAGTGATCTTGGCCACATCGTCCAGGAGGGTGGTGAATACGATGGAAGTGGTTTCCTTGACGCGGATGTAGGGAATGGTGCTGTCGTCCAGGATCTGCTGACTGATCTTGGAGACCGGCGCATGGCCGGTGATGACCATTCCGGCCAGTTTGTCGTGGTAATCGGGGATATGGTAGAGGGAGGCGAGGGTGACGAGCAGCTCGTCCCGGGAACCGGTCACCACCACGAGGGTCGAATCCAGGAGGGCATCCACCACCCGCTGGGACGAGGCGGCACCCAGCTGGATGTGGTGAATGATCCTGCTCCGCTTGTCGGGGGCGCCATGCACCGGCAATTTGAGGAGCTTGCCGATGTGGGAGAGGGTCGGGTTGGCCAGGATGGGTGAATAGTTGAAGCCGCCGGCCACATGGATTCCCCTGCCGTCGAAGGCGGTGCGCAGATACCCGAGGATGTCGTTCCGCTTGGCGGGGAGGAGCTTGTTCATGATGACGGAGCGGACGTCGGCTCCTTCCTGGCGGTAGAGGGCGAGGTTCAGGTTGATGGCGTCGATGGCCCGGCCGATACCGCTCTCGGTGACAATGACTACCGGCGCATTGAGCATTTTTGCGACCCGGGCGTTGTTCAGGTTGATGACCGATCCGACGCCACCGTGGCCGGCACCTTCGATGATGAGAAGGTCGTACTTGGCGTCCAGTTCCTCTACTGCATCCAGGATTTTCTTCCCCAGGTCCAGGTCGGCCAGGCGGCCGGCGAGGTAGTCGCGGGTGAAGTTATGGTGGAGCGCCACCGGCGACATGAGGGCGATGTCCTCTTCGAGTCCGAAGGCCTTCGCCATGAGCACTGCATCCATGTCCACCATTAAATCGTCGTAGTATTCGATCTTCGGCCCGATCGGCTTGATAAAACCGACACGATCGTATTTTTCACGTGCCAGGTGCATGAGTGAAACGCTGATGGTGGTTTTGCCGCAGTTTTGACCCGTTGCACCGATGAAGACCTTCTTTGCCATGCTCCCTCCTGGGATAATCGATTATAACAAGCAACAGCAATTGAACCGCTAAGACGCAAAGTATGCAAAGGATAAACGAGTGGGCCAAAGAATATCCAATCATTCAATGAAGTGGTTCACCGTAAAGAATGGTGTTTTGATTTCTTTGCGCCTTTACGGTAAAAAATTCTTTATATGAGAACGTGTATGCAGGCTTCCTACCCCTTCACGTTGCCGATCGGAGCCAGTTTGACGATACGGCGGCTCAGACCGGCCAGTTCGGTGGCTTCCGCCACGTCGTCGATGTCTTTGTAGGCGGCACCCGCCTCCTCGGCCAATCCGCCGTAGGAAGCAGTCTGCACGTAGATTCCCCGCGCATCCATGTCCCGCTGGAGTTTCTGCCCTTTGAAGAGCTTCTTGGCCTGATGACGGCTCATGGTCCGGCCGCTGCCATGGGCGGTTGTGTAGAACGCCCGATCGCCGCTGGCCATGCCGGCGAGGAGATAGGAGCCGGTTTCCATGCTTCCGCCGATGATGACCGGCTGGCCGGTCTCCCGGTAGCAGTCGGGGATTCCCTCCATGCCGGGACCGAAGGCCCGGGTCGCCCCCTTGCGGTGGACCAGCACCTCCTCCATTTTTCCCTTCACCATGTGCCGTTCCAGCTTGGCGGTGTTGTGAGCCACGTCGTAGACCATGTTCATCCCCAGGTCGCGGGGGTCGCGGTGGAAGACATCGGCGAACACCTCCCTGATCCGGTGGAGGATCACCTGCCGGTTGGCGAAGGCCATGTTGACGGCGCACTTCATGGCGGCGAAATAGTCCTGCCCTTCCCGGGAGCGGAAGGGTGCGCAAGCCAGCTCCCGGTCGCTGACCTGGATGCCGTACTTCTTCTCCATGACGCCGAGAAAGGTCTGGAGGTAGTCGGTAGCCACCTGGTGGCCGAAGCCGCGGCTGCCGCAGTGGAACATGATAACTACCTGGCCGGGGCGGGAGATGCCGAAGGCGCGGGCGGTCTCCGGATCGAAGATATTCTCCTGCCGGGCGACCTGGATTTCCAGGTAGTGGTTCCCTGAGCCGAGAGTGCCGATCTGGTTGTATCCCCGGTCGATGGCCCTGGCGCTCACCTTGGTGGCGTCGGCGCCGGGGAAGCAGCCACCTTCCTCGGTCATCTCCAGATCCTCCGGCCAGGCAAAGCCGTTTTTCAGGCACCAGAGGGATCCCTGTTCCACTACCCGGCAGAACTCCTCGTGGGAGAGTTTGACAAAGCCGTGTCCCCCCACGCCGGCCGGGACCCGGTAGAAAAGCTGGTCCACAAGGTGGCGCAGGTGGGGTTTTACTTCCTCGAAGGTGAGGCTGGTCAGTACGAGCCGCATCCCGCAGTTGATGTCGAAACCGATGCCGCCGGGGGAGATGACTCCCGATTCCGGGTCCATGGCGGCCAGCCCGCCGATGGGGAAGCCGTATCCCCAGTGGCCGTCGGGCATGCAGTAGGCATGGTTGATGATGCCGGGGAGGCAGGCGACGTTGGACACCTGTTCGAACACGCCGGCATCCATTGCGTGCAAGAGCTTCTCCGTCGCGAAGATCCGTGCCGGCACGAGCATCCCCGGTTTGTAACTAACAGGGAGCTCCCAGACGGTGGGGGAGATGTTTCTGAGTGCGCTCGGAACGGCCATGGCTTGTTCTCCATCGGACCGGGAGATGGTGGGGGAAAGGTGTGCTTGTCATGGCAACACGGCAGTTGCCAAGGCAAATATAACATATCTTTGTATAATCGCTATCTTTCGGTTGTTCGTGCCTTCACGGGGAAGAGGGGATGTGCAGGTCGCTGACCCACCCCCTGAAAATGGCGAGCTTGTGGTGACCGAATTTGTCCAGTCCCTGGCCAATCTCCTCCAGGGACTTTTCTCTGAGGTGACGGCCTGGATGTTTTGAATAGAACAGGTCGGCACAGCAGATGATCCGTTCCTCCCGGCTGACCGGGACCATATCACGGAGGGGGAGGGGGAGCTGTTGCGCCCGGATGTCGTCCATGGTCAGCCCCACCCCGATGTGCCGCTCACAGACCAGGGCGTGAAGCGGCAATCCTTCCTTTTCCAGGATTTCCCTTCCGATAATGCCATGGCATATGTAGGGTTTATCCCCCGCGAGCCCCATCCCCGGGGCATGGACGCGACTGACGCCGATGTCGTGGAGAAGGGCGGCCTCTTCGATGAACGTGAGGTCGAGTCCCGCCATGCCGCTATTGCCTGCTATCTGCAGGGCCTTGGCCGCCACCAGACGGCTGTGCTCAAGCACGATTTTGCCGGCATCGGGTGCATCGATGAAATACTTTTGCAGAAGCGCTACTGCATCCATGGTTTACCTCGGCGTGGATTACAGGTATTATGGAACAGTCCTGAGTCTGCTGTCAACGCCCGGGAGATTTGCCGTACGGGGAGATGCATGCCGGTGGAGATCAAAGAGTCGGACCTTAAGATAGAATTTTTCCGCGCATCCGGTCCCGGTGGCCAGCACCGCAATACTACGGATTCGGCGGTGCGTATCCGCCACCTCCCGACCGGTATAGTGGTTCAGGCGACGGAGAACCGTTCCCAGCTCCGCAACCGGGAAGTGGCTCTGGAGAGGCTTGAACGGGCTCTCCGTCAGAGGGAACGGAAGGTGAAACAACGGGTTGCAACCCGGATCCCCAAGGGGGAAAAGGAACGGCGGCTCGTGGAGAAGAAACGCAACGCCGCACGCCGCCAGCATCGCAAGGTGGGGGACGAGTAAACACTGTTTTGTAATCCCCCTAATTTCTTGACCATCCGCGTCTGATGGGGTACTTTACGCAGATTAATCGTCAAGGAGCGCCCTATGCCCCGCCCCAGTTGGGATGAATATTTCATGGAGATCACCCATCTCGTCGCCAAGCGTTCGACCTGCCTGCGAAGGCAGGTAGGTGCGGTGGTGGTGAAGGACAAGAACATCCTGACCACCGGCTACAACGGTGCGCCTTCAGGCGTGGCCCACTGTCTTGAGGTGGGGTGCCTGCGGGAAAAACTGCAGATCCCCTCAGGTGAGCGCCATGAACTCTGCCGCGGCCTCCATGCCGAGCAGAATGCCATCATCCAGGCTGCCAAGCACGGCACCAATATCGACGGTGCAACCCTTTACTGCACTACCATGCCGTGCATCATCTGCTCCAAGATGATCATTAATGCCGGTATCCGGCGCATCGTCTACGAAATAGGGTATTCGGACCAGCTTGCGGAGGAGATGATCCGCGAGTCGGGGGTGGTCGTCGAAAAATTCCCCACACAGGGAGACTCTCCATGAAATGTCCGTTCTGCTCCTTTGCCGACAGCAAGGTGGTCGATTCACGCCCCGACAAAGGGGGGGCCGATATCCGCCGTCGCCGCGAATGCGAATCGTGTGGCAAGCGCTTCACTACCCACGAGCGGGTTGAAGACATCCTCCCCCTGGTTGTCAAGAAGGACGGCCGGCGGGAACCCTTCGACAGGCTCAAGCTGATTGCCGGCATCCAGAAGGCGTGCGAGAAGCGGCCGGTGTCAGCAGAGGCAATCGAGCGGATGGTAGACCGGCTGGAGACGCGTCTCCAGGAGAGCAGCGAGAAGGAAGTGCCGAGCACCACCATCGGCGAGTGGGTAATGAACGAGCTCCATGAACTGGACCAGGTGGCGTACGTCCGATTCGCCTCGGTCTACCGGTCGTTCAAGGATATTAACGAGTTTATGTCGGAACTGCAGGACCTCCTTAAAAAGTAGGAACGTGCCTTTTCCGCAATCTCTGCGTTGCCCTTCGTGATTCCTTGTGCGGCGTACATCCAGTACGCCTCCGCGTTATCCCTCGGGCGCCTTGACCTTGCGAAAAAATCACGTTCCTTGGCATGGGAACTTTAGTTGAATACCAAAGCGAACGAGAACTTTAAAAAGCAAATGATGCGCCGGGCACTTGCCCTTGCCCGGAAGGGGGTGGGGAAGACCGCTCCCAATCCGGCGGTGGGGTGTGTCGTTGTCAGGGATGGCGTTATCGTGGGGGAGGGGTGGCACCGGAAGGCGGGAACCCCCCATGCAGAGGTGCATGCCCTTGCCCAAGCGGGGGATGCGGCGCGGGGGGCCGACGTCTATGTAACCCTGGAACCGTGCGCCCACCACGGCAAGACCCCTCCCTGCGCCGAAGCGCTTATAAAGGCGGGTGTGGCAAGGGTTTTCGCCGGCATGGTCGACCCTAATCCTAAGGTTAACGGCGGGGGGATGGCAAAGCTTCTGGCCGCCGGCATTCCGGTTGAATCAGGTATCCTGGAAGAGGAATGCCGCCGCATCAACGAGCCGTTCATCAAGTTCGTTACAACCGGTCGCCCCTTCGTCACCTTGAAGTGCGCGTTGACCCTGGACGGCAAGATCGCCACGACAGCGGGGGATTCCCGCTGGATAACCAATGACCGCTCACGGCGGTACGTCCACAAACTGCGGAGCGAGATGGATGCGGTCATGGTGGGAGCCGGAACCGTCCTGGCCGACGACCCCCAGCTGACATCCCGCCTGCCGGGGGGGAGAGACCCGATCCGCGTGGTGGTGGACAGTTCGCTGCGCATTCCCCTCCATGCCCGGTTGCTTCATCTCAACTCCCCTGCGACTACCCTCATAGCGACCACCTCTACTGATGTGGCGAAAATAGGCAAGCTGGAGGCGGCAGGGGCGGAGGTGCTTCACTGCGCTGCATGTAATGGCCATGTGGATCTGGCGGACCTGCTCCGGCAACTGGGAGAGCGTGGGGTGCAGTCGGTGCTCCTGGAGGGAGGACGCGAGCTGGCGGGGGGTGCGCTTCATCGCGGTCTCATCGACAAATTTCTCCTTTTCTATGCCCCGAAGATTATCGGCGGGGACGGCCTCGATCCCTTTGCCGGGCCGGGAGCGGAGCGAATCGAGGAGGCGCTGAGGTTGACGCGCATCGCTACCCGGCGGTTCGGCGACGACATCCTGGTGGAAGGATATCCGGAGGTTGCATGTTCACAGGATTAGTGGAAACGGTGGGGAAGGTAATCCAGCTTGAGCGCGCTGGCAGTGCCGCCCGTCTGGCAGTGTCCGCCACATTCGCCGGCGATGCCGTACGGCTGGGTGATTCCATCGCCATCAACGGCGTCTGTCTCACCGTTGTTTCCATGGACGGGGGCACGTTCGTCTTCGACGTCTCCCCCGAGACCATGGAACGAACTGCATTCCGGGGGTTCAAGACCGGCACGCCGGTGAATCTGGAGCGGGCGCTTCGCCTCTCCGACCGCCTCGGCGGCCATATCGTCACCGGCCACGTGGACTGCGTGGCGACTGTCGTCGAGCGGCGCGAGCAGTCGGGCAATACGGTCTTCGGTTTCCGGCTCCCCCGCGATGCCGCCCGCTACGTGGTGGCAAAAGGCTCCATCACCATCGACGGCATAAGTCTGACCGTAAACGCCGTGACCGGCGACGGATTCAGCGTCAATATCATTCCCCATACCGCGGCCAGCACCACGCTGCAGTTCCGGAAGCCGGGGGATGAGGTGAACATCGAGACCGATATTCTGGGCAAGTATGTGGAACGCCTCCTCACGGGACAGAAGGAAGGGGGTACCGGCCTGACGCTGGAACTCCTTGCCAAAAACGGCTTTCTGTGACATAAAGAACGACACCCAAACGACGTATGCACGCCATTTTTCAGTATGAAGCCGTATTTTCATATCTCAGGACAGATAGGTTAATGACATGACGGTAGCAAGAATTGAAGACGCCATAGAAGATATCCGCCAGGGAAAGATGGTCATTCTCGTGGATGACGAGGATCGTGAGAACGAAGGTGACCTGACCATGGCCGCGGAGATGATCACGCCTGAAGCGGTCAACTTTATGGCCCGTTTCGGCCGGGGACTCATCTGTCTCACCATGACCGCCGAGAAGTGCGACGAGCTTAATCTCCCCCCCATGGTAACCGACAATACCTCCTCCTTCGGGACGGCCTTCACCGTTTCCATCGAGGCGCGGCGGGGGGTTACTACCGGCATCTCCGCCGCCGACCGGGCACACACCATACTCACTGCCGTGGCTGACGATGCGATCCCCGATGATCTGTGCCGCCCAGGCCATGTTTTTCCGCTCCGGGCTAAGCCAGGCGGCGTCCTCGTACGTGCCGGCCAGACCGAAGGTTCTGTGGACATGGCACGCCTGGCGGGGCTCAAGCAGTCCGGTGTCATCTGCGAGATCATGAACGAAGACGGAACCATGGCCCGGATGCCTGAGCTGAAGAAGTTCGCCAAGGAGCACGGTCTCAAGATCTGCACCATTGCCGACCTGGTTGCCTATCGCCTGAAGCACGAATCGCTGGTGCGCCGGGTGACGGATGTTGTCCTTCCCACCAGCTATGGCGGTGATTTCCGTGCCATTGCCTATGAGAACGATGTTGACAAGATGGAACACCTGGCACTGGTGAAAGGCGAAATAAAGGGGGACGAGCCGATCCTCGTGAGGGTTCATTCCGAATGTCTGACCGGCGACGTGTTCGGCAGCAGACGGTGCGACTGTGCCGATCAGCTCCATGCCGCCATGGCGATGATCGAGCGGGAAGGTAAAGGGGCAATCCTCTATATGCGCCAGGAAGGTCGTGGAATCGGCCTCGTCAACAAGCTGAAGGCCTACGCCCTTCAGGACCAGGGTAAGGACACCGTGGAGGCCAACCTGGCCCTCGGGTTCAAGGCAGACCTCAGGGATTACGGGATCGGCGCCCAGATTCTCGTCAACCTTGGGTTGAAAAACATCCGGCTTATGACCAACAATCCGAAGAAGATTATCGGCCTCGAAGGGTACGGCATAAACATCGTAGAACGGGTTCCCATCGAGATTGAGCCTACTTCTGCCAATCTGAAGTACCTGCAGACCAAACGGGAAAAGATGGGACACCTGCTGGAGAATATTTAGTTTTCGCCCGGAAACTATTTCGGAGCGCAACTTTTTCTCAATTGGGGCGTTCCTTAACGAATAAAGCACGGAATATTTGCCAGGAGGGGCATATGCCTAAATATTTTGAGGGTAAGCTGGATGCCAAGGGGCTCAAAGTCGGTATCGTGGTGGCAAGGTTCAACAGCTTCATTGCCGAGCGATTGCTGGAGGGGGCACTGGATGCCCTGATCCGCCACGGTGCGGACGACAAGAACATTGACGTCGCCCGGGTGCCGGGTGCGTTCGAGATTCCCCTTGCCACGGCCAAGATGGCCCAATCGGGCAAGTACGATGCCCTGATCTGTCTTGGTGCCGTTATCCGCGGCTCTACCCCCCATTTCGACTACGTTGCGTCGGAAGTCTCCAAGGGGGTCGCCCAGGTTTCCCTCTCCAGTGGTGTGCCGGTCGCCTTTGGTGTTCTTACCACCGACACCATCGAGCAGGCGGTGGAGCGGGCCGGTACCAAGGCGGGGAACAAGGGGTTCGATGCTGCCATGACCGCCATCGAGACCGCCAATCTGTTTAAGGGGCTGAAATAGTGGGCTCACGCCGTGAAGGGCGCGAACTGGCGCTACAGGCCCTTTACTCCATTGACCTCAATCCGATGGAGCTCAGGCAGTCGCTCGTGTTGTTCTGGGAGCACAACCTGGCATCGCCATCGGTCAGGGATTTTGCCGAGCAGATCGTGGTTGGCGTGGCCGAACACCGTGACGAACTGGACCGGAAGATCGAGGAGAAATCGAAGAACTGGAGTCTCGGCCGCATGGCCAGAATTGACCTGAACATCCTCCGGATTGCAGTCTATGAGCTCCATTACCGGCCCGATATACCGAAAAATGTGACTATCAATGAGGCGATCGAGGTCGCGAAGAAGTTCGGCACTGAAGATTCAGCCGCTTTTATCAACGGCATTATCGATGAAGTGGCTTCCCACGTGCCGGATAAGCAGGGGTAGTTTATACCTCGTACCTCTGCCTCATGTTGCTACTAATTCCGCGTTGCGTTCAAGATGACTCTAAAACCACGGATCTTGGTGCCGGACAAACCCGGCACAGATTGGGCGACCACCAGGGTCGCCCCTACGCGTAAATGTCATCTTGAATGCAAACGCGAATAATTATGCGAGGGTTTATGCAGGAAATAAAAATTGGTCTGCTTGGTTTTGGAACCATCGGTACCGGTGTGGCCAAGCTGCTTATACATAACAGCACGTTGATTGAAGAGAAACTTGGCGTCCGGCTCGTTCTGAAGCGGATTGCTGATCTGGACATAACCACCGACCGGGGCATATCACTGCCGGCGGGAATGCTTACCACCAACGTGGACGAGGTTTTGACCGACCCGGAGATAGCTATCGTTATCGAGCTGATCGGCGGCTATGAACCTGCCAAACGGTTCGTTCTCCGGGCTATCGAGCACGGCAAGCATGTGGTTACCGCCAACAAGGCGCTTCTGGCGGTGCATGGAGAAGAAATATACGAGGCGGCCGCCCGACAGGGTGTGGAGGTCCTCTTTGAGGCGGCGGTGGGAGGAGGAATCCCTGTTCTCTCTGCCATCAAGGGGAACATGGCCGCGAACAACTTCACAACGGTGTTCGGCATCCTGAACGGGACCTGCAACTACATACTTACCCGGATGACCCAGGAGGGTGCTGATTTCGGTGAGGTGCTGAAGAATGCCCAGGAACTGGGATATGCCGAGGCGGACCCGACCTTTGACATCGAAGGGGTCGACACCGCCCACAAGCTGAGTCTCCTCCTCTCCCTCTGCTTCGGAACCCGTGTCGACTTCAACGCTATCCATACCGAGGGGATCAGCGCCATATCGGCCATCGACGTCAATTTCGCCCGTGATTTTGGCTACAAGATCAAGCTACTTGCTATTGGCAAGCGGGACGGCGACCGGATCGAGGCTCGGGTCCATCCGACCATGATCCCGGTCAATTACCCCCTGGCCGATGTGGACGGCGTCTTTAATGCCATCCGTCTGTCCGGCGATTTTGTCGGTCCGGTCATGTTCTATGGCCGCGGGGCAGGCATGGACCCCACTGCCAGTGCCATTGTCGGCGATCTGATGGATATCGCCCGCAACATCGTGGCTGGCATCGGCCGGCGAACTCCCCCTCTCGGCTACCTTGACGGCCGGGTGAAAAAGCTCGGCATCAAGCCGATGGGAGAGATCGTCAGCAAATACTGCCTGCGCTTCAGCACCCTGGACAAACCGGGAGTGCTGGCCAAAATTTCCGGCGCGCTGGGGCGGCATGGCATCAGTATCGAGTCCATGATCCAGAAGGGTCGGAGCGCCGGCGAAACGGTCCCCATTGTCATCATGACCCATGAGGCCCAGGAAAAAGACGTGCGTGCAGCCCTGGCCGAGATCGACGAGCTGGATTTCATCAGGGAGAAGAGTAATCTGATTCGCATCGAAGACAACCTGGAGTAATTTTCACGTTTCAACGATTTCTTATCATTACGGGGCACCCACACAAGGGTGCCCTTTTTTTGCGAATACCGTTAGCGGGGGGCATTCGCCGCAGTCTCGTCCGCTACGGTCGGCCCTTCGCTACGGACCTTGTCCGGCTCAAGTAATAAGGGCATGCAGTGCCGCATTCAGCATGACTCGTAGGAGTTGATTTCGGCGGGCGTCCGCTTGCCGCTCGGACTTTCCCTTCACTCCCGAGACCACGACGGAAGTCCATGAGAATGTGGGAAGACCATGTATTCATGCGTGGGGGGATATTACAGTCGGACCGACAGGGAGCCCGCCGGCGGAATGAGCTGGCTGAAGTAGTGGATCGAGGTAAAGCGGGATGAGGGGACCGGTGTTACGGTGGAGCTGAATCGGCTCACGTAGATGAGGTAGCCAATGTTATACGCGGCGGCGGTGGAGAGATTGGTCTCACTGTCCTCTCCCAGAAGCGTGCGTGCCGGGTCGTAGGGTATCCTCTCCCTGAGTTTTCCCCAGAAGGCAGGTTCTTCTTTGGGGAGCCCCAGTTCGTGGGCTGAAATGATGTCGGTGAAGTACTGCCCGACACGGGTTTTCCGCATCTTCAGTTCCAATGTCTTGCTGTGGGCGTTGGTCACTAGGTAGATGCGCTTTTCGTGCTGTTTGAGGAAGAGTAGAAACTCCACCACACCGGGGTGGACGGCGATCAGGTGGTCTACCTCCTGCTTCAGGAGGGGGATGTCGAGCCCGAGCCGGTCGGACCAGTAATCAAGGTCAGTCCAGTTAAGGGTCTTCTCCTGGGAGTGGAACAGGGGGATGAGGATATCCTTCGCCTCCTGCACGGAGAGGGTGTGTTTCCGTGCGTAGGTCTGGGGAACGTGCTCCAGCCAGAAGTGGTCGTCAAAGTGGCGATCCAGCAGCGTCCCGTCCATGTCGAGGAGGACGGTGTCGATGTCGTTCCAGTTCAGGTGCATGGGAAATCGAAATTAACAGGGATATTCAGGATAATCAGGATGAATGCCTCAGGTCATTGATATCTGCATAGCTAAACAATTAGCTCATACTATCGGTATGTTACCGTGGTGCATATATTTACCTGTGTATGGTAAGTATTTGGTGAATGTTGAAGAGAAGGCCCGTTAAAGGGCCTTTTCTTCTATGAATGCCTTGATTGCCGCCCGGTCCGCATCCAGCACCGTACAGCGGCTCGGGAGCTTGTCGATCCCTGACAGAGCTGCGGGGAAGGGTGGAGCAATACCGGTTGCCTTTTCCACCGCATCGCCGAATTTTGCCGGGTGGGCTGTGGCGAGACAGACCGGGGTGGCGTCTGCCGGCAACAATTTTTTTGCAGCGCAGACACCGACGGCAGTGTGAGGATCGAGGAGATAGCCGGTGGCCTTGTGGAATGCGGCGATGGTCTCCAGGGTCTCTTCCTGGTTGACGGAACGGGAGAGAAACTCCTCGCGAACTCTGGCCAGTTCCGTTTCGCTGAACGCGATACGCCGCGATTTCGCAAGCTCAACGAAGGCATCCCGCACCCGTGCGGGGTCTTCATTGAACAGATAGTAGAGGTAACGTTCGAAGTTGGATGCCAGCTGGATGTCCATGGAAGGGGAGACGGTCTGCACTACCTCTCCCAGGGAATAATCCCCATCGTTTATGAAACGGGTGAGGATGTTGTTCTCGTTGGTGGCGAGGAGAAGCTTGCTGACCGGGAGCCCCATCCGCTTTGCAAGATAGCCGGCGAAGATGTCGCCGAAGTTCCCCGTCGGAACGGAGAAGGCAACGTTGGCGCCGCCGTTGTCGGTCACCCGGAACCAGGCGTAGAAGTAATAGACCACCTGGGCCAGGACCCGCGCCCAATTGATGGAGTTGACCGCCCCGAGGGCATACTTCTCCTTGAAGGGGAGATCATTGAAAAGGCTTTTGACAATGTTCTGGCAGTCGTCGAAGGTCCCTTTTGCGGCGATGTTGTGAACATTGGCGTCGGTGACCGTGGTCATCTGCAGCGCCTGAATGGGGGAGGTCTTCAGGTGGGGATGGAGGATGAAGATGTTGATGTTCTCCTTCCCCCGTACGCCATAGATGGCGGCGCTCCCCGTGTCGCCGGAGGTGGCGCCGACAATGTTCATCTTCTCCCCCCGCTCTTTCAGCAGGTAGGCGAAAAGGTTCCCCAGGAGTTGCAGAGCCACGTCCTTGAAGGCGAGGGTCGGGCCGTGGAAGAGCTCCAGGATGTAGACCCCGTCCTCATGCACCACTGGCGTGATCTCACGGTTGTCGAAGGTGGCATAGGAGCGGTTGATGAGCTCCTTCAGATCGTCCGCCGGAATGTCGGTGGCATAGAGGGAAATGAGTTCGAAGGCGAGCTGCTGGTAGGAGAGTTCACGCCATGCGTCCATGGTTGCAGGAGAAAGGGTCGGTATCCGCTCAGGGAGAAGAAGCCCGCCGTCGGTGGCGAGCCCCATCATGACGGCATCTTTGAAGCCGACCGGTTCGATCTGGCCACGGGTGCTGATGTATTTCATTGGTTCATCCTGTACGTGGAGTAGCGCTGCAAGAGGCAGTAGTCTAGCAGGAAATTGCCGAAATGGGAAGTCTTTGCACGTAGGAGAGCAGGGTGGTCTGATCGTTGTCATTGTGTATACTTACCTGATTACCTGAAGCGAGGATGGAAAAGATGATTCGTGTAAATAGGTAAGTATTGGCGCAGGTAAATGTATTGTGTGGCGAATAAGTTCTTAAAAACAGCCGGTTATGGCCAGTATTTTATGGTTTTATGCACTATCTGGTGTCTTTTTGTCTTTCGGTACGGATAGTCAAGAACGTTGGGTCATGTAGTGTAAATAAATTTAGTACTGATTTAAGGGTTATGTTTCAACTGACGGATAATCCAGTTCTTTTGTGAATGGAGCGGAGGCGGGGGAAAAAGGGTACATGAGTCAGCCCGATCAGTTCAGACCATCTGGTGATGTGCACATAATGCTGATATGCAATGGGGGACACGAATCTTATTTCAGCAGGGGATTTTCATATGTCAACGCTTTGCTTGACAATCGGGGGGGTAAAAGTTTATACAGCGGATGTCGGATTCTCGGCACCCGTTTCCACGTGGCCATCGGGAATCCTTCCCATTTTCTTTCAAGGAGTATGTACATGTCCAAGTGTCCCTGCGGCTCGAACCTTTTCTTTGCCGACTGCTGTGAACCTGTCATCAAGGGGAAACAGCCGGCCCAGACCGCCGAACAGCTCATGCGCTCCCGTTACAGCGCCTATGTGACGGTCGATACCGATTATATCTTCGAGACCACCCACCCCAAGCATCGCGAGGGATATGACCACGAGGGAACCCGGGAGTGGGCGGAGAGTGCGGAGTGGGAGAAGCTGGAAGATCGGAA
>JAJZUQ010000036.1 GCA_021848385.1 Deltaproteobacteria bacterium
CTGAAAGCGACCATCGAGGCGAAAATCGCCACAATCCCCCCCCCGCAGCGTGAAGCCAAGGCGAAGGAATTCCAGAAGAAAGTGGGAGAGTTCCAGAAATTCGTACAGAACGCGGAAAAAGTCATGAGGACCAGGGAAGAGGAGCTGTCCGGCAAACTCTTCAAGGCCATAGAGAAAGCGGCCACAGAGTACGGCAAGGCCAACGGCTATGCCGCAGTGGTGGTAAAGAAGGAGCTTCTCTACATGGGTGAAAACGTGGACGCCAAGGACCTGACGGAAGAGATCGTCAAAAGGGTGGATGCCGCAACAGTGAAAAGTGAAAAGTGAACAGATAAAAGGTAAAATGTAGAAAGTAAAAAGTGAAAAGATGGGGAGGGGGCGGACCGGCCGGTTTGCCCCCTCTTTTTTCTACGGGTCCTTACTGTACATCCCTCTTCTCAGCCAGCACGAGGTATGGTGCGGTGGGGGGACGGTTGAGCTGGCGGCTTGTCCAGACGTTGAACGCTTTGGGGGCAAGGCCGCTCCCCCAGACGAGAACGGCCTTTTCTTCTTCAGTTGCCCCCTCATGACCGGTGTACATCACCACGAGGAGGATTCCGCCGGGCAGAAGGAGGTCGAGAGCCCCGTTGAGGGCCGCCAGGGTGGTCGCCGGCCGGGTGACGACCCCCTTGTCGCCACCGGGGAGGTAGCCAAGGTTGAAGATCGCCGCCGTTAGCGAGTCAGTGACGAATTCCCCGAGCCGTTCGTGTCCCGCCTGAACCAGATCAACCTGTGCAAGACACCCTTCGGACGCAAGAAGCTGCCGGGTGGCGTCCAACGCCCGCTCCTGGAGGTCGAACCCCCAGACCCGCCCCGCCGGCCCCACCAGTTTCGCCAACAGCAGCGTATCGTTGCCATTGCCGCAGGTGGCGTCCACCACCCGGTCCCCCGCCCGCACCCGATCCCGCAGGAAGAGGTGGGAGAGTGCCACGCTGCCGCGCAGGTCGGTTAATTTGTCGTCTCGTAGTGGCAATTAATCGCTCCTGACCTCGGATAGCCTCTTAGATAAGGACCACATCGAAACGTGATTTTTTCGCAAGATCAAGGCTGTCAAGGAATTGTGCGGAGCCGTAGTACCCAAACATCGGGCATAAACAGCGCTACGCCGCACAAGTGGTTCTGAAGACTTACGTAGATATTGCGGACAATTCGCACCGCGAATTGGACCGCGAAGGCGCCCCGAAGGGGGCGGCCGCAGGCCGAGTCAAAAGGCGCGTTTCGCTATTTCTTTCCCGCCAGTTCCAGTACCGCCGGCAGGACAACAATAAACGCGATCTGACACGCCACCATCCCGAGGCACATCACCGCGCCGATACTGAACACCCCCTGGTGCCGGGCAATCATGAGAGCGCCGAAGCTGGCCATGATGGTGAGGGTGTTGAGGAAGACGCCGACCCCGGTGCTGGAGAGGACCACCTGCCGCGGTGTTTCGTCTTCACGACGATAGCGGTTGATGAGATAGATTCCCGAATCGACGGCGATACCGAGAACCAGGGGGAGAACGATGACGTTGGCGGAGTTGAAGCTGATGCCGAAAAGACGCATGCCGGCCACCATAAAGAGAAGCCCTACCGCCAGAGGGACCAGGCCGATGAGTGCATAGCGGACGCTCCGGAAGGCGATGAGCAGAATAGCGGCGATGGCGGCGATGGCGAAGAAGAAGGCATTCCGGTAGGAATCCCGGAGCACGGTCATGGACTCATAGACCATTACCGGTTCGCCGGTAGCGGCCGGAGCGACGGAGCGGACATCATCCAGAAAACGCTTGAGGGGTACGCGGGCGAATATCTCCTCCTTCGGGGCGACCTGGAGCAGATATTTGCCGGTTTTGCCGACGAAGCGCTGCATGATTTGGGGGGGGACGTCGGCCGCCTGTACCGGCTTGGCGGACAGGCTCTGGCGGAGCATGGCGATACGCTGGGGCATTTCGGCGAACATCCCCCCCTGGAAATCCTTGAGCATCCCGGCGGCATTCGTATCCTTCTTCTTTTCCAGGGTGGCGAAGAAGCGATCGAGCGTGGCGAGAAAACTCCCCACCTGCTTCGCTTCGGGGCGTTTCTCCTGCTCAAGGCGGTTTTTCAGCTTCTCGACCCTGGTACGGAAATTTTCGAAGACCGTCGGGAGCTCCATGAGTTGCAGCTCCTCATCGTAGGGGACCGTCTTCATCCCGTCCAGCGACTGCCGGGCAGCCGCCAGGAGGCGGAGC
Organism: Deltaproteobacteria bacterium; assembly: GCA_021848385.1. Lineage (GTDB taxonomy): Bacteria > Desulfobacterota > Desulfuromonadia > Geobacterales > Geobacteraceae > Geomobilimonas. The sequence continues at coordinate 2,246 of JAJZUQ010000036.1, forward strand.
TTTTCGGCCTGATCGTCAGGGACGAAGGTGCGAGCCCAGACCACGTGGTCAACGGTGGGAAGCTTCTCCAGCCGCCGCGCCTTTTCAGCCGCATCGGCCTCAGTGTCAGCCATGACTACGGCGAAGTAGCCGGCGTTCTCTTTGCTCCGCATCAGCTTGTAGGCATAGGTAACCGATTCGAGCCCCCTGGCCTGGAGGTTCATCAGGTTGTAGTCAAACTCGCTCCGGGCGAGCGGGTAGACACAGGCGAGGGAGAGAACGAGCGCACCGGCCAGGACGGCGCGGGGGCGGCCGAAGACGAGCCGCTGCCAGGCCGGTTCCCTGTCCGTTTTGCGAGGTTTCGGCGCACGGGCCGGGAAGATGACGAGGAGCGCCGGCAGGACGGTGAAGGTAACGATGACGCAGATGACGATGCCGCCGGCGGCGATGATCCCGAGCTCGGCGATCCCCTTGAAGTCGGTGAAGGCGAAGGTGGCAAAGGCCGCAGCAACGGTGGCGGCAGCCATGGGAATGGACCAGCCGTTGCGGGCCAGAGCGGTCCGGAGCGCCTCGTTCTTCTGCGCGCCGCGCCCCAGTTCCTCCTGCATCCGGAGGATGATCTGGATGCCGTATTCGATGCCGATGCCGATGAGCATGACAGCAAAGACCGAGGAGAGGATATTCAGGTGGCCGATGGCCAGGGTGGCAAACCCGAATGAGCAGCAGATGGCCACCCCGAGGGAGAGCATGGCGACAACGGTGTTAAGTATACCGCGGAAGGCGACGAGGAGCAGGATGATCGTGAGAACAACAGTAATCGTCGTGGCAAGGGTGATGTCCCGCTTGCTGGTGACCATCTCCTCGTGCTCAAGGACCGGCGTCCCCGTGATCCCTACCGACACCCCGGCGAACTCAGGGAGCTTGCGCAGGGTAGCGATCTCGGCGCGCAGGGCATCGATGGAGGCCGCGGATTGCATGAAGCTCGACTCGTCCTTGACGGGAAGGACCGTCAGCACCTGCTGGCGGCCGGCGGCGGCGAATGAGGACTCGCTCCCGTCGGCCCGGCGGAACATGACGCTTTCGAGGGAAAGACCCGCGCCCTCCCCCTTGGTGAAGCTTCCTATACCGTCTCCCAGGGCGCCGAGCATGAAGACCAAGCGGTCGAGACGCTCCTGCCCTGACGGCCCCGACGGGGCCGTCAACAGTGCATCCATTTCGCCGGTCAGATGGGTGAAGAGGGTCTGCACCGACGGGGCGGCCGCCAGCGCCTTCAGGGTCGGCGCGGCCTTGATCAGGTTGGCGGTGAACGTGGCAAGTTCCTCCCGGGGCATGAGAAGGAGGCCGTTTTGCTGGAAAAAGGGGAGGCCGAAGGGGAAGAACACCTCGCGAAAGTGCTGCCTGTCGGCCGACAGCCTCGCTGCAAGCTGTTCGCCGAATCGGCCGGCCTGGGTGCTGTCGCTGCTTTCAATAACGACAGCGATCTCCTCCTGGTCGCCGAATTCGGCCCGGTAGGCCCTGTAGTCCCGGTTGAATGAGGTATTGGCCGGCATCAGCTGATCGCGGCCGGTGAGGAACTGAAGCCGCTGTTTCGTGACGATGACCGCCAGAAGAGAAACTAAAAGTGCCACCGTCAAGATCAGACGGGGATGCCTGACGATGACGCCGAAAAAACCACGATATGTCCTGTTATCCGTTTTCATGCAACCTCGCTCTGCATATTTTCTGGTGGTCACCCTAGCACAGAGTGACAAAGGAAATCAACCAGGCACCTCCACCCCTCCGAACACCCTTGATTGTTACGATAACGTATGGATTACACGAAAAATATGTACCTTGGCAACAAATTATGATACAAATACCCGCTTGTAATAAAGATACCCATCCATGTACCACGCAGGGACGAAGAGCCGCTGCAACCCCAAGGAGAACCCGAGACGATGAAGTCGTGCAAATATCCAATTTCCCACGCCCTGACATCATTCAACGGTAGTAACGGAGAATCAAGTTCCCCGGCTGACACGAAACCGGCGGCAAAAATACACCATCTTCCTCCCTCTCTCTGGAAGAAGAAGGAAGAAGAAGCCCAGAGCCCCCTGGACCAGGCAATCGCCCGGAGCCGCGACTTCTTCTTCCGTGAACAGCTCCCTACCGGTTACTGGTGGGCGGAGCTGGAGTCAAACTGCACCATCACCGCCGAGTACGTCATGCTCTTCCACCTCCTCGGCATGGTGGACAAACAGAAAGAGCGGAAGATGGCGAATTACCTCCTCTCCAAGCAGACGGAAGAGGGGTTCTGGGCCATCTACTACGGCGGGCCCGGCGACCTTTCCACCACCGTGGAGACCTATTTTGCCCTCAAGCTGGCGGGGTATGGCGAAGACCATCCAGCCATGGTCAAGGCGCGGAAGTTCGTTCTGGACAACGGCGGCATCATAAAAACCCGCGTCTTCACCAAGATATTCCTCGCCCTGTTCGGCGAGTTCGCCTGGTTCGGCGTCCCCTCCATGCCGATCGAACTGATGCTCCTCCCCAACTGGGCCTATTTCAATCTTTACGAATTATCCAGCTGGTCCCGGGCCACCATCACTCCTCTCTCCATCGTCATGGCCAAAAGGCCGGTGCACAAGCTCCCTCCCCAGTCACGGGTGCAGGAACTCTACGTCCGGCCGCCACGCCCCATCGATTACACCTTCACCAAAGAAGACGGCATCCTCACCTGGAAGAACTTTTTCATCGGCGTGGACCACATGCTCAAGGTGTATGAGAGCAGTCCGGTCCGGCCGTTCATGAAGAAGGGGATGGCCATCGCCGAAAAGTGGGTTCTGGATCACCAGGAATCGACAGGCGACTGGGGAGGGATCCAGCCGGCCATGCTCAACTCCGTGCTGGCGCTCCACTGCCTCGGCTATGACAACGACCACCCTGCGGTAGTCAAGGGACTGGAGGCCCTGGCCAACTTCAGCATCGAAGACAACGACAGTCTCGTGCTCCAGTCATGCATCTCCCCCGTCTGGGACACGGCCCTCGCCCTCAAGGCGCTTGTCGATGCCGGAGTGCCGACCGACCACCCGGCGCTGGTCAAGGCAACTGAATGGTTGATCGATCGCGAGATCCGCAGGGACGGAGACTGGAAGATAAAGTGCCCGGAACTGAAACCGGGAGGATGGGCCTTCGAGTTCCTCAACGACTGGTATCCGGACGTGGACGACTCCGGGTTCGTCATGTTGGCCATCAAGGATGTGGCGGTGAAGAACCGCAAGTCGAAGGACCAGTCGATCAAGCGCGGCATTGACTGGTGCCTCGGCATGCAGAGCAGGAACGGAGGCTGGGGTGCCTTCGACAAGGATAACACCAAGTACCTCCTGAACAAGATCCCCTTCGCCGACCTCGAAGCGCTTATCGACCCGCCGACGGCGGACCTGACGGGACGGATGCTGGAACTGATGGGTACCTTCGGCTACGGCAAGGAGTATCCGGCGGCGGTCCGCGCCCTCGACTTCGTCAAGCAGAACCAGGAACCGGACGGCAGCTGGTGGGGACGCTGGGGGGTTAACTACATCTACGGCACCTGGTCGGTCCTCTGTGGCCTGGCGGCCATTGGGGAAAATCCGGCCCAATCCTACATCCAGCGGGCGGTCAACTGGCTCAAATCGAAACAGAATCTGGACGGCGGCTGGGGTGAGACCTGTCAATCGTACCACGATCCGACCCTTGCCGGTTGTGGCGAAAGCACCGCCTCTCAGACCGCGTGGGCACTTCTGTCCCTCATGGCAGCAGGGGAAGCTGATTCATCCACCGTCGCCAGGGGGATCCAGTACCTGCTCGACCAGCAGAAGAGCGACGGAACCTGGGACGAGGACCAGTATACCGGCACCGGCTTCCCCAAGTACTTCATGATCAAGTACCATATCTACCGGAACTGCTTCCCCCTCATGGCTCTTGGCACGTACCGGAACCTGACGAAGTAGCGCGGAATATATGAATGTTTTCGTAACCGGTGCCACCGGTTTCATAGGCGCCAGCCTGGTCAGGGAACTGCTCCGGGACGGTTGGACGGTCAGGGCTCTGGCAAGACCAGGTGCGGACCTGCGCAACCTGCAGGGACTGGACGTCGAGATATGCACCGGCGATCTGCGGGACCCGGATTCTCTCATACGCGGGATGGAGGGGTGCGAGAGGCTCTTCCACGCCGCCGCCGACTACCGGCTCTGGACAAGGGACCCGGCCGCCATGTATGCAAGCAACGTGGACGGAACCCGCAACATCCTGGAAGCGGCCTTGAAGGTCGGCATATCCCGGGTGGTCTACACGAGCAGCGTCGGCACCCTGGGGAATCCGGGGGACGGGACACCGGGAACGGAGTCCACGCCCGTCACGCTGGCAGACATGGTCGGCCACTACAAGAAGAGCAAGTTCCTGGCCGAACGGGAGGCGGAGAGTTTCATCCCCCGCGGGCTGCCGCTGGTCATCGTCAATCCGTCCACCCCCGTAGGCCCTCTGGACGTGAAACCGACACCGACCGGCAAGATCATCGTCGACTTCCTCAACCGGAAGATGCCCGCCTACCTGGATACCGGCCTCAACATCATCGACGTGGAGGACTGCGCCAGGGGACATATCCTGGCGGCGGAGAAGGGGCGGATCGGCGAGAAATACATTCTGGGAAACGAAAACCTGACCCTCCGGCAGATATTTGCCCTGCTGGAGGAGCTGGCAGGCCTTCCGGCGCCCCGGTTCCGCCTCCCCCACACCCCGATCCTGCTCGCCGCCTACCTCAATGAGGGGTTGTCGCGATTGACCGGCAAGGAACCGCTCATACCCCTTGCGGGTGTGCAGATGGCAAAGAAGTTCATGTATTTCGACTCCCGGAAGGCAGTACGGGAACTGGGACTGCCCCAGCGGCCGGCCCGGGAGGCGTTGGCCCGGGCGGTAGCATGGTTCCGCACAAACGGCTACGCAAGGTAAAATCCGTTCAACGTTCAAAACATCGAATAATGAACGTGACAGCGGATTGAGGAGAACGCATATGTACCCTTTGCTTAATCAGATAGAAAGTCCTGCGGACCTAAAAAAACTGCCGCAGGCGAAACTTGAGGAACTGGCCGCCGAACTGCGCCGCTTCCTGCTGGACAATGTCTCCCAGACCGGCGGCCACCTGGCATCCAACCTGGGGTGCGTGGAACTTACCCTGGCCATCCATTACTGCTTCAACTCGCCGGCCGACCGAATCATCTTCGACGTCGGGCACCAGGCCTACACCCACAAGATCCTCACCGGCCGCCGCGAACAGTTCCACACCCAGCGACAGTACCAGGGGATCAGCGGTTTCCCGAAACGCTCCGAATCTCCCCACGACGCCTTCGGCGCCGGGCACTCCGCCACCTCCATCTCCGCCGGGCTCGGTATGGCGGTCGGCCGTGACCTGCGGGGAAGTGACAACAAGGTTATCGCCGTCATCGGCGACGGTTCCATGACCGGCGGCATGGCCTTCGAGGCCCTGAACCAGGCAGGCCACCTGAAAAAAAACCTGATCGTCATCCTGAACGACAACGAGATGTCCATCTCCAAAAATGTCGGCGCCTTTTCCAGCTTCCTCTCCAAGAAGCTGACCGGCAACTACTACCGGGACCTGAAGAAGGAGATGAAGGAACTCCTGGAGGGCATCCCCACCATCGGTGGCAACATCCTCCATTTTGCCCGGAAAGCGGAGAACTCCCTCAAGGGTTTCCTCACCCCCGGCGCCCTGTTCGAGGCCCTGGGATTTGACTATTTCGGCCCCCTCCAGGGACACAACCTCCCTCACCTGATTGAAATGCTGGAAAATGCCCGTGACCTGGAGGGTCCGGTCCTTATCCACGTCATGACCACCAAGGGGAAGGGGTATCCCCCCGCCGAAGAGAACCCGGACCAGTTCCACGGCGTCGGCCCCTTCGACGTGGCAACCGGCAAAGTGACTGCCGCCAAGGGAGGAGCCAAGTCCTACACCGGTATCTTCGGCGAAACGCTGGTCAAGCTGGCCGCCAATGATCCCAAGATAGTCGCCATAACCGCCGCCATGCCCGATGGAACCGGCCTGACCCCTTTTGCCCGGGCCTACCCGGAACGGTTCTTCGACGTGGGGATCGCCGAACAGCACGGCCTCACGTTCGCCGCCGGCCTTGCCGCCGACGGGTTCCGGCCGGTTGCCGCCATCTACTCGACGTTTGTCCAGCGCGCTTACGACCAGGTATTCCACGACATCTGCCTGCAGAAACTCCCGGTCACCCTGGCGCTGGACCGTGCCGGCCTCGTGGGGGACGACGGCCCGACCCACCACGGCGTGTTCGACCTTTCCTATCTCCGCCACCTGCCGGAAATGATTCTCATGGCGCCGAAGGACGAGAACGAGCTGCAGCACATGCTGAAGACCGCCATCTACGCCGATCGCCCCATCGCCCTCCGCTACCCCCGCGGTAACGGTTACGGGGTCCGACTGGACCAGGAGCTGACCGAACTTCCCCTCGGCAAAGGGGAGATACTCGCGGACGGCAACGACCTGGCCATTATCGCCATCGGCAGCACCGTCTACCCTTCCCTGGAAGCTGCGACAAGGCTCGGAGAACGGGGCATCCGCGCGACCGTTATCAATGCCCGTTTCGTCAAGCCTCTTGACCGTGAACTGATCATGGAGGCTGCAGCCCGGACCGGCTGCCTCGTCACCGTTGAGGAAAACGCCCTGCAGGGGGGATTCGGCTCCGCGGTCCTGGAGCTCCTGGAGCAGGAAGGGGTCACTGGAGTGCGGGTCAAACGGCTCGGCATCCCCGACCGTTTTATCGAGCAGGGTCCCCAGCCCCAGCTGCGGGCCGATCTCGGCCTTGACGCCGCCGGCATCGCTGCCAGTGCAGAGGACTTTCTCCAGCAGAAGGGGAAGCCGGCCCTGGCACGGGTGAAGTAACCCGGCGAATTTCAAACAACCACGTGAAGTCTCCACGATCACTATTAACACCAGAAACGTGGATTTTTCGCTAGGTCAAGGCGCCCAAAGGATGACGCGGAGGCGTAGCAGTGCTACGCCGCACAAGGAATCCTGCCGGGCAACGCCGAGATAGCGGAAAAGCCGCGTTTCCCCTAGAAAGGATGATATGCGTTTCCCCTGGAAATTGAACTACGACCTCACCAAATACATCATCGCCAACAAGATGAACAAGGTCGACAAATACCCGTTGGTGCTGATGCTGGAACCGACCCATCTCTGCAACCTTGCCTGCTCGGGGTGCGGCCGGATCCGCGAGTACGCCGATACCATCCAGGAGATGATGTCCCTGGAAGAGTGCCTCGCCTCGGTTGACGAGTGCCCGGCCCCGGTGGTCACCATCACCGGCGGCGAGCCGTTCCTCTATCCCCCCATCTTCGACCTCATCAAGGGAGTACTCGCCCGGGGGAAGCACATCTACTTCTGCACCAACGGCCTGCTCCTGGAAAAGGCCCTGGACAACATGGAGCCCCACCCCAACTTCACCCTCAACATCCACATGGACGGTCTGGAAGAGACCCACGACCGGATACTGGAGCGGAAGGGGACCTTCAAGACCGCGATAGCAGCAATCGCCAAGGCAAAGGAGCGCGGCTTCCGGGTCTGCACCAACACCACCATCTTCAAGGAGACCGATCTCATCGAGATCGAAATGCTCTTCTCCCAGTTGACCGACCTGGGGGTGGACGGCATCCTGGTAGCCCCCGGCTTCGGCTATGAGGCGGTTGGCGAGAAACTCTTCCTTGAGCGGCGGGATATCGAGCGGAAGTTCGAGCAGGTCTACGAGATGAGCAAGCGGTTCCGCTTTTACTCCACCCCCATGTACCTCAAATTCCTCAAGGGGGAGCGAAAGCTGGAGTGCACCCCGTGGGGGAACCCGACCCGCAACCCCCGCGGCTGGAAGGCACCCTGTTACCTCATTACCGACACCCACTATTCCTCATTTCGTGAGATGATGGAAAAGACCGACTGGAGCAAGTACGGAGTCGGCAAGGACGAGCGTTGCGCACAGTGCATGATGCACTGCGGCTTCGAGCCGACTGTCGTCAATGAGGTGGGAAAAAGCTGGAAAGATATCTGGGAAATGATCGTCTGGAACCTGACCTAGTATTTATGACGGGGAAATGCCCCTTTTAGCCTGTCTCTGCCCCGTATCTAACATTTACTTAATAATCTAACTTTTAAGCTGCACTCCGCGTTGGGGATGCAGCTTTTTTTATCTGGTTATCTGCCTGTTGATCGAGCCGGAAAGCAGGTTCGCAAGTGGCTCGTCTGGGCCAGCCTCCAGGCTGATCGTCTGGAAGGTGGGGCCTCTGTCGATTCTTGACCGAGAGTTCGTACTGAAGTAGTGTCCGTTTTGTCCTAAAAAACGTCTTAAATTTATTTTTACGACAATTTTACTGTCTGTTAAATTGACTTTTCGGACAGATATAGGTATAAATGCTGTCAGAAAAATAACTGAGATGAGGTCATGCCATGGCAAGAGATACTGCCAGCAAAGAGCTGTCATTGATTGAGCAGTGCGTTTCCGGACATTCGGAAGGGATCAATGTCTCCGGGATAGAGATCGAACTCTCCCGACATGGGATCGTGATGCAGCGCCGGACCTTACTGCGTCGACTTGCAACGTTACACGAAATGGGGCGAATTGTCTTGTCCGGCGAAAAAAAAGGACGACTATATAAACCCGTTGTTCATGGAGCTGTTTTTCAGGCAGTCCTTGAAGCTAAAGCCTCACTCGAAGCATCGTTTGAATCCTATGTCCCCCTGTCCCCCGAAAGCGAGGAGATCAGAACCTATGTCCGCCAACCGCGCCAAATGCGTACGCCTGTCGGCTATAATCAGGGATTTCTCGAGTCGTATTATCCCAATGAGACCCATTATCTGCCGCTTGAACTGCAGGGACAACTCCGCCAGATCGGCACCCCTCCTGATGAGGAGCGACCGGCCGGCACGTTTGCCCGGGATATCCTTAGCCGCCTGCTGATCGATCTTTCCTGGGCTTCATCACGCCTCGAAGGGAACACCTATAACCGTCTCGACACAGAGCGGCTGATCGAGTTCGGCCAGGCTGCCGAAGGTAAGGATGCTCTAGAAACCCAGATGATCCTCAACCACAAGGCCGCTATCGAGTTACTGGTGAACGAAGCCGATCTGGTCGATTTGGCCCCTTACACCATGTACAGTTTGCACGCCCTTCTCTCCGACGGCCTCCTGGCTGATCGCAGTGCCTGCGGGCGAATCCGTCACCGGCCGGTGGATATAGGTGGCAGCGTTTACCTGCCTATGGCCATGCCGCAAAGGCTGGAAGAGCTGTTCAAGATCATTCTCACCATGGCCAAAGAGATTAATGACCCATTCGAGCAGGCTTTCTTCGTCATGGTGCATCTGCCGTACCTGCAGCCGTTTGAGGATGTCAACAAGCGGGTATCCCGACTGGCCGCCAACATTCCGCTTATCCGGCACAACCTCTGTCCGCTCTCCTTCATCGATGTGCCGGAACGGGCCTATATCGAAGCCATGCTCGGCGTGTACGAACTGAACCGGATCGAACTGCTGCGCGATGTCTTTGTCTGGGCGTATGAACGCTCCTGTCAACAGTATCTGGCGATCCGCCAGGAACTGGTCCCACCCGATACCTTCCGCCTGCGGTATCGGCAGGCGCTCAGCGAAACAATCAAAGCAATCGTCCACCGCCAGCAACGGCCAACCAATAAAGCGGTGCGGGCAGTCATTCCTCCGGCAGTGGCCAATGAGGACCACGACAAGTTTGTTACCCTGGTTCTGGAAGAGTTTGCAAGCCTGCACGAGGGGAACGCCATCCGTTTCGGCATTCGCCCCCTGGAGTTTGCAGCGTGGAAAGAGAAAACATCTATGGAGATCAACTAACATGTCTATCACCCTTGGCCGAACTTAGAAGCGGCGGCGCTTGCGTTTGTAGAGGCAGAGGCAGCGGTATGATTGGCAGACAAAGGCTCACTGCAGCAACAAAATTTTCGGAGATGATGTAATTTCAGGGGCACCTATCTTTCTGCAGGCTCTTGACCAAGGTCAAGGATTTGGACATCCGGTCGGTGTACTTTCGGTACCAGGCAACGTTGCAAAGCAACGCCGACGGGCTATAATCGAAGAGCCCTTTACCTACGCGGGGGAACTCCCCCACCATTCTACCAAGGAGGATGTCCATGTCAGAAATGTTTTGTAACCAGTGTGAACAGGCAGCAAAGGGAACCGGCTGCGAAGTGATCGGTGTCTGCGGCAAGAACCCTGAAGTGGCCGCACTCCAGGACCTGATGCTGTACGGACTGAAAGGGCTCGCAATCTATGCAGACAAGGCGCGGGAACTGGGAGCAAAGGACGAGACGGTTGACCTGTTCCTGATCGAGGGGCTTTTCACCACCGTCACCAATGTGGACTTCGATCCGGTCAGCCTCTCCGGCAAACTCCGCAAATGTTTTGACAGCAAGGAAAAGATCAAGGCGATCTACGAGACCGCCTACCGCACCAAGAACGGCGCCAGCGCCCCCGCGATCACCACCGGCCCCGCCGCCTGGGTCATTGCCGGCGACCTGGCCGGGCTCGTCGCGCAGGGGAAAGAGCATGGGATCAACACCCAGAACAGCGACCAGGACATCCGCTCCGCCATCGAGATCCTCATCTACGGCCTCAAGGGGATGGCTGCCTATGCGGACCACGCCTTCATCCTCGGGAAGAAGGACGAGGAGGTCTTCGCCTTCTTCCACAAGGCGCTGGCTGCCACCGCTGACGCCTCCAAGGGGCTCATGGACTTCGTCGGCCTCGCCATGGAGTGCGGCAAGCTCAACATCAAGGTGATGGGGATGCTCAATAAGGGGCATATCGCCCACTACGGCAAGCCGGTTCCGACCAAGGTCCCGATCGGCACAAGGAAGAACAAGGGGATCCTCGTCTCCGGCCATGACCTGCGCATGCTTGAGGAGATCCTGAAGCAGACCGAGGGGAAAGGGATCGACATCTACACCCATGGCGAGATGCTCCCGGCCCACGCCTACCCGGAACTGAAAAAGTATTCCCATCTCTACGGCAACTTCGGCGGCGCCTGGCAGGACCAGCACAAGGAGTTCCCCAACTTCCCCGGCGCCATCATCTTCAACACCAACTGCATCCAGCGCCCCGCCGACTCCTACAAGGACCGCCTCTTCTCGTGGGGACAGGTGGGATGGCCCGGCATCAAGCACATCACCGGCTGGAACTTCAGCGAGGTAATCAACAAGGCCCTCGAATGTCCCGAGCTCACTGACGCGCCAGACAAGGAGATCCTCACCGGCTTCGGCCATGATGCCGTCCTCGGCGTTGCCGACAAGGTGATTGCGGGAGTGAAGGCGGGTGCCATCAAGCACTTCTTCCTCATCGGCGGCTGCGACGGCGCCAAGCCTGGTCGCAACTACTACACCGAACTGGCGGAGAAGGTACCCCAGGACTGCGTCATCCTGACCCTGGCCTGTGGCAAGTACCGCTTCAACAAGCTGGAGTTTGGTGACATCGGCGGCATTCCGCGCCTGTTGGACGTGGGGCAGTGTAACGACGCCTACTCGGCCCTGCAGATCGCCCTGGCCCTGGCCGGTGCCTTCAACTGCGGCGTCAACGAACTGCCGCTCTCCTTCATCCTCTCCTGGTACGAGCAGAAGGCAGTTGTCATCCTCCTCTCCCTCCTCCACCTGGGGATCAAGAACATCAAGATCGGCCCGGCCCTGCCGGCCTTCATCACCCCCAACGTCCTCGACTTCCTGGTGCAGAACTTCAACCTCGGCCCGATCACCACACCGGAAGCGGACCTCAAGGCGGCGCTGGGCCAGTAATCGCGACTATGCAACCTATACGAAAAGGCGCGGAGCTTGATGCTCCGCGCCTTTTGTCGTTCGCAAATCAGCCAGAGGAAAGGAATAAACTGAAACGCACTGACCCTCCCAGCATGGACACGCTTTGCAGCAACCCTGCTCGCCTGTCACGCTCATCCTGGGGCTGACCGACGTTCAGCCACTCGGGCAGCGTTTCTTACTCCAGTACCTTGTGCAGATAGGCAATGAGTACCGCAACTATCATCAGGAAGAACATATCCTGGCCGGCATTCCAGGCATACAGGCGTTCTAACGAACCAAGAGACTGATCAGCGGAGAATCTGGCCAACCCGGCCAGCAGGCTGATGAACATGGCCGGCTTCAGACCGGCGAACCAGGCAACCATGAAAACCGGCAGGGCATACAGAACAAAAACCGAGTAGTCGCCGGTTATATAGTCTATGTACCCTACAGCCAGCACCAACAGCATGCCAATCATCACGATGGACCATTTCGGCAATTTTTCAAAGGACTCCATTAACATGTGAACGCTCCCCGAAGACACAGGTAACATATTCCATCAGATTTGTTAGTATATCCTGTATTTCCCCCTATGGCCAAACTTCCCTCTCGACAAAATCAAATTTTTCCAATACTATGCCCGAACAGCATACTGTATACACTTCGATTATAAGCCCCGAGCTCAGGTGATGGGGTTTCCGGCAAATGCTCCGCAATCCCGGCATCCGGATCAGCTTTACCATTCAATCCATCGAAAGGAGAAAAAGAGATTATGGCAACCCCCGAATTCAAGTATCAGGACCCGTTCCCCCTCGGCAAAGACGAGACCAAGTACCGCAAGATCGAAGGCTCGGAGAAATACGTGGAAGTAGACAAGTTCGCCGGCAAGGATGTGGTTCGGGTCTGCCCCGAGGCACTCTCCATCCTGGCCAACGAGTCGATGCGGGACGTCTCCTTCCTCCTCCGCCCCGCACACAACGAGCAGGTCGCCAAGATTCTTGCTGACCCGGAAGCATCCATGAACGACAAGGGTGTTGCCATGGCCTTCCTGCGCAACGCCGAGATCGCCGCCAATTTTGAACTCCCTGTTTGCCAGGATACCGGCACCGCAACCGTTGTCGCCAAAAAGGGACAGCAGGTATGGACCGGCGTCAAGGACGAAGAGTGGCTCAGCAAGGGGATCTACAAGACCTACACCGAAGAGAACCTCCGCTACTCCCAGACCGTGGCCCTCGATATGTATGCAGAGAAGAACACCGGCACCAACCTGCCGGCCCAGATCGACATCATGGCCACCGACGGCGACTACTACAAGTTCCTCTTCATTGCCAAGGGAGGGGGTTCCGCCAATAAGACCATGCTCTTCCAGGAAACCAAGGCGCTCCTTACCCCCGAGAAACTTGAAAAATTCCTCGTCGACAAGATGAAATACCTGGGGACAGCCGCCTGCCCCCCCTATCATGTCGCCTTCGTCATCGGCGGCACCAGTGCTGACGCCTGCATGAAGACGGTCAAACTCGCCTCTGCCCACGACCTGGACACCCTCCCCACCACAGGAAACGAGCACGGCCAGGCGTTCCGCGACGTCGAACTGGAAAACAAGCTCCTGGTTGCGGCTCAGAAACTCGGTATAGGCGCCCAGTTTGGCGGCAAATACTTCGCCCACGACATCCGGGTCATCCGTCTCCCCCGCCACGGCGCCTCCTGCCCTGTCGGCATGGCGGTTTCCTGTTCCGCCGACCGGAACATCAAGGCCAAGATCACCAAGGACGGCCTGTTCGTCGAGGAGATGGACCGGAATCCGGGACGTCTTATACCTGAACAGTACCGGGGCAAGCATGGACATGGCGTAAAAATCGACCTCAACAAACCGATGAAAGAGATACTGGCCGAGCTTTCCAAGCACCCGGTCTCCACCCCCCTGCTTCTGAACGGGACCATCGTCGTCGGCCGCGACATCGCCCACGCCAAGTTCAAGGAGATCATGGACTCCGGCAAGCCGCTCCCCGAATACCTCCTCAAACATCCGATCTACTACGCCGGCCCGGCCAAGACCCCGAAAGGTAAAGCCTCCGGTTCCTTCGGACCCACCACCGCCGGCCGGATGGACTCCTACGTTGACCTGCTCCAGGCCAAGGGAGGCTCGCTCATCATGATCGCCAAGGGGAACCGGAGCCAGCAGGTAACGGACGCCTGCAAGAAGTACGGCGGATTCTACCTCGGCTCCATCGGCGGCCCGGCTGCGGTGCTTGCCGAAGAGAACATCAAGAAAGTAGAATGCATCGACTTCCCCGAACTGGGGATGGAAGCGGTCTGGAAGATCGAGGTTGAGGACTTCCCGGCATTCATCCTGGTGGATGACAAAGGGAATGACTTCTTCAAGCAGCTCGGGCTGTAACTCTCCCGAAAAACGACAAAGCCCCCGGTTGCCAAACGACCGGGGGCTTTTGTTTCAATCGTACGAACCCGCCCGAAAAACGGGAACTGGAAATTTGACTGTCCAGAACCAGAAAGGAACTGCCATGCCGGATGTTCTGGAACGATTAAAATCAAGTGGTGATAATCGCATAATGGACCGGGCGCTTCTGGAGGAAGCCGCAGAAGAGATCGCCGGACTCCGGAAGAGACGGGACACGCTTGAAATGGTCCTGCTCATGCTCGTTCGCACCGGCTGGCCGTGGCAGGAGGACGGCACCCCCAACGGGATACTCCCCAACTGCAAGGACGGCTATGCCGCATCGATGCTGGAAGCAAAAGAACTGCTGGGCCTCGACCATCTCAGCATGATCACCAGGACCGAACCAAGGACCTGACACGCTCCGGCACGACGACCAGCTTACGGCACTCCCCTACGAGTGAAGGTGATCGCGGCATGAACGTTTTTAATCCACTCTATTTTATGGTATAGTACCCCCATTTGAAAATCGGGGACGTCGGCCGGCGCCCTCAAGGAGGCACTCGTGGCAATCACGCTGCTTGACATGCTGCTCAACGCAGGGCTCATAACCCGTGTCCAATTTGACGACGCGCTGAAAAACCGTGTCATCTTCGGCGGCAAAATCGGGACCAGCCTCATTGAAATGGGGTACATAAGCGAAGAAGAACTGGCCCGGTTCCTGAGCAACAAGCTCGCCGTTCCCTACGTTTCACCCAAACAGCTCCTGACGATACCCCAGGAGACCATCGACCTGCTCCCCCGTGACATGGCCATTAAATACGGCGTTATCCCCATTAAACTCGATAAAAAACGACTCAGCCTGGTCATGTCCGACCCAGCGGACCTCAAAGCCATTGACGAGATCGGCTTCATAACCGGCTTTATCGTCCGCCCCCTCATAACACCCGAAGTCAGGCTCATTCAGGCGCTCAGCAAGTATTACCAGGCGGATATGCCCCCCCGTTATCAGCACATCATCGAAATCTTAGAGGTGCGAAAGCAGGCGAGCGACGCACCTCAACCGCAACAGCCCGTCTTTACGGCTCCAGCGCCGAATGTTGATGCAAAAACCGCGCAGCTTGAACAGCCGGTTCCGACTATACCTACGCCAACATTAAAACCTAAACCGACGGTAAAGCCTAAACCTACAGTACAGCCTGAGCAGATGCCACCACCGTTGCCTGCCCCTGTACCCCACAAGCCACCAGAACAGGAGGAAGATCGGGAGGAGTACCTTGAAGACCTCGAAATCGTCGAGGATGGTGCATGGTCGGAGCAGATACGCCGCTTCCAGCCTGATGCGGTCTCTAACGGTCTCGCCTATGCCGAGAATAGCGAAGAGATCTCCGATCTACTGATAACCGAGTTGGGGAGACGAGTGCGGCGGGCAGCGCTTTTCAGGATCAAGGACCATTCAGCCAACTTCTGGAAGGGTTTTGATCGGAAAATGACTATCACCGGCATCGATAACCTTCGTTTCCCCCTCACCGAACCTTCCGTCCTGAAGACCGTTGCCGATAGTGCCGGCATTTACCTCGGACCGATGAAGGAGACCCCGATCAACCATCTCCTCTACGACGCACTCGGCGGTGGCCAACCGGCTGCAGTACTTCTCATGCCGGTCCTCATCGGCGGACGACTGGTCAACATCGTTTATGCCGAGGGAGATGAAGACCTGAACACCCTGGTTCCCGACCTGCAGAAACTCCTGACCAAAGCCACCCTCGCCCTGGAGATTCTCATCTTCCGAGAAAAGATCCTCATGCTCTGATCATCCATGCCGCAGCAACCTTACATCGGTTCGCGCGACCGGATGGATTCACGGAAAGGGGGAGAGGCCGTCATGGCCCCTCCCCCTTTCCGCTATCACTGCAACACCCGGTCAGTTGGTTATCTCCCTGCACGCCTCCCTTTCCCACGTATCCAGTTCACCGTTTTCAAGCTTCACCTGCACCGTTTCCCCTTCGTGGGTGCAGCCGAATGAATATCCAACCTTGCCAGTCCGTATGTTTCTCAACGGAACCCTTTCGTCCCGCTGCTCTGTCAGGTAACAGACCCTTTCATAATCAGTGGTTCTCATCATAATCCCCCCTTCCGGCTACAACTTCTCTTACTTGCATCATACCGGAAATTGAGTTTTTTGAAAATGATTTTCTTTTTCGCTTCAACGGACTGCATAACCAAGTCTTACCCGCAGGGCATTGAGCCCCGTCCATCCCCGATATTTATCCTTGACTCTCGACCTCACCTCCTCTAATCTTTGGAACGTTGTGGCGATTTGCCACTATCCAACATCCAGAAGGAGAACAGCATGAAACGGATTCTTCTCACAGTACTTGCAGTACTTGCATTGGCAGGCACAGCGGTCGCAGGCGGCGGACTCGACAGCTTCCTCTCGAACCTGAATGTCCAGGCCAGCGCGGACCTCACCGGCTTTTCCGGCAGACTGAGCGCACAGTTCGGCATCCCCGGCGTCCAGGTAAGCGCCGTTATCGGCTCAGTGAAAGAGCCTGCCGATGCCTTTATGATCTACCAGCTCAGCCAGATGGCGAACGTTCCCCCAGATAGAGTCATGAAGGTTTATCAGTCCAAAAAAGGAAAAGGGTGGGGAGTAATGGCTAAAAGCCTGGGTATAAAGCCGGGGTCCCCTGAATTCCACGCCCTCAAACGGGGTGATTTCTCTCTCACTGGCCAGCCGGCCAATCAGCCGGGTCAAGGCCAGGGCAAGGGTCATGGAAAAGGGAGAGGGCATAACAAGTAGCCCCCTTCACGATATTGATTTCGCAGGGGGACAGGTTACGAGCTGCTGGTAGCCTGCCCCCTGTTTCATATCTTGGGGGATAGCTCTCGACAAGGCAGGTGGATGTCATGGCACGAAAGGTCTTCATTTCCGCAACCGGCAAGAATATCGGTAAAACGACAACGAGTCTGTTTCTGCTGCACCTTGCCCGGAAAAAATACGGCCGTGTCGGGTTTATCAAGCCTTTTGGCCCGAAGCTGACCGTCATCAACAACATCGAGGTCGACAAGGATGCCGCTCTGATTGCCCAGGTATTCGGACTGGAAAACGATCTGCATCTCATGTCACCCCTGGTCCTTCACCCGGACTCGACCAGAAAAGCCATCGACGGCGAACTTCCGGTCGAACAACTGCAACGCCGGATCATGGACGCCTGTACCGAACTGGAGAACAAGTGCGACTTCCTTGTCATTGAAGGGTCGGGGCATGTGGGAGTCGGGTCGGTCATGGGGATGTCCAATGCCCGTATCGCCCGGATGCTCGGCGCATCGGTGCTGATGGTAACCGGTGGGGGGATCGGCAACGTTGTGGATTCCGTTTATGCCAACCTTGCCCTCTTCGAGAAGGAAGGGGTTGACGTGCGGGCGATCCTGGCGAACAAGCTGTTCCCCGAAAAACGCGACCGAACTCTCGACTACCTGCGCAGGGCATTTGCCGGAGAACCGTTCCAGGTCCTTGCCGGGTTCGATTACCAGCCCGTTCTGGCCAACCCCACACTCCACCGTGTCTCCACACTCCTTGACCTTCCCATCAACGGCAACCCCCTCGATGCCCGACGCATCATAAACCACGTGCAGATAGGTGCCTCATCTACCCAAAGGGTCGCCGAACTGCTGAAGGACTCTTCGCTCATCATCGTCACCAGCAGCCGCGACGAACTGCTGGTTACCCTGGCAAACCTCTACCATATTCCCGAATACCGTGAGAAAATCGTCGGGCTGGTCATCCCGGGAATCAGTCCGATCGGCAAAATTACCCAGCAGATACTCGACCGGAGCAACATCCCCTACCTGCGCACCCGTCAGCACACAACCGCTGAACTTCACCGTCTCATCACCGAGGACGTATCCAAACTGACTGCTGAGGATACGGAAAAGATCGCGCTGGTGCGAAACCTGGCCGACACGGCATTCGACTTCGACGCGCTGGACGCCCTCTTCGACACAAAATAAGCACGTGTGACACACAAGAGCCACTCCCTTCAGGACTTCGCCACCAAGGAGGATTCACCATGCAGCGTTCGATTTTCATCAGCTTCTTTGCCCTGCTCGTGATGGTCACCGGCTGCCAGGCCGGCTTCTTTGACGACCTGTCCCGGGGACTCGGCCTTCCTTCCCTGCAGCAGACCGGCCTTGATGACGCAACGATCGTGAAGGGGCTCAAGGAAGCCCTTTCCACCGGCACCGACCGGGCAGTCAAGGCTGTGGCGCAACCCGACGGCTATTTCGGGAACCAGGCGATCAAGATTCTCATGCCGGAAAAGATCCGCAACGTCACCGACCTCCTCGGCAAGATGGGATTTCAGGCACAGGTGGATGAGGTAGTCCTGGGGATGAACCGGGCGGCGGAAAAAGCAGCCCCCATGGCAACGGAATACTTTGTCGGCGCTCTCAGGGAGATGACCTTTACCGATGCACGGGCTATTCTCCAGGGGGGAAACACGGCGGCAACCGACTATTTCAAACAGAAAACCGGTGTAAAAATCCAGGCAGCCTTCAAACCGGTCATCGCCGACAGCATGAACAAGGTCGGTGCAACACGCGCCTACAAGGGGATGATGGCCAATTACGGAGCACTTCCCTTCGTAACGGGGACGGCGTTTGACATCGACAACTACGTGGCAAACAAAGCGGTGGACGGGCTCTTTACCATGCTGGGGGAAGAGGAGAAAAAAATCAGGACAGACCCTGCCGCCAGGGCGACCGAACTGCTGAGGAAGGTTTTCGGGAGATAGACGACATACCGTCCTGCAGCATCGGCTATCTGCCCATAGTTCGTTCCGGTGCAAAAGAGGGGAAAGGCCACAGCAAGCCTCTCCCCTCTCTTTTTATCCTCTATTCGGCAGTTGAACACTGCCGTTTTCAGGTTTGTCTGCTCGAAACGCGGGTCAATTGCCCCGTCGCGCCCGGTTCACGTGGGTCCGGGACGATGCTGCCTGCGGTTGCGCCCCTCGACCGGGGACATGGGGCTTGACGCCTTCCGGTTTGTGGGACGGACCGCCGTGGGGATTGTTTTTCATGTCCCCCTGCGGCTTCCGCCGCGGCATCGGCTGCCGCGGCGGCCGGGCAAATTCGGTGTCTTTCCGTGGGGCGGGAACGGTATAATCGAACCCATCCACCTTCCGGCGCTCGATGGTTGCATTCAGCTTCCGCTCGATGGTGCGCACCATGACTCCGTCCTCACTGGTCACCAGAGTGAATGCGTCACCGCTTTTGGCAGCACGTCCGGTGCGGCCGATGCGGTGGACATACGCCTCCGCAGTATCGGGGATGTCGTAGTTGAAGACATGGGATACCTGGGAAACGTCAATCCCCCGCGCAGCGATATCGGTGGCGACAAGGATCTGGAAGGTACCGTCGCGGAAACCGTCAAGCGCCGCCTGGCGCCGGTTCTGGGACAGGTTACCCTGGAGCGAGGCGGCCTTGTAGCCGGCCTTCTCCAGCTGCTCCCCCAGGCGCTTTGCGCGATGCTTGGTCCGGGTGAAGATGAGTACGGATTCGGTATCGGTGTGGTGGAGTATCTCCAGGAGGAGTGGCGTCTTGAGGTGCTGTTCCACCGGATAGAGGGCATGACTGACGGTGACTGGAGGTGCGGTATTCCCCACCTGGACGGTAACCGGGTCGGCAAGGACCTCGTGGGCAAGTTTACGTATCTCGTCGGGCATGGTGGCGGAGAAGAGAAGGGTCTGCCGCTTTGGAGGGAGTTGCTTGAGGATGCGCCGGATGTCGGGGAAAAACCCCATGTCGAACATCTGGTCCGCCTCGTCCAGGACAAGTACCTCCAACCGGGAGAGGTCGATAGTCCCCTGGCCGATGTGATCCAGGAGCCTTCCGGGGCAGGCGACGACCACTTCTACACCCCGCTTCAGCTTGTCGATTTGGGGATTGATGTTGACGCCGCCGTAGACGGTGACACTCCGGATGCGGGTCTGCTTGCCAAGGTCAACGATGGACATGTGGATCTGCTCTGCCAGTTCGCGGGTAGGGGCGATGACGAGGGCACGGACATGGCCGCGCTCCCCCTGCATGAGACGATGCAGGATCGGGAGTGCGAAGGCAGCAGTCTTGCCGGTGCCGGTCTGGGCGAGCCCCATGACATCGCGCCCCTCCATGACGACCGGAATCGCCTGGGTCTGGATCGGAGTGGGCTCAACGTAGCCCGCGGCGGTCACGCCGGCTGCCACGCTGGGATGGAGGTTGAATTTCTTGAACTGCATTTTGTTTCCTACTTTCCGTGTTCCGCAAGAAAAAAGCCCCGGAAATTTTCCGGGGCTTACGATATTGTCGTTGTTAATCCGGGAACAGCTGTTGTTGATAGTTGACCCTAGCAGCTTTAGGGAACCACTGTCAAGCAGAATAACGTCAGCGTGCCGGCAGGGCTGCACACCCCCTTGACCTCCGCGGCTGAAACGGCTACTCTTTTCTCAATCCCACCAGTTTGCACGAGGAGAAGGCATTCCATGTGGCAGCATCTTATCAACGCAGCAGGTGAGGAGCAGGCTCTCTTCGACAGAGAAATTCAGGCATGGATCGGCAGCTATACCCGCGGAGGGGGAACGATATTCTGTGGCAAGGGGTGCGGCAACTGCTGCACCCTGGCGGTCAACTGCACGTTTCCCGAAGCGCTCCGCATCGCCAGGTCCCTGACCACACTCCAGGCCGAAAGGGTACGTGATCACACCGCACGGCTCATGGCCCGCATGCACGGAGTAGCCGACCTGAAATCCTATCTCAGGATGCACCGCCAAGAGATCGGCTGCTGCCCGTTTCTCGACGATGGGGGCATCTGCGGCATCTATGGTGAGCGTCCCTTCTCCTGCCGCGCCCTTATTTCCACCAGGGAAAACCGCTGGTGCGGGCTCGACTTCTCCACGCTCTCTTTGGAAGAGAAGCGGGACTTTGTCGAGAGTCTCGACCGGGAGGTGGTCACCTTCCCCCTGCACTACGTGGCCGAAACCCAGAACCGGGGGCAGGCGTTAGAAACAGGAATGGCGGAGGAAATGATCAAGAGGTTCGGTTTTTCCCTCTATGGCGATCTCCCCTATCTCGTCCATCTGGAGCGGGAACACCAGTTGAGCAGGATCATTCCCCAGGGGTATGAGGTTACCCTGAGTTTCCTCGACCAGAACGGCCTTCTCAAACCTTTTCTCGTCATACCCGATCGATAGGGAGGTCCTGGTTGCCGCCGGATTGTCCGGCCGGTCGTTACATTCAGGAGACAAGCCATGTTCTGGCGTGACCAACCCAAAACCAGGCTTCACGGTGCCCTCCTCGACCGGCCGGCCGACGACCCCGACCGCTGCAAGGGGTGCGACGGTGCCTGCTGCCGAGCTTTCCCCGCTGTGGAACTCACCTGGCAGGAGTACGAGCGTCTGCTCGCCCTCGGCGCCACCCGCCTCGATTTCTCTCTGACGGGACATCACAAGCTGATAATCGAAAATGGCTGCGAGTTTCTCGTCCAGGGAAGATGTGTCATCTACGAGCATCGGCCGGACATCTGCCGGCGCTTCATCTGCACAGAGGAATAATTAGGAGTCTGTATCCTCACCGCTTCCTCCTTGACCCGAAGGGAAGAAAGGGGTATCTTCCAGGCTTTAAGACTGTTCCATCAAGCCTCATCAAAGAATCTGACCACACCTGACATAGAAGGAGCATACCCCATTATGCCCATCAAGAAATCAAAGATATTCCTCTGGTTCTTCATTGCCGTGGCACTCGTTGTCGGCGCAGCTGCCGGCTATACCTGGCTGTCCCTCACCTGGAGCTTTTCCAGCGGAGAACGTGCCGGCTATATCCAGAAATTTTCCCACAAGGGGTGGCTCTGCAAGACCTGGGAAGGTGAACTCGCCATGGTTCCGGTCCCCGGTTCGATCCCCGAAAAGTTCATGTTCAGCGTCCGGAGCGATGCGGTGGCCGAGCAGATCAACCACTCCATGGGGAAAAGGGTGTCGCTCCACTACGAGCAGCACAAGGGGGTCCCGACCAGGTGTTTCGGCGAAACCGAGTACTATATCACCGGCATAACGGTGACCGAGTAGACATCTTTTAGCTGTTCAAAGTGCTTCTTGAAACAGCCCAGCAGCATAGCAATAAAGAAAACCCCGTCTTTTCAGGCGGGGTTTTCTTGTGGAACAGCATCCTGTTCTCACCACCACTCAAACCGGTCAGTAGATTGCGTAATTGTCCGGATCGGAAAATATCTCCCTGAGCAGGAGGTTGTTAAGGTAATGCCCCGTCTTGTGCGCATCCACCCGTCCAAGCATGCGATAACCACACGTATAGAAATCGCCGATCAGGTCGAGGATCTTGTGGTTGACAAGCTCTTTCTTGTAACGGAGCCCCTGGGGATTGACGATGGAGTCCTCGCCGATCGCCACGGCATTGTCAAGTGACGCCCCCTTGGCCAGACCCGCCTTCTGAATCGCCTCCAGTTCCTCAAGAAAGCCGAAAGTCCGGGAATTGATGATGGCGATGGCGTTCTCAACATCCATGACCCGCTTTTTCTGCCGCCCCACAGGTGGCCGGAATTCGATGGTCATGGTGATATCGAGGGTATTGAGCGGTTTCACCCGGACAAAGGAATCGTTGTTCCGGACTTCCACCGGGCGCAACACCTTGAGATAGACACCCGTCTCGGGGAATTCGTACACGCCGGCCCGCCACAGCTCGTGATAAAACTCCCAGGCAGAGCCGTCCATGATCGGCACTTCAGGCCCATCGATGTAGACCAGGCAGTTCGTGATGCCGGAAAAGTAGAACGCTGCCATCAGGTGCTCGATGGTGGCAACCGACGCACCGGATTCAGCGATCTGGGTCGAGAGCCGGGTATCGGCCACCTGGTCGTATCGGGCAGGGATAAGGGTCCCCTTATGGACGAAGACGATCCCGAATTCACGGCGGGGGAGGAATTCCAGGGTCACTTCCCGGCCGGTATGGAGGCCGATGCCGGACAGTTTGAAGATACGGTTGATAGTGGTCTGTCGTTTTAGCATAAATAGTCCGAGTATCCTTGAGGTGACGGGTCCTTCATAATCCGGACCGGTTCAGTTCGTTAAAGGTATTTTTCCCGCAGGGCAACTTTATTGATCTTCCCCACACTGGTCTTGTCGATAGAGTCGATAAAGCGGACGCGGAGGAGCACCACCTGCTTGGAGACCAACCCCTTGTCTGCATACTGCCTGACATGAATCTGGATATCCTTTTCCGTGGCCGGTGCCGTTACGCCGGCTTTACGGACAACCAGTGCGAGGGGGCGCTCACCCCACTTCTCGTCGGGCTGACCGATAACCGCAACTTCACCGACCGCCGGGTGATGAAGAAGAATATCCTCCAACTCGAGTGAAGAACACCACTCGCCCGCAACCTTGATGACATCCTTGGTCCGATCGGTAATCTTGACGTACCCCAGCGTGTCGATGGTGGCAACATCGCTCGTGTGCAGATAACCACCCTCCCAGAGCTTCTCCGAGTTCTTGTGATCCTTCAGGTATCCCTGGGTCAACCAGGGGGCTCGAACCACTATCTCCCCGCTACTCCGGCCATCCGGCGAAACAGCCTCCATCCCGTCGCTTACCACCCTCAAGTCAACCAGCGGCAGGGGGAGGCCGGTCTTACAACGGATATCGGCCTGCATGTCCGGCGATTCCTCCAGCATCTCGGGTTTCACGTGGGCAAGGGTAAGTATGGGGCAGGTCTCGGACATGCCGTAGCCCGTAAAAAGGTCGATACCCCGCTCCATGGCTTCGAGACAGAGCGCTTTGGTCATGACCGCCCCGCCAATGATCACTTTCCAGTGGGAAAGATCGATCGTGCGGCTCAGGGGGGACTTGAGAAGCATGTGGAGGATGGTCGGCACGCAGTTGGAAAAGGTTACCCCCTCGCGATCTATAAGCTTCAGCAGATGGTCGGGCATGTACCGCCCGGGGTAGACCTGCTTGAGCCCCATGGTTGTCGCTATGTAGGGAAGCCCCCACGCGTGCACGTGGAACATGGGAGTGATCGGCATGTACACGTCTTCCCGGTGAAGGCGCCCCTGCACCACAGGGGTGGCAAGAGCAGCCATGACCCCGAAAGTGTGGAGTACAAGCTGGCGGTGACTGAAGTAAACCCCCTTGGGAAAGCCGGTGGTTCCCGTGGTGTAGAAGGTGGTGGCACGGGTATTCTCATCGAAATCGGGGAAGAGGAATTCGGTCGAGGCTGCAGTCAGAAGTGACTCATATTCTCCTGAAAACGTGACGTGACTGGCGGGAACGGGACCATCATCATGGAGCAGCACGTAATGTTTTACCGTATCTATGCGTCCCTTGATCTGGTCGAGGATGGGGAGAAACTCGCTGTTGATCAACAGGATGTCGTCCTCGGCATGATCGATGGTGTAGAGTATCTGTTCGGGCGAAAGCCGGACGTTTATGGTGTGCAGGACGGCGCCGATCATCGGCACGGCAAAGAAACACTCCAGGTAGCGGTGACTGTCCCAGTCCATGACCGCCACCGTATCTCCCGCCTTCACACCGAGAGTGGAGAGGGCACTTGCAAGCCGGCGGACCCTCTCGCCAAATTCCCGGTAGGAAAAGCGGCGGTCCCCCCGGTAGACGATCTCCTGATCGGGCGCATTTACCAATGGCGCCTGAAGGAGGTTCTTGATGAGAAGCGGATAGCTGTATGCCGAATCCGTGCTTTGAATAAGGGTGTCCTTCATGGTTGCAGGTTCCTCTTGCAGATCAAGTCGGGAGGCCCCGTCAGGGGCCTTTCGCCATTCGTACAATACCCCGAATTAATGGATTTGAGAACAAAAATATCTTCAATTACCGGTGACGCTCCGATACACCTATACCGACAATATTCTTCCCCAGAAAAATATAGTGCTGACAAACAGCGTTAACAGGCTATAATATAGAGTACAGTGAAGTCCAGGCAATCAAGGAAAAGGAGGTGTCTGTCATGTTGATTCGGGTAATCCGTAACGACAGTCGCTACGACATGGTCAAGGAACAACAGTTGGAGAACCTGATCGAGAGGGGCGAGGTTGTGAAGTTCCAACGTTCCAGCGGTTGGGTAACCATCGGGATCGATCCGATCCGTAATGCTCGCCAGGCCGTTCGCCTCGACCAGGATCGCCGCAGGCAACCTGAAAGAGGATCGGCCTGAGCAGTCCCGCGCGACAATCCGACCCGTTGCTCATTCACCGGACGGCAAGTCCGACCCGCAGTATTTGCAGGTCGTATCCCGCCATTTGAGGAATTCCCGGCATGTAGGACACTGGCGGAACCTGCCTGGCACCTCCCGAAGCGGTTTATTGAAGTAGATAACCAGGAGGAAAACGGGAAAGAGCGCGCAGAGCACACACCAGCCAATCACGTTACGGGCACGGTTGGCGGCGAGCCACCCCCCGATGACACCGGGTACCATCATGATGAGCAGCACCACATATTCTGGTTTCACGTATCCGGACATAGATTCTCCTCCTCAAGCTCTTACCCGCAATCAATCTTCAGAATGTTTTCCCCTTAGGCAGTGCTAAAACTCTGCGTGCCGTGGCGTCCTGGGAAACGGGATTACATCCCTGATGTTCTCCATCCCCGTCAGATACATGATGAGCCGCTCGAAGCCGAGGCCGAATCCGGCATGGGGACAGGATCCCCAGCGGCGGGAATCCGTATACCACCAGAGCCCGGCGGGATCGATCCCCATTTCGGCCATTCGCCCTTCCAGGAGATCGAGGCGCTCCTCCCGCTGACTCCCGCCGATGATCTCCCCCACCTTGGGGACCAGCAGGTCCATGGCTGCCACAGTCCGTCCGTCGTCGTTCTGACGCATGTAGAACGCCTTGATGTCCTTTGGGTAATTTATGATGAAGACCGGTCCCCCCACAACCAGCTCAGTGAGGTAGCGCTCGTGCTCCGACTGGAGATCGAGGCCCCAGTCCACCGGAAATTCGAAAGAGACCTTCGCCTTTTTCAGGTGGGTGATAGCCTCGGTGTACTCCATCATGGCAAACGGAGAAGCCGCAACCGCCTCGATGCGGGGAATGAGCCCCCGGTCGA
Organism: Deltaproteobacteria bacterium; assembly: GCA_021848385.1. Taxonomy (GTDB): domain Bacteria; phylum Desulfobacterota; class Desulfuromonadia; order Geobacterales; family Geobacteraceae; genus Geomobilimonas. Next base: position 28,574 of record JAJZUQ010000036.1, read on the forward strand.
TCTGCTCGTTGAAAAAAGCCATATCCTCCCGGCAGTGGTCGAGCACGAAGCGGCAGAGGTACCGGAAAAACTCCTCCGCCAGGGCAGCATCGGCCATCAGGTCGGCAAAGGCCATCTCCGGCTCGATCATCCAGAACTCGGCAGCGTGACGGGCTGTGTTGGAATTTTCCGCCCGGAAGGTGGGGCCGAACGTGTAAATATCGCCGAAGGCAAGGGCAAACAGTTCCCCTTCCAGCTGACCGCTCACCGTGAGCCCGGTCGCCTGGCCGAAGAAGTCGGCGGCATAATCCACCGCGCCGTTCACCAGCGGCGGACGTGCCATATCGAGGGTGGTGACCCGAAACAGTTCCCCCGCCCCCTCACAGTCATTCCCCGTAATGATGGGGGTATGGACATAGAGAAATCCCTTCTCGGCAAAGAAGCGGTGCACCGCCTGGGCGAGCATGGAACGGACCCGGAACAGAGCGCCAAAGGTGTTGGTGCGCGGCCTGAGGTGGGCCACTGTCCGGAGATACTCGAAGCTGTGACGCTTCTTCTGCATGGGATAGCCCTCGTCGGCCGGGCCGACAACCTCCACGCTTCGGGCCTGCAGTTCGAACCGTTGACCGGCGGCCGGCGACTCCACCAGCAGGCCGGTCACCGCCACCGCACTGCCGGTGCCGAGCCGGGCCACTTCGGCGTAGTTGGAAAGTTCAGGCCCCGCCACCACCTGCAGACTTGCCATGCACGAGCCGTCGTTGAGCGCAATAAAGGTCACATCCTTCCCCACCCGCACGGTTCGCGCCCACCCCTTGACGACCGCTTCAACTCCCGCACCGCTCGCGGAAAGTATTTCCCTGACTCTTACCCGTTTCCCCATCCGGATCTTCCCCCTGACTGGCATCTGGCGATAATTTTAGCACAGCAGTCGCCCTGCGCCAAAGTATAGTTGATTGGGTATAATTATTTTGACCTCCCCTCCCCCATGGGGTATAGTTTTGTCGTGTTCCAGCCACGACTCTGCACATACGCATGCATCCTCCTTCTGACCCTGCTGCCGTTGACGCCGGCCTTGGCCGGCAATTCCAACCGCAACTTCGGCGGCGTCGGCATCGACGGCAAACCACGGGCTGACGGTCAGATCGAAGTCAAACAGCTCGTCACCGGCGGACCAGCGCATCTCGCAGGGATGAAGATCGGCGACATCATCACCCATATCGACGGGAAACCGACCAGGGGAAGCGATTTCCTGCACATGCTACAGTACCGCCTGCGGGGCCAGGCCGGCACCAGCGTCGTACTCAGGGTTCACAGGCCGGGGACATCCAAACTGCTCACGTTTAAGCTTATCCGCCGACAACTGATACTCCCCAAAGTGGGTAAATCTCCCGTTTCCCCGTAGCGTCAAAGGGGATATATTGTCAGGAACCAAAGGAGCCACTTATATGTTATTACCGGTCCGTTTCGCAGCCGTTGCCGCCCTTCTCTCCGTAATTTTTGCCGGCTCCGCCGCAGTAGCGGCCAACTCACCCCAGAGCCCCCTCAAGCCGGCCACCGCCCATGCTACGAACTACCCCAAGATTGTACTCTATTCCACATCCTGGTGCCCCCACTGCAAGCAGGCCAAAGAATACTTAACCCGGAACAACATCCCCTTCATCAACCGGGATGTGGAATTGGACAGCACAGCGATGGAGGCACTGACGGGGAAGTATCGAAGCCAGGGGGTGCCGGTTATTGTCATCGGCAATGACGACAAGGTGCTCAAAGGTTTTGACCAGGGTAATTTCGAGAAGGCGGTCAAAGAGGTACAGCAGAAGAAAAAGAACTGATAACCCACTCTGTCACAAAACGAGAAAAGGGAGCCCGATTGGCTCCCTTTTTTAATTCTGCTCCATGATCGACAGAATACTATGCTCCGCCGCTTTTGGTGATAAGAATCACCCCGATGCAGACGAGGACCGTCCCGGCCCAGCGGGTGGGTGACACCACCTCACCGAGAAAATACTGGGAAAGAAAGGCAACCAGGACGTAGTTCAACGCCTGCATGGGAAGGGCGACCGACAGGTCTTCCCAGGAAAGGACCGCCAGCCAGAGAAAAAAGAAGATGGCAAGCATGGCCGTGCCGATAATCAGCTTGGGGGTGGTGAGGGCCTGAAGGGCCACATTCAGTATTCCCCGCAGGTTCATGGCCGAAATATCCCCCATCTCCTTCATCCCCTTGGCCAGCAGGAGGTCGCCAACGGTTCCGGCGCTAACCGCCATAAGCATAACCAACACTGTCTTAAACATATGCTTTCTCTTCCCCTCGATAGTTTCTGAGCTTTATCCCCAAACTCCGGAGCTTCTCCTTCACCCGCGGACTCGTCAACGCCGCCAGTTCCGCCTCGTGCTGATAGTCGGGCATCCAGCGGGCAAGCTCCTCGTCAGGATGGCAGCCGGGGTGAAAATAGATCTCCGTCAGTCCCTCTCCCAACCGGTCGAGTGCACGCAAGAGGTATTCTTCCGTCATCCGCCCGGAGTTGAGAAGCCCCTTCACCTCTGCGGCATAGGTTACTTCCTGCCGATTCAGGTGCGGCCGGCAGCGACTGGCCAGCCGGCTGAAGATGAAAGCATCGGCAGACTTTCCCAGCAGACGCTTCCGGTCAACAGCCAGGTTGGCAGCAAGGTTTTCCCGTGAAAGTCTGAAACTGGTGATGCCATGGCGGGGCATCAGCTCCCGGAGGATATCGAAGACGGTGGGGTGCATGTGGATATTGAGGTGGCCGTCGATATGTGAGAGGGGAAGGCCAGTCTCCCTGAAGGTCGTTATCTGGGCTTCTATCTCCCGCCGAAGCTGCTTGTGGAGGGATTTTATGAAAAAATAACGCATTCCGGCGTGGACCGGGTCATTGGTGAAATTACCGGCGCTGTCCACAATGGAAGGGAACTTATCGTAGGGAAGCACCCCCCGCCCCTGCACAAGGGTCAGGTGAAGCCCCACCTGCAGGCCGGGATTCTCACGTGCCAGACAAACCGCTTCTTCGAAACCTTCACCGCGGACCATCAGGGAGGTGCTCGTCAGGATTCCCTCCTGCCAGGCTCTGATTATGGCCCGGTTGGCACCAGGGGAAAGCCCGAAGTCGTCGGCGTTAATGACAAGCTGACGCACGGCTCACTCCCCTCCCCGGCATTGCCGGGAATAAGACATCGGGATCATGATGTGACCTGCTTCCGCCGCCGCATGTATTCGAAGTACTGTTTCCCTTCTTTGAGAAGCTTCCGCCGCTCCTCGCCGTCCACGATCATCTTGCCGATGCTGCGCATGATGTACTTGGGGCGGAAGTAGAACTTGCTGTAGAACAGCTCCACAGCCTTGAATATCTCCTCATTGGAAAGATGGGGATAGCTCACGACACACATCTGATGGCCAGTGTCATCGATGTAGGCGTTGGAAACCAGCCAGCCGTTCTCCACACACTGCCGGTGAAACTCGGTACCCGGATAGGGAGAGGGGAGGGAGACCTGAATCGACTCCAGATCAAGCATTTTTGCGTATTCGATAGTCTGCTTCACCGTCTCACGGGTCTCGCCGGGAAGCCCGACAATGAAAGCGCCATGGATGGTAATCCCCAGTTTTTTGCAATCCCGCGTAAACTGTATGGCCCGCTCGCGGGTCACCCCTTTCTTTATGTTCAGGAGGATTTCGTCACTACCGGTCTCATAACCGACGATCACGTGGTGCAGACCGGCGTCCCGCATGATTTTAAGGGTTTCGAAATCGCAGTTGGCGCGGGCATTGATCACCCATGACATTCCGAGGGGCGCGATCTTCTCCGCCACCGAACGGGCGTGGTGCCGGTCTGCGCTGAAGGTGTCGTCGTCAAAGATAACGTCCCGCACCTGGGGAAGATTCTCCTTGATCCATAACATCTCGCGGTAAACGCTTTCAGCGCTCCGGGTCCTGATCTGACGACCCGAGTAGGTATGGGGCCAGAGACAGAATATGCACTTGGCAGGACACCCCCGACTGGTATAGATGGAAACATAAGGGTTCTTGACATGGGGAATGATATAGTCGTCCACGGGAAGGTCCCGCGCATACACCTGGCTCGTGAAGGGGAGTGCATCCAGGTCAGTGGGAAGCGGACGATCCGTGGTGTGAACCACTTCCCCGTCCCGCAGAAAACTGATGCCGTCAATGGATTCCCACGGCTTGCCGGCGGCGATGTCAACGGCAGTGTGATCGAATTCCCCACGACAGACGATGTCCACCGCGCCGTTGGCCTGGCGGAGAGACTCCTCGGGAAGCATGGTGACATGGGGGCCGGCCAGCACCGTCACGGTTTCCGGCTTCTCCGCCTTGATGCGGCGGGCAGTCTCGATGTCAAGCTTCAGCGTGGGGGTGGAGGTGTACATAACCACCATATCGTACTCTTTGGCGATAGACAGGCATTCTTCCAGGGTGAGACGTTGCACCGGTGCATCCACCACCCTGCTCCCCTCTATCATCCCGGCAGGATAACAGAGCCAGACCGGATACCAGAACGAGGTCACCTCGCGGGAAGCCTGGTAACGGGCACCGGCGCCGCCGTCAAAATCCTCGAAGGTGGGGGGATTAAGAAATAAAGGTTTCATCAAAAGCTCCTGTAACTGCTCAACTTTCTCGAAAAATGCAATTTTGTAAGATAACCGGGGGGGGTGTTTTTGTCAAGGTCAAAGACCAGCTCTCGCAGCTTTTCGATTGCCTGACAGCTGCTCGTCTGTTAGATTTTGAAAGTTCATGCAATTTATGCCAGGGAGTCAGAATGCCAACCATCGGGCTCATCGCCGCAATGCCGGAAG
>JAJZUQ010000090.1 GCA_021848385.1 Deltaproteobacteria bacterium
TCCGATCTATCAGGGGATTGGGTGTATATCGAGAACAATCTCGGCAGAATCAGGCAGAAAGCCAGGTTGTCGGCAAAGATCCATCCAAGGGTGGTGATTGCCGAGCATGGTTGGTGGTTCCCGGAACGGCGGGACGATATGCATGGCTGGCTGGAGTCCAACCTGAACGCGCTGTCTGACAGTAACCCTCCTTATGCCAGAGAAATGGGGTCGGTTACCCTTAAAGCCACGCCGTGTCGGGTGGTTAAAGAATTTTCTAAAGGCGGGAAAGTATGAATGTACGGGCATTACTGACGGTTCGGGGCAAGGTGCAGGGGGTTTCCTTCCGCAAGCATACGCTCAGAATGGCACAGAAACTCCGTGTCTCCGGCTGGGTCAGGAATCTGGACAACGGGTCGGTCCAGGGGTGTTTCGAAGGCCCCCGGTCACAGGTCGAGGCACTCATCGCCTGGTGCTCGTTCGGGCCAGAAAGGGCCGTGGTTGAAGCGCTGACGAGCGAGTTTCACTCCTTCACCGGCGAGTTCCAGGAGTTTTGTATTCGTTGAGATTATTTTTCAGGTTGAATGTATTACCAGCACCGTATGCCTCCAAAGCTGGTCTGTTGTGGGGCAGGCCAGCAGGCCTGCCCATTTTTTGGGGTTCTAAACGGTTTGTCACTGGTATGCGAGGCCTAACGCAGATCTACTATCAGGAGGCGGCAGGGTTATGGCACGGAATATCGAGTCAAAAACGAACATCAAGGCTAGTCTTGTGGAGAATCGGCGCTGGCTCCGGGAGCATATGAATCCCTATTTTTTTATCGCCATGAAGGACGAGCAGGCAGCTCTGGGTATCCTGGAGCGGGAGATGGGTACCCTGCGCCACAACCGGCAACTGATACTGGCTGACCGGGACAACACCTTGGTATTGGCCACCCCTAATGCACCCGGTTCGCTGTACAACACCATGCGGCGCTTCTCCGAGCGCGGGATTTCCTACGCCATGATCGCCCATTCAGACGGGAAGCTGCCGGGGATGGAGCAGACCCTGGAGATCCAGCGTTTCGAATTCGACCGGAAAAGCAACCACGAAATCCTTGCCGGAAATGGCATCACCGTGCCACTTGGCATCAGGCGCAGGATAAACGGGGAACTGAAGCGGAGCTACCCGGATTTCGATAGAAAGGATATGGATAGGTTGTTGCGCATCCTCTGGCTCAACAACGAGAACTATATCCGGGTGTCTCCCACCGCCAGGGTTGCCCAGATCCTGCAACTGTTTCAGAAGGGAAACCAGAACAGCGGCCTGTTTTTGGATGTGGAGCCCATGGAGAACGGCCAGGAGTCCAGGGTGCTATTTGCCGTGGGCAATCCGCCTCAGAACGATTACCTGTTGCAGGTGATGGAGGTTTTCAACCGCCTTGATCTGGGCGTGAGCCGTGCCTACTGCCTCACCATCAGCAACGGCACACACCCCTATTTTCTGGGCACATTTTATGTCCGTCGTCGGGATGGAGGAATTGTGCCGCGTGGATCGGAGATCTTCAACATACTGCAACAGGAACTGTACACCACCCAGATCATTTCGACATGTTCACACGCCTACCAGCAGTTCGTTGTCCGCGGCATCATGAGCGGCATGGATGCGTCGCTGGTGAACGCCTTCAGCGCCTTCTGCCACACCAACCTAGCCCACAGCCAGCCGGACCGCTTCGGCCAGGACGATGTGCGCGCCGCCTTCTATGCCAATCCTGACATCTCTTCACAACTGGTGCGCCTCTTCCGGGGGCGCTTCGATCCGCTTGCCGTCTCCAGGGGTGACGACTATCAGGCCATGATGGCCGAGACGACGCGCTCCGTGGAGGAATATAACACCGGCCATCGTTACCTGGACGAGGTGCGCCGCTCAATCTTCCGCTGCTGTCTGCTGTTTATCCGTCATACGCTGAAAACCAACTTCTTTGTCCTGGAAAAACAGGCTATCTCGTTCCGCCTCGACCCCGCCTACCTGGCGGAGCTCGGTTCCGAGTTCACCTGCGACCTGCCAAAGGCCACGCCGTTCAGGGTCACCTTTTTTTTCAGCCGTTCCGGTTTCGGGTATCACATCGGTTTCTCCGACATAGCCCGCGGCGGGTGGCGCACGGTCATTGCCCGCTCGCCGGACGACTTCATCACCAATGCCGATACCCTGTTCAGGGAGAATTTCGTACTGGCCCATACCCAGCACCTGAAGAACAAGGATATCTACGAGGGGGGCTCCAAGCTTGTGGTCATCATGGACGCATCCGACCTGGCGCACTCCGAGGAACGGGAGCTTGAGACGTGGAGGCTTTACAAACTACAGTACGGTATCATCAACGCCTTCCTGGATATCTTTGTCACGGAAAACGGCGTCGCCAGCCATGGGAGGGTGGTGGACTATTACCGCGAAGACGAGCCGATCGAACTAGGTCCGGATGAGAACATGCACGATACCATGGTCGAGGAGATCGCCAGGTTATCTCACAAGAGGGGCTATATCCTCGGCATCGGCATCATGTCCAGCAAGAAGGTCGGCATCAACCACAAGGAGTACGGCGTTACCTCCTTGGGAGTGGTGAAGTTTGCCGAGATCACCATGGCGGAAATCGGCCTGGACATCAGAACGGATTCCTTCTCCGTCAAGTTCACGGGCGGTCCCAATGGCGATGTGGCCGGGAATGCCATGCGGCTCATGCTGGAGAGGTGCCCCAAGGTCAGAATCGGTCTTGTCCTTGACGGGACTGCCGCTCTGGTGGATCCCGCGGGGGCTGACCATGCTGAACTGAGGCGCATCCTTCTCAAAGAGGATCTGGCTGCATTCGATCCAACCGCGCTCCATCGGGGAGGGTACATGCTGTTTCGTTCCGGCAGCCGTCAGGAAGGCCTGCGGGAGTTGTACCGCAAGGTGACTATGACTTCGGAGGGGCTCGAGGAGAAGTGGATCTCCGTCGATGAGTTTTCCCGAGAGTTCGGGTCGTTGGTGTTTTCCGTGCCGGCGGACTTGTTCATACCGGCTGGCGGCCGCCCGGAAACGATCGACTCCGGGAACTGGGAGCGCTTCTTCCTGCCGGATGGGACACCGTCCGCAAAGGTGATCGTAGAAGGTGCCAATTCGTTCATTACGCCCGAGGCCCGGGCGCAGCTACAGCGACGCGGGGTGTTGATCATGAGGGATGCTTCCGCCAACAAGTGCGGGGTGATCTCGTCATCGTACGAGATCATCGGCAACTTGCTGTTCAGCCAACAGGAGTTCCTCGAGAACAAGGAACGCTATGTCAAGGATGTGCAGCATATCCTAGAAACAGTATCGGAATGGGAGGCTCTTTTGATCCTCAAGCGCCATCGCGAGAACCCCGCGCTGTTATGCACCGAAATTTCGGATACGATCAGCACTGAAATCAATGGTCACTACACGAGACTTTTCAAATTCTTTCAGGCAAACCCCGCTCTCTGTCTCCAGCCTTTTTTCCGGCGTGCCATCATCGGTCATCTGCCGCACATTCTCCAGCGAGTGGAGCGCTACCGCCAACGTATCGTCCGGTTGCCCCAGAAGTATCTCTTCGCGATACTTGCGGCTGAAATCGGCTCTTCGATGGTGTACAGAGGCAACCAGGAGACAGCCTTCGAGGACGAGGTGCGGCTTCACATCAACCGCAAGTATCCGCCAAGGGCCATACTGCCTCTGGAAGGCTGTTAAAGCCAATCTTTGCATAAAAGGCCGACAACTTACCATGATAACTCAAACCCCGACCCATATTTCGTTCACCCTGTTCCGCGGCTGGGTTGTTACCGCATCCTCGTCCTTTATGGGGCTGTTTCTCGGCATCCTCTACGTCTGGAGTGTCATCAAGTCAGGTATACCGGATTCCTGGGGCTGGACATACGCCGACAAGGCCCTGCCCTACTCGGTAATGTGCATAACCTTTTCCGTAATCATGGTGCCGGCAGGGCTGCTGCAGGATCGTTTTGGCCCACGCTGGGTGGTCCTCCTGGGCGGATTCCTCACCGGGCTCGGCTGCATCATGTCGGGATTGGGGGGAGGGGCGAGGCTGGCCTATGTAATCGGGTTTGGACTTGTGACCGGAGCGGGGGCCGGATTCGCCTATTCGGCACTGACGCCCGCCGCCATCAAGTGGTTCCCGCCCCATCGCACCGGGGTTGTCGTCGGTATCGTGGTCGCCGGATTCGGTTTGTCGCCGCTCCCTCTGGCGCCATTGGCCACCTGGCTGCTCTCCTATTTCAAGACAACCACTACGTTTGGAGTGGTGGAAAAGGGGATTTCGCAGACCATGATCGGTCTCGGTCTGGCCATTTGGTTGGTGGTCGGCCTTCTGTTCTGGTTTATCGATAATCCCCCCGTCGGCTTCAGCACCGCTCCAAGGAAATCGGCGGATCCCGTGTCGCAACGCCCGGAGTCGAACTGGAGGCAGATGCTCGCCACTGCTCAATTCTGGCTTCTGTTCGTGATGTATTTTTCCGGCGCTTCGGCCGGCTTGATGTTCATCAGCGTGGCTACGGACCTGGGAAAACAGGCTCTCGGGGAGTGGGCCTTCTTGTCCGTGGTCGTCATGTCGATCGGCAACACAGTAGGAAGGATAGTAGCGGGAGCCGTATCGGACAGGATCGGCCGACATCTGACTTTGTGCGCCGAATTCGTCTGCCAGGGCTCGGTGATCGGTATCCTCTTCCGGCTTACGCAGCACGGCGGTTGTAGTTGGCGCTCCATCCTGCCGGTACTGTTCATGATTGGTTTGAACTACGGTGCCAACCTGACCCTCTTCCCGGCTGCCTGCAAGGATTATTTCGGCATCAGAAACTTCGGAATCAACTACGGCTTGCTCTTTCTGGCATTCGGCACGGCCGGTCTGATCATGCCCTGGCTGAACGGGCTGATCAGAGACTTGACCGGAAAGCCGGATATTTCCTACCTGATGATAATGACTATGATGGCAGGTGCCATGGTGCTGTCGTTGGTCGGCCGCCGCTTGGCCGCTCCATGCCATGGCACATTCAGTACCTGAGAGGCTGACCATGGCGATAGTGACGATATCCAGAGGCACGCTGAGCGGCGGCAAGGCCATTGCCGAGGAGTTGGCAAAACGCTTGGGCTATCCCTGCGTGAGCCGTGAGCGGCTCTTTGACGAGGCGGAGAGTTTCGGCATCACCAAGGCCGAGCTCAACTTGGAATTCAGCAGGCCGCACAGTTTCTGGAAACCTTCCCCCGGCCGGCGCATGGCGGCGCTGACCATACTCAGGGCGGCCATGCTCAAGCTCTCGCGGAACGGAGACCTTGTCTATCACGGTTTTGCCGGTCATCTGCTTCTGGATGGGGTTTCCCACATCCTCCGGGTTCGGGTGATCGCCGGTATGGAGTATCGGATTAGGTCTGCCATGGAGCAACTGTTCCTTACCCGTGAACAGGCGATTGCCCGCATCAGGAAGGAAGACAAGGAAAGCGTCTACTGGGCGCGCTACCACTACGACGTTGATTGGCAGGATCCTTCCCTCTACGACGTAATTCTCAACCTGGATATGATCGGCATCAACAGCGCCGTGGAAACCCTGAGACTCATGACGGAACGGGAAGAGTTTACGGCTGATGACGGGTCGCGGCGGGCTTTCGACGATCTCATGCTCGCCAGTATGGTATGGGCGGCCTTGGGCAAGGATTCCCGGACCTGTTCGGCCAATCTCAGGGTTGAGGTCACGGATGGAACAGTCACGATAACCGGAGACGCGGGCTCGAATCAGGTGGTGCATGACATCCTGGCCGTGGCCGCCGCAACAACCGGAGTCAGGGAAGTGGTCAATGAAGTAGGTGTCGGATCACACTGGATATGGTAGCGGCTATGGACAGTCGCGAAACCCAGAACTTCAAAACGTTAGATGCTGCTTCAAGAAGTTTTGTGTATGGTAGGATTGGGGACTCAAAACGAGAGATAAATGATAGTAAGGCAGCAGCCAGATTAGACTTTAAACCGGCGCAAAATTTCTTGAGGTCGAAGGGGCTTACTTGGTAAGTTTTTAATCATACTCATTTGATCGTAAGCATATTTCACGACTCAAGGAAATCGCCCGGGAATGCTCGTAGACTGTACACAAAACTGTACACAAAAATCTGGAAAACATGGTAAATATGGTTGACATGTGATGCAGCCACATGTTAATTAATTACTTAATATTACAGCAAGTATTTGAGATTATTAGATTAACGGGAACTGGGATTAAAATTCTCATAACCCGAAGGTCGCAGGTTCAAATCCTGCCCCCGCAACCAAACAATTATAGGGACTTGCAGATTTTGCAGGTCCCTTTTTTGTTGCGACTGTACCACTTTCTGCCGACATAACCTCCTTTGAATTTAAAAACAAATATTATTTTTAAAATATATTTACAACCATATAACGTT
>JAJZUQ010000037.1 GCA_021848385.1 Deltaproteobacteria bacterium
TGCGGACACCTGCTCCACGATCACGTCGGGTGCCATGATCGGCCGGACAGGTTTTGTCGGAGATTTAATTTACAGCTTTTTCGTTTCCGGATTCGTCTATCCGATCATCGGGCACTGGGCATGGGGTCCTGACGGCTTCCTGGCCACCATGGGGAGCAAGGGGAATTTTCTGCCCGAACTTGGTACATGCTTTCACGACTTCGCAGGCTCAACAGTCGTTCACACGATTGGCGGGTTTGTCGCGCTCGCTGGTGCCATCGCCTTAGGTCCGCGCCTTGGCCGTAAATTCAAACGCGATGGCGGTGCCCCTATGCAGCCCCATGACCTTGTTATGGCGACCGTAGGCGGACTGATACTCTGGTTCGGCTGGTACGGCTTCAATCCCGGCAGCACACTTTCAATTATGGACTTCGAGGGCGCCGGCCGGGTGGCCACCAATACCACCCTGGCTGCATGCGCGGCAGCGCTGACGGCAATGTTTTACGGCTACCCGAAGACGAAGAAGTGGGATGTAAGCTACACGGTGAACGGTTTCCTGGCCGGCCTCGTGGCAATCACCTGCCCCTGCTATTGGGTCTCCCCAACCGGCTCGATAGCTATCGGTGCAGTTGCGGGTGTCATCGTGGTAGTAGGTGTGGATATTCTGGAATGGTTGAGGATTGACGACCCCATCGGCGCCGTCCCGGTACATGGTCTGAACGGGATATGGGGAACCCTCTCGCTCGGTTTCTTCGCCTGTGGCAAATACGGGTTGACCGGCCCCTTTGCGGCTGACAACAGCGCCCCCCTCGCGGGTCTCTTTTACGGCGGTGGAACGACGGTCCTTGCAGCCCAGGCCGTCGGGAGTCTCATTATTACAGCAGCGACATTCATCGTCAGCCTGGCTGTTATGTACGGGGTGAAGTCGCTGGGGCTGCTGCGCGTTTCGAGGAAGGGCGAGTTGGAAGGCATCGATAATCACGAACACGGCATCGGGGCATATCCCGAATATGCCCTCAAGCATTCCGCAATACCGACAGGCGATTATGACAATAATTGAATTTAATGCACCGATACCAGACGAGGAGCTGCTATGAAAAAAATAGAAGCTGTTATAAAACCCTACAAGCTTGATGAAGTAAAGGATGCACTCAACGCTATCGGAATCGAGGGTATCACCGTCTGCGAGGTCAAAGGATTCGGCCGCCAGAAAGGACATGCCGAAACCTACCGTGGCGCCGAATACACCGTAGATTTTGTCCCAAAAATTAAGCTTGAAATTGCGGTAAGCGACGAGATGGCCGGCAAGGTCATCGAAACCATCGAAACTACGGCCAAAACAGGCAGAATCGGTGATGGCAAGATATTCCTTCTTCCCCTGGAAGCAGCGGTCAGGATAAGGACCGGCGAAAAGGATATCGAGGCGATCTAATCCGGCAAGGTTGTTTTTTAGAAGGTAGCATCGATGTGCTTGATTCAGACTGTTTTGAAATGCCCCGTTGTCAGCAACGGGGCACTCTTTTTTTGGCTGTGGTAACGGGACAGTTGTGCGCTTTAGCGCTTCATGAAAAGAAAGGCTTGGGAGTGATCTAGGGAGAAAATCCCCCCAACTGAGAGGACAGGAGACCTCAGGGAAGGTACTTGCATGAAACATGGCGGCACAGATTCATTCTGGGGTGGCATCGTGAAATCGATGGGGCTGGTTTTCGGCGACATCGGGACCAGCCCTATTTATACCTTGACGGTCATCTTTGCCCTGACCAAACCGACCGAGGCGAATGTCTTCGGCATCCTGTCGCTCGTCGTCTGGACCCTGATCATACTCGTTACCGTCGAGTATTCCTGGCTTGCCATGAGTCTGGGGCGCAAGGGAGAGGGAGGGACCATCGTCCTGAAGGAGATCCTGATCAGACTGCTGAAGCCGGGTCGGCAGATCGCCTTCGTCGGAGCACTTTCCATCCTTGGAGTGTCGCTTCTCCTCGGCGACGGGGTAATTACACCTGCCATCAGCATCCTTTCGGCTGTAGAAGGTCTGGTGCTGATTCCAGGGCTGGAAAGCCTGCAGCAAGGGACCTTGATACTGATCGCCGCGGTTATTGCCGTGGTACTTTTCATTTTCCAGTTCAAGGGGACGGACAAGGTTGCCAAGGCATTCGGGCCGCTCATGGTCCTCTGGTTTGCCGCACTTACCGTTTCCGGTTTCGTTTCCATCGTCTCCCTGCCCGGCATCGTGAAGGCGGTCAGCCCCCATTATGCGATCAGGTTCTTCATGGATAACGGGCTCTCCGCTTTTTTCGTCCTGTCGGAGGTCATACTCTGCGCCACCGGAGGAGAAGCGCTCTATGCCGACATGGGCCACCTGGGACGGCGCCCCATCATAAGGGCATGGTACGTGGTTTTTATGGCGCTCGTGATCAACTACCTCGGCCAGGGTGCCTACGTGCTGGGGCACGGCACGGGGAAAAACCTGTTGTTCGGTATGGTGCTCTGGGAGGCGCCGATGCTCTATATCCCCTTCCTTGTACTGACTGTTGTGGCGACCATCATTGCCTCCCAGGCCCTCATCAGCGGGGTGTTTTCCATTGTGTATCAGGGGATAACCACCCGGATCATGCCGCTTATGAAGATCGACTATACGTCGAGTCACATGAAATCGCAGATCTACATCGGCTCCGTCAACTGGTTCCTGCTGTGCCTTGTGATCTTCATCATGCTCATCTTCCGCAAGTCGGAAAATCTGGCGGCGGCATATGGGTTGGCTGTTACCGGCACCATGACCATAACCGGCATCATGATGACCATGATCTTTGCCCACACCACAAAGAAATGGAAGGTCCCTTTTGCCTGCGTGGTAACCCTGGTCGACGTCCTCTTTCTCGTTTCCAATCTCAATAAACTCCCCCATGGCGGATACTGGTCCATCATCCTCGCCTCCGTTCCCCTTGTCACCATCGTCATCTGGACGCGAGGGCAGCGTGCCCTCTATCGAGCACTCAAGCCGCTCGATGTCGAAACCTTTGCTCTTTCCTATCAGCAGATTTATGAGAAAGGGAAGAACATACCCGGCACAGGACTCTTTTTTACCCGCGAATGGAAAGTAATCCCCCCCTATGTCGTTCACTGCGTTATCAGAAGCAACATCATCTACGAACGCAATGTCCTCATCTCTGTCGTCAGGACCGACGAACCGTATGGTCTCAAGTCGCAACTCATGACAGAAATAAGTCCTGGACTCGATGCCTTTGAGATACGGGCAGGATACATGGAGATCATCGAGATAGAAAAAATCCTGAAACATAACGGAATACAGATAAAGGTCATTTTCTATGGGATTGAGGATATCTCTACCGCTAATCCTGCCTGGAAGGTCTTTTCTACCATAAAAAAGCTAACCCCAAACTTCGTCCAGTTCAACAAGCTGCCGTCGAGCATACTGCAGGGAGTGGTAACGCGCGTCGAGATGTAGGTAGGGAAATCGGTGGTGCCGTGATTCGGGCAGATCACGTGCTGAGTGGGCTGACGGTAAATCCAACCTTGGCATGGATTGTGCTCTTGATATGGCAAGTAGTGCTGCACAGTGTCGTGCAGATCATAGCAACATCAGGCAAAGGCGCCTTTCACCCTGCGGTGAATAGCGCCTTTTTTCGTACAGATACAATAAATGCCGGGGTTTGCCATTGCATGGCTGTCCGCGGGTGGAATACTCAACAGAAGAACGCGTTGTGAGGCAACGATTGACAGATAAGAAGCAGGAGAGCCGGAAAGTACATTTCACAGGCAAATATGCCCACATTGTAGGCAGCCTCGACTCGCGCCCTTCCGTTCCAGCAAATAGGCAACCTTATTTTTTAGCAAAGGGGGAAAACGGTAACATAAAGAAGGCAAGAGAGCTTTTGAACTATTAATCGAAGTCTAAACAACAATCGGAGGTAAGCAATGAAGCTTGTCGAAGCCATAATCAAACCGTTTAAGCTTGACGAGGTCAAGGATGCCCTGAACGAAATCGGGATCGAAGGTATTACCGTCAGTGAAGTGAAGGGATTTGGTCGGCAGAAGGGGCACACCGAGCTCTACCGCGGGGCCGAATACGTGGTGGATTTTATTCCCAAGGTGAAGCTTGAGGTAGCGGTGGCCGACGAACTGGTTGCCAAGGTTGTCGAAACTATTGAGAATACCGCCCGGACCGGCCGCATCGGGGACGGCAAGATTTTTGTCCTCTCTCTCGAAGAAGCGGTCCGGATCAGGACGGGTGAAAAAGGCACCGACGCCATATAACCGGGAATTAATTCAATCTCAAAGTGGAGGTTATTGTATGAAAGCTCGACTCACCTTGATAAAACTGTTGCTGGCCGTCAGCACCCTGCTGGTACCGGTGGCGGTCCTTGCGGAAGGGACGAAGGCTCCGGCGGCTCCCGCCGCGGCATCGGCTGTCACAGCCTCATCCGCTGATGCTTCTGCGCCGGCTGTCGCTCCTGCCATGGCAGCTTCCGCCGAGGTCCCCAAGCCGAAAAACGTCGATCCGGTGCTCAACACCGGTGATACCGCCTGGATGCTGATTTCCTCGGCACTCGTTCTGTTCATGATACCCGGCCTGGCCTTCTTCTATGGCGGCATGGTCCGCGGCAAAAACGTCCTATCCACAATGATGCACTCTTTTGTTGCCATGGGGATCGTCGGTGTGCAGTGGGCGGTGATCGGCTACTCACTCTCCTTCGGCCCCGACGTGGGAGCGGGACTGCTGGGGAACCTGAGCAAGGTGATGCTCAACGGACTCATCACCTTCGGCAAGGACGGCAATCCCGTCTATGCCCTGTTCCAGAACGTATCCACCGCGCCCGGTTCCATACCCGAACTGGTGTTCGCCATGTACCAGGCGATGTTCGCCATGATTACCGTCGCCCTTATCTCCGGTGCCCTGGCCGAGCGGGTGAAGTTTTCCGCCTACTGCATCTTTGTTCTCGTCTGGACCACCCTGGTCTATGACCCTCTGGCCCACTGGGTCTGGATGACCGACGGCTGGCTTTTCAAGAAAGGTGCCCTCGACTTCGCCGGCGGCACGGTCGTTCATCTTTCCTCCGGTATCTCGGCGCTCGCTTTCATCGTGTTCCTCGGCAAGCGGCATGGTTTTCCCCATGAACGGATGGCTCCCCACAGCCTCCCCCTGACCATGCTCGGCGTGGGGATGCTCTGGTTCGGCTGGTTCGGCTTCAACGCGGGTTCCGCGATTGTTGGCCCCAACTGCTCCGATGCGGCTGGAGGTCTTGCCGGTCTTGCCTTCGCAACCACCACCATAGCGCCAGCCGCTGCCGGCCTTTCCTGGATGATTGCGGAATGGATGCATTCCGGTAAACCCTCTGCGCTCGGTTTCGGTTCCGGCGTCGTGGCAGGGCTGGTCGTGATAACTCCCGCTGCCGGTTTTGTGCAGCCCGGCGCAGCCCTCATCATGGGTGCAGCCGCCGGTCTCGTCTGCTACGGCGGGATCATGCTCAAAGCCAAGCTGAAGTACGACGACTCCCTCGATGCTTTCGGGGTCCACGGCGTTGGTGGTACCTTCGGTGCCCTTGCCACCGGCGTCTTTGCCACGGTAGGTGCCAAGGGGCTTCTGGCAGGCGATGCGAAGCAGTTCATCACCCAGGTGATTGCGGTCGTTGCCGCCGGTGCCTATGCCTTTATCGTTACCCTCGTTATCTCCTTCGTTCTCGACAAGACCATCGGCCTGCGGGTGGAAAAGGAAGACGAGATCATGGGACTCGACCAGACCCAGCATTCCGAGAGCGCCTACAACTGATAACCCTGAAAACGGCAGTTGAATACTTCTGGAAGGAGTACATGAGGGGTATATAGTCGTAATTCTTAGCAAAATGAAGCGTCCGCAGCCGATCCTGTCCGAACCCGCAGGTTGATCGGATGCAGCGTAATGAGCCTGGAATTACAGAAATAGCCCTTTAGTACGAGTGCAGGCAGTGTTCAACTGCCGAATAGAGGATAACTGGTTGACATGCAACAAGACAGGAAAAGCCGTCCCCAAGGGCGGCTTTTCCTGTTGGTGGATGCCATAAATATGGACATGCCTTGCCTGTTTAATGGGCAATTATTCTCCGGGGGGCTTATTCTTTTTGTTAAAGTGTAATGAATTCAGTATAATATCTTTGTGGCATGGCTTGTGCCTGTAAGTATCCGGAAGAGAAGTTTTGACGCCGTCTAACCCGGCAAACACGGCAACCAGGACAGGAAAAGCAGATGAGCCATCCCCTTGCCAAATACATGAATGACGAAGGACGTATCCCGGAGGAGCTGTTGGAGCAGCTTGCCTTCAGCGAAAAGATGGCGGAGATCGGCCAGCTTGCCACGGGGATGGTCCACGAGATCAATACCCCCCTTTCGGTGATCGTTTCCGCTGCCCAGATGATCATGCGTGAGGAGGAGCTGCCGGACTTCGTCCGGGAGATGGTGGAACGGATCGACAAGGAGGCCCAGCGACTTTCCCAGTTCACCAAGGGGCTCCTTACCTTTGCCCGTCGGAACGATTGCAGCGGCAGGGATGCCGACATCAATCAAGTGCTTCGTGAGGTCATGACCTTCATGAAATACGAGGCGCAGAAACGCTCCATTACCGTGATAGAGGAGATGGATTTCCATCTTCCCTCGGTGGCTGCCGATGAGAACCGCCTTAAGCAGATTTTTATCAACCTGGTGATGAATGCCCTGCAGGCGATGGAACAGGGTGGGGCGCTGATGGTGAGGACTGCCATCGCTCCTGACGGCTCGGTGGAGGCCCAGATCGCCGATACGGGGCCGGGCATTACCCCGGAGGTGCTTCCCCGCATCTTCGAACCTTTCTACTCAACCAAGGGAGACGGCGAAGGGACCGGCCTCGGCCTCTTTATCACCCGGACGATCGTAGAGCTGATAGGGGGACAGATCACGGTGCAGAGTGTCGTCGGGGAAGGAACTACCTTTACCACCATCTTTCCGGCGGCCTGAAGGTAAATCCGTGAGGGGCAAGCGTTCCGTTTCGCTCAGAGTACCCTCGTCCCACCGCCGTATGGCTCATTTCGCGCCGGCCAAGCGGCCGGCTCTGCTCAATTTCGCCGACGCCGGCTGGCACTCGGGCACATTCGCTCCACGAAACACTCACCCCTCACGAATTGAGAACAAATCAATCTCCCGCTTTCACCTGGTTCCCCCTTGGACATCACGCAAACAACGGCGATGGGATTTTGCTCCTTGATTTTTAGGGGGCAAACCGTTTAGCATAACCTGTTCGAATAACGAAGCAGGTTTTGGGTTTTACTCCACCTCTACCTCTACCTTTACCTGCATTTCAAGAGGTGTTCCCGTGAAGGTCCTGTTTGTTCACCCCCATGGCAAGAACTGGATGGGGTCCATGAAGGATATCAGCACCATCTTCAACCTGATGCCGCCGTTGGGGATGATGAGCATTGCAGCGTTTCTGGAGAGTAAGGGGATCAAGGTCGATCTCCTTGACTGTTACGCCCACCCGGCGCCCCTGGAGGAACTGGTTGCATCCATCGTCCATCGGGCACCCGATGTGGTCGGTTTTTCCACCACCACCTCCTCGTTCCTGGAAGGGTACCAGATAGCCGAACGGCTGAAGGAAGAGGCGCCGCAGACCAGAATCGTTTTCGGCGGCGCCCACGCCTGCTCCGTGGGGGTATCGCTTCTCGACAGTTTCCCGGCCATGGACTATCTGGTCATCGGCGAGGGGGAGCAGACCTTTTACGAGCTGGTAAATGCCGATTTCAAAGGGGTGGAATCCATCCCCGGCGTCGGCTACCGCCGGGATGGCAAGGGGGTGCTGTCGTTGGTGAGGGAAAACATCGCCGACCTGGACACCCTCCCTTTCCCCGCCTATCACCGGCTCCCCGATTTCCCCCGGCGCTACAACCTCCCCCTTTTCAGCTATCCCAAGGCACCCAACACGAGCATCATCTCCAGCCGGGGGTGCCCCTACAACTGCAGCTACTGCGACCGGTCGGTGTTCAACCGGGGGTTCCGCTTCAACTCCCCCGGCTATATTCACGAGCACATGTCCTATCTGCACCGGGACTTCGGCATCCGGCATGTCTTCTTCTACGACGACCTCTTCACCTTCGACCGGGGAAGGGTGGAAGAGCTCTGCCGGCTCCTGTCCGACAGCCGGCTGCCGGTGACGTACAACTGCATCGCCCGCCTGGAGCATGTGGACCCGGAACTTGTGGCGCTCCTCAAGAAATCGGGGTGCTGGCAGGTGAATTTCGGCATCGAGTCGGGAGATCCGGAAGTCCTCAAGAAACACCGCAAGTTCATGGAACTGGACGACGTTCACCGCAAGCTCTCCATGGTGAAAGAGTCGGGGATGCGGGTGAAAGGGCTCTTCATGGTGGGCCTGCCGGGGGAGGACGAAGCGGCCATCCGCCGGACCATCGACTACGCCCTGACCCTCCCCCTGGACGAGATCAACGTCACCAAGTTCACCCCTTTTCCCGGCGCCCCCATCTACCGGACCATCCGCGAGCAGGGGGAGTTCACCGAGGACTGGCCCTCCATGAACTGCGTGAATTTCGTCTTCGTTCCCCACGGCATGACCAAGGAACGGCTGGAGGAACTCTACGACGAGTTCATCCGCCGTTTCTTCCATCGCACCCGCATCCACATGGGGTATGCGAAGATGGTCTGGAAATCTCCCCACAGCATCTTCACGTTCATGAGGAATTTGCCGGAGATATTGAAGTTCGAAATGAAGCAGAAGTGGTAAAAAAGCTTTTCCCAAAGTATTTGAACACGGAAAAATCGAAAAAATCCGGATAACTACGGATTGAGGCCAAACCTTACGTGTGAAACCTGAAATCCGGTGTAAATCCGCCTTTATCAAAGATTTTATCCGCTTTTTCCGCGTTAAATTGCCGTCAGCTTTTTTGTATAACGATTCCGGAGGTTTTGCCATATGCAAAAACACCTCGACATCGCCGTGCAGGCCGCCAGGGCTGCTGGCAGACTCCAGCGGGAGCGGCTCTGGAGTGATTTTGCCATCGACTTCAAAGGGGAGACCGACCTGGTCACCGAGGTGGACCGGGCCTGCGAGGAGCTGATCGTCGGCACTATCCGGCAGGCGTTTCCCGACCACGACATCCTGGCGGAGGAGAACGACTATGCCTCACTCCACTCTGCCTGCAAATGGATCATCGACCCCCTTGACGGCACCACCAACTACGCCCATGGTTTCCCCTGGTTCGGAGTCTCCATTGCACTGGAAATCGATGGAGAGGTGCGGCTTGGCGTGATCTGCCATCCCATGATGGACGAGCTGTTCACGGCGGTCAGGGGAGAGGGGGCATTCCTCAACGGCAGACGGCTTGCGGTTTCCCGCCGTGCCCCTCTGAGGCAGTGCCTGCTGGCCACCGGCTTCCCCTATGACCGGACCTGGGACAACGAAAACAATTTTACCCATTTCATGAATTTTCAGATGGCGGCACGGGCGGTGCGCCGGGCCGGCGCGGCGGCACTGGATCTTGCCTATGTGGCTGCCGGGCGGCTGGATGGCTACTGGGAGTGCAAGCTGAAACCGTGGGATGTGGCGGCGGGACAACTGCTGGTAAGCGAAGCGGGGGGGATGGTGACCAATCACGAGGGGGATACCTACTCGTGCTACGACCACCGGATACTGGCTTCCAACGGCTTGATTCACGGGGAAATGGCGGCTTTGCTGGCAGGGGGAGTTCCTGTCCCCAGTGAAGGGATGTTCGGCCATACTCCTTGACTTTATAACGGTGTTTACATAAAATTCGATGATTCCGCGCATAAAGGCCATCAATGCACAGGTACCAGTTTCGGTTCATCGATAACCTGAAACTCCGCTGGAAACTTCTGGTGGTGGTTCTTCCGTTGGTCATCATCCCCATTTTCGTGGTGGGGGGGGTGATCGGCTATATTTCGACCCGACAGGCCTACCTGGGTATCACCCACACCTCCAAAGACGATCTGTCACATATGGCAGACTTCACCATCGATCTCCTCAATTCCCACTACCAGCAGTTCCAGGTCTACAAACAGGACAAGCAGCGCAGTTTCAATATGGAACTTGCGACCCTCACCAACCTGGCCTACAACGTGGTGGAGTCAGAGAACCGTCAATACCGAAGCGGCCGGATCGACCTGCGCACGGCCAAGATGGAAGCCAACAAAGCCCTGAAGAAGGTGAACGTGGGGGAGACCGGCTACATCTACGCCATGACCAGCAAAGGGGACCTGACGGTCCATGTGGCCCGTGAAGGGGAAAACGTCTACAACGAGAAGGACGAGAACGGCCGCTACTTTATCCGGGTGATATGCGAAAATGCCCTGAAGTCCAAGCCGGGGGAAGTCCTTTACATCATCTATCCCTGGCGCAACGCGGTTCTTGGTGACAAGAGGCCGCGCAAGAAGGTGGTGGCCTACCGCTATTTCAAAGAGTGGGACTGGATTGTCGCTGCGGGCGGCTATCTGGAAGAGACTTACGATGATGAGGCCTTCGAACGGCGTTCATTCGAGGAGCTGAAGGAGAAAATCAAGGCCAAGAAGGTAGGGCAAACCGGCTATATCTTCTGCATGGACAGCAAGGGGACTTTCACCATCCATCCGGGCGGGGAAGGGGAGAACTTTTACAACTCAAAGGATTTCAACGGTTCTCCTTTTATCAAGGAGATGTGTGAGAACAAGAACGGCTGGATCCGTTATCCCTGGAAGAACGTGGGTGACTCCCATCCCCGGATGAAGATCGTCCGCTACGAGTACTTCAAGCCGTGGGACTGGATCGTGGCAGTCGGTTCCTACGAGGACGAGTTCTATCAAGAGGCGAACGAGATAAAGGGGCGGATCTCCGAGAGCATGATTGTTCTTACGATCTTTGTCGGCATCATCTCTATTGTGCTGGTCTACCTCGCCTCCAAGATTATTACCGATCCGATCAATCACATGATGGAGGTGATCCGCAAGGTCAAGAAAGGGCGGCTGGACGAGCGGATAGAGGTTGATTCAAATGACGAACTGGGGGAGCTGGGTGCCGCCTTCAACCGGATGACCCAGATGATCCAGCGGAACAAGGAGATGGAAGCGACCCTGGCCCAGCAGGGGAAGATGGCCTCTCTCGGTGTTCTCTCCTCCGGGGTAGCCCACGAGATCAATAACCCCCTCGGGGTGATCCTGGGGTATGCCAGCTACATTGAGGGACGGATTGACGAGAGCGATCCCAACTACCACTACATCCACGAGATCAAGCGGGAGAGCAAGCGGTGCAAGAAGATCGTTCAGGACCTCCTTTCCTATGCCCGTACCCCCAAACCGACCATGGAAGATACGGATATTGATGCCCTTCTGGATCAGATCGTCGATTTTGCCGCCAATCACACCGATATGTACCATGTGACCGTGGTGAAGGAGTTTGCCGGGAACCTCCCCCATATTCAGGTTGATGGTGACCAGATGCGCCAGGTGGCGATCAATCTGATCCTCAATGCCGGCTCCGCCATGGAGAAGGGTGGGAAACTGGTGGTGAGCAGCTCCCTCGACGGCGAGGGGTATGTCGTGATTCGCTTTGCCGACAACGGTGCCGGTATCGCGCCGGAGAATCTGGAAAAAATATTCGAGCCGTTTTTCACCACCAAGGTGAAAGGGACCGGCCTCGGCCTTGCCATCACCAAACAGATCGTCGAACAGCACCAGGGGAAAATCTCCATTGCCAGCGTGGTGGGGGAGGGGACGACAGTTACGGTGAGGTTGCCGGTGGAGCGGGAGGAATTGTAGTGATATCCCTTGCAGTTAACCGGCTCAATGTATTATTTTGAATGACGGAAGCATGGTCAGAGATTCATCGATCGGATACGTCATACATCTCAGGAGGAATGAAGCCATGGCATTATGGGAAAAAGCTGCAGCGGAACTTATCGACATCATCGAATGGACCGACGATTCCAGTGATACCATGGTCTGGAGGTTCCCGCGGTTCGAGAACGAAATCAAGCATGGTGCACAGCTGGTCGTGCGGCAATCCCAGGTCGCCGTCTTCGTAAACCAGGGCCAGATCGCCGACGTGTTTCCGTCGGGCCAGTACCAGCTAACGACCAGGAACCTCCCGGTTCTTACCACCCTCATGGGGTGGAAATACGGTTTTCAGAGCCCCTTCAAAGCCGAAGTCTATTTTGTCAATACCCGGAATTTTACGAACCTCAAGTGGGGAACCAGCAATCCCGTCATGCTGCGGGACCCGGAATTCGGGCCGGTACGACTGAGATCGTTCGGAACCTACGTGGTACGGGTCAGCGAGCCGGCTAAATTCATCAAAGAAATTGTCGGCACGGGAGGCCATTTCACCCTTACGGATGTCGCCGATCAGCTGAGAAACCTTGTGGTGACACGGTTCTCGGATATGCTCGGAGAGAGCAAAATCCCGCTTCTCGACCTGTCCTCAAAGTATGACGAGCTTTCGGCCTATCTTACCCGGAAAATAGCCCCGGAATTTCTCGAATACGGTCTGGAAGTCACCAAGTTGCTGGTGGAGAATATATCTCTGCCTGAGGAGGTTGAGGCGGCGCTGGACAAAAAGAGCAGCATGGGGATCGTGGGCAACCTGGATAATTATGTGAAATTCCAGAGTGCGAACGCCATGGAGTCGGCGGCGAAAAATCCGGGTGGTGATGCGTCGGCGGGTGTGGGTATGGGTATGGGGTTCGCCATGGCGAATCAGCTTGGAAAGGTGCTGACTGCCACTCAGGAGCCGTCGCAAGGCGCTCCGCAGCCTCCCCCACTTCCACTGGAAGAGACCTATTATGTGGGGAAAAACGGAAAGCAGGCGGGACCTTTCGATAAAGCCACGGTCATAGGGTACATAAACAAAGGGGCCATCACGAAGGAAACCCTCATGTGGAAAGAAGGAATGGCGGAGTGGAAGGTTGCGGCGCTGTTCGGTGAGTTCGCATCATTGTTCCGGACGACGACACCTCCACCGCTGCCGAAATCATAGAGTTTTTTGCTCATTATCCTGATCACCCTCCCCCTCGCCCCTTTAGACCCGCGTTCTGGGTCCTCCCATCAAGGGAGGGGGGAATATGATAAGCGCCCTCTCTCCTTGGCAAGAGGGTTTTGATGGTTACGCTCCCTCTCCCCTTCGTGGGAGAGGGTTGGGGTGAGGGGAGAATTTATTGACAACGCCAGTTTTTTGCAGCGCAGTTCGTAGATTGATCTTTACCTGGAGGTCCCGTGGCAAACTGCTCCAACTGTTCGGCACCCCTGCCGCAAAATTCGATCCGCTGTGATTTCTGTGGAAGCCGAAATGACGTCGACCTGAAAGGTGTCCATTACTACACGACCCATGAGACCGACTCTGCGCGTACCTGCCCACGGTGTAACATTCCGCTGAAAACCATCGACCTGAAACTGGATGGCAAGTTCCTGATCGAACGATGTGACGAATGTCTGGGACTCTTCTTTGATCCGGGGGAGCTGGAGGCACTCCTGGAGGCAACAGTTACCAACGTGTTCGTCATCGACCGGAGCCGTCTGGGTAATATCACTATCGCCCCCAATGATTACGGTGTCTCCTACGTCAAGTGCCCCGTCTGCGCCAAAATCATGAACCGTGTTAATTTCGGGGCAAAGAGCGGCGTCATCGTCGACCGCTGCAAAGAACACGGGGTCTGGCTCGATGGCGGCGAGCTGCGCCATCTGATGGAATGGATGAAAGCCGGCGGGAAGCTGCTGGACCAGGAACGGCAGGAAGAGCGCAAGAAGGCCGAGGCAGAACAGGAGCGGGAGCGGCGCGATAAAATCACTCAGATGCCGGGGGGACGCTACCCGGACAATTCTTTCGATGACTATGGCAGCATCCTGAGGACGGAAGATCCCGATCTTTTTCACATCATAAAGAAAGCAGTCGATTTCTTTACCAGATAATTAGAGCGGGGCTATGAGGGGTGAGTGTCCCGTTCCGCTCAGAGTCCCCTCGCGCGATCGCTGTAAAGCTCATTTCGCGCCAGCCGGCCGGCTCCGCTTCATGTCGCTCACAGCGGCCGGCACTCGGGCACATTCGCTTCACGGAACACTCACCCCTCACGGGTTCAGGAACAGATTTACCATTCATCATTTCCGAGGTTCGCAACGTGTCCGACAAAAAACGCATTATGATTATTGATAACGAGGAGGCTCTCTGCCGGATGATGGAGGCGGTGCTCCTGGATAACGGTTATGCGACAAAGGCATTTACCCGCTCCTTCGAGGCGGTGGAGGCGTTTCGTCCCGGCGATTGGGACCTTGTGGTTTCCGACATCAAGATGCCGGGGATGGACGGTCTGGAGGTGCTGCAAAAGCTGAAGCAGAAGGATCCCTGCATCCCGGTCATCATGATCACCGCCTACGCCACGGTGGATATGTCGATCCAGGCCCTGCGCCGGGGTGCTTATGACATGCTTACCAAGCCGTTCGAGCCGGAGGAGCTCCTCTACCGGATCAAGAATGCCCTCAAACATACCCAGCTCCTGGAAGAGAACCGGGAGCTGCGTGAGGAGCTGGTGGGGAAGTTCCGCTTCGACAACATCATCGGGTCGTCGGAAGGGCTCAAGGAGATACTGAGTAAGGTCGAAAAGATCGCCATCCGTGACACGTCGGTGCTGATTACCGGAGAATCGGGAACCGGCAAGGAATTGATCGCCCAGGCGATCCACTACAATTCGCTCCGGAAGGAGAAAAAGTTCATTGCCATAAACTGCGGCGCGCTCCCTGAGTCGCTTCTGGAATCGGAGCTGTTCGGCTACAAGAAGGGGGCCTTTACCGGGGCAAAGGAAAACCGCAAGGGCCTTCTTGAGGCGGCCGACGGTGGTACCCTCTTCCTGGACGAGGTGGGGAACCTCCCCATGAATGTGCAGAAGACCCTGCTTCGATTTCTTCAGGAGCAGGAGTTCCACCGGTTGGGCGACACAACTCCTACCCGGGTGGATGTGCGGATTCTCTCCGCCACCAATACCGAGCTGAAAAATGCGGTAAAAAGCGGTGACTTCCGGGAGGACCTTTACTACCGGCTCAACGTGGTTAACATCCATCTGCCGCCCCTCAGGGAACGCCGGGCGGACATACCTCTCCTGGCAGCCCACTTCATCACCTTGCAGAACAAGAAGTTTGGCACCCATGTGCTCGGTCTTGCTCCTGATGCCCTGGAGGCATTTACCCTGTTCGACTGGCCCGGTAATATCCGTCAGATGAAGAATGCGGTCGAGGCTTCCATGGCGCTGGAAAGCGGTGATTATCTAAGCCAGTCGGTCATCGCCCAGTTCATCGACCTTCCCGTTGTCGAGGCTGCCGGAGAAACGTCCGGGGAAGAGGGAGACTATGTCCTCGCTCTGGCCAGATTCGAAACCGACTACCTGAAGGGGCTCCTGCGGAAGCACCAGGGAAATATCGAGTCGGCTGCCCGCGACGCGGGGACGAATATGGCGACCATCTACCGCAAAATCAAGAAGTATAACATCCGGAAAGAGGATTGCTCCTGACACGGCGCCGCTGAAGGGCTGCCGCTCCTTTCATTTGCATTTCTGCAAATCCATTTCGATTCCCTTTGCAGTGCTGCAAATTCTACACCCACAAGATACGGCTCACCCTGTAACATCCTGTAATAACGGTTAAAAAACAATTCATTCCCCTGCCTGCCATACTCCTGCTAATGCTCCCCGACGGGGGGAGCATGTCCATTTTGCAACTCTGCGAAAACACACAAGCCAGATTCCGTCACTGATGATACGTTGAACGTAGGACAACATACTTGAATTATTGGGTAATAAAAATAATTCAGGTTGTTGCCCCATGTTGGTATACAGGTTGCTCTTACCTTAAACAGTTACTCCTTCGTAAATAGGGCGCAGCCGGGACCGTTGGGAGGCGGTTCCGGCTAAACCCGGCGGACTTTAACCGACAGCTATGAGGTAGGTATGAAGGCAGCAATAGTATGCCCCTTCTACGGCAAGAGCGATGATTACTGCGATGTCGGTTGTGGCTATATATCCCCCTATGATGTGAACATGATTATCAGGTATTGCAGTTGCCGTTATAAGGATTGTCTCAAGTATCAGGAACTGGCCGACCGGTTTCCCTCAGAGAATCTGGATTTGGCCAACTGTTAACAGGGAGGCTTATATGATTTACAACCTTTGTCTGCATCTAAACGGGGTTTTCGTTACCTTCGCCTTAACGGCAGCAATGGCTTTCGTACTTATTTCCATCCTGAAGGAGAAGAGAGATGAGCGAAAAAGAGCTTGAACTGCTTGAACGGATAGAGGAACTGGAGCGGCACACCTGGCGTAACAGTGCCATTCTGCGTGCTGTTGCCATGGTGGCTTTCACCGCAATGATCGGCATCGTCGTCGCTTCCGGCGTCGTTGGCGGTGGCCGCGGCAGTCACTGGTCGGGCCCGGCCTGGAATACCATGTGGCTCTATGGGCTGTTTGCGGCGAATGCGGTGTCGATGTTCTGGACCACCCACAAGGAATAAGACCAGGTAAAGGTTTGCGTTCATTGCATTCACAGGTAAAGGTAAAGAAGTACTAAATCCTCTACCTTTACCTCTACCTGGATTAACAAGGGGGATACTCCCATGCCGATGAAAATTTCTAACGCAATCCTGCTGCTGGTGGTGGTGACGCTCTGTACCACCTTTTCCATGCGGATATTCCAAGGTCTGGACGAGATGATGGGGGATCAGTACTGGGTTGTGGACACCACCCAGGGGGATCACGGCTGGTACGCCATGGGGATTCTTCCCCACGTCAAGAAGATGCCGAAGGATGTGGTCAAGGCCGCCAACCTGGACCCGGCGAGCAAGGAGAAATACGTTATCTATGCCCAGTCGGGTGATTTTGCCGGTGACTCTGTGTACGGCATCACCTTTGGCATACCTCTTATCATGTACCTGATCTGGTTCGCTTTTATCCTCGGTTTTCCCGATCGGGTCGATCCCTATCTGCTTCCCCGCCGCATCTTTACCTTAGCGGTTATCCTTACGTGCTCAATTATTGTCAACCTCTTTCTGATGCGAATCGCCGCTGACTTCGCCCGGGACCCGATGGCCCGCATCGCCAACGTGGCCGGCAATCACGCCTCGCTCCTCTTCCACAACGCAGGTATCTGGTTCGCCATCCTCTTCTCGGCGCTGGGTACCCATTCCCACTCGGCACAGGAGAGCGCCGCGCCCGACAGCCGCAAATGGCAGACTCAGGCCAATGAGAAGTTTTCCTGGATGTTCACCCTGCTTGGTGCCGTTACCGTTCTCGAACTGGTGCTCGTGAAGAGCAAACTGGCCCTTCCCGATGCTGCCGTCGACTACTCGGTCTGGATCATCTGGGTTGTCATCTTCATGCGGATGTACGGTTTCTCTCCCAAATACTGGGTAAAGAGGGGGAGGGGCATTGCCATCATGGTTGTCGGAACGCTTCTGACCCTCCCGGTTTTCTACCTCCTGGAACGGGCTACCGGCACTCTCGGCGCTGGCTTTGCCTCACCGATCCTGGCCAAGGCGCTCGGTCCCGAGAACCAGAATATCGGCCTATCGCTCATGATTTCCATCTACCTGGTTTTCTGGATGGAGTTTTCCGCGGCAATCCGTATGAACGGTCCTTCCAAGGCAGTGGCAGCCGAAATGCACTGAACGCGGCATAGAAAGTAACATGCCTGCGTAAGAAGTCGCAGGGAAAGGGGAACGGGATGCCGTTCCCCTTTCTTGTACCCATTCAGCAACTGGTTCCGATACCTTGATTTTTCCCCTCTCATAGCCTAGACTTTAATTCACGTAACTACTACACTTCAGACCAGGAGCACTTCAATGGGGCGGATTTGCGTATTTTGCGGTTCCAGCAGGGGCGCCTCTCCCGAGTATGCCCGTGCTGCGCGGGAAATGGGGGGCCTTTTGGTTGCCATGGGCCTGGGACTGGTCTACGGCGGGGCAAGCGGCGGATTGATGGGAGTCGTTGCGGACGCAGTTCTTGCGGAGGGAGGGGAGGTCATCGGGGTGTTGCCGAAGGTGCTGGAGGGAAAGGAAATCCCTCATCCGGGCGTGACAACCCTTCACCGTGTCGGTTCCATGCACGAGCGGAAGGCGCTGATGGCGAATCTGGCCGACGGTTTTATCGCCCTCCCCGGCGGGCTCGGCACTCTTGAGGAGTTTTTCGAGGTTCTCACCTGGGGTCAGCTTGGCATGCATGCCAAACCGTGCGGACTGCTCAATGTCGGCGGCTATTACGACCGGCTCATGGCGTTCCTCGACCATGCTCAGGCGGAGCAATTCGTCAGGGCGGGGCATCGGTCACTGCTGCTCGTGGCGAATACTCCGTCTGCGCTGCTGGGCAAGTTTGTCGGGTTTGCCGCTCCAGAAGTGGAAAGGGTGCTGGATGTCAGGAGTATCTGAGCCCAACAGGGTATTCAGCTCTCATAGTATTCAAGTAACCTGATTAGCCCTGATTCCCCGCACGTCCCTTCTCCCTGAGGGAGAAGGTGGCCGAAGGCCGGATGAGGGGGGGCAGGGAGAGGGGATTGTTATTACCGCTATTGCGGTAGATTGATTCTATTCAGGATAAGAAATGAACGAGGAGATGATAATGGATAAGGTAGCACTTGGCTCCACAGGAATAATGATCAACCCGCTGATCTATGGTACCCTCCCTCTTGGACCCCTTCAGGCAGGCCTCACCCCGGCTGAAGGGGGACGACTGATCCGGCACGCCCTTGAACAGGGGGTGACAATGATCGACACGGCCGAGCTGTACGACACCTATTCCCACGTTCGTGCCGGACTGGAAGGGTTCCGGGGCGAAGCCGTTGTGGTTTCAAAGACCCATGCGGCCGATGCCCCGACCGCTCGTATCCACGTGGAGCGGGCTCTCCGTGAGCTTGGCCGTGAGCGAATCGATGTCTTCCATGTCCACGGGGCCAGGATCGCGGACCCTTTCACCGAGCGTGCTGATGTCCTGGCGGAACTTCTGCGTATGAAGGAGGAAGGGAAGATCGCCCATGTCGGCATCTCCTCCCATTACATTTCGGCTTTCCGCAAAGCGGTTGACCATCCTGAGATCGAGGTGGTCCACCCTCTCATCAACCGGACGGGGATGGGGATTCTCGACGGCAGTGCGGCAGAGATGGGTGAGGCCATCGCGGCGTGTGCCCGGGCAGGCAAGGGGGTCTATGCCATGAAGGCTCTGGCGGGGGGGAACCTGATCAGCGAGGCGCGGGCCAGTATCCGCTATGTGCTGGGTCTTGAGGGGATTCACGGGATTGCGATCGGAATGCTCTCTACGGCGGAGATCGAAGCCAATCTTGCCCTGTTCCGGGATGGAACGGCGGATGAGACGGTGTGGCAGAAGCTGGAAAGCCGGAAGCGACGACTGCGGATCATGGACAAGTTCTGCAAAGGGTGCGGGTTCTGCGTCGAAGC
The DNA here is from genome assembly GCA_021848385.1 of Deltaproteobacteria bacterium. Lineage (GTDB taxonomy): Bacteria > Desulfobacterota > Desulfuromonadia > Geobacterales > Geobacteraceae > Geomobilimonas. The sequence continues at coordinate 19,421 of JAJZUQ010000037.1, forward strand.
GTGTGCCAGCAACGCCCTCAGCATAGTTGACGGGGTCGCCCGGGTGGACGAGGAAGCCTGCATCCTCTGTGGTTACTGCGGGGCTGCCTGTCCGGAGTTCATGATCCGGGTGGTGTGATTTTTCCCAATTCCCCTTCCAGGTATCCAATGAGTCCTGCGATCAGGTCCCCGTACTCCCCCGGCAGGCCTGCCACCCCGCGCAATGACGTGTCGAGACGGCGGGCGGCTGCCAAACCTGCCCTGAGCGGTGCCGTCGGGTCCTCCGGGACTTCTCCCCGGGCGGCTGTCACTTCCTTGAAGCGCTTCAGCACTGTCGGGTGACTCCGTTCTTCTTCCACCGCGCTTTTCCGCAGCGTGGCGTATTCCTCGTCGGAAAATCCCTTTTCTTCCTTTGCCTGCCGCAGGAGATCGACGGTCCGGAAATCGGGGAGCGGGCGGGGCTCCTCACGGCTGGCCAACAACGCCGGCTCGTGCCGTTCCATGAAACGGTAGGCCAGGGTCAGTTTCTCCGCGGTCTGCTTCCTGATCCGGATCTCCTGCACGCAGTAATCCTCGAAGCTCTGGTAGCCCCATTCCCGGTACATGGTGTTGCTGCTCACCCGGAGCAGCTTGTCTCCCAGCTCCACCCATGAAGATTTGAAGCGCTTTGCCGTGTCGAGGACCTGGTAGCGTTCCGACGCCGGATCGAGTTCTTCCATGATTTTTTCTATGTGGCGCTCGGCGCCGGATTGGGGGGTGGTTTCCATGAGCTGCTCCTGATCCGCAATAGTCTTTACCGGATTATTAGCACGATTGTGCCGGAATGGGAACTGTCAGACCGACGTTTTGTCTTTGTGGAAAACGGACTTTCGTATAGAATCGCTGTCGTGGCTGAACTGCAGGAGGAAAGAGATGACAGAACGAATACGTTGTATCGTCGGGCCGGAGTCGGTAAGGATGCTGGAATTGGGGCATCCATGGCTCATCGCCGATGCCTGGACGAAAAAATGGCCAAAGGTGCGGGCTGGTACCCTGGCGGAGCTGGTGGATGACCGGGGCCGCCTGCTGGCGACGGCGCTTCTTGATCCCGGCGAGCGGGTAGTGGCCCGGGTGCTGGAGTTTGGTCCCATGGAGCTGGATTGTGAGTGGCTGAACCGTCGCCTTGACCGTGCGTTGCGACTGCGCAGGGGTCATCTTGAGCTGACCGGCACCACCGCGTACCGGCTGGTCAACGGCGAGGGTGACGGTCTTCCTGGCCTGACCGTGGATTGCTACGGTGACTACCTGATGGTGCAGCTCTATGGCGAAGGGTGGCGTCCCCACCTGCCGCAGGTCGTGCAGGGTCTCCAGCAGATGCTCTCCCCCGCCGGCATCTACGAAAAGAGCCGCCCCCGGAATACCCGGGAACTGGAGGCGGTAAGCGACTCCAGGAGTTACGGCCGGCTCCTTGCGGGTCAGTCTGCCCCTTCCCGGCTAGCGGTTCAGGAGAACGGCCTCACCTTCCTGGTAAGCCTGGAACAGGGGCTTAATACCGGTCTGTTCCTCGATCAGCGCGAGAACCGGCGCGATCTGATGGGACGGGTCACGGGGAAGCGGGTGCTCAACCTGTTTGCCTATACCGCCGCTTTTTCCGTGGCTGCGGCTGCTGCCGGCGCGGTTTTGGTGACGAGTGTGGATGCCTCCCCCGGTTATACGGCATGGGGGCGGGATAATTTTGGCGCCAACCGGCTCAATCCGAAACGGCACGAATTCATCGTCGGCGACTGCTTTACCGTGCTCGAAGAGCTTGCCGCGGCGGGGAAAACTTACGACATTGTCCTGATGGATCCCCCCTCCTTTTCCACAACGGCAAAGAGTCGCTTCACCACCCGGGGGGGGACGTCGGACCTGGTGGCCGCTGCCTTGCCGCTCCTGACGGCGGGAGGGCTTCTCATCACCTCCTCCAACCACCAGAAGGTGGACGTGGCCGACTACCTCAAGGAGTTGCGGCGCGGCGCATTGAAGGGTGGGGCTGACCTGCGGGTCATCGCCAGTTACGGCCAATCGGGTGATTTCCCCTATCCGGTGACCTTTCCCGAGGGGCGCTATCTCAAGTACATAATCAGTGTGAAGGGGTGAGGAGGTGAGCATGACGGAACAGAGGGTTACCGATCTTGAAATCCATATGATGCACCAGGAGAATACCATCCAGCAGTTGAACGAGGTGGTGTATCAGCAGCAACAGCAGCTGGACCGGCTGTCGGCAGAGGTGGAACTGCTCAAGCAGCAGCTCCAGTGCATGGCGCCATCCACCGTGCGGGAGCCGGCTGACGAGGAACCGCCGCCACATTATTAGAGGCGGGCTATGGGCTATGGGCTATAGGCGATAGGCGATAGGCGATAGGCGATAGGCGATAGGCGATAGGCGGTGAGGGGTGGCTGGTTTTCCCAGTGCCCATTGCCTAGTGCCCATCGCCTTTTTTCTCGTGCTGTTCCTGCAGGAACTGGATGAAGTCCAGGTGGCGGCTGACGAACCTCAGGTTGAAGCGGCTTTCGTAGAGGAGGATGGCGCTTGAGACGAAGAGAAAAACTCCGCCCAGGAGGGCGATGGCCGTGGGAATCCAGGCGGTGTCGGCTGTGCCGTATGCAACGTTGAAGGCGATGGCGAGGCTTGCCGCCACGAAGAGGGCAGTGGCGGTATAGAGGGCGGCCATCGCCTTCTGGATAAGGCCGGCGCGAATTCGCTGCAGCCGGAACTGGTCACTGAGAAAGGCGATACGCTGGTCGGGGAAAGAGGTTTTGCCGTCAAGCACCGTCTCCAGTTCGGTTTTCAGGGTGTTGACGCGGTCAAATATCCTCCCCAGGCGGGCCGAGGTGGAGAAGATCAGGCTGCCGCAGGCGGTGATCAGCACCGCCGGGGTGATCATGGAGGTGAGGACACGGGTACTGGAAAGCGCGTCCAGCAGTTCTTTTTCCTGAATAGACATAAGATACCAATCTTACCACAGAGGCATCGAGGCACGGAGAAAATCCAATCCTTCGAACCGCTAAGACGCAAAGAACGCTAAGAAGCAAGAAACTAAGGGAAGACTGAAAAACAAATTTTTTGATTTGAAACAAAATCTAAAAAATCTTTGAGTTATAGTTTCTTTGCGCTCTTTGCGTCTTCGCGGTTCCAGGGGTTGCAGTTGAATCTTTTTCTTTGTGTCTCTGTAGTAGATGTAAGATTTTAGTCCCGGTAGCGTTTCAATAAATCCCCGTAGGCATCGATACGACGGTCGCGCAGGAACGGCCAGATGCGGCGCACGGACTCGCTCCTTCTTCTGTCAATCTCCACTACCAGTACCTCTTCCCGGTCGTCTGCCGCCTGGGCCAGGAATTCACCCTGGCACCCCGCCACAAAACTGCCCCCCCAGAAGGTTATCCCGTTGCCCGTTCCTGCCGGGTCCGGCTCGAAGCCAACCCGGTTGACGCTTACGACCGGTATGCCGTTGGCCACGGCATGGGAACGCTGGATGGTGATCCATGCCTCCTTCTGGCGGATCTTCTCCTCGTCCGGGTCGGCGGGGTCCCAGCCGATGGCGGTGGGGTAAATGAGGATTTCCGCACCGGCCATGGCCATGAGCCGCGCCGCCTCCGGGTACCACTGGTCCCAGCAGACCAGTACCCCGAGCTTGCCGACGGAGGTGTCGATGGGGGTGAACCCCAGGTCGCCCGGAGTGAAGTAGAACTTTTCGTAGAATGCCGGGTCGTCCGGGATGTGCATCTTGCGGTAGGTGCCGGCGATGGTGCCGTCCTTTTCGAAGACCACGGCGGTGTTGTGGTAGAGTCCCGGTGCGCGCCGCTCGAAGAGCGAGGAGACGAGGACTACGCCGAGTTCCTTTGCCACGTCGCCCAGGTTGTCGCTGATGGGGCCGGGGATCGGCTCGGCCATGTCAAAACGGGCGGTGTCTTCGGTCTGGCAGAAGTAGACGCCGGCGTGGAGTTCCTGGAGTACCACCAGCTTGGCCCCCAGGGCGCTTGCCTGGCGGATGCTCTCGATGCTCTTTGCCAGGTTGAGATCCTTGCCCTCGCCGCAGCTTTGCTGGACAAGGGCGACAGTCAGGTTGTTCACGCGAGTACTCCTTTGGGCAGTTGCATGGTGACACAGTGGAGCGAACCATGCTGCAGGATGAGGGGCGAGCAGTCGATGCCGGTGACCTCCCGGCCGGGGAAAGCGGACCGGATCACGGCGAGTGCCGCCCCGTCGTTCTTGTCCCCATACGTTGGGACGAGTACCGCCCGGTTGATGACGAGGAAGTTGGCGTAGGTGGCGGGGAGCCGCTGGCCGTCGTCGTCGAAGCGTGCCTCCGGCCAGGGGAGGGGAAGGAGCCGGTAGGGGCGGCCGTCCCGGGTGTGAAAGGCTGCAAGTTCTTTGGCCATGGCGCTGAGCGCTCCGTAGTGCTCATCGGCCGGATCGTCGCACGACTGGTAGACGATGGTGTCGTCCGGGCAGAGCCGGGCCAGGGTGTCCACGTGGGAGTCGGTGTCGTCACCGGCGAGATAGCCGTTTTCCAGCCAGAGAACGTGCTCTGCACCCAGTTCCCGCACCAGAACCGCCTCGATCTCCGGCCGGGAAAGGTGGGGATTCCGGTTGGGGGAGAGGAGGCATTCGGCCGTGGTCAGGATGGTCCCGCTGCCGTCACTCTCCAGGCTTCCCCCCTCCATGACCAGCCCCACGATCTCTCGCTCGGCCCGGAAGGCCCCCAGTTTGCAGAGCCGGCCGGTGATCAGGTTGTCCAGGCCGGCGGGGAATTTAAGCCCCCAGCCGTTGAAGCCAAAATCGAGCAGGAGTGGCTTTCCCTCTTCCATTACCGTAACGGGGCCGAAGTCCCGTGCCCATGTGTCGTTGCTCTCTACGGGTAAAAGCCGGACATTGGCCATGTCGACACCCGCATCGGTCAGTTGTCGTTCAATCGCCAGCTCGTCGGCGACTACCAGGAGTACCCTCTCGAAACGGCTGATCGACCGGACGATCTCTATGAACACCGGTTCTACTACATCCAGATGAAGCCGCCAGTCGGTGGCTTCATGGGGCCAGGCCAGCAGCACCCCGTCCTGCTCTTCCCATTCGGCGGGAAAACGTCTCGTCATGCGCGTTCCTCGTTTTAGTTCATAGACAAAGATGATTCCAGAAATACGATCTTCTCAACCTCTACCTCTACCTGTCACCCCCGTACCATATCATCGCTACCGCGGGAATTCAAGGACAAGCAGGCGCAAAAAGGGTTGCGTCCAGTTACCAATCCGGTATGCTATCACAGAAATTCTGACCCGTGAGTAATGGCCGTCCCGTTACGCTCAGAGTCCCCTCGTTTCGCCGCTGTACGGCTTATTTCGCGCCGGCCGCTGGCCGGCTTGGCTCAATTTCGCCTACATCGGCTGGCAATAGGGCACATTCGCGTCACGGGACACCCCTTACTCACTTATTTGTGAAATGTTGACAGGAGGCAGGTATGCGGTATCCGGAGGCGGTCAATCTCCCCTTCAACGGCGCCATAATCAAGGAAGGTTTTCGGCCTCTCCGTCCCGGTGAAGCGGTGCCGGCCGGCCCGGCCCTGTGGGTGATGTTGCGGGGTAACGACCTGGTTCTCGTTGAGGAGAAGGGCGAGTTCAGTTTTTTTGAAGGAGAACGTCCTGATTGGCTGGTGGCGGGGGAGGGAATATGTTTCGGCAGCTGGTACGGTAAGCCGCTCGTTGCGGTTTCGTTGTCACGGAAGAAGGAACTGCCTGCCGGTCTGGTGACCGAACCGTTCAACGCCATGGAGGAGCGGCTCGACGACCGGCTGCTGACTCTGGGGGGGCTGGCCCACCAGGTCCTCTCCTGGGATCGGCACAGCGCACTCTGCTCCCGCTGCGGCAGCTCGCTGGAGAGGATTCCCTCCACCTGGGGGAAGCGCTGCACCGGTTGCGGACACGAGCATTTTCCCCATATCCACCCCTGCATTATCGTGCTGGTGCGGAAGAACGGCGAGTTTCTGCTGGGGAGAAAGAGCGCTTGGCCGGCGGGGCGCTACAGCCTGGTGGCCGGTTTTCTCGATTTCGGCGAATCCCTGGAGGAGTGCGTGCACCGGGAGGTGCTGGAGGAGACCGGCATCCGTATTTGCAACCTGCGATATGTCGGAAGCCAGAACTGGCCGTTCCCGAGCCAGCTCATGGCCGGCTTCGTGGCGGACTATGCCGGCGGGGAGATCGAGGTGGACGGGGAGGAACTGGAGGATGCCCGCTGGTTCTGCAGGGAGTCCATGCCGGAATCGTTGCCGGGGAAGAGGAGCATCGCCCGGTGGATTATCGACAAATTTGCGCTCCTGGGAGCGAACGACAAATCAAACGCTGATGGACGCTGATGTGGGGGGGGAAATGCAGATTAGGCAAGCTTGCATGGTTTTGGTATGGCTTTTACAGGAGTTTCTTGACGGGGAATCAGTGCAAGTTCAGTAAAATCAGCTCTTATTAAGGTTTTCAGGTTCGCAGTTAAAGGAGATACCGCATGCAGATCATTCCCGTTGTCTACCGCCTTGCTGTGGCCCTCTGGGTCGGCGGGGTCGCCATCTTCACCTTCGTGCTCACTCCTATCCTCTTCAAAACCCAGCCCCGGGACCTGGCGGGGATGATCGTCGGGGTCCTTTTCCCCGGCTATTTCCGCTGGGGACTTGCCTGCGGCTCCGCTGCGCTAGCGACCCTTCTGCTGACACGGGGGAAGAACTTCACCGTCGCCCTTGCCGTCATCGTCTTGATGCTGGCAGCGACCGCCTTCCAGGCGTTCTACATCGAACCAAAGGCGGCTGAGGTCAAGAAGGATATCCCTTCGTTCGAGACGACCCCGAAAGATCATCCCAAACGGCAGGAATTCGCCAGGCTTCACGGCATCTCGGCGGTCTGCAATCTGGTGGTGTTCGGCGGCGGGGTGGTGTTGGTGGTGCTGCTGTAATGAGGGTGCGTCTGACTGCCGATGGTCATCCGGCGTACCGGTTATTTCCGATACCGGTTGGAGTCGCGGCGGCAGGCTAGCGGTCAGCAGGTGCCCGATGCTTTGGCTTCCCCCGTTTCCCTTTTTTCACCGGCTTTGCAGCGTCCTGTTTTTTTCCTCCGGCTATCTCCCGGATCAGCGCCGGTTTCTCATCCGCGCTTTGCACCTGTTTTGCATACCGTGGGGGGACGTCGTTCAGATCACTTACCACATGCAGGACGCCTCCCTGCTTCCAGAAGTAGACCTTTGGCGCACCGGCTGTGCCTGAACCTTGTGGAGTGCTGCCTGCCTGCGGCTCCGGGGGTTGTGCCGGTTGTGCTGACGATGCCGGTTGTGGAGGGATGGGGGCGCGCTGTAGGGATGGTACGCGTGTGACCGGAGATGGTGCAGGGCTTGCCGGAGCGCTCCCCTCATCTCCCCTGTCAATCGATCTGCTGGCAGGCCTGAGAACCCTGGCGTCTGCAGTGACGGTGATGCAGATTGTATAAAAAAGTGCCACAACCAGCCATTTTCTCATGACGTGGTACCTCTGAATTGTCGGAACATCCTGCCTCGCAGGGCAGCCATGCTCCCTGTTTAACGTTATAAAATCTCTGCCGGAGTCGCGACTCTTTCCACGGCGAAAATCGGGTCCCCGTGGGTACGATTTGTTATAATCCTTGCAGAAGGAGATGACAATGGAAATTCCTCCCTATCCTGATGCCCGCGATCTAACCCTGGCTGACAAGCCGCTTCTCGACGGCATATTCTCCCTTCTCCAGCCACGGGTTTCCGAGTTCACCTTTGCCAATCTCTATCTGTTCCGTGCCCCCCATGCATATCGCCTGACCATGGTGGGGGATTCCCTGGTATTGTTGGGACGGGGGTACAAGGGTGACTCTTATTTTTTGCCGCCGTTGACCGGGGATAGGGAGAGTGCCGTGCACTTCCTGCTGGAGAGGGGGCTGGCCCTGGCGCTGGCTGATGATGAATTCATCAAAACCCATCTTAAAGATGAAAAGGTGGAGATTGTGGAGGATCGGGATAATTTCGACTACCTCTATCTCCGTCAGGACCTGGCGGAGCTTTCCGGCAATCGGTTTCACAAGAAGAAAAACCGGCTCAATTACTTTGCGAACAGGTATGAATATACTGTGGAGTCCTACAGTGGGAACCATCTTGCAGGAACGCTTGCTCTTCTGGATGAGTGGTTCCGGGTGCGTGGGGATATGGAGAGTCCGTCCGTCGCCCAGGAAGTGGCGGCGAACCGGGAAGCCCTGGAGCGGGCAGTTGACTTGGGCCTTGCGGGGGTGGTGGTGCTGGTGGAGGGTGTGGTGAAAGCATTTGCGCTGGGTGAGCGGCTGAATGGAACGACGTCGGTCTGTCACTTTATGAAGTCCGATCCCTTCATGGAAGGTGCCTCCCAGTTGGTGGACCGGGAGTTCAACCGGCTCCTTTTCACCGACTGCCGGTTCGTCAACCGGGAGCAGGACCTGGGGGAGCCGGGGTTGAGGAGCGCCAAGCTCTCCTATCATCCGGTGGAACTCGTCAGGAAGTACCGCGTCAGGAAGGGTGGTCGAAGTGGCTGAGTCCGTGAGGGATGAGCACCCCATTCCGCTCAGAGTCCCCTCGTACCGCCGCTGTACGGCTCATTTCGCGCCGGCCGTTCGGCCGGCTCTGCTCAATTTCGCCTACATCGGTTGGTACTCGGGCACATTCGCTCCACGGGGCACTCACCCCTCACGGATTCGCAAAAGCATAAAGGGGAGGAACTTGTCGGGTCAGAAACGGAGGCGCTCCCGCAACTGCCGTTCCAGCTCTTCGCCGGCAGTAGTGAAATCCTCAAGGGAAAGGGTGAAATCTTCCGTCCAGTCCCGGGTCTTGTAGTAAAGCCGGTCGTAGTAGCCTGTCATAAGCTCGGCCATAAACGGCTCCAGCTCCCACCGCTCCAGGTAGCCGGCGATTTCTGCGTACTTCTCCCCGCCAAGCCTTTTCTTTATCCGTTCAAGAGCCGTTCCCATCCCTTCCTTGTACTCCGGTTTGCCGTACTCGTCGATGAGCCGGGCGACCCGTTTTTCCAGGGATGCGTTGCCCCAGATCAGGATCCCCTCCCGCATCGACTCGTACACGTTCCCCGGCAGAGAAACCCTGCCGATCCGCCGGCTCTCCCCTTCCAGCAGGATGGGCATGTCCGGTGGAATCTGGCGGAGTGCGTCCCAGAGGAGAGTCTCAAAGTGTTTCTGGGTCAGGTCCTGGGTGAGCCCCAGTTCGCCGAAAGCGGAGCCGCGGTGGCTGGCAAGCCCTTCCAGGTCGATGACCCGCCAGATGTCGGTCCTCAGGCCAAGGAGAAAGGTGGTTTTGCCGATGCCGGTCATGCCGTGGAGGACCACCAGCGGGCCAGAGGGGACGTAGGGGGTGAAGAAGGCAGCCACGTGGTCGCGGAAGGCCCGGTAGCCACCCTGCAGCTGGATCGCCCGGTGTCCGGTCAGATCCAGGATGCTCGTGACGGTCTTGCTCCGGAGCCCCCCCCGCCAGCAGTAAACCAGGATGGGACGGCCGGCGGCAGCATCGGCTATTTCGGTAACCATCGCGGGATAACGGTGGGCGGTCAGTTCCAGCCCGCGGCGGCGGGCCTCGTAAGGGCCGGTCTGCTTGTAGAGGGTGCCGATCTCCACCCGTTCCTCGTTGGAAAGGAGCGGCACGTTCATGGCGCCGGGAATATGGTCGTCAGCGAACTCCAGCGGGGTACGGACATCCACCACCAGGTGGCTGTCGAGCAGGGATGCGTCAAATGGTACGGTATCGGGCAAGGGGAACCTCCGGAAACGGTCGGTGCATTATAGAGGAGAGGGGGTGGCAATTGCAAGGGACGTGGAGTTATTTCGACGGTTTAATGACTTGTGGTGAGTATGGGATACACTTAAACCTGAAATAACAGTTTCACGCAACGATCGCGACGAACGCAACGTAACATCGGGCGATTACATGTGAATTTCGTAGCTTTCGTTGCCTCGTCGCGTGAGCAAATGTCTTTCCAGGTAAAAAATACATAAATCATCGGGTGCAAAGATGCAAAGAACACGAGCCTACGGGCTCATTTGGCCTGGTTTTCTTTGCGTCTCTGCGCCTCTGCGTCAACAGATTGTTTTTGCCCATGTAAGACGAGGACTCCATGCACCAGGTTCCCCTTCCAGAATTCTGCCACCGGCTCCATACCGACCCGGTAAACGGCCTTCCCGCCCGGGAGGCCGCCCTGCGCCTGACGCGGGACGGTCCCAATGCCCTTCGGCAGCGGAAGAAAGAGCCGGAACTTGTGAAGTTCCTCCGCCAGCTCACCAACCTGTTCGCCCTGCTCCTCTGGGCGGGTGCGGCCTTTTCCTTCACGGCAGACTGGCTTCGCCCCGGCGAGGGAAATATATACATAGCGGTGGCGCTGGTAGGGGTCGTGGTGCTGAACGGTGTCTTCAGCTACTACCAGCAGCACAAGGCCGAGCGGATCATGGCCGGCTTTCGCGACATGCTCCCCCAGATGGCGCGGGTGGTGCGCGACGGAAGCCTTTCGGAGATACCCGCCGCCCAGCTGGTAAGGGGTGACGTGATTCTCCTGGAAGAGGGGGAACAGGTCCCGGCGGACGCCCGCCTGGTAGAGGTTGCGGGGCTGAAGGTGGATAATTCCTCCTTGACCGGCGAGTCGGAGCCCCAGCTCCGCACCATCTACCCCACCGACAAGCGCCTCCTGGAGAGCCGCAATGTGGTATTCTCCGGCACAACGGTCCAGGCGGGAGAGGGGAAAGGGATCGTCTTCGCCACTGCCATGAAGACCCAGATCGGCCGCACCGCCGATCTTACCCAGTCGGTGGCGGTACAGGAAATCCCGATCCGCCGGGAGATTCTCCACTTCACCCGGATCATTTCCGCCATCGCCGTCGTCATGGGGGTGGCGGTCTTTCTCGTCAGTTTCTTCATTCTCGACAACCCTCTCCCGGCCAAGCTGATCTTCGCTATCGGCATCATCGTCGCCAATGTCCCGGAAGGGCTCCTCCCGACGGTAACCCTCTGCCTCTCCATGGCAGCACGGCGCATGGCGGACAACCAGGCACTTGTCAAGAACCTGGAGTCGGTGGAGACCCTCGGCTGCACCACGGTCATCTGCACCGACAAGACCGGCACCCTGACTATGAACCGGATGGCGGTAAAACGGCTCTTCCTCAACGAGTGCATCCACAGCGAGGCAGACAAGTCCTTCGAGCGGGAAGAGCTGGAAAAACTGCTGATGGTGGCGACCCTCTGCAACAACGCCCATGTGAAGGGGGGCGGTTCCTATGTTGGCGATCCGACGGAAGTGGCTCTGTTGCAATTCACGGCCCGGTTCCACGATGTGAGCGAAGTGCAGGGCGCAGCGCCGCGCCTGTTCGAGGAACCGTTTACCGGCAGGACCAAGCTGATGGTGACCGTTAATCGGGTCGAGGAGAAGCAGGTGGCATGCCTCAAGGGGGCACCCGACGTCGCCATCGGCCTCTGCGATGCAATTCTCATCGACGGAACGGCGGTCCCCCTGACTGACGGACACCGGCAGGCCTACCTTTCCGCCTATGAGGAACTGGCCAGGAAGGGTGAGCGGGTGCTCCTCCTCGCCTGGCAGGAAGTGGAACCACGTGAGGTCTGGCATGAGGAGGACCTGCCGTCGTCGGGATACGTCTTCATCGGGCTCATCGGGATGCTCGACCCGCCGCGCCCCGAAGTACCGGAGGCGGTGAAGGCGATCCGCTCTGCCGGGGTCAGGGTAGTGATGGTGACCGGCGACTATCAGACCACCGCCGAGGCCATCGGCCGGATGGTGGGGATCGTCACGGGGGGACAGCCGGCCGTCATCACCGGCGAGCAGCTCCGCACCATGGGAGACGCCATGCTGGAGTGGGAGCTGGAGCAGGAGGAGGTCATCTTTGCCCGCACCTCGCCGGAACAGAAGCTTCGCATCGTTCAGGCCTTGCAGCGACGCGGCGATGTGGTAGCCGTTACCGGCGACGGGGTGAACGACGCCCCCGCCCTGAAGCAGGCCGATATTGGCGTCGCCATGGGGCTCTCCGGCACCGACGTGGCCCGGGAAGCGGCGGATATGGTGCTTCTGGACGATAATTTCGCCACCCTTCTCCCCGCCATCCGGGAGGGACGGACCATCTTCGACAACCTGAAGAAATCCATCGCCTACACCGTCACCCACGCGGTACCCGAGGTGGCCCCCTACCTCGCCTTCCTCCTCCTCGGCGTCCCCCTGCCGCTCACGGTCATGCTCATCCTCTCCATCGACCTGGGGACCGACATGATACCGGCCATCTCGCTCGGAATGGAGCGGGCGGAGCGGGACATCATGCAGATTCCGCCCCGCTCCCGCAAGGAGCGGCTGGTGAACCGGCGCCTCCTCTTCACCTCCTATGCCCTGCATGGAGTAATCGAAGCGGCAGCGGGCTTCTATGCGTACTTCACCGTCCTTCATGCCGGTGGCTGGCAGTGGGGAGATGCGCTGGTACCGGGCAATCCCCTTTACCTGCAAGGTATCTCCGCCTTCTTTGCCGCCATCGTGGTCTGTCAGGTTGCCAATGCCTTCATGGCAAAGACCCACAGGCAGTCGCTCTTCCATCAGGGTATACTGTCCAACCGCTGGCTTCTCGTCGGCATCGCCGTCGAACTGGTTCTGGCCGCCTCCATTATCGGCCTGGAACCGCTCCACGCACTGTTCGGCAATGCCGGCCTGACAGTGGGGGAGTTCTTCCTCGCCTGGCCCTTCGCGATCGGGATGATCCTGCTGGACGAACTGCGCCGGTGGCTTATCCGCCGCAATGTCAGATGGGTTATTGACCTGACGGGGAGCTGACCCCCTGAACGCGCATTCACCCTTGATTTTTAAGGGTTAAAGTGCTATAAGGTAAAGCGTTTTTTTTGTTATCCGAAAAATTTTCACTAATACTAAAAAAGGAGTGTGCAATGGCAGATTTCGACAAGGCCCTGGCGGTAGGACGCCCCGCCAACATCCAGAGGCTCTTCCCCAATTCCAAGGCCCTCATCGTCAGCGGCAAGGTCATCGACCGGGCCATGCTCGCCAAGGGCAACGCCCTCGCACTGGCCGCCAACGGCCGCAACTACTTCGTCATCCGTGGGGTGCTTAGGGCAGCCCAGCGGGCGAATGCGGCGGTGATCATCGAGATCGCCAAATCGGAGGGGGGGCAGAAATCCTACTGCGCCGTGAGCTACTGGAACATGGCCCGCATCGTCGACGCCCTCTGTAACGAACTTTCCATAACCGTGCCGGTGGCGATCCACGCCGACCACTACGGGATCAAGAACGACAAAGACCTGGCTGCCGCCAAGGTGGAAGTGCCGACCATGTTCGAGGCGGGGATCACCTCCATCGCCATCGACGCCTCCCACCTCCCCGACGACGAGAAC
>JAJZUQ010000091.1 GCA_021848385.1 Deltaproteobacteria bacterium
CACGACGGGGACATGAAAAGGCGAACCTGGACTGCAAATTGGACTACATTTTGATTGGAAAGTCGTTCTCCAGGCAAACTTGACCGCTTTACACGGGATTGGCGTTTGCTAACCGGGAATTGCTGTGATAACGACCAGTGCGATGCCAGGGGTAATGGTACCCCTTGTCACCAAGGCAAGAAAGACGTTTAGACTGTTTGCCAAACCTTTGCGTATCAAGAGGATTACCTATTATCATCTTGGTTTTAAAGGTCGAGCAACAGATATGAACGTAACTGAAAGGGACAAGAAAACAGTCCGGTGCATCGTGGAAACGCTTGCGCATGATGCAGTGGGTAACGCATAGCAGATTGACGCCGCCAGGGTGACAATTCGCAACGCGAATTGGACAGCGACGGCTGCCCGAAAGCGAGGACGGAGTCCGCGTCAACAGGAAGCCTGCCTAGCGGAACAGGCTGATGCCGACCGTAAACAGGCTCGAATTGAGGGGTTCGTTGGGGGTGGCGGTGTTGGCGTTGGAGACGTGGTGGTATCGATATTCCCCCGTCAGGGCCAGGTCCTTCCTGATGAAATACTGAAGACCCGTTCCTCCCTGGTAGGAGAAGTCGAGCCGGCTCCCCATGGTCGGGAGCCCCAGGTCGACGAACAGGACGCCGCCGCCGGCGAAGACGTAGGGGACCATCTGCTCCAGTGAGGTGAACTTCCAGCTCCCCAGGAGGTAGCCACCCGTCATGACACGAGCGTCGTGGTTGACCGCCACATGGAGCGGCAACTCCATCAGGAGTTCGTGGCGCCCCTGGTACCAGCTCCCTTTTCCCACCTCGTCGGAGAGGAACCAGCCGTAGCGGAGGATGTTGGTGTAGGTCTGAACGTCCGTTCGCGTGGCGCCGAAATCCCGGTGGGTGACGCCATAGCCGGTGAGCCAGGTGTACTCGTGGCTCGCCTCCCGGACGAAGGTGTTGTCGGCGGCAGAGACGGCAGCGGGAAAGAGGGTCATGATGACGATGATGGTGAGAAGAATCTTTGTCATAAGGTATCCGTTAGAACAAGTTTTCAGTTGTAAATTTTCAGGATAACGCGCCATCCGCCGTGATCTCGTCCGCTGCGGTCGGCCCTTTGCTGCGGACCTGGACCGACTGTAGCCTGAAGGGGATGCGGCGTCGCATCCGGCATGGCTCGTCATGGAGAATTCCGGCGGGCGTCCGCTTGCCGCGCGGGCTTTCCCTCCACTCCCGAGACCACGACAGATGTCTCCGAGCATGTTGGAGAAAATAAAAGCCCCCGAATCACCGGGGGCTTTTTGCGTTAGTCCGTGATAGCGGGCTGGATGATCTTGGAGAGGGGGTACTCCACGATCCCCTCGGCACCGAGCTTGATAAGTTCCGGCACGATGAGGCGCACCTCCTTTTCGTGGAGCACGCTCTCGATGGAGACCCAGTCAGAGTTGTAGAGATGGGCCACGGTCGGGTTGTTGAGACTCGGGAGCACCTTCGTGATTGCCTCAACCCGGTTGTTGGGTGCGTTCATCTTGATCCCGACCATTCCCTCGGCGGCCAGGGCCGATTTTAGGAGTGTGGCGATCTGCTGGATCTTGGCCCGTTTCCAGGGGTCGGTCCAGGAAGCCTTGTTGACGATCATTACCGGCACCGACTCCATCAAGTCGCAGACAATGCGCAGGTTGTTGGCCCGGATGGTGGAACCGGTTTCCGTTACCTCCACGATGGCATCACAGAGGCCGTCCACCACCTTCGCCTCCGTCGCCCCCCAGGAGAACTCCACCGTCACCGGTATGTCCCGTTCGGCAAAGTAGCGCTTGGTGAAGCCGACCAGCTCGGTGGAGATGGTCGCGCCGTGGAGATCTTCCGGTTTCTGTACCTTCGAGTCCTGGTTCACCACCAGCACCCAGCGGACCGGTCGGCGGGATACCTTGGAATAGACCATCTCGCAGACTTCCACCACGTCCGAGTCGTTCTCCCGGACCCAGTCCCGGCCGGCGATTCCAACGTCGATGGTACCCCGCTCCACGTACTTCCCCATCTCCTGGGGACGGATCAGCTTGCAGTTCATCTCCGGGTCGTCGATGGAGGGGAAGTAGCTGCGGGATGAAATCCCCACCTGCCACCCCGCCTGCTTGAACAGGTCGACGGTGGCGTCTTCAAGGCTCCCCTTGGGGATGCCGAAATTCAGTATGTTGGACATGGTGTTCCTTTCGTGCTGCGTACTGCGTGCTGCGTTCAAGGTACTGCGTGCGTGATTCTTACCGGTTTCCAGCACGCTGAACGCAGCACGCGGCACGTCATTTCTTGTAGACTTCGTTCGGGTCGAATAGCGGCTTCGAGTGCTCCACCCACTCGCCGTTCTCCCACTTTACGTAGAAGCAGCTCCGGTTTCCCGTGTGGCAGGCGGCCGGGCCGTTCTGTTTTACCTTGATAACCACGGTGTCGGCGTCGCAGTCGGTGAGGACCTCCATCACTTCCTGGGTGTTCCCCGATTCCTCCCCCTTCATCCAGTATTTGTTCCTGGTCCGGCTGAAGAACCAGGTCTTGCCGTCCTTCAGGGTCAGGTTCAGGGTCTTCTCGTCCATGAAGGCGACCATCAGCACTTCGCCGTTCTCGTAGTCCTGGATGACGGCGGGAATCAGTCCCCCCATCTTGTCGAAATCGATCTTGATCATTGTCTTCGATTCTCCTCGTGTTCTGGTTTAAATCCTTCATGTAATACACCGCCGTCCGGCGGAGTGTCAACAGTTCTATTCGCGCTACTCATGAAATTGAGGTTGCCATCCCGGGGAAAACGCCCGATTACGGTAAAAGGCCGCTTCCTTCCGGACAGCGGCCTTTTTGAGTCAGTTCTTCGCTAGAAACAGAAAGTTACTACAGCAGGTGCTCGATCTTTTCCCGCTCTTCGATGAGATAAAAATCCAGCGTCTTCCGGAGCGCGTCGTCGATGCTGGTGGTCGGCTCCCAGTCGAGGCATTTCTTGGCGTTTTTGATGGAGGGAACGCGGGTCAGCATGTCCTGGTATCCCTTGCCGTAGAAGGTACCGGAGGAAACCTCAATGAGCTTGCACGCCTCGGCACGCTCGCGGTAGGCGGGGTACTCCTTCACCAGAGAGAGCAGCTTCTCGGCCAGTTCCCTGACGGAGAGGTCGTTCCCCGGGTTGCCGATGTTGAAGATGCCGCCGTCGGCGCAGCCGTTCTCGTTGGCAATGATTTTCATGAGGGCGCCGATGCCGTCCTCCACGAAGGTGAAGGAGCGGCGCTGGTTGCCGCCGTCCACCAGCTGGATCGGTTCGCCCGCCAGAATGTTATAGAGGAACTGGGTGAGCACCCGGGAGCTTCCTTCCTTGGCGGTGCTGATGGAGTCGAGTTTGGGTCCGATCCAGTTGAAGGGGCGGAACAGGGTGTACCGGAGACCTTCGTGGTTGCCGTAGGCGTAGATGACCCGGTCAAGCATCTGCTTGGCGCAGGAATAAATCCACCGCTCCTTGTTGATGGGACCGAGCATGAGCGGAGAACTCTCTTCGTCAAACTCCCGGTCCGGGCTCATGCCGTAGACTTCGGAGGTGGAGGGGAAGATGACCCGCTTCTTGTGTTTCGCGCACTGGCGGATGATTTTCAGATTTTCCTCGAAGTCGAGTTCGAAGACCCGGAGCGGGTCCTTCACGTAGGTGACCGGCGTGGCGATGGCCACCAGCGGCAGCACCACGTCGCACTTCTTGATGTGGTACTCGATCCACTCTTTGTTGATAGTGATGTCCCCTTCCAGGAAGTGGAAGCGGGGATCGCCGAGGGAGCGCTCCAGTTTGTCGCAGGCCATGTCCAGGCCGTAGACTTCCCAGTCGGTGGTGGTGAGGATGCGGTGGGTGAGGGCGTTGCCGATGAAGCCGTTGACGCCGAGGATGAGTACTTTCATGTGTGACTCCGTTCGTAAAAATGCAGGTATTGCCACGAATGCACACGAATCAACACGAATAAATCAAAAAAAACATTCGAGAAGATTTGTGTTAATTCGTGGCTGAAAAGCTTTCGCCTTTCAGAATATGATTACCAGTAAATTGAGATGCGGCTAGTTCCTCTCCTTCTTCAATCTGCAGGGTCCTGATTTCCAGCAGTCCGTCACCCGTTCCCACCGACAGCGGACTGGTGGAGACGATCATTCCCGGCTCGCCACTACCCTCTACCGGCCAGGCGCTCCAGACGATCACCTTCTTCCCCTCCAGGAAAGAGAAAGCGCCGGGGTAAGGGTGGGTGACGCCGCGAATGAGGTTGTAGATCTGCACGGCGCTCTTTGTCCAGTCGATAAGGCCATCGGCCGGTTTCCGCCCGCCGCAGTAGTTCCCCTCCCTGAGGTCCATGGGGATGCGGGGTGCCGTGCCTGCCACGAGCCTGGGCCAGGAGCGGCCTATGACCGTCACTGCCGCAGCGGTAACCTTATTGAAAACGTCGAGGGATGTGTCGGTGAATTCTATTGACACCTTCTCCCGGTCTACGATGTCGCCGGCGTCGGGTTTTTCCACCATGTAGTGGAGGGTCGCGCCGGTTTCCGTCTCGCCGTTGATGACTGCCCAGTTCACCGGCACCCGCCCCCGGTATTTCGGCAGGTACGACCCGTGGAGGTTGAGGGCGCCATGCCGGGCCAGTTCCAGTACCTGCGGCTTGATCATGTTCCGGTAGTAGAAGGAGAGAAGGAAGTCAGGGGCGATTGCCCGGACCCGCTCCCTGTTTTCCGGCAGGTTGATGTCGGTGGTGAGGCAGGGGATGCCATGCCGGTCGGCCAGCTCCCGCACCGACTCGAACCAGATCTCCTCGGTGGGGGAGTCCTCGTGGGTGAAGATGAGCCGGATGTCCGCCCCCTGCCGGAGGAGTTCCTCCAGGCAGCGATAGCCGACATTGTGATAGGCGCAGACGACAACTTTGTTAGTGGCAGACATGAATACCTATTCCTGGAACCGCAAAGGCGGAAAGTCCGCAAAGGGTCCGCAGAGAAAATCCGGAGTGATGGTTTTCTTAGCGACCTTCGCGTCTTGGCGGTTCAATGGTTGTGATGCTCATTTCCGTGCACCCGCCGCACGACATAGCGCGGCCGTTTGCGCACTTCCTGATAGATCCTTCCCACGTATTCGCCGACCAGGCCGATGCCGAAGATGACGATGCCGATGAAGAAGAAGAGGATGGCGAAGAGGGTGAAGACCCCTTCCACCTCGGAGCCGATCAGGAACCGCCGCACCAGGAGGAAGAGGGCGAAGAGGACCGAGGAGACGGAGGTGAAGATGCCGAGCAGGGCGAAGAGTTGGAGCGGCACCACGGAAAAGCCGGTCATGAGGTCGAAGTTGAGCCGGACCAGCTTGTAGAGGGAGTACTTGCTCTCCCCTTCGGCCCGTTCGGCGTGGGCGACCGGCACTTCCCCCGGGTTGGAGGCGAAGGTCTGGGCCAGGGCGGGGATGAAGGTGGTGGTCTCCTGGCAGTGGTTGATGTTGTTGATGATGTCCCGGTGATAGGCCCGGAGCATGCACCCGTAGTCACTCATCTTCATGCCGGTCATTTTGTTGGTGGTGATGTTGACGATGCGGGAGGCGAATTTGCGGAAGAAGGTGTCCTGCCGCTTCTGGCGCACACTCCCCACCACGTCGTGCCCCTTTTCGATCTCCGCTACCAGCTTGGGAATCTCCTCCGGCGGGTTCTGCAGGTCGGCGTCCAGGGTGATGACGATGTCGCCCCGGCTTATCTCGAAGGCGGCAAGGATCGCCATGTGCTGGCCGAAGTTGCCGTTGAACTCGATGACCTTCACTTCCGGGTGGGTGGCGGCCAGCTCCTTGAGAATCTCGATGGAGCGGTCGCGGCTGCCGTCGTCGGTGAAGATGATCTCGAACGGCCGTCCCATCTGCTGCATGACCGGGTAGATCCGGTCGAAGAGAGGGTGGAGGTTCGGTTCCTCGTTGTAGACGGGGATGACAATGGAGATGTACGGTTTGTCGGGCATCATGTTTTCCTGTAGGGGCGCCGCTTGCTGCGCCCGAATCAGAGTGGGCGCAGCA
>JAJZUQ010000038.1 GCA_021848385.1 Deltaproteobacteria bacterium
CCTCCGTGGTGATGACTCCCCAGGACCTCAAGTACAAAGGGGAAGAAACCTGGCTGAAAATAGGCGACCGGAACATCATCCGGGAATTTGCCACCCTCCACCCCGGTACCGTTACCGGCGATACGGAAACAACCGTGGGTGATGGCAACCTCTTCATGGCCTATTCCCACGTGGCTCATGACTGCCATGTAGGGAACGGGGTGGTGATGGCTAACGGTGCCACTCTGGCCGGCCACGTGCGGGTCGATGATTATGCAATACTTGGCGGCTTATGTGCCATCCACCAGTTTGTCAGGATCGGAGCTCACGCCATGATCGGCGGGGGGACCATGGTGGGGCAGGACATTCCTCCTTTTACCATCGTTACCGGAGACAGGAAGGACGTGAGGCTGCGCGGCCTCAATCAGGTCGGACTGACGCGACGCGGCTTCAGTGAAGAGAACATAGCGACCCTGAAAAAGGCCTATCGCATCCTCGTCATATCCAAGCTTCGATTGGCGGACGCTCTGGACCGGATCCGGCATGAGTTGCCCCAGACCGAGGAAGTGAAGCAGTTAGTCGAATTTATCGAACAATCGCAAAGGGGAATCTGCCGCTGATGAAAAAATTCAGAGCAGCCGTTATCGGGGTGGGGTATCTGGGGCAGTTTCACGCAGAGAAATTTGCGGCACTCCCCGATGCAGAACTTGTGGGAGTGGTGGATACCGACAAGGCTCGGGCCGAAGAGGTGGCTGCCAAAGTGGGGTGTCAGGCTTTTACCGATTATCGTGAGCTGTTGGGTCGCGTGGATGCCGTCAGCGTGGTGGTGCCGACCCAGTACCATTTCGAAGTGGCCCGGACCTTTCTTGAGGGGGGTGTCCATGTCCTCCTGGAGAAGCCTATCACCACAACCCTGGCAGAGGCGGAGGAACTGATCCGGATTGCCGCCGAACGTCGCCTGGTCTTCCAGGTCGGGCATCTTGAGCGGTTCAATCCGGTAGTGGTTGCCCTGAGTAACCATCTCACCGATCCGCGCTTTATCGAATCGGTCCGGATTGCCCCCTTCAAGCCGCGGGGTACCGACGTCAATGTTGTGCTCGACCTGATGATACACGATATCGATATCATCCAGCACATCGTCAATTCCCGGGTCAAACAGGTCAACTCGGTCGGTGCGCCCGTCTTCACCGATGAGGAGGATATCGCCAACGCCCGCATCCAGTTCGAAAATGGCTGCGTGGCCAATGTCACCGCCAGCCGGATAAGCCTCAAGAGCGAGCGTCGGATGAGGATATTCCAGCCCGACGCCTACATAACCGTCGACTTCCAGAGCAAGAAACTGTCGGTGTTCCGGAAAGGGGAGGGTGAGATGATGCCTGGCATCCCCGCCATCCAGATCCATGAAGAGAATTTCGAGCAGGGAGATGCGCTCAAGAGCGAGATTGCTTCATTCCTCGATGCCATAGCCACGGGTAAACCTCCCGTGGTAAGCGGCGAGGACGGGATGCACGCACTTGAAACCGCGCTGATGATCAGTAAAAAACTATAACAGCAGTGCACTGCTCAGCGTGCTGCGAGTTGTGATTTAACCGTAACTACGCAATACGCAGCACGCAGTACACTGAACGAGGTGAGACAATGATTCCCATGGTAGACCTTAAAACCCAGTACGAGCTGATCAAGGAAGAGATCGACAACGGGCTGCTGGAGGCGCTGGGAAAGACCCAGTTCATCCTCGGCCCCAATGTTGCCGCATTCGAAAAGGAAGCGGCCGCCTATCTCGGTGTGGCCCATGCTGTCGGTGTCGCGTCAGGGACCGATGCGCTGCACCTGGCACTGGCAGCGGCCGGCATCGGACCGGGGGATGAGGTGATCACCACTCCCTTTACCTTCATTGCCACGGCTGAAGCTATCTGCTACGTCGGCGCAACCCCGGTGTTCGTCGATGTGGAACCCGGTTCTTTCAATATCAATCCGTTACTGGTGGCCAAGGCCATTACCCCCAGAACCAAGGCGCTCCTGCCGGTGCACCTGTTTGGCCAGCCGGCTAATATCGGGGCGTTGCAGGACCTCTGCGACAAGCACAACCTGCTCCTCATAGAAGACTGTGCCCAGTCCTTCGGCGCGTCCATTGGCGGCAAAATGACCGGCTCCATAGGACTGGCCGGCTGTTTCAGTTTTTTCCCGAGCAAGAATCTGGGAGGCTACGGAGACGGTGGCCTGGTGACCACCAACTGTGACGAGACCGCCGAACAGATCCGGATGCTGCGCAACCACGGCAGCAAGGTCCGCTACCATCACGATGCCATAGGTTACAACAGCCGGTTGGATGAGCTGCAGGCGGTGATCCTCCGGGTGAAGTTAAAGCGGATCGATACCTACAATCAGGAGCGTCGCCGGGTTGCCCACCGCTATTCGGCCGCCCTGGCCCCGCTGGGGATTACACCTCCTGTGGAGGACGGCATCGGCAACCACGTGTATCACCAGTACACCCTGCTGAGCGACCGCCGTGATACCATCATGGCCAAACTTGGTGAACGTCAGATCGCCTCCGCCATCTACTACCCCATTCCGCTTCACAAACAGAACGTCTTTGCCGCTGCATGTGCGGGCCTGTCGCTGCCGGTCAGCGAGGGGGTGGCTGCCCGCTGTCTCTCGCTCCCCATCTTCCCCGAGATGACCGACGCCCAGGTTGACGAGGTACTGGCCGCTGTCCGGGGCGCCCTTGCCTGATTACCGCCCGCAGAGGATCATGATGGTAGCCGGAGAGGCTTCCGGCGACCACCATGGTGCTGCCGTGGCTGCTGCCCTGCGTGAACGTCTCGGCGATGTCGACATCTTCGGTATCGGCGGGATCAGGATGCGCGAGGCTGGCGTGCGGACCCTGGTGGATGCGGCCGACATGGCGGTGGTGGGGCTGGTGGAAGTGGTCGCCCATTTCCCGACCATCTATCGTGCCTTTACGCTCCTGGCGGGTATATTGAAACGGCAGCCTCCCGACCTGCTGATCCTTATCGACTACCCCGACTTCAACCTGCGGCTGGCCAAGGTTGCCAAAAAACACGGCGTCAAGGTGCTCTACTACATCAGCCCACAGGTCTGGGCCTGGCGCTCCGGCCGTGTGCACACCATAGCCCGGCGTGTCGATCATATGGCCGTAGTCTTTCCCTTCGAGGTGCCATTCTACGAACGTGCCGGCGTGCCGGTCACCTTTGTCGGCCATCCGCTGCTGGATTCGGTATGTCCATCGGCCGACCGCTCTTCCCTGCAACGGGAGTTCGGCCTTGATCCGGCCCGGCAGACAGTAGGCCTTTTCCCCGGCAGCCGGCGGAGCGAGCTGCGCAGCCTCTTTCCGACCATTCTGGCAACAGCCCGCCTGCTGCGTGAGCGGCATCCCGAACTGCAATTCGTTCTCCCCCTGGCCACCAGCCTGACCCGGTCTGACCTTGAGCCGCAGTTGACCGAATCCGGCCTGCCGGTTACGGTGATACCCGGCCGTTCTTACGATGCCATGCTGCTCTGCGACGCCATCATCACCGTATCGGGGACCGTGACCCTGGAGATCGCCCTGATGGGGGTTCCCATGGTCATTATCTACAAGGTATCCCCCTTGACCTACCAGATCGGCATACGCCTCATCCGGGTCGATCATGCCGGTCTGTGCAACATCGTTGCGGGGGAGCGGGTTGTCCCGGAACTGATTCAGCACGATGCGGAACCCGAAAGGATCGCGCCGGAAATTGAAAAGATGCTGGGGGACCGGGAATATTCGACGGCAATGACCGCGAAGCTGAAAGGAATTCGCGACAGGTTGGGGAGTGGCGGCTGTTCGCGGCGTGTTGCACAACTCGCAGCGGAAATGCTTCCCCCTGGAGCTGATAAATCTCTATTCGGCAGTTGAACACTGCCTGCACTCGTACTAAAGGGCTATTTCTGTAATTCCAGGCTCATTGCGCTGCATCCGATCACATCACCCTGCGGGTTCGGACAGGATCGGCTGCGGACGCTTCATTTCGCCAGGAATTAAGACGAAATACCCCTCATGTACTCCTTCCGGTAGCCTTCAACTGCCGTTTTCAGGATAAAACATGAGCACATTCAAGCGTCTTTTACAGTTCAGCAAACCCTATTGGGGCCGCATACTTATCGCTGCCGCAGGCTCTTCTGCCGTCGGCGGGCTGGATGCCCTCTTCGCCTACCTGTCCGGCCCTATCGTCAAGCAGCTCTTTGCCACCAAAGACTGGTCGCTGCTCCAGCTTCTCCCCCTGGCCATCATCGGCATTTTCCTGTTCCGCGGGCTTGCCCGCTACGTTAACGATTACTTTATCCGCACCTCCGGGCAGCTGGCCATTCAGGATATTCGCAACGAGCTCTACCGGAGAAACATGGGACTTGGCCTCGGCTACTTCAGCCGCAACCAGACCGGGGCGCTCATGTCACGCGTTCTGAACGACGTCAGCCTGATGCAGGAGGGGGTAGCGAACGTCATCACCGGTCTCTTCCGTGACGGTCTTGGCGCCGTCTTCCTCCTTGGCACCATTTTTTATCTCAACTGGAAACTTGCCCTTATCGCCTTTCTCGTTCTCCCGGCAACGGTCTATCCTGCCCAGAAGATCGGCCGGCGCATCAAGAATGCCGTACGTCAGAGCCAGGAGAAGATCGGGGATCTGTCCAGCATCCTTCAGGAGAGTTTCGCCGGCATCAAGGTTGTCAAGGCCTTCAACATGGAAGAACGCGAAATCAGCAAGTTCAGCGAGGCCAACAGGGGATTCTACTATTTCCTGCGTAAATCAATAAAATACGAAGGTCTTGCCGTCCCGGTCATGGAGCTCCTCACCTCCCTGGGCATTGCCGCCGTGGTTTGGGCCAGCGTCTCCATGATCCGCAAAGGGACACTGACTCCCGAGGCTTTCCTCTCCTTTATCGCGGCCATGATCTTCCTCTACAATCCCATAAAAAAGCTCAACGCTACCTACAACACACTTCAGCGCGCCCTTGCCGCTGCCGCCCGGGTTTTCGAGTCAATGGACCTGGAGCCGGATATTATCGACCCCCCCTCGCCACTCCCCCTTGCACGGGCCGAGGGGAGGGTGGAGCTGGTGAAGGTATCGTTCCGCTATGAAGACGAGTATGTCCTTAACGACGTTTCGCTCCAGGCCGACCGAGGAGAGGTTGTGGCACTGGTAGGGCCATCGGGAGGCGGGAAAAGCACGCTGGTCTCCCTCATTACCAGATTTTACGACGTCAGCCAGGGCGCGGTCCTCATCGATGGCATCGATATCCGTTCCCTGCTGCTGAAGGACCTGCTCAACCAGGTTGCCCTTGTCGACCAGGAAACCATCCTGTTCAACGACACCATTGCCAATAACATCCGCTATGGCAGGCCTGATGCCGGCGATGCCGAAGTGGAAGCCGCAGCCCGGGCCGCCTTTGCCCACGATTTCATCGCGGAGATGCCTGAAGGTTACCGGACCAGTATCGGCGACCGTGGGGTACGCCTGTCGGGGGGGCAGCGTCAGCGTATCTGCATTGCCCGTGCCCTGCTGAAGAATGCGCCGGTCCTGATCCTGGATGAGGCAACGAGTGCCCTCGACACCGAAAGCGAACAGATGGTGCAGAAGGCCCTCAATAACCTGATGAAGAACCGTACGACCTTTGTCATTGCCCACCGGTTGTCGACCATCGTCAATGCTGACAAGATCGTGGTCCTGGAAAAGGGGGGAATCGCCGAATCGGGTTCCCACAGTGAACTGCTGGCCCATGATGGGGTCTACAACAAGCTGTACCAGATGCAGTTCAAGGACTGATGAAGAATTTTTTCAAGCAGAAGGTGAGGCCCCTTGCCAGCGGTCCCCTGACACGGTTTCTTTACGTGGTCATCAGGGGGTTGTACGCATCAATGCGAATCCGCGTGATCGGCGCGGATATCCCCCGCACCTTCCAGGCCCGCGGCGAAGGGACGATCAACATATTCTGGCATGGCAGAATCCTGCTCGCTGCCCCCATATACACGGGCAAAGGGATTTATATCTTGATCAGCAGGCATGGCGATGGTGAGATAATCGCCAATATCATGAAGCTCTTCGGTTTTTCCCTCGTGCGGGGATCATCGTCGAAGGGGGGGAAGGAAGCGCTGCGGGAGATGGTGCGTCTCGCCCGGGAGAACAAGGATATTGCCATCACTCCCGACGGGCCCCGTGGCCCCCTGGAGGAGGTCAAGCCTGGCGTGGCGCAGCTGGGACGCATAACCGGCCGGCCCGTCCTGCCTCTCGGCTTTTCCGCGTCTCCGTGCTGGCGGCTGCGCAGCTGGGACCGTTTCATGTTCCCCTATCCCTTTTCCCGTGGTGTCTTCGTCTGGGGCGAACCGCTCTATTACCGTGAAGGGGAGGATATGGAGGCGTTCCGACTCCGCATCGAGCTGGCCCTCAAAGATGCAAACGCACGGGCGGACGGTTATTTCCGGACATGATCTATTTCCTCTATGACATCCTGCTCTGGATTGCCCTCATCGGCATCATCCCCTACCATCTCTACCGTTCCGCAAGCCGCGGGAGGCGTGCAGCCTTTGCCGAGCGGTTCGGCTCGATTCCGCGGGAGAAGGTGGCCGCTCTTGGTGGAAAGGAGATTATCTGGGTCCACGCGGTTTCCGTCGGTGAGACCATGGCGGCCAAGCCGCTTCTGAAAGCCCTTCGGCAGCGTTTCCCCGAGAAAAAGATCGTTCTGTCCAATGTGACCGAAACCGGCCGGAGCATCGGTGAAAAGCTGCCGGAGATAGATCTCTGCATCTACCTTCCCTTCGACTACCGGTTTGCCGTCCGGCGGGTGCTGCAGGCGCTCAGGCCGTCACTCGTCGTCATCGTAGAAACCGAAATCTGGCCTAATTTTCTCCGCACAGCGTCAGAGTTGGGTATTCCCACCGTCATGGTCAATGGCCGCATCTCCGACCGCTCCCTTGGCCGCTACCTCAAACTCGGCTGGTTTTTCCGCCCCGTTCTTGCCAATTTCTCGGCACTCTGCATGCAGACCGACGAGGATGCCCGGAGGATTATTGCCATCGGCGCTGATTCTGCATTGGTCCATGTGTCGAAAAATCTCAAGTACGATCTCCCGTCGTCCATCATATCCCCGGAGCAGCGCTCCCTGTTGAAGAAGGACTACCGTATTCCCGCGTCCCTGCCGGTCCTGACAGCAGGAAGTACCCATGCCGGTGAAGAGGAAATGGTGCTTGCTGCCTATCGGGCAATCCTGGCGGCCGGTCATGCATGCCTTCTCATCCTTGTTCCCCGCCATCCCGAACGGGCTGGCCAGGTGGCGGACTTGCTCCGGAAAGAAGGAACTTCCTACACCCTCCGCTCGGAGCTGGAGGGGAGGGTGGAGGATTTCCGAAGCGGGGAAGTCCTGTTGGTGGACAGGGTCGGCGAGTTGATGCGACTCTATTCCCTCTCGGACCTGGTGTTCGTCGGAGGGAGTCTGGTGCCGACCGGCGGGCATAATGTGCTGGAGCCTGCATCCCTCGGGGTGCCGGTGGTGTTCGGCCCGCACATGAGCAATTTCCGCGAGATAGCCACCATGATCCTGGCATCGGGCGGGGGGATCCAGGTGCAGGATGGTGAAGAGCTGGTCTCTGTCCTGAACAACCTTGTGGCTGATGATACGCGACGTGCCGCAATGGGACGTTGCGGTGTTGCGCTCATGGAAGAAAACAGGGGTGCGACGGACCGGCATATGGAGATTATCGCTTCGATGGTGACTGGTAGCTCTTGATGCCACGGTACTGTCATGCGGAATAATATCTACCACCCCCAGCCCCTCCTGAATCAGGAGGGGAGTCCAGTCCCCCAACGGTGGTTGTGCCGACCGGGAAGGACAGATGCACAGTTCCCCTCCTTGATAAGGAGGGGGCAGGGGTGGTCAAGAAACGATGAAAGTGCATCACCGAAATCACTACTACCGGTGATCCGATCTGTTACCGAGAACTTATGGCCAACTATGAACAGTATTTCCACGAACTGGTGGACGGAAAACGGGAAGGGCTCCAGGACCGGCTGCTGCTGGGGTGCCTGAAATTTCTCTCCCTGTTCTACTCCCTTGCGCTCAGGCTGCGGGCCTTTGCTTATGGGGTGGGGCTGCTTCCATCCCGCCGGCTCCCTCGGCCGGTCATCTCCGTCGGCAACCTGACGGTGGGGGGGACGGGGAAGACCCCCATGGTCTCCTGGCTCGCCGGATATCTCATCGGGAAGGGGAAGCGGGTGGCCGTTCTGTCCCGCGGCTACGGGGGAAGCTCCCGCGGTGAAATACGGCTGGTTTCCGACGGGGAAACCTGCTTTCTCTCCCCCGAAGAAGCGGGGGACGAACCGGTCCTCCTCGCGAAAACCGTTCCCGGTCTTGCGGTCGTCATCGGAGCTGACCGTTACCGGGCGGGGATGTATGCCCTTGAAACCCTCAAACCCGATATCTTCATCCTCGACGATGGTTTTCAGCATATACGACTGCAGAGGGACCTGAATATCCTGCTCACGGACAGCCGGCGCCCCTTCGGCAACGGCTTTACCCTTCCTGCCGGACTGCTGCGGGAACCTGTGTCTGCGGCTGGCCGGGCTGATGTTGTCATTGCCACCCGCACTGCGTCGGGTATGAGCATTGAGAATCCGGTTCCCGGCAAACCTTTCGCCATGGCCGCCCATACCCTCGTCGGGATGATGCCTCTGGAGGGGGGGACGCTTGCCCCCTTTTCCCGGCTGAAGGGGGTGCGGGTCATGGCTTTTTCGGGAATTGCCGATCCGGGCTCGTTCTTCGATGCCCTTGAGCGTGAGGGGGTTCCCCTTGTCGCCACCCTCGCCTTTCCCGACCACTCGTCGTACGGGGACGAGGAGCTGGCGGCCATTCGCAGGCTCCGTGACTCATCAGACATCGCCATTCTCATTACTACGGGTAAGGATGCGGTCAAGCTCTCTCAGTACAAGGACCGGCTCGGCCCCTGTGTCGTCGCTTCCCTTCGAATGACCTTTGTCGATGCACGGCCGCTGGAGCATGCGATCGAGAAATTTCTTTAAGTTGCCGGCGTTGTTGTGGCATCATATGCTGTTACGGTGTTTATTCATTTATCATTCGGCAGCTCCGTGTATAACTCCCCCCTGACCCCCTCTTAACTAAAGAGGGGGAGTGAAATTCTCCTCCCCTTAGGTTAAGGGGAGGCTGGGAGGGGTTATGTCCTTTGGGGCAAGTAAAAAGGGGAAAACCAGATCATGGCATTATCCAGGGAACTTCTCGCTATTCTTGCCTGCCCCGGATGCAAGGGTGAGGTCATGCTGCTTGAGGACGAGTCGGGACTGGTCTGTCCGGCCTGCCGCTTGAAATATCCGGTGCGTGACGATATACCGGTGATGCTGGTGGATGAGGCTGTGAAAATCGGGGACTAGGGACTGGGGACTGGTGAAAAGCAAACAAGCAAAAAAAATCCTCGTTTTGCGGTACCGGTTCATTGGCGACACGATTCTGACGGTCCCCTTTCTGCGCAACCTGCGCAGGGCCGAACCGGATGCGTACATCGCCTGGGTCGTGGCTCCCGGCTCGTCCGAGGTAGTGCAAGGCATTCCCTATGTGGATGAGCTGATCTACTGGGATCCGGTCACTATCCATGCCGACAGCCGTGGGACGCACCGGACCCTCGCCGCCAAGATAACCTTCATCCGGGAGCTGCGGGCAAAGGGCTTCGACAAGGTCTACGTGCTCAAACGCTCCCTTTCCAGCGCTGTTATTGCCTGGCTAACCGGGGCCCCGGACCGGGTCGGCTTTGACACTGAGGGACGCGGCTTTCTCCTCACCAAACGGGTACCGTACCGGCATGACCGGCATGAGGTGCAGAACTTTCTCGATGTCCTGCGGGCGGATGGGGTGCAGGTGGAGGACGACCACCTGGCGGCGTGGCTTTCCCCGGAAGAGGAGCGCTTTGCCGAAGAGTACCTGACGGCACGGGGCGTTTCCCCCGATGCGCCTCTCATGGCGATCCATCCCTTTGCCGCCAACCAGACACGGGCGTGGCACGAAGACAATTTTGTCGAGATAGCGAACCGTCTCCAACAACTCTACGGTGGGCGGATCATCCTCTTCGGCGGGGGGAGGGACGGGAAACTTGCCGACTCCATGGGGAAAAGAATCTCTCCCGAGCCGGTCATGGCGGTGGGGTGCACCACGCTCCGCCAGACCATGGCGCTCCTTGCCCGTTGTCGCCTTCTCATCTGCAACGACAGCGGGATCATGCATCTGGGGGCGTCCCTTGGGGTGCCGCTCGTGGCGATTTTCGGGCCCCAGTCGCCGGTCAAGTTCGGTCCCTGGGGAAAGAACTGTCGGGTGGTGTACAGCGAATTCCCCTGTTCCCCCTGCAAACAGAAATTTTTCACCGAATGCACGCCGTCACTGCGGGGAAAGCCGGAATGCGTCGAGAGCATCACGGTCCAGCGGGTTATGGACGAGATCGAGATTTTGGTGGGAGGAACGCTGCGTGTCCGTGAAAAAGCCTAGTATTTCTGCGTTCGTCATTACCAAGAACGAAGCTGCGAAGATCGGTGCATGTCTCGATTCATTAGAGTGGGTCGACGAGATTGTTGTTGTTGATGATTTTAGCACCGATGCCACTCCTGAGATTTGTCGTAAAAAAGGAGTGTCTTTTTACCAAAACACATTCACCGGGTTTCGGGATCAGAAGCGTTATGCCATGTCTCTGACCGCGCATGACTGGGTTCTTGAAATCGATGCCGATGAGCGGGTATCCCCCGCAATGCGTCACAGCATTGAGGAACTTACAGTTGATGATTTCGATACGGTTTCCTGTTTCGAGTTCAGGCGGATTACCAATTTTTGGGGGAAATGGATCAGGCATGCTTCCCTCTATCCGGATTATAAGGGGCGTCTTTACCATAAACGGCGGGGGGAATGGAGCGAGGCGAACATCCATGAACGCTTTATCTCAACAGGGAGGTCGAAGCGGCTCGCCGCAGACATCATTCATGATCAGAACCTGGATATTTGCTCCTACTTCAAACGTACAGTTCGTTATGGTGAGATGTCAGCCGCCGAACTCTTTGCACGAGGCAAGAGAGCTAGCTGGTTGCATCTGACGCTCCGCCCCCTGTATACGTTCTTCTACAGATTTGTTGCACGGCTCGGTTTTCTGGAGGGAATGCCGGGGTTTGTCATATCCGCCATGGGGGCGGTTGGGACTTTTGTTAAGTATGCAAAACTGTTTGAGTTGCAAAAAAAATCCAGACAGGAAAGCTGACTTGAAAGTGCATTCATTGCACTGTCGAGAATGGAGAACGTTGAATGAAGGTTTCTGTTATTGTGCCGACCTACAACAGGCCTCAGGAGTTGCAACTCTGCCTGCTCAGCCTTGCCGCCCAATCGGTTCTGCCGGACGAAGTGCTGGTGGCCGACGACGGCAGCAGGGACAAGACACGTCAGGCGATAGAGCTATTCAGGGAATCAGACCATTGCCCCTTTGTGCTCAAGCATATCTGGCAAGAAGACAGCGGATTTCGCAAACCACGTATCCTCAACGAGACCGTTCGGAATGCAGCCGGTGATTACCTGATATTCATGGATGGCGACTGCATGGCCCATCGGGAGTTCGTTCGTTCTCATCTTCTCCATGCGGAACCTGGTGTGATGCTGGGGGGGAAGCGTGTCGATGTGGGGCCGAAACTGTCGCGCCGCCTGCTGGAAAAGCAGCAGATACTCAATTCCCTGACATTCCGGCTACTCTTGAGTTCAGTGGTCGGTGATTCCAGGAAGGTTGAAGAAGCCTTGCGAATCGAATCGCAGTTTCTGCGCCGATCACTGCATCGCGACCAGATAAGAGATGACGGTATATGGGGCTGCAACTTCAGTGCCCCCAAGGATCTTTTTTTTGCCATCAACGGCTGTGATGAAGATTTTATGGACGGGTCGATCGAGGATAACGATCTCGGCATAAGGGTGCTTAACAGCGGAGGGAAGCTGAAGTCTGTCCGGTCGTTGGCGGTGGTTTTCCACCTATGGCATCCATCCTCATGGAGTTTCCATAACGATAAATACCTCCACAACAAGAAGATCCTTCAGCAGCGGATTGATCGTAAGGAAGCGAGATGTGTACATGGGATCCAACCTCCAGAACGAACGAAAGCTTGACGGCATGAAAGTTCTCCTCATCAACAACGACAAGGGATGGAGCGGCGGCCAGGAACACCTCAAGGACTTGTCAACCGAGCTCGGGCGGCTCGGGGTAGAGGTGCAATTCGTGGTGCGGGCCGGATCCCGGTCCGATACCCGCTTCCGGGAACTGGGGGTGCCGGTGCATGCTCTTCCCGGCCACGGGGTTGGAGACGTGCAGGCTCTCTTTCAGCTGGTGCGACTCCTCCGTCAGGAGCGTTTTGACATCGTCTCTGTGAACCGGGAGCATGATCTTTTTCTGACCGCCCTGGCCTGGCATATGGCTTTTCCGCTGCGCAAACAGGGAAAGCTCATGATGAGCTACCATACGTCCACCGCCCGCAGGCAGCTCCTTCTTGGGAGCGCCGATGCCATTCTCTGCATCTCCGAGCACGTGCGGACCAAACTCCTTCAGGGAAATCCCGCGGTCGCGGATAAGGTGAGCGTGGTCTACCACGGCATCGCCCTTGGCGAGCCCCCTGCCGACAAAAAGTTCGACCGCAACCGTCCTCGCCGCTATTTCACGGGGGAAGGATTCCCCCTCATCGGCATGGTCGGGGAATTCTGGAAGAATCAGGGGGAGCTGATCGGGATGATACCCGTCCTCCGGCAGTCCTTTCCTGATATCAAGGTTGCCTTCGTCGGCGACAACACCGACGAGTGGCTCATCACTCCCATCATGGCCCAGGTCCGCAGTCTCGGTGTCGAGGATGCCGTGATCTTCACCGGTCGGGTGCCCCGGGAGCGGATCCCCGATATTTTTTACGACTTCGACCTGTCAGTGACCACCCACCGCAACGAAGGGTTCGGCATAGTCCACCTGGAGAGCCTGGCTGCCGGCACGCCGGTGGTGACCTACGACGAGGGGGGGATGGTGGATATCTTTCGCGGCGAGGATGTGGGAAGGGTAGTGACGGGGGGGTCTGCGGAGTTCTCCGCCGCCGTGACCGATCTGTTGCGGGACGATGAGCGGCGCTTCCAACTCGGCCGCAACGGCTATGACCTGGTGGAGCGCCAGTACTCACTGGCGTCAATGGGGCGCAGGTATCTGGAGTATTATCGGCGCCTGCTTGCTTGATACTTGCAAGGGCATCTGTGAAGGAATATGGTGTTATTGAATGAGTTTTATGGGGATAGAAAACAGAAACCGGCTGATCGGATGGATTGGCAAAACCTATCCGGCCCTTTTTATACTATTTGCTTTCAGTGTGCCGTTTATAAAATTCACCGCGGTCGGGTCGATGGTGCTGCTGCTTGCGTTTTTCCCCTTACAGATACTTCTGGGCGGAAGACTGCACCGGGTCAACCGTTGGTATGCACTCTCGGTATTGCAGTACCTGTTTATCATTGCGCTGTCCCTTACCTACACCTACAACATGGATTTCGGTTCAAGGGCAATACGATTCTGCAGTATCGCGTTAGTGTCGGTTATACTCGTGGAAAAACTTCCCTCCCGGGATATGCCGCGACGTATCCTTCATGCCTACATTGCGGGGGGAACGTTGCTATCGCTTATTATCATCTATGAGGGGATCGTGAAGCATATTGTCCGCCCCTCGTACATCTGGATGGGGGTGCATGCGGGGAACCTGATACTGTTATCGCTTTTAACGATTGTTTCACTCCTTCTGGGTAAGGGTTCGTTACGTCGCAAGATCATCTTTGCCGCTATCATGGTAGCCCAACTCTATGCCTTTTATCTGAACGGGACACGGGGTGCGTGGATCGCTTTTGCGGTGATTCTGGCCTGCATTCCCTTCCTGGTGCTGGAGATACGAACCGTATGGAAAGTGACGTATATCGTTGTGCTGCTGCTGGCCATAATCCTTGTGACAAGAGGAACCTATTTCCAGACCAAGCTCCACGAGGCCGTTACTGACGTAAGCCAGTATGAGGAAGGAATCTCGGAGACCTCCCTTGGCGGTCGGTTTGAAATGTGGAAGGCGAGCGGTCGGATGTTCTTGGAGCACCCCCTGGTCGGGGTCGGTTCGGGGGACTGGGTTGACGAGTTCCAGAAGACCGCCCGGCAGAGCAAGGCCTCGGCATTTCTGATGCAGTTCAATCAGCCCCACAGCATCTATCTTGAGGCGGTGAGCACGCGCTGGCGCATGGGGATGGCCTCGCTCCTTCTGTTTATCTGCTATCCGGCTGTCTATGTCTGGCGGCGCAAAGGAAGGGATACAGCGGTTTTCCGCAGTGTCGTACTCTTCACCACTCTTGCCATGCTCATTGCAGGTGCTACTGATACGCTCACCAATGTCCGTTTCGTCTTCATGGCATACTGTATCCTTATCGGTGTCGGCATGTCCGCGTTTGCCGGACCTGACGTTGGGGAGCGCACGGTCCGCGATGTTTGACAGTGCAGGGAAACGGTGAGGCATAATGAGACCGGTTGACTACAACAACATCCTCATAATAAAGCCGGGTGCCATCGGCGACCTGCTCCAGCTTACCCCGGCAATCCGTGCTCTTCACGGAAAGTATTCCCATGCCCACATCTCCATCCTGGTCAGTTCTGCCGCCACAGCCGCCTTGTTTCAGCACAATCCCCTTGTCCACGAGGCAATTGTCTTCGACAAGCGGGGTGTGCACCGCTCTTTCTCCGCTTTGGCCAATCTCTGGCTCCGGCTGTACCGTGCCCGTTACGACCTGGTGGTGAATTTCCAGCGGAGCAACCTCAAGGCATGGTTTCTGGTTTCAGCCTCCTTTCCCTGCCGGGTCCTAGTCTATCGCAAGGCAACGAAGAGAAGCGTGCATGCCGTGATCAACCACATGGAGACCCTTGCCCCCCTCGGGATTTTACCGGGGGATCCGGCTTTGGAGCTCTATCCGGGACCGGAAGCAGAACGGTACGCGGTCGACTTTTTCCGCGCCAACGGACTTGACGGGGAAACCGTCATTGCCATAAATCCGGGGGCCAGTCATCCGGTCAATCGCTGGAGCACCGCGACCTTTGCCACCCTTGCGGATATGCTTGCAGACAGGCTGAAAGCGAGGGTGCTTATCATCGGCGGTGCCGACGATATGCCATTGGCCGAGGTTATCGTTAACCGGACGTCTTCACGACCTTTGGTCTTGACCGGTAAGACCGACCTGCTGCAGTTGGCGGCCATCCTGAAACGCTGCAATCTGCTGGTGACCGGAGATACAGGGCCTATGCATATCGCCACCGCCGTGGGGACAAAGGTTGTCGCCCTGTTCGGGGCGGCGGACCCAGTCCGCACAGGGCCGGTTGGCACGGGTCATCGGATTCTCCAGGCTGCCGACGTTGCCTGCCTTCCCTGCCGGAGCCGCTCCTGTACGAACAATGTTCAGCGGGAATGCATGGAGAAGATTACGGCAGATATGGTTGAAGCGGCAGTGCGTGAGATTCTTGGGGAGAAGGGAGGGGAGCGGTGAGAGTCCTCATCGTCAAAATGTCCGCCCTGGGCGACATCATCCATGCCCTGCCGGTTCTCGACTACCTGCACCGGGTGTCGCCCGGAATAGAGATCGACTGGGTGGTGGAGGAGCAGTTCCAGGAGCTACTCGCCGACAACCCGCTCATTGCCCGGCTGCATGTCGTCCGGACCAAGGCCTGGCGCAAGCAGCCGCTGGCCAGGCAGACCCGCCGGGAAATCGGTGACCTCAAGGTCGCCCTGCGGGAGAGGTCGTACGACCTGGTGTTCGACATCCAGGGGAACCTGAAGAGCGGCCTGGTGGACTGGCTGAGCGGAGCGGGAAACATTATCGGCTTTGACAGTGATGTCCTCCAGGAAAAGATGAATCTCTTCTTCACGACGCGCCAGGTGCCGATCCGGCGTACGGACCACCACGTGACCGACCAGTACCTGCGACTGGTCAGCATCCCCTTCGCCAAGGATTTTGCCGGCATGATCCTGGTGACGGACATCGTTACTTCCCCCGAGGACGACGGGGCGGCTGATGCCCTCCTTGCCACCCTGGACGATGGGCTGGTCTTCCTGTTCCACTACGGGACGACATGGCAGACCAAGTTCTGGACCGAAAGCGGCTGGATCGAGCTGGGACGGGCGGTCCTCGAACGGTTTGCCGCATCCACGATCCTCTTCTCCTGGGGAAACGAGGAGGAGCGGCAGGTGGTGACACGTCTGGCAGCAGCAATCGGCAGCGGCGCCCGCGTCATCGAGCGCTATCCCCTGAAGGGGCTGGTTGCCCTGTTGAAGAAAGTAGACCTGGTGGTCGGAGGGGATACGGGGCCGGTGCACCTGGCAGCTGCGGTCGGCACGCCGACGGTTTCCTTCTACCGTTCATCGGACGGCAGGAGGAGCGGGCCGAGGGGAAAGGGACACGGAATCGTGCAGGCCACCCTCCACTGTACCAAATGTTTCCGCACGAAATGCGACGATGACCAGAAGTGCCGGGAGAGTATCCGGGCTGCTGCTCTGCTGAAGGAAATCGAACGACTGCTGTCCGTTGCGCCCGCCCCGCTGTCCTGACTCGTGACCACCCCCGACCCCTCCTGAACCAGGACGGGGGTATGGTTGCTCCCCTCCTTGATAAGGAGGGGCTGGGGGTGGTCATTAGCTGTGAATTCCCTACAATTAGATTGAATAAACACCCGCCGTAGTGTACTATGCATTGGTTTATAGGCGTTGGCCATTCCACACGTGCCATCTTCCGGAAATTCATTATCTGTAGTGGGGTTGAACGTGAAAAAAGCGTTAATTACCGGTATCACCGGTCAGGACGGTTCCTATCTGGCGGAACTGCTCATTCAAAAAGGATACGAGGTACACGGCATCATCCGCCGCTCCTCCTCCTTCAACACCGGTCGGATAAACCATATCTACCATGACCCCCACGAGGCGGGTGTCCGGATGTTTCTCCATTACGGTGATCTGAATGACGCCAGCTCTCTCAATAAAATCCTGCGGGATGTGCGGCCCGACGAGATCTACAACCTGGGAGCCCAGAGCCACGTGCGGGTCTCCTTCGATGTCCCCGAGTACACGGGGGAGGTGGATGCCCTCGGGGCGGTGCGGATACTTGAAGCGATCCGGGAGACGGAGCTCAATACGAAATTCTACCAGGCGTCCTCCTCCGAACTGTACGGCAAGGTGGTGGAGACCCCCCAGAAGGAAACCACTCCGTTCTATCCCCGTTCCCCTTACGCCTGTGCTAAAGCGTATGCCTTCTATATCACCCAGAATTACCGGGAAAGCTACAATCTGTTTGCCTGCAACGGCATCCTCTTCAATCACGAGTCACCGCGACGTGGCGAAACCTTTGTTACCCGCAAGATCACCCGGGCGGCTGGCCGGATCAAGGTCGGTCTCCAGGACCGGCTCTACCTGGGAAACCTGGATGCCAAACGTGACTGGGGGTTTGCCGGCGATTATGTGGAGGCAATGTGGCTCATGCTGCAGCAGCCCGAACCGGACGACTACGTGGTTGCCACCGGCGAGACCTGGTCAGTGCGCGAGTTCGCCGAGCGGGTCTTTGCCCGGCTCGACATGCCCCTTGAGTGGCAGGGACACGGTGTCCAGGAAAAGGGGGTGGATGCCGGGACCGGCCGGGTGCTCATCGAGATCGACCCGAAATATTTCCGCCCCGCCGAGGTGGATCTCCTGCTGGGTGATCCGACCAAGGCGAAGACCAGGCTGGGATGGGAGCCGAAGGTCGACTTCAACGCCCTGGTGAACATGATGGTGGATGAGGACCTGGCGCAGGCCGAGCGGGACAAGCGGGCGAACGGTTAGGCTGTAAACCACGAATGACACGAATTTTCACGAATGAAAGCAGTGATACTGGCGATGTCTCTCCTGCAGTAGTTTGCAAGGATCTGTCATTCGAAATTATGGCTGCTGTGTTTGAAGTGCATAATGTGCTTGGGCCTGGGTTTCTTGAGGGTGTGTATGAAAAAGCGCTGCTCAAGGAACTGAAGCTCCGTGGTTTGAAAGCAGAGGCTCAAAAGGGAATCAGGGTTCGGTACAAAGATGAAGATGTGGGTGTCTACTATGCTGATGTAGTAGTGAAAGATCAGGTCCTTCTTGAGTTAAAAGCCGTTGATTTGCTGACACGAGCCCATGAAGCACAGGTTCTGAATTATCTTCATGCAACAGGTCTGAAACTGGGTCTCTTGATCAATTTTGCTGCGTTGAGAGTTGTGTACAAAAGGTTTGTTCTGTAAATTCGTGACCATTAGTGCAATTCGTGGTTGAGGTTTTGAGTGAATAAGGATTCCAAAATCTACGTAGCCGGTCATCGCGGGCTGGTTGGCTCTGCGATTGTACGGAGGCTGCAACGGGACGGCTTTACCAATCTCATCCTCCGGACGAGCGGCGAGCTCGACCTGCGGGACCAGGGGGCGGTGACCCGGTTGTTCGCGGAGGAGCGGCCGGAGTATGTCTTTCTTGCCGCCGCTAAAGTCGGGGGGATCGTTGCCAACGACAGCTATCCGGCGGAGTTCATCTACGATAACCTGATGATCCAGACCAATGTCATCCACCAGGCGTGGAGAAACGGCGTCAGGAAGCTCCTCTTCCTCGGCAGTACCTGCATCTACCCCAAGCTTGCCCCTCAGCCGATCAAGGAAGAGTACCTCCTGACCGGCCCCCTGGAGCCGACCAACGATGCCTACGCCGTCGCCAAGATCGCCGGCATCACTATGTGCAAGTCTTACAATCGCCAGTACGGCACCTCTTTCATCTCCGCTATGCCGACCAATCTCTATGGCCCCCACGACAATTTCGACCTGGAGACCTCCCACGTCCTCCCTGCCCTCTTGCGGAAGTTTCACGATGCCAGGGTTGCCGGCGCTGACAAGGTGGTGGTCTGGGGGAGCGGGTCACCGCTGCGGGAATTCGTGCACGTTGACGACGTGGCCGACGCCTGCGTCTTCCTCATGACCCGCCCCGGCGAGGTCACCGCCTCGCTCCTGGACCCTCACACCTCACCTGGATTCGTCAACATCGGTAGCGGCGAAGAGATCAGCATCGGAGAACTGGCGCTTCTGATCAAAGATATTGTCGGTTTCGGTGGTGAACTGGTCTTTGACAACAGCAAGCCGGACGGTACACCCCGCAAACTATCGGACGTTTCGCGCCTGCATGAACTTGGCTGGCGGCACCGGTTGGGGCTCCGTGAAGGGATACGCGCCACCTACGAGTGGTATCTCAGCGAGGCGGGGAAGTAGATGGGAAAGGTTCTGGTCACCGGCGCTGCCGGATTTATCGGTTTTCATCTGGCGAAGCAGCTTCTGGCGAACGGCCATGATGTGACGGGGCTGGACAACCTCAACGACTATTACGACGTCACGCTGAAGAGTGCCCGGCTGCGGCAGTTGGAAGGAAATCCCGGCTTCCGGTTTGCAAGGGCCGACTTAGTGGACCGGGAGGCCATGGAGCGCCTCTTCGCAGAGGGAGATTTCCAGGTGGTCGTTCACCTCGCCGCCCAGGCGGGGGTCCGTCATTCCCTCAACCATCCCCATGCCTACGTTGACAGCAACCTTGTCGGTTTTCTCAATATCCTGGAAGGATGCCGTCACCACCAGGTCCGGCACCTTGTCTTTGCCTCTTCAAGCTCCGTCTACGGCGCCAATACCTGCATCCCCTTTTCCGTTCACCATAATGTGGACCATCCCGTTTCCCTCTACGCCGCCACCAAGAAGGCCAACGAACTGATGGCCCATTCCTACGCGAGCCTCTATGGCCTGCCTGCCACCGGGCTGCGCTTCTTCACGGTGTATGGACCCTGGGGACGGCCGGATATGGCCTACTTTTCCTTCACCAGGGCGATCCTGGCCGGTCAGCCGATCGATGTCTTCAACAACGGCATGATGCAGCGCGATTTCACCTACATCGACGATGTGGTAGAAGGGGTGGCACGGGTCATGGACCGGATTCCCTCTCCCGACCCGGCATGGAGCGGCGACAGGCCCGACCCGGGGACGAGCTATGCCCCGTACCGGATCTACAACATCGGCAACAACCGGCCGGTGGAGCTCCTCCGCTTCATCGAGGTGCTGGAAGAGTGTCTGGGGAAAAAGGCGGTGAAAAACCTGCTCCCCATGCAGGCGGGAGATGTCCCTGCCACCTGTGCCGACGTGGACGACCTGATGCGGGATGTGGGGTTCCAGCCGGCAACGCCTGTTGAAGAGGGGATCAGGCAGTTTGTATCGTGGTACCGGGAGTATTACGGAAGCGAATGACGGACTTTGGGGGGTGTGTATGGATGAGAGCGACAGGCGGTTCATCGAAACGTTATTTGCAAGGCAAACGGAACAGTTCCAACAGTACGTCGGTGTTATTGCTGAAAACTTTGATCATAAACTTGATATCGTTGCTGAAGGGCAACAGTTGCTGGCAGAGAAGCTGGAGTTGACAAACAGTGAGTTGAGAAATGAAATCCGGAAGGTCGATCAGCGGTTGACCATGGTTGAAGCTAGGATTGAACAGAAGATAGATGCCGTTGCCACTGACCTCGCGGCTCACCGGGCCGATACCGAGGCGCATCATGGTGTGTACCGGGTGAAAGAGGATTGAACGGGCAACGTGCGTGAAAGATACGCTGAGGCAATATAAACTTGAAGGGATTGGACAGTAGCATGGCTATCAAAGGACTTATACTTGCCGGCGGTACAGGCAGTCGGCTGCATCCGGCGACCCTGGCCGTTTCCAAGCAACTGTTGCCGGTGTTTGACAAGCCGATGATCTATTATCCCCTGAGCACCCTCATGCTTGCGGGGATTCGTGAGATACTCGTTATTTCCACTCCCCAGGATACACCACGCTTTGAGCAACTCCTGGGGGACGGGAGCAAATGGGGGCTGAACCTCCAGTACGCCGTGCAACCCAGTCCCGATGGACTGGCTCAGGCTTTTATCATTGGCGAGGAGTTTATTGGCAAAGATCGCTCTGCGCTGGTACTAGGAGACAACATCTTCTACGGGCAC
Source organism: Deltaproteobacteria bacterium (assembly GCA_021848385.1). Classification (GTDB taxonomy): domain Bacteria; phylum Desulfobacterota; class Desulfuromonadia; order Geobacterales; family Geobacteraceae; genus Geomobilimonas. The sequence goes on from JAJZUQ010000038.1 coordinate 21,080, forward strand.
GATTTTCACCAGCTTCTGGGCAATGCCTGCAAGCGGGAGCAGGGGGCCAGCGTCTTCGCCTACCATGTGCAGGATCCCGAGCGTTACGGCGTGGCGGAGTTCGATGCCACTGGCAAGGTGCTCTCCCTCGAAGAAAAGCCCGAACAGCCCAGATCCAACTATGCGGTAACCGGTCTGTATTTCTATGATAACCAGGTCGTTGAACTGGCCAAAAACCTGAAGCCTTCACCCCGTGGTGAACTTGAAATAACCGACCTGAACCGGCTCTATCTTGAGCAAGGTCAGCTGTCGGTGGAGATCATGGGGCGCGGCTATGCATGGCTCGATACCGGTACTCACGAAAGCCTCCTGGACGCAAGCCAGTTTGTCGCCACCCTGGAAAACCGTCAGGGCTTGAAAGTGGCCTGTCCGGAAGAGATAGCCTGGCGGCATAAGTGGATAGACGATGAACAACTCAGCAAGCTTGCCACTCCGTTGGCCAAGAATGGTTATGGCAGATATTTGCTGGGATTATTAAAGCAGAGGGTTTATTGATATGCAGGCAACCAAACTTGAAATCCCGGAAGTTGTTCTTTTCGAACCCAAAGTGTTCGGTGATGAACGCGGGTTCTTTTTTGAGAGTTTCAATAACCGCGTGTTTGAAGAGCTGACCGGTTTGAAAAGAAACTTTGTTCAGGATAACCACTCCCGTTCCGCGAAAAACGTGCTGCGTGGCCTCCATTACCAGATTCAGCATCCCCAGGGTAAACTGGTGCGGGTAATAAGGGGTGAAGTGTTCGATGTTGCGGTTGATGTCCGCAAGAGTTCTCCCTCCTTCGGTAAATGGGTTGGTGCCCACCTTTCAGAAGAGAACAAACGGCAGCTTTGGGTACCGGAAGGTTTTGCCCATGGCTTTCTCGTTCTTTCCGATGTGGCTGAATTCCTGTACAAAACGACTGATTACTGGTACCCAGAGTACGAGCGAAGCATTCTCTGGAATGACCCGACCATTTCCATAGCATGGCCTCTTGAAGGCCAGACACCTCTATTGGCAGCCAAAGATGCTGCTGCCCCTTTGTTCGAAAAAGTGGAGTATCTTGCGTAAATGATGACATTGCTAACATCCCTTCGTTCCTTTTATTCCAGCCGAAAACTAATCTGGTACATGCTTGTTTGATTGGAATTTAGGCCCGTTACCAGTATCGACGAGTTGGCGGGCTGTTCGCGGCTTGGCCCCAGTGAGCGCTAGCTGTGTGGAGGTTTGAGGTACAATGGTTGAAATGAAGCGACATACGACCAATATTTTTTATCTGGTGCGTGGGATGTGGAAGTCCCGTGAACTGATTGTTCAAATGACCAAGCGGGAAGTCGTTGGACGGTATCGAGGATCAGCACTTGGCCTGCTTTGGTCGTTCTTCAATCCCATACTGATGCTAACCATCTATACCTTTGTTTTTAGCGTTGTATTCAAGGCACGTTGGGGCTCGGGGGGGGAGAACAAGTTCGAGTTTGCACTCATACTTTTTGCCGGTCTTATCGTCTTCAATCTCTTTGTTGAATGTGTCAATCGCGCACCTACCCTGATTATTGGTAATGTCAACTACGTTAAAAAGGTTGTATTCCCCTTAGAAATCCTCCCCCTCATTGCCATGGGGGCAGCGCTATTTCATGCTGTCGTGAGCCTTGGCGTGCTACTTCTCTTTTATATGCTGGTATCAGCGTCTTTGCAATGGACGGTGATTTTTGCGCCAGTGGTTATGCTACCGCTCATGCTGGTGACTCTTGGTCTTAGCTGGTTTTTGGCATCATTCGGTGTTTTTGTGCGAGATGTTGCCCAAACTATCAGTTTACTGACGGCTGTACTGATGTTTGTGAGTCCTGTATTCTTCCCCGTATCGTCCATCCCAGAAAAATATCGCATATTTATCTACATGAATCCTTTGACATTCATTATAGAGCAGATGCGTGACGTGCTCATCTGGGGCAAGCTTCCCTCTTGGTATGGATGGGGCGTGTCCCTAGTAATAGGGGCAGTAGTGGCTTGGTTGGGTTTGGTCTGGTTTCAGAAAACGCGGAAGGGTTTTGCCGATGTCTTATGAGGAATCGCCTATGCACGCAAAAAGAAAGGATTATGCTCAATGAGTAATGAAATTGTTCTAGTCACCGGCGGGGCCGGTTATATCGGCAGCCACGTGGTGCGGCAGCTCTCAGAAGCTGGATACAGGGTAGTGGTGTACGACAACCTTTCCACTGGTAGCGCGGAAGCTCTGGTCAACGGGGAGACTCTGGTTGTTGGGGAACTGGCGGATACGGACATGCTTGATGGGGTGTTTAGGAGCTATGCACCCGTAGCGGTGCTTCATTTCGCTGCTGCCATCGTGGCACCGGAGTCGGTCGTTGATCCCCTGAAATACTACAACAACAATACAGCAAATACCCTGCGCCTCCTACAGGCATGCGTCCGGCACGGGGTCGGGCGGTTCATCTTTTCCAGCACCGCCGCGGTGTATGGTTTCCCCGAGGGGGGAGTGGCTGCGGAGTCGAGCCCGACTCTTCCCATTAACCCTTATGGTACCTCAAAACTGATGAGCGAATGGATGCTGCGGGACACGGCTCTGGCCCATAATCTGCGCTATGTGGCGCTTCGCTACTTTAACGTGGCGGGAGCCGACCCTGAGTCCCGGATGGGGCAGCGGACGCCGGAGGCGACCCACCTCATCAAGGTGAGCTGTCAGGCAGCATTGGGGATGCGGCAAGGGGTGAGCATCTACGGCACCGATTACCCAACACAGGATGGAACCGGCATCCGCGATTATATTCACGTGGAGGACCTTGCCTCGGCCCACCTGGCAGCCCTTGCCTATTTGGAGAGGGGCGGGGAGTCGGATACCTTCAACGTTGGCTATGGCAGGGGGAGTAGCGTCAGGGACGTGATCCGGCTGGTCAAAAAGGTGAGCGGTATTGATTTTTCCGTAACGGAGGCACCGCGCCGACCGGGGGACCCTGGAGAGCTTGTGGCCCGAGCCGACCTTATACGGAGTGTGCTCGGTTGGCAGCCGCGATTCAACGACCTGGAAACCATCGTGGCCGATGCCTGGCGTTGGGAACTGAAGTTGGCGGGGAACCGCTAATTTTGAATTCTCTCAAGAATGGGATTTTTAATGTCATCTGAAATTGCTATTCGGGTCACCAATCTCTGCAAATGCTACGAGATTTACGAAACGCCGCGCGATCGTTTGAAACAGTTTGTGTTGCCGAAGGTCAAACGCGCCTTAGGACGTGAGTCGAATAATTATTTTCGCGACTTCTGGGCTCTCAAGGATGTGTCGTTTGATGTAAAGCGAGGGGAAACAATAGGTATTGTTGGACGTAATGGAGCAGGCAAGTCAACCTTGCTACAGTTAATTTGCGGCACACTGACTCCAACAAGCGGGACAGTTGAGACGTTCGGACGCGTTTCAGCGTTGTTGGAGTTGGGGGCCGGATTTAATCCAGAATTTACAGGTAGAGAAAACATTCGCCTGAGTGGCCTTATGCTTGGTCTTACCGCGGATGAAATAGAACAAAAATATGATGAAATATTGTCTTTTGCTGATATAGGAGATCACGTAAATCTGCCAGTTAAAACATACTCAAGTGGTATGTTTATGAGATTGGCATTCTCCGTAGCAACATCCGTTGATCCTGATATTTTAGTTATTGATGAAGCCTTGAGCGTTGGTGATGCTGCGTTTCAGATGAAATGTGCTTCTAGGATACAGTCGATAATTGAAAAAAAGAACGCTGCTCTTTTATTTGTAAGCCATAGTGAGTATTCAGTAAGAAGTCTATGCGAAAAGGCACTCTATCTTAATACTGGTAAACAAATTGCTTTTGGTTCCAGTAGCGATGTCGTAGCACTATATAACGCAGACATACTTTATTCTTCTCGTGACACCGAATTATGTCAGAACGAAAACCAGACTCAGGTACCCGAAAAAGGGAATGTAAATAAAATCCTAGTTTCTGAAGTTAAAAACACTTTTAAAGTGTCAATTGAGCATATTGACCTTCTTGATAGTAGTGGTAAAAGAGTTAATGAAATTTTGAGCGGTCAGTCTGTACAACTCAAATTTGAATATATTATTCTTGGTAAACTGTGTGAACAAATAACGTTTGTGTTTAATCTTTATAGAAAAGATGGGATATATATATTAGGAACCACAACTTTAATGGAAGGGATTGAACCAATAGAACCTTCTGATTGTGGCGAAGTTCTAGTGAACTTTCCAACTCTTAACTTGCTCTCAGGGTACTATTTTTGGAGAGTTGCAGTTAACGATAAAACTGGACTAACCATATTGGCAGAGGCAAAAAATGTATGTGAATTCAGAGTAAAAGACGATTTTCGTTCTGTTGGACTAGTCGATCTTGAGAGAACTTGGAGGATTGAAAGTGGAACGCATTGAAGGAACTGAAAATCTAGATCCTATACTTATGATGGATCATTCCCATCGTTACCAATGGGCGAGTTCTTGTGTTTATGGAACTGTATTAGATATAGCATGTGGTATTGGATATGGTTCACGTTACCTTGTGAATAATCCTCGTGTCACGAATTACATTGGTGTAGACATTGCTCCTGAAGCTATCGATAAGGCAAAGATAAATTATAGTTCTGATGTTTGCTCCTTTTACGTAGGATCTGCTTATGACCTCACTTTCATACAAGACGAATCTATAGATGTTCTTGTTTCAATGGAAACCATTGAACACTTACAGCAACCAGAACTAGCTATGAAAGAATTTCGCCGCATTCTCAAAAAAGATGGGATTTTTTTGGGTTCTGTTCCTACGAGGGGTTTAGACGAACATCATGATCAATATCATGGCGGAAATCAGTATCATTTGACTAGATTTGATTTTAATTGCATTAAAGAATTGTTGTCCAAATATTTCGATTTCGTTAATATATATCTTTCACAAATAAGGTTGTGCATTGAAACTCATCCCCTGACTAAAAGCATCGGTTCAATTTCTCCAGTTCAGATTGAGAGTATTAAATACACTGAGGATTTAAAAGATCTGGGGATTTTTTTATTCGCAGCTTCATTACGTGATTTAGATGAGCCAGAACTCAGTACCATTCTCCCATCCAGCAGTAGTGTGTTTCTAGGTCCATTGTATTTTGAAAAATATGCTAAATACATAGATTTGTACAATCAATACATGCTTACTACCAATTTGTATCAAGACCAACAAAAAATTTGCCATGATTTAGAAGACAAATACCAAAAACTATATTCTGATTATCTACTTACTACTAATATGTATCAAGATCTGCAGAAGATATATAATGATATGGACGAAAAATATCAGAAGCTATATTTAGATTATCAGCTGCATTCAAATACTCTGGAGGGTTAGGTCACGATGAACCAATTGTCAACTTCTCCCCAGACAAATCCAATAGAAGCAACGCTCTTTTTGACTAATAAATGCAATTTCAGGTGTGAGGGTTGTAAAAGACAGATTGAAGGTGTAAATGTCTATAAAGAAATGACGGTCGAAACAGTTAAGCGTTTACTAACTGTATACCCGCTGTTACGCGGAGTTTGTCTTGCTGGCCTCGGAGAACCAACCCTCTGTTCCCATTTTGGAGACATCGTTAATTATTTAATCAACTCTGGGAAATACGTCGGTGTTGTATCAAATGGGAGTAATGTTGAAAGCCTTATTGGGTTAAAAAGTCATCCTAATTATGTTTCAATTAGTTTGTATGGTTATGATCGCGACTCTTATGAAAAAGCTGTAAAATTAGATGTTTTTGACTTAGTTGTTAATAATTTTTCTTTGATGCGAAGACATCTTTCAAATATAGGCTTTTCTTATTTTATTAATAAAAAAAATTATAAAGATCTGAAGGAAATAATACATATTGCGCGAGAATCTGGTGCCGATTTTCTTCACATTACTAACTACCTCGCCTATGATATTTCTGAAAAAGAGGAAGTAGAAAAGATAATCACTGTAAATGACAAAGATATTATTGCCGAAATTGATTGTTTGCTGTCTTGCCTTAATTTACCGGGTGCTCGTCCTGTATACGTCGATATAGATAATTTTATATTCAATTGCCCTTCTTACAGGACATTGATTAACGTGAATGGTGCTGGAGATTTGAGTGCGTGTCAACGCCAAATATCACCGTCATCTGAGTTTGGAAACATTTTCGATGATAAGGATTGGTACAACGAAGGGCTAATCCAGGAATGTCGTGCAAAAATAAGATCTGGCCAATACCCCCATGAAAACTGTAAATATTGTTTTGGTAAAATGGGAAGCTCACAGGGGTCCAATCTAAGTATTGCAATTTTTATTCTTTTCCACGAAAAAGTCGATCAGACCATTGAAAGTATTAACAGCTTCCTCCCATTCGGAATCCCAATATATATACTCAATAATGGTTCGTCACAACAAAGTACAACTAGGCTTTTGGTGCATATTCAAGACTTTAAAAATGTTATTATGTTTGATGCTGAGCAAAACCTTGGTGTAGGTGTTGGGAGGAATTATTTAATAGAGCATACAAAAGAGGAGTGGTTGTTTTTTGTTGATAATGACATAACAATACAAAGTACGAACCTAGTTGAAAATTTAATCAGTCACATTTCTCAAAACCAAGAAATTGAAGCATTCATTCCCACGCTTTACAACATACATGAAAATAGTTTTGTGAACTTCCTCAAAATATTGCTTGATAATAACAGAGTAATATTTAAAGAACTATTAGATGAATATACAAACTATTTTCCGGGTGGTGCAGCTGTAGTCAACAGAAAAGTGTTTCAACGCTGTGGGCTTTACGATAAAAAAATGTTCATAGGTCTAGAGGACATGGAGTTGGCTCTGCGCTCAATTTTCACAGACGAGCCTATCAGATGTAAGGTTGTTAAAGACATCATCTTGCATCATAACCATAAGACAGTTACGGCTAATGACGATAAACGTGCTGTGATTACTCGCTATGATATGGGGATTCAAGAGAAATCGTATTTGCGTATAGTAGAAAAATACCCAAATCTAAAATTCGATCACTCGTATCAATCATGGGTTGTTGAACAACAAACTAAAATGACACGTAGTAAGGAAATTGATTTAACTGTTTTGACTCCTTTAAAGAATTTCGGGGCAACCACTGTGCCACGCTTTCTTGTAAATATTTTTGATTATTCGATTGAAAGTTCATTCATTGAAGAGTTGTCTGATATTGTATTAGAATGGTATCCGAGCTCGAAGAGTGTACAATTTGTTAACTGCGGTAAATATGCAAAAGAGATACAGAATAAGTTTTCATCTGTTTTTTTCTTTGATTCAATATCTGCTCAAGAGACTAATATGTCAAGTTTTCTTGACCCTGAATCTTATGCATCTCTTGAAGAATGGGAATGCAAAGTTCTAAATAATTGTGGAACCCATGTCATAGCAATGAACATCCTTGAGCGATTGAGGGATCCAAGGCCTTTTCTCCATTCTCTTAGAAACTTATTGTTATCTGGCTGTGAGTGTGTTCTTGTCATTGATTGCCAAGATACCTTAGATGGTCAGGTTACTCATGGGGCATACTGGCGGCAATGGAAATATTCTGAGGTTCATCAGTTACTTACTTCATCTGGGTTTTCTATATCTAGATTTGAGCAAACATGCAATGCAGCGGGGTATTTTATAGTTGAAATACAATGTTCTCGTTTAGATTACGAATTGTTTTTAAATTCGCTATACATTCCACCTCCTAGTATGGAGTATTTAGTCGTATCTCAAGAGCACTCTGATGCTGCAGTTACTGGAGGTATTGGTACCTATGTTGGTGAGCTTGAAAAAATTATATCACCTGACGCTTTAGGAATAATGTTGATAGGTTCTGGTGAATTACTCCCTGATTTATATCGCTGCAAACAGAACAAAAATTTTTATTTGTCTTTATTTTTGGGGGAGTCTCTTTTAGATGTTAGATTAGAGGATGCCGTAACTTTAGTTTTAGATGCTTTAGTATATATTTACTATAATCTCAAAGTTATTGAGTTTCAAGATGTCAATGGTAAAGGTTTTAGATTTATTCAAGGCAAGCATGCTGGTTTTTATCCAACAAAATTAACGACTCAAGTAGTCTGTCATGCTTCTAGAATATCTCTGGAGAAAATATTTAAGTTATGGATTGATCCAAACGATAAAGAGCTATTTGAAGAAAAGTATGTTATTGAAAATGCAGATATAATTAAATTTCCTACCAAATATATTGCTGACTTTTACAAGAGTGTAGGATATTCTTCTAAAAATAAAGTAGAAAGATATGAGCGCCTTCCGTTCAATTACAACACTTCATTTGATCATAAACACAATTATGCAGACTTAGATACATTGATTTTTTTTGGGAAAAGAAACAGTTATAAGGGATTTGACTTGTTTACAAATGTAGTCCGTAAATTAGTTTCGTCTAGTTGTAGATTGCGTAGAATTATGTTAATAGGACCACAATGTGATGAAATGATAGAATATAACAGTTATTATGATGAAATAGCGGGTGATGGAATAATTGTAGAGGAATACTCATTAAAAAGAGACGATGCCTTAAAGTTGTTAGTGACTAATGCTAATAGAAGTCTATGTGTAATCCCTTACTTAGCAGATAATCACCCATATTCTGTACTTGAAGTGATTTCTTCTTATTGCCCTTTTGTTGCTACCAACACGGGCGGTATCCCTGAGTTAATACCAGTTAAGTATACGCAAGATGTCCTTAGTAACCCTACAACTGAATGCTTAATTGACTGTATCGAAAGATGGTGGCTGAGGACACCTGCTGACCGCAGAATGTTTACCAAAAATCTTTGTGATGATGCCATTAAAGATCAAAGTTTGATAAATGAGAACTTATACAATGATCTTATGAAAGTTTATTCTGAATGGCATGAAAGAAATAAAGCCCAAACTAGCATATCTGTAAATAGCTCGGTTACTTGTCTAGTTATTTTAGATAACTATGATGAGATACTTTCCTTTATTAATATGCTCCGCCAGCAAACTAAATCGCCTGAAAGTGTTATTTTTTTAAAACGGGCATCATGTCTTCCCAAAGAAGTACTCGATGTGTCAGAAATATTGGAATCAATTAACTATCCAAAATATCAAGTTATTTATTTTGATTGTGATACTGACGGAGATTTGTTAAACGAGGGTTTGCGTGTTGTAACAACTCAGTATGTATCAACATTTAGCACGTCTGTGATAATTTCAAATTCTTGTATTGGAGCATATCTACGATATATGGAACTTGATCCTGATTGTGCGTATGTCACATCTTACACTGGTATATATTCTGACCTTGGTGATAACAATCGTCCTCCTGAAAAGGTTGAAAGCTACCTAGGGGAAGGAATTTTTATTAGCCAAGTCAACAACCTTCTTGGCCATCCTTATGGTTTATTTCGTACGGAAAGTATTCGTCAGTGTGGCGGTTTCGTACGCTCTGATGAAATCATTCGTTGTGGGTGGTCAACTATAATGCGCCTTGTTTCAAAAGGATATAAAATAGGGGTAATTCCACGCCCTGAGATATGTATTCTCTCTAAAAATAAAACTTATGGAAACTGTTATTCTGACCAATATCACCTTGCGATTGAGACACATGGAGTTGATCGCTTTGGATGTTTCAGATTACAGGCAATAGCACGTTGGTTAAGTTTACAAACTAATGGTAATATAACATCGCAAATTACAAATGCAAAACTTATCGAGGAAAACAAAATACAACTTAATTATATTCATGAATTAGAAAAATCGATTTGCAGTTATACAAATTCTTTGAGTTGGAAGTTAACTCGGCCTTTACGATTAGCAAAAAAAATAATTAAAAAGGTTATTAAGTAGTGCACAAAATTGCTTTTATTTGTCAGCCTGAATATTTCAGATTATGTTACGAATAAGCATTGAACGATATATTTGAAGTATATGATAATACTTATAATTTTCATATGAGG
>JAJZUQ010000039.1 GCA_021848385.1 Deltaproteobacteria bacterium
GCACGAGGAAAAGATTTATCTCACCGCAACCGGAACCGACACCATTACTGACAAGGAAATCTATTCCCAGCCCCAGTGGGATGGACTCGAATTCCGCGACTGGCTCATCGTCACGGCAACCCAGGACAAACAGAAGCAGTCACTGGTTTCCTGGGGATTTGCCGGCTACCTGAAGGTCGTAGACACCGACTGGGCACTCAAAGCGTTCAATCTTAAGACACAGGATGCTGAGGGAGGCAATTAACGGAAGAAGAGGCACGGGGCTGGGCAGAAGACATCAGGAGAGGAGAGACTACATGATCAACGACGTGGGTGCGGAAATTTACCAGAGCTGGAGTTACGAGCAGCGCCGCGAAGAAATTGACAAATTGGTCCTTGGATACCGGAATGGTCTCCCGATCGAGTTCCTCTGCATGATGGCTACCTCCATCGCCGGCAGCGAACCCCTCGCCAGGGAACATCTTACCGCTCTCATCCCCCCCGACGAGCGGCAGGCAATTGTGGCGGCGGCGAAGGGTAACAAGAAGGCCCGTTCCCGGGTTGCATCATTTTTTGCATGACTCTTACCCCGCTGTAGCACCCCATGCACAACTATCGTCTCACGAAAGCCCGCACAAGCGGGCTTTTTCTATTATTCACGTTTGCATTCAAGGTGACATTTACAATTACCTTGCTTCAGCAGTTTCAGCGCCCTTCTCTCCACCGTTTCAGGATGCGGTCAAGCACCTCAACGGTCATCTCCGGATTACCCGCCAAATCCTGCCCAGACCATATGACATGACACTCATACAAGAATTCCGGGGTCCCGTTTGCAAAAGCCACTGACATGCTACAATTGAAGAAAATAGTTGTGGAGGTGATGCTGTATGCGACCCGTTTTTGCGAGGTTCCTGTATCTCACCGCGGTGACATTATTTCTTGCCTCCTGTGCCACGACCTCTCTGGTTGATTCCTGGCGCTCCCCCAACCTGCACGAACTGAGACTGCACAAAATCCTGGTGGTGGGAATATTCAAGACTGCCAACGAACGCCGGATTTATGAGGACATTCTTGCCAGTGAGCTCAGTCAGCGTGGAGTCGAGGCGCTACCTGGGCATACCTTTATCCCCGCTGGAGTGAAGGTAGATCGGCAAGCCATGGAAAAAGCGGAGAAAGAAGCACATGCAGAGGCGGTTCTCACCATGCAGACGGTCAGGATCGAACATCAGGAAGTGGTACAACCCGGATACATGACCACCTATCCCGACTACTGGTACCCATCCGCGTTCCCATCCTGGAACCTGAATGGCTACTACGGTTCGATGACCTACTATGAACCGCCATACTTGGCGACGTACACGGTAGCAAACATCCAGACAAACCTTTTCGACACGCGAAACGGCAAGCTCCTGTGGGCGGCCACAATCCAGACATCGGAGCCGGGGAATGTGATTTCCGTCAGTAAAGATATGGCTGACATCGTTGTTCAGGCTCTTATCAAGGAAGGACTGATCTGATCCAAATTCAATGAATCAGGAATCTCACGCCATTCAATCGGTGCTGGCGTGCAGCTCATGCGAATGGCAATAGCGGTAATTTTTACAGGCAATATCGGAATGCCCCCGTAAGGTTCACCTGTTCAAGCATTCAGCATCATAAAATCCCTTCAAGTACACATAACTTGTGGGGATTTTCGGTCTCTGTGCAGTTTTTGCATCACTTTCAATTCGTTCTTCATGCAATGCGAAACGTGGTAACCGGTCTCCTGGATAAAAGGTCCGATTTACCCCCTTCGGAACATGATGACGAATGCGAACCGGCATGATCCCGGTATGCTGTTAACGATGCGGAACTGCTGAGAGGGATGTCTCCATGGCAGAAAAAAGTGAAAAGACGACAACCCCGCATGATGACACGGCAGTGTCAGGGAGGGAACAACGGTTGGGGACACAGGAAGTTTTGCTGAAATGGAAAAAACCCCTGCTGTTTGTACTTGTTGTTCTGCTGGCAGCAGGTGGAATATTCTACTGGTGGCATTCGACACTCTGGGAAAGCACGGATGATGCCCAAATCGACGGTCATATAAACCCCATCAGCGCACGGGTGGGGGGGCATGTGGTGCGTCTCAATTTCAGGGACAACCAGTATGTAAACGCCGGCACACTGCTCGTGGAAATCGACCCTACCGACTACAGAGTGTCTGTCGAGCGAGCCAGGGCCGAATACGCGGATGCACGTGCCTCCCTGAAAGCGGCACGCACAAATGTGCCGATCACCTCGGTAAGCACAAAGAGCAGTATCCTTTCAGCATCGGCAAATGTTGCCAACGCCCGCGCCGGTGTCTCGGCAGCAAACAAGCAGCTTGAAGCATCCCGTGCCCGGCTGCGGGAGACCGAAGCGAACAATGTCAAAGCGCAGGCAGATCTGGCCAGATACCGGCCGCTTGTCGAGCGGGGCACCATTTCCCGGCAGCAATACGACCAGACAGTTGCCGCTGCGGACACCGCCGCAGCGGCTGTCGATGCGGCAAGGGCTCTGGTAACCGCAACCATGGAGCAGGTGGAGCAGGCGCGCGGCCGGTTGAGACAGGCAGGAGCAGAGCTGGAATCTGCCCGTACCGGGCCGCAACAGGTTTCCGTGATCCGTTCCCGCGCAGAAAGCGCCTCTGCCGCTGTAAAAAGGTATAAGGCAGCGCTCGATCAAGCTGAACTGAACCTGCGCTACACAAGGGTAACTGCCCCGGTTGCAGGAATGGTCAGTCAACGGAGCGTTGAAGTGGGGCAGAATGTGGCACCTGGCCAGCTGCTTCTTTCCATCATTCCGCTCGACGATATCTGGGTGACGGCAAATTTCAAGGAAACCCAGCTGGAAAGGATGCAACCCGGTCAAAAGGTTAAGATTGGCGTGGATACCTACCGCAGAACATATGACGGGCATGTGGACAGCATCGCCGGGGCAAGTGGCGCGCGCTTCAGCCTCTTTCCTCCCGAGAACGCGACGGGCAACTACGTGAAGGTGGTGCAGCGGATTCCGGTGAAAATAGTTTTCGAAAAAGGGGAGGACAGGGAGCACATTCTCCGCCCCGGCATGTCCGTCGTACCGGCGGTCAGAGTAAAATGATGGCCGGCGGTGTGATGGAAGAAGGGAAGAAAACCGGCATGGAGTGGCGCCCGGCGGTGAGTCCCTGGCTCATTGCGGCAACAGTCATGCTTCCCACTTTCATGGAAATTCTGGATACCACCATTGTCTCCGTCGCCCTCCCCCATATAGCCGGCAATCTCTCCGCTTCCACCGATGAGGCAACCTGGACCCTGACCAGCTATCTGGTCGCCAATGCCATCATTCTGCCTGCCACCGGCTGGTTTGCCAGGTATTTCGGGCGTTCCCGCTTTCTTGTATACTGCATCGTCATATTCACCGTTTCTTCGTTCGTCTGCGGCATAGCGGAAAGCCTCGGCATGCTGATCGCCGCCAGAGTGATCCAGGGCGCGGGAGGAGGCGCCCTCCAGCCGATCTCCCAGGCTATCCTCCTGGAAAGCTTTCCCCCGGAGAAGAGAGGCATGGCCATGGCGGCTTTCGGCATCGGAGTGGTGGTTGCGCCGATACTCGGACCGACGCTGGGGGGGTGGCTGACCGACCAGTACTCATGGCGGTGGGCCTTCTACATAAACATCCCCATGGGAATACTGGCAGTGTTCATGACCCGTGCTTTCGTGGAAGACCCCCCCTACATCAAAGCGGCCAAACCCGGCAGGATAGACAGCATCGGCTTCGGGTTGATGGCCGTTTCCCTGGCCACCCTGCAGATTGTTCTCGACAAAGGGCAGACAGATGACTGGTTCTCCGCTCCATGGGTGAGCTGGTTTATTGCAATCAGCGCAGTTACACTGATTTTCTTCATTGTGCATGAATTGAGGACCAAGGAACCGGTGGTCAACCTGCGAGTACTGAAGAACCGCAATTTTGCTATGGGAACCCTGCTGATCACCCTTGTAGGAGTATGCCTTTACAGTGCCATCACCCTCATACCCATCTACCTGCAGAGCCTTATGGGGTATACGGCCATGCTGAGCGGACTGACCCTCAGCCCGCGCGGTGCGGGCGCGCTGGTAACCATGCCGGTTGTCGGTTTTCTTATGGGCGCAGTGGATTTCCGCAAGGTCGTCGGAACCGGCTTCTTAGTGCTCGCCATCTCTCTCTGGCAGTTTGGAGAGATCAACCTGCAGATAACAATGTGGGATATCATCTGGCCCAACATCCTGATGGGAGTCGGCCTGAGCATGATCTTTGTCCCCCTTTCGGCTGTCGCCATGGGGATGCTGCCCCGTGAGGAGATGGGGAATGCAAGCGGCATCTTCAACCTGATGCGCAACATCGGGGGAAGCGCCGGCATCTCTGCGGTAACAACCATTTTGGAACGGCAGGCCCAGGTTCATCAGTCGAATATGGTTTCCCATCTGTCTCCCGGCAGTCCCTCCTTTCAGTTTCAATCGCACAGGCTGCAGCAAACCTTCGGGCACTATTTCCCATCGACCGAGGCGTTGCGAAAGGCAGATGGCACGCTCTACAACGAACTGATCAGACAATCGACACTATGGGCTTTCATCGACAACTTCCGTCTGCTGGCTGCCCTCAGCCTGCTCTGCGCCGGGACGGCCTTGCTTATGAAAAGAGTCAAACCGAAAGGGCCGCCCTCTCCCGAATAGCGGATCAACGGCCAGGGACAGGGCTCCGGTCCGGGCATACCGGTCAGACAATGACCTTTACGAAATTTTCCACCGCCGTTATGCGCAACGGCCCCCGGCCGACATAATCGCCATCCACCTGGACCGCCTTGGAAGCGGAAATCTCGAGGAGACGGGCGTTCAGCGTAAGGATTCCGGCTCCAGACGGCCCGCGGCCCCGGAGCAGATCCAGGGCAAGTTTTGCGTAAGTCCGCCTCGTGCTCCCCTTGATGCAGACCACCTGGAACCCCGGCGTAAAGATGTCCGCAGCCGGCGCCAGCACGAAGTCCCCCCCGTACCTGGCACCATTGCAGACGACGGCGCTGTGGCACTCCACCTCTCTCTCGTCCACCCGTATCCGCACCAGTTCCCGATCCCACGCCGCAAGTTGCCGCAGCGCCGCAAGGGCATAGGCCCCCTTGCCAACAACCCTCTTTTCGCCGAGACGGACGTCTTCGACCACGGAGCCGTCAAAACCGATCCCTGCCATGAGGGAAAAATACCTCTTCTCTTCCTGAGCCTCCAGCAGACCGACCGCCATGGTGCGCGTCACGCCGCCGATGATCTTCAGGACCGCATCCTCCGGCGTTCTGATTCCCAGCTCCCTGGCCAGCACATTGGCCGTGCCGAGGGGAAGTATGCCCAACGTCGCTTTCCCCGGTTCGAGGCCGTTCAGTACGCCATTGATCGTCCCGTCGCCTCCACCGACAATGATGAATGGCTCCGTCTCCTCCCCGCAAATCCGCCGGGCAAAAAGGGAAGCGTCTGCGGCACTGCCGGTGAGCAAAAGCTCGGGGGTTTTCCCCCGTTGCCGCAGAGACGTGACGATTTCTTCAATTCTTCGCCGGGTATACCCTCCCGACGTGGGATTCACAATGAGAAAACAGCGATCTGACACCAGGACGCCCCCTCAACGGATAGTACCATGTTGCAAACTCTTCTTATAGTGCAGTTGCATGCAGCTTTCAAATGAATTTCACCGACCCGCTCCCCCCAACCCGCCTGCCAGTGGCTGCCCCGTGGCATTCCGCGCCCATGACCTGCTGTTCATAACCCCCTGTTAATACGAATAATCTGTACTTTCAATAGAAGAATACCGTATTCTTTAAAGGTTGTGCATATCAATCCGCACCATTGACGGGAAGCTCACCATGTCGGCTATCAAGCGTTACCACTCATTATTTGTATTGTTCTCCATCGTCATCATATTTTCGACGGTCACCAGGACTGTTCTCCTGGTCAAGGCACTGCCGAATCTGGACCTTACCCCTCTTCTGCTCCTGAAGATTTACGGCGTCGGCTTCTTCTTCGACTGTGTCACCTACTCCTATTTCGCCATCCCCTTTGCCCTCGTTGCCGCCCTCCTCCCGGACAAGGTCTTCAACAGTGGATGGTTCAGGCCGGTCGTGTGGCTGGTCGGCTTCATTCTCACCTATCTTTTGCTGTTCAATGTCGTTTCCGAGTATGTATTTTTCGATGAATTCGGCACCAGATATAACTTCATTGCCGTGGACTACCTCATCTATACCACCGAGGTGGTACGGAACATCCGTGAATCCTATCCGGTCAACTGGATACTTGCTGGCCTGTTCATACTGAACATCGGAATTTTCCTCCTGGTGAAAAACCGGCTGAATCACTCATTTTCCTCAACAACCACCCTGGGCAAACGGCTTGGATTCGGGCTGGTCTTCGCTGTGCTGCCGGCAATCTCCTTTCTTTGCGTCGACCTCTCCCTCTCCGAGATCTCACCGAACAATTACGCCGATGAACTGGCGGGAAACGGCATCTACAACCTCGTATCCGCCTTCCGCAACAACGAGCTCGACTACAACCGCTTTTACGTCAAAAAAGATGACAGGCTGGTCCTGAGCCGGCTTAGAGGCCTCATCACGGAAAAAGATAACCACCTTGCGAGCAGCAACACCGACGACATAACGCGCATCATCCGCCATGACGGTCCGGAACGGCATCCCAACATCATCGTCATCGTTGAAGAGAGTCTGAGCGCCGAATACCTAACACCGTTCGGCAGCAAGAAAGGGCTTACACCCAACCTCGATAAACTTGCCAGCGAATCGCTCTTCTTTACCCATCTCTACGCCACCGGAACGAGGACCGTCCGCGGTCTTGAAGCCATAACCCTCTCCATCCCCCCCCTTCCCGGCACCTCCATCGTAAAACGCCCCGATAATGAAAACTTCTTTTCCTGGGGTTCGGTGATGAAGTCCAGGGGGTACGACAACAAGTTCATCTACGCCGGCCACGGCTATTTCGACAACATGAACTATTTCTTTGCCAACAACGGCTTCAAGACCGTTGACCGTCTGGACTTCGCCAAAGACGAGGTGACATTTTCCAACGCCTGGGGGGTCTGTGACGAAGACCTCTTCGGGAAGGTCATCAGCGAGGCGGATAAATCCTACAAGGAGCACCGTCCCTTTTTCAGCATGGTAATGACCACGTCCAACCACCGCCCCTTTACCTATCCGGAGGGAAAAATCGACATCCCCTCCAAAGCCGGTCGCGACGGCGGCGTCAAGTACGCGGATTATGCCATAGGGAAACTGCTGGCAAATTCCCGGCAGCGCCCCTGGTTCAAGGATACCGTTTTCGTCATTGTGGCTGACCACTGCGCCGGAAGCGCCCGCAAGATCGCGCTCCCTGTCAAAAACTACGAAATACCCCTGTTCATTTATGCCCCGTCCACGATCAGGCCACAAAAGGTGGACACGATGCTCAGCCAGATCGACATAGCCCCGACGGTCCTCGGTCTGCTGAATTTCAGCTACACCACGCGATTTGTCGGCAGGGATATTCTTCATTCGGATAACGGAGAGGGACGGGCGTTCATCTCCACCTACCAGAAACTCGGCTACATCGAGGGAAACAAACTCCTGGTTCTCAGCCCCCAGAAGGAAGCTGATTTCTACACGTTTTCCCGAAAGGACGGCACGACAACCCAGATACCGCCCCAGGAAGAGCTCTTGCTGGATGGGCTCGGCTATTATCAGGGGATGAACTACATCTACAAAAACCGGTTGGACCGTCTAAAAAACTGACCGAACGACCCTGACCCAATTTTCTGCACTGCTCACGACAAAAAAAGCCCCGGATTTCTCCGGGGCTTTTCGTTCAACTATCGAGTGTCTTTTATTACACCCTGGTTACGTTAGCCGCCTGCAGGCCCTTCGGACCATTGACCACGTCGAACGTTACCCGATCGCCCTCGGTTAGGGATTTGAAGCCGTCGCCTGTAATTGCGGAGAAATGTACGAATACGTCCTCACCATTCTCCTGCTCAAGAAAACCAAACCCTTTGCCATCGTTGAACCATTTCACTGTTCCGTTTGCCATGTACCTTTTCCTCTACTTCTTGGTTATTTCACCCGGGATAGCCGCGGATGTGTTTCTCACGGTACCAGTTATGATCGCGCGATGTCAAGCAATAAATAGGCAATAAACAGGCGCTACTGGGCACGTTTTTCTCTACTTTCCCCGCTTCACCATGCGGGTGAGCATCCGATCCAGGGAGGAGGCAAATCGCTGCCGGTCGGTGAGGCTGAACTGGGCCGGACCACCCTGTACGAGCCCTGCGCCTCGCAGTTCCTGCATCAGGTCACGCAGGGAAAGGCGATCCCCCACATTGTCCTCCGTATAGAGTTCCCCCCGCGGGTCCAGGGCCACGCCACCATTGGCAACGACCCGGGCAGCCAGGGGAATATCGGCAGTAACCACCAGATCCTCTGGAGCAGCATTCTCGGCGATATAGTCGTCAGCGGCATCCGGGTCCGCGCCGACCAGCACCGACGTCACCAGGCGGGAGTGGGCCTTTGACATACTCTTGTTCGCCACCAGACAGACCGGCACCTCCAGCCGTTCCGAGGCCCTGAACACAATCTCCTTGATGATGCGGGGACAGGCGTCCGCGTCAATCCATAGTTTCATCGCTACCCTCCATGCATCATACGCCGAAATTGTTGCAATTCATCCTTAAAACAGGCATTATTCGTCGCAAGCCAGAATTGTACCCCTTCCCCATGCTCCCTGTAAAGAAACGATAAGGTAACGACCCCTCAACAATCCAATATCTAAAAATTGCGCACCCATTCAGCCAAATGACATTAAAAAAGGGGGCCGACCAGACGGATATTGCTCTGCAATTGTTTTCATGTTGAGCAATATTAACACCACAGAAATCGTAGCTGGATTCAACAGCCACTGTCAAGCTTTTGCTAATTCAAGGCGCAACCGACTGTTATTATTGGTATACATATTGCTTGACATTGGAAATCCAGTAATATTTACAAGCAATAATCCTCCCCTTTTACGTAACGACTAAGGCGATGGCTCGGATGATACGACAAAGAATCGCAACAACTTTCATGACAGTGACCCTTCTGCTCGGCTACACTGCCGGTTCCCATGGGGCCACTACGACCTCTAACCTGACGGTCAACACGAACATTGCGGCCCGGGCGTCGCTGAACCTCGGGATTGGCACCATAAACTTCCCCGACGCCGACCCCACGACAGTCCCCTCCATAGGGGCGACGGAAAATGCTGTCAGCGTCACTGCCCGGGTCAGGACCGGAAGCGCCAGTGTGGCAACCCTCCAAGTCCTTGCAGCCAGCGACCTGACGAGTGGGAGCAACACCATCGCAATAAACAATGTCACCTGGACCGCCACCGGCCCCGGCTTCGTCGCGGGGACCATGAACAGCACAACGCCCCAAACGGCCGGCTCCTGGACCGGCCCCGGCGAACAGATCGGCACCTTCAGCTATTTTCTCGCCAACAGCTGGAACTACGCCACCGGTAGCTACTCGGCGACCGTAACGTACACCCTTACGGCGCCCTGACGAGACCTTATGACACAGGCGGTGATTCGTCACCACTGCAACAGTTTTTGGAGTCGAAACCGTAACCATCACCACTAACATCAGCAATCAACAACGGAGGATATCATGAAAAAGATGCAGACCTTATTGGCAGCAGCATGCGCAGCAACCCTCGTCTTCGCCGCCGGCAGCGCCTTGGCAGCATCAGCCACGGCTACTGGCACGGCTACACTTACAACCACCATCGCCAGCTATGCCGCCCTGACAATCGACACTCCCACCCTAACTTTCGCTGACAGCTTCGCCGCACTTCCTGCTCCCCAGCTAACTACTTACACGGCCAAGATTCGTCAGACGTCTGCCGGCGGCGCAACCCTCTCCGTCGTCGGTGCCGATCTCGCCGGGACGGGCGCTAACACAATACCTGTAACCGGCATCCAACTTACACCGACCATTACCACTGGTACTGGTGCTACCAATTCTACTATTACCCTCAACACCTCATCTAAGACTGCTGTCACCTACGCAAACAGCGGCGTATACACCGGCACACTGACCTTTGACCTCACCCCGCTGGGTATCACTGCATATCAGGCCCTGCCGGTCGACACCTACACCGGCATCCAGAACTTTACCCTGTCAGTACCCTGACAAACCGTTTAGCAGTGGAATATCGGCCGCGGCGTTTTCAAGCGCCGCGGCCTACCCTAGAAAGGCGCGCCATGAACATTGCTGCCCGGCTTCTTGCCATAACGGTTCTTGCAGGCGTCCTTGCGTTCACAACAGTTGCTCTGGGCCATGCGGCCAGCGCCACCGCCGGGCTGAACATCTCCCTCGTCATCGCCTCATCAGCCAACCTATCGCTCAGCGCGACCGCCCTTACCTTCCTTGCCGACGACCCGGCCATCCAGCCGACCGTTCCCGCTTCGGAAAACCCGGTTTCCGTACAGGCAAAAGTCAGGACAAAGGGGACACCTTCCCTCGACGTCCTTGCCACCGACGACCTGCGTAGCGGCACCGACGTCATACCCGTTTCAACCCTCACCTGGACCGCCGACGGGACGCCGTTCATCGGCGGCACCATGAGCAGGACCACACCCCAGCAGGCAGCCAGCCTGCCTGCCGGTGCCGGCAGCTACCAGTCCGCATACCGTTATTACCTTGCCAACAGCCCGCTCTATCTTCCCGGCACCTATTCGTCCACCATCAACTACACCCTTACCGCCCCCTGACCTGTGCATACCTCGGCAGAAAGGCCTTACGCCTTGACACACCGTCGTTTATATGTATCTGCAAGCATAGCCGTGCAGTTCAAAAATTTCACATCAGGGCTCTATGACACGGTTCTTTCCTTCACACACCCCGGTCCTGCTCTGCATTGTCCTTGGCCTGGCCATGGGAGCGACTGACGCCAAAGCTGCAAGCTCCCAACCGCTGACGATAAACTATGCCCTTGCCGCCCGGGTCAGCCTGACCCTTTCCCCGACGACGGTCAACTTTCCCGATACGGACCCGACAACCGTCCCCGCCGTTCCCGCGGCGGAAAACCCGGTTATGGTAACAGCGAAATTCCGAAAGGACCCGGCGACGGTTCTCACCGCAACCCTGGTCTGCCAAGGGGGACCGCTCGTCTCGGGGGCAGACACCATCCCCGCCTCAAGCGTCACCTGGTCAGCAACGGGAACCGGCTTCACCGGCGGAACACTGAACAACGCCGCCCCGCAACCGGTCGGCAGCTGGACCGGTTCGGGGGCATACACCGGCAACCTGAATTTTAGCCTTGCCAATCTCTGGAGCTACCCTGTCGGAAACTACACCGGCAACATCACCTACACCCTGACGGCGCCCTGACCATGAAAATTTGTACTTTCACAACCCTTGTGGCACTGGCCCTGACAGTACTCGTTCCCGGTATCGAGCAGGCTGAAGCTGCTCCCCCTCCATCCCTGACTGTGACCCTCAGCACCGCCTCCGTCACCTTTCCCGACGAGGACCCTGACTTCTTTCCGGTTTCCCAACAGACCGGACTGCCGGTACAGATCACCCTTACGACCAAAAACATCGGCACCACCACTCCCTATTCCTGCAGCGTCCTTGCGCGGGGCGACCTGATGTCCGGTCCGGCGGTCATTCCGGTTTCGAATATCGGCTGGACAGCCGTAACACTCGCAGCGGATGCGGGAGAGTCTTTTTATTCCGGTACCTTGTCAAAGACGACCGCCGTCATGGTTGCCCAAGGCTCCGGGAATGAAAAACGAACTTCCCCCTTGCAGGGAAACCTGACCTTTTTCATCCAGAACCTCTGGAGCTACGCTACCGGTAACTATTCCCAGACCATCGATTTCACCATTACGTCACCATAGAAACGACCCGAAGGAGCAAAACACCATGTACCTGCATCGTCACCTGCCTGCCGTTATGCGTCTCATCGCTGCCCTCGCACTCACCCTCCTACCCATCTCCGCACGGGCCGAGATATCCTTCAGCGTCTCCCCCATCCGCATTGAGCTTTCGGGTGAACCGGGAGGAACCCACACCGACGCCATGGAAGTGCGCAACGAGGGGAACGAAAAAGTGCGCATAAAGGTCAGCATGCAGGACTGGTATCTGTCAGAGGAGGGAACCCCCATCTTCCAGAAGGGTGGAACCCAGTCCCACTCGTGCACCTCGTGGATGAAAATCAACCCGGTCGACTTTCTCCTGCAGGCCGGTGAAAAGAAGGTCGTCCGCTACTCCGTGGCTATCCCTGCCGGAATCAAGGATGGCGGATACTGGGGTGCATTCGTCTTCGAAACTGTCCCCCAGGTCGTACCGGGGCAAAAAACCAAGGCGGTGGCGATCAAGGGAAACATCGGCTCCATCGTCTACATCGTCGTCGGCAAGCCGGTACCGGCCGGCGACATCCTCGACATGACGTACGACACCCGGAATGGACGAAAAATTCTCACTAAGATTAAGAACACCGGCACCGTTCACTTTCGGATCAAGGGGAACATAAAGATTACCGATACGGCCGGCAAGACCGTCCAGACCACCGACCTTTCCGACGTTCCCGTACTGGCCGACTCTTCACGAACCCTCCCCGTAACCCTTGACGACAAGCTTCCCGCCGGAAGGTATACGGCAGTGGCTACCGTCGATATCGGCGGCAAGGCGGTTCTCTCAGGGGAATTCCCCTTTGTTGTGAAGTAGCTGCGCACCATGGAGAAGATGTCGCTCACTAGGGCCGGCTTCAGTGTGCCCCGTTTTTGCGTCATAGTTCTCTGCGCCCTTGCCGCTCCGCTCTTCTCCCCTGCAACCGGCTCATGCCTCCCTCCGGGAGGGGGAAGCTACTCCCTTATGGACCGCTATACCGACCAAAAAGGGACAGCAGTAAACAGCACTCTCAACGAATCACTCCTTCGTCTTGACCTCTTCCAGACGGTTCCCGGCTACGGCAGGCTCTTCCTGTCGACCGACCTCTCCCGTACCGACCCCTCCGATACCGATAGCACCACCTCCCTCTCCCGCTACCAGCTCGGCATGGAAGGGTTCCGACTGGGCCGCTGGACCTCGTCTCTCCTGACCGGGGACACGAGCGTCCGTTTTACCTCCCACGAGGAAGGTTTTGCCGGACCGGCATCTTCGCTCCTATTCGTAAAGCCCTTTCTGGCGCCAACCTTCACCACGGAGTCGGGGCGTTTCCTCAACGCCACCTATCCGGACATCAATTTCCGCGGCGGCCTGCTCAACAGCCAGACGGACAGGGATAATCTCCTGCTGTTCGGTGGCAGGCTCTCCAACATCAGGGGGTTTCAGGCCAACGAGGTCGAAGTGACCGACGAGTCACTCGTCGGTGCAAAATGGACCCACAAGTGGACCAGCAGGACCTACGCGGGTGCAGGTTTTATCCGGACCACGAATCAGAGGTGGCAGGCGGGAGATCCGGCAGGGCTGACGATAGACAACAGCATCTTCCTTCTCGACGGTTCCTGCGACCTGGGTAACCACCTCCGCCTTGTGGGCGAATACCGGCATAACTTTTTCACCCTGAACGGAACGGCAACCAATGACTGGGCCATAAAGGCCGGCCCCGTGATATCCTTCCCCAACGGCAGGCTGGAACTGAACTACCGGCGGGTAGGGCCGAACTTCCAATTCGTCGGGGAGAATCTGCAAGCAGAGCGGGACGTCGAAGGGATCTTCGCTTCCTTCGACTACAAGATCCACCAGCACCTCAGCATCTACTCCTCCTTCGACTGGAACCGGAGCAACCTGGAGAACAACGCCGCCATTCCGGCCGTTGACACGCTAACCGCCCTCCTCGGCGGATATTTTTTCCATCCGATCCTTCCGTCTCTCAACGTCCGGTTCTCTCTTACCGACAGAAGCTCCCGTGTACCCACCCCCACTCTGGTGGAAAACCGGGACTACTCCCTCTATATTGAACTGCTGAAGGCATTCAAACTGGCAACCCCCTATCTCCGCCTGCAAGGGGAGTTACTCAATGACAGTGCATCACCGACAAATTCCGCTAAAACGGGAACGGCGACGGTCGGCGTCAGGGTAACCCCCCTGAGCATGCTCAATTTTTATGTCGAGGGAGAGGAGCAGGTACGGAATGCCGACATTGGCCCCACCACAACAACCTTCAGGACTACCGGAGGATTAAGCTATACCCCGCTCCAGAATCTCTCCATCCACGCCGACTGCGAACTCTCCACCATAAAGGATGACAGTAGCGCGGGGACATCCCAGAAGAACCGGAGTTTCAACGGGGGGGTCATGCTAACCCTTCCCCGCCAGTATTACGTCAGCAGCGATATCCGGTACGGTTCGTCCAGATTGGATGCCGCCAGATCGACGGAAGCGTCCACCCTCCAGTTCACGATCAACCTGACCAAACGGTTTGGTTGGGGTAGAGCGGGAGGGGGCCTGATCTCTGGACAGGAAGCCGGTGTAGCCCTGGCGGACGTGGGAGACATCGAAGGTTATGTATATCAGGATCTGAACCGCAACGGGAAACGGGACACGGGCGAACCGGGGCTCGCCAAGGTCACCGTACTGCTTGAGGACAACAGTAAGGTGGTCACGGACCGGGAAGGGAGATACCGTTTCAGCAACGTCGCAGCAGGCATCCATATAGTCAAGCTCAACGAACGGGAACTGGACGCAAACATCAACCTGCTGGCGAACGCCAATCAGCGTGTTGAGGTGAAGCTCCGGGAGACGACACGCGTCGATTACCCGGTCAGCTACTCGGGAAGCATGAAAGGCAAGGTGCTGATCGACACGAACGGCAACGGCACCGCCGATGCAGCCGACACCCCCTTGCCGGATATCCTCGTTTACCTAGCCGGCACCAGCATCAATACCTTCAGTGACAGCGACGGCAATTTTGACCTGGAAAACCTCCTTCCCGGACGGTACGAGGTGCGAATAGACACAACAGGACTTCCGGATGGGATGAAACTGGTAACTCCGGACAAGTACACCGTCGAAGTCAAATCAGGCGAAGAACTGAAGGATATCTTCTTCCTCATAGCCATGGAGAAAAAGGAGATCCGGAAAAAGGTCTTCGGCCCTCAAGGGGCGACGGTACCCGGCAGCACGCTACCTGTGGAGGGAAAAAAGGAATCCTCTATGCGGAAAGCGGAAACGGTGAGACAAGCTGCAGCCACAGCCATCAAGGCTCAAAAAGGCGGGGCACACCGTGAATACAGGCAGAAAACCCCTGTCAAAAATGCCGTCAAATCCACTATGGCACCTGCCTTTAACACGGGAGGCACAAATAAATCGGCAGCATCCCTGGCGATTCCATCCACGGCAGCTTCGCTTCTCAAGCCAGCCGGAGCAGGCGAAACGGGCGTCGTCGAGGTGCACTTCCGGCCAGGCTCTGTTCAGCTGGCATCAGGCAAAGACATGTCATATCTCCTCACCGTCGCCAAAATATTCAATTCCCTGCAGGACATGCAGGTGGCGATCGAAGGAAGGGCGGACCAGACCGGCTCCACCAGTCTCAACCGGGAACTCGGACTGAAACGGGCACAGGCCGTCGCCAAAATCCTCATAAAGAGCGGCGTGCCCCGGGAGAAGATTGTCAGAATACGGAGTTTCGGCCACTACGGCCTGTTCTGTGAAGAGCTCACGAAAAACTGCCGCGCAAAAAACCGGCGGGTGGTCATTCGCTTTTTCAGGTAACCCTTCGTATTATCACTTCCGCGCCTTGGGGTGGGCCTTGTCGTAGACTTCCATCAGACGGTCGATGCTGACATGGGTGTATTTCTGGGTGGTGGAGAGGGATGAGTGGCCGAGCAGTTCCTGGATCGCGCGCAGGTCTGCCCCCCCCTCCAGCAGGTGGGTGGCGAAGGTGTGGCGCAGTGTATGGGGGGAAACCTTCTTCATGGTGGCGATGCGGATGATGTATTTGTCGACGATGCGGGCCACGCTTCGCCGGGTGAGCCTGCCGCCACGGGCATTGATAAAGAGTGGATCACCAGCTGCAGGGTTGTTGCGGGCCGCCAGGTAATCCGCCAGGGCCGACCGGGCCTTGCTCCCCAGGGGAACGATCCGTTCCTTCCCCCCCTTCCCCAGGACCCTGACAAGCCCCTCGTCCAGGTCGATGCCCCCCACGTCGAGACCGGTCAGTTCCGAGACACGGATGCCGCAGGAGTATAGGGTCTCCAGGATCGCCCGGTCCCGCAGGGGAAGGAGTTCCCCCTCCCGCGGAGCCTCAACCAGAGCGGTCACCTCGTCAATGGAGAGATGGAACGGCACCTTTTTCTCACGCTTCGGCGTCGCCACCAGTTCGGCCGGGTTGCGCGTCACAACCCCTTCACGCACCAGATAGGTGAAGAAGGAGCGCAGGGCCGCCAGTTTGCGGCCGATAGAGCTCTTGCGGCACTCCTTGTGGAGAAGGGCGAGGTAGCGACGGATCAGGAGATGGTCAATTCCCCCCATAGCCGCCTCCTCACCCCGCTCACTCCGGACAAAAGCGTGGAACTGCCCGATATCCCGCCGGTAGGCCTCCAGGGTGTGGGGTGAAACGTTGCGTTCAGCACCGAGATACCGGATAAAATGGGCGATATGGTCGTTCATGGCACCCTTAGATTACCAGAAACCCGTCCGGTTTGCCACGATGAAACACTTTGACAAGCCAGCCGCAAACACCCTATAGTCAAACCATGCACACCGTTATCATCGAACGGGCGGCGAGCTACGACCGCCCCCTCGTCAAAGACGCCCTCATCCGCCTCCTGGAACCTCTGGGAGGAATAGAGACCTTCGTCCGTCCCGGCGAGCGTGTACTCCTCAAAGTAAACCTCCTCACCGGCAAGGCGCCGGAGAAAGCGGTCACCACCCACCCCGAAGTGGTGCGGGGGGTCATTGAACTGGTGCAGGCGGCCGGAGGGATACCGCTCGTGGGTGATTCCCCCGGCGTTGGCGGTCTGAAAAGTGTGGCGGGAAAAACCGGCATCCTCGCCGTCGTGGAGGCAACCGGCGCACGGCTGGTTGAATTCACCAATCCGCAGGAAGTGGCGGGAAGCGGCATGTTCAAGCGGCTGGCCTTGGCAGAAGCCTATCTGTCGGCCGACAAGGTCATCAACCTCCCCAAGCTCAAGACCCACGAGATGATGACCATGACCTGCGCCGTGAAGAACCTCTTCGGAACGGTGGTCGGGACCGCCAAGGCGGGGTGGCACCTGAAGGCCGGGGCCGACCGGGAGATGTTCGCCCGCATGCTGCTGGAAATCTACCTGCTGCGCCCACCCGAACTGACCATCGTTGATGCCATCACCGCCATGGAGGGAGACGGTCCGTCATCCGGCGATCCACGCCAGGTCGGTCTGTTGCTGGCGGGGACCAATCCGGTGGCGGTGGACGTGATCGCCGCCGAAATCGCCGGAATCCCGAAAAAACTTCTCTATGTGGAAAGGGTTGCCCAAACACTTGGTCTGGACGGCGCCGACCGTGCCACCATAAGCACTCGCGGCCTCCCCATCGAGGAGGCGCGCGTGGCGAGTTTCCGGCTCCCCCACATTTCCGACGTCCAGTTCGGCCTCCCGCCATTCCTCAAGAACCGGCTTCGTCACTACCTCACTTCCCGCCCCTGTGCCATCCCCGGGAAATGCCGGCTCTGCGGCATCTGTGCAGATGCCTGTCCCCCCCACGCCATCTCCATCAAGGACGGCAGACTCGTCTTCGACTACCACGCCTGTATCCGGTGTTTCTGCTGCCGCGAACTCTGCCCCGATGGAGCGCTCGACGTGCAGGAAGGTAAACTGCTGACTTTCATAAAGAAATTTCTATAACCATATTTAATCGGAGGGCCCGTTGACAAGTGGGAGGAGGGAGATTATCATAGAGACATCCTCCGGAAATTATCAGCGAGGGAAGGAACTTCACAGCGAAAGGAGACCTACTGAATTATGTGGACTACAATCTATATGCTTCGCCCGGTAACCCGCTGCAAAGAAGGTTGCCCTAGTTGGCCCGCCGGCAGTTGACGGCGGGCGCCAGAAACCGGCCCCCTGCGCATCAGATGCAGGGGGCTTTTTTTATTTATTGTTCGGAGAGAAACATTGTATAATTAGAACTCTTTTTCAGCGTAAACGCAACATGTTGCGGTACTTTTAGAGCTTACCCCAGCACTAAAAAAGCTGGCGGAATTTCGAACAGTTTTTTTCCGAGGTCAGCAATGAAGAAGTTCATTATCCCGGCGGCCGCCATCATCCTGGTGGCGGCAGTCATCGCTTTTTTCACCCTGAAGAAGGAACCTGCGGTGACCTACAAGACTGCCCCGGTCGAGCGGGGCGACATCGTGGCCTCCGTATCCGCCACCGGCAACCTCGCCGCTGTGGTGACGGTGCAGGTAGGGACCCAGGTCTCCGGCACCATCCAGAAACTCTTCGTTGACTTCAACTCCCCCGTTAAGAAGGGGCAGGTCATTGCCCAGATAGATCCATCTCTCTTCACCGCCCAGGTGGAACAGACCCGGGGCAACTTTCTCGCCGCCCAGGCAAACCTCCTGAAAGCAAAAGCCGACCTGAACGATGCACGGCGGAGCATGGAGAGAAACCGGCAGCTCATCAAAGACGGCATCGTCGCCCAGAGCGATTTCGACACGACCGAGAACCGGTACGAGCAGGCCGTAGCCACTGTCAAGGCAGCAGAGGGGACAGTTGCCCAAACCCGCGGTTCCTTCAGCCAGGCCGGGACCAACCTCCGCTACGCCACCATCCGTTCACCCGTCGACGGCATCGTGGTGTCCCGCAACGTGGACGTAGGACAGACCGTCGCCGCCTCGTTCCAGACACCCACCCTTTTCACCATAGCCCAGGACCTCACCCGGATGGAGATCGACACGAGCGTGGACGAGGCAGACATCAGCCAGGTAAAGGTCGGCCAACCGGTGACTTTCACCGTCGACGCCTACCCGGAAAACCGCTTCAAGGGGACCGTGCGGCAGGTGAGAAGCGCCCCTGTCGTAGCCCAGAACGTAGTGACCTACGTGGTGGTAATCGATGTCGACAACAAGGATATGAAACTGAAACCGGGAATGACCGCCAACGTCAGCATCGAAACGGCCCGCAAGGACAACGTCCTCATACTCCCCGCCGCAGCCCTCCGCTTCAGACCCAAAGCGGGCAAGGATGCCAAAGGGAAGCCAGATACTGCTGCAACGCCCCGCAAGATGAAAAAGGAAGCCAGCCAGCAGGTCTTCATCCTGAACAAGGAGAACAAGCCGGAACCGGTACCGGTCAAGACCGGCATCAACAATGACGGCCAGGTGGAGATACGGGAAGGTAACCTCAAGGAAAACGACGGGGTAATCGTGGAGCAGGTAACCTCTCAGAAGAAGTCGGAGGGGATGGGGGGAGCACACATGGGGCCGAGATTCTAGATGGACGAAGTAGTGAATGTCACAAACGTCACCAAGGTCTATACCATGGGGGACCAGCGGGTTGAGGCACTGAAGGGGATATCCTTCAGCGTCCTGCGGGGGGAGTTCGTCGCCATCATGGGGGCGTCGGGAAGCGGCAAATCCACCTGCATGAACATGCTCGGCTGTCTCGACACCCCGACAGACGGCGAATAC
Organism: Deltaproteobacteria bacterium; assembly: GCA_021848385.1. Lineage (GTDB taxonomy): Bacteria > Desulfobacterota > Desulfuromonadia > Geobacterales > Geobacteraceae > Geomobilimonas. The sequence goes on from JAJZUQ010000039.1 coordinate 19,623, forward strand.
CGTCTTGAGGATGTCAATGTGGGAAAACTTGCCCGTAACGAACTTGCGGAGATCAGGAACCGGAAGATCGGCTTCGTCTTCCAGGGATTCAATCTCCTGGCCCGCACCACCGCCCGGGAAAATGTGGAACTTCCTCTCGTCTACGCCCGTGTACCAGCTACAGAGCGACGGGAAAAGGCGATAGCCGCGCTGGCACAGGTGGGGCTCACCGGCCGGGAGGACCACTACTCGAACCAGCTTTCCGGCGGTCAGCAGCAGCGGGTGGCAATCGCCCGGGCACTGGTCAACGATCCGGCCATCATCATGGCCGACGAACCAACCGGCAATCTGGATTCGAAAACATCCATCGAGATCATGTCTATCTTCCAGCAGTTGAACCGGCGCGGCATCACCATCCTCATGGTCACCCACGAACCGGACATAGCGGCCTATACAGGCCGGCACCTCATCTTCCGCGACGGGCTCATCATCTCCGACACCCCGAATGCCAACCCGCAGGTTGCAGAAGCTTCCCGCGAGGAGAAGCCATGACGACCCTCTGGCAAAGTCTGCTGATAGCCTTGAGGGCACTCCGCGTCAACAAGATGCGGGCACTGCTGACCATGCTCGGCATCATCATCGGTATCGCGGCGGTCATCGCCATGGTCGCCATCGGCGCTGGGGCAAGCAAGATGATCTCCGACCAGATTTCCAGCATGGGGAGCAACCTGCTCCTCGTCATCCCGGGCTCTACCACGAGCGGCGGGCTCCGCAGCGGTTCCGGCGGGGCACCGACCCTCACCTACGACGACGCCAAGGCAATCAAGGCCGAATGTCCCTCCGTGGCAGAGGTTGCCCCCACGGTCCGGGGCTCCGCCCAGGCCGTCTACGGCAACCAGAACTGGTCCACCATCGTCCTGGGAACAACCCCGGAGATGGCCACCGTCAGGGACTGGTCAATCTTCGCCGGGAGAAACCTCTCCCCGTCGGACGTGGACGGAGCGCTCAAGAACTGCGTTATTGGGCAGACTGTGGCCGACAACCTCTTCGGCGATGCAGACCCCATCGGCAAAATCATCCGCATAAAAAAGATTCCCTTCACCGTCGTCGGACTCCTCGACAGGAAGGGACAATCCCCCCAGGGGACCGATCAGGACGACGTGATCTTCGTGCCGCTCCGCACCGCCCAGCGCAAGCTGTTCGGCAGCCAGTTCCCCAACGCCATCGGCGCGATGATGGTTCAGGCGAAGGATGCCGACGTCCTGGGCAAGGCACAGGAGGAAGCGACCGCGCTCCTTGACCAGCGGCACCGGATCGGCCCCGCCAGAGAGCGGGACTTCACCATCAGGAACCTGTCGGAAATCATGGCCGTTGCCGAACAGTCGTCCAAGGTGATGTCGATCCTCCTCGGTGCCGTCGCCTCCATCTCCCTCCTCGTCGGCGGCATCGGCATCATGAACATCATGCTCGTGTCGGTAACGGAACGGACCCGGGAAATCGGCATCCGGATGGCCATCGGCGCCAAGCAGCGTGACATTCTCCTCCAGTTCCTCACCGAGGCAGTGCTCCTCACCACCGTTGGCGGGATCATCGGCATGGGGCTCGGGGTGATCGGCGCCATGGCAGTTTCAAAACTGATGGGCTGGCCGACCCTCATCTCGTCCACGGCAATTATCATCGCCTTTGCTTTCTCCGCCGGGGTAGGTGTCTTCTTCGGCTTCTATCCCGCCCGGAAAGCCGCCTCCCTCAATCCGATCGACGCCCTCAGATACGAATAGAAACAATTCGTGGCGGGGAGCTGTTGCCAATCACGGTAGTACAAACTTCCAACCTGAAAAAGCATTGGGACACGGAAATTTCGGAAAAATCAGGATAACTGCGGATTCTAGCTACAACAACATCGAGCCTTTCGGGTGAAATCTGAAATCCGGAGGTTATCCGCCTTTATCAGATTGTATCCGCTTTTTCCGTGTTCAATTGCCGTTGTTGGGTTTAAAGAAACCAGCTGACCGGTGAGCAGAGCCGTTCCATAAACTGCACCAGCCACCCCCGCCGCTCGTGTTCCGCCAGCACCACCCGCCGGGAGGATGCCAGGTCCTGCTGGAACATGGCCGCCACACGGGTGCCGAAATCGGGGCTGTCAACAATGACATTCACCTCGTAGTTGCGGTGGAAGCTCCGCTGATCCAGATTGGCCGATCCGATGACCGCCCAGCAGTCGTCGATGAGCATCACCTTGGCGTGCAGCACCTTCCCCTGCAGTTCGTATATCTCCACCCCCCCCTTGAGCAGCTGTGCATAATAACTCCGGCTCACCAGCCTGACCAGCGCCACGTCGCTGACCGCCGGCAGGATGAGCTGCACCTGCACCCCCCGCCCCGCGGCACGCAGCAGCGACCGGACAATGCGCGGCCCCGGGATGAAATAGGGGTTCATCACCTTCACGTTTCCGGCGGCCCCGGCAATGGCCATCCGGAACGCATTACGGATGAGTGAGCGGCTGTGATGGGGGCCTCCATTGACGATCATCACCTGGGCATCCCCTGCCTCGGCGTCCCAGCAGCTGAAGGAGGCCAATTCATCGCCCCCCGCCCCCTTCTCAGGCTGCCAGTTCTCCCGGAAGAGACTGAACAGTTCGCAGACTGCCGGCCCTTCGAGACCGAGCCCCACGTCGCGCCAGCGACCGGCAGCCTTCCCGTTCCCGCCGTATTCGTCGCCGATGTTGAGCCCCGCGACGAAAGCGATACGGCCATCGATGATGGCCATCTTGCGATGATCCCGCCGGTCGAACCATCCCAGCCCCCGCCGGAACGGGGGTGGATTGAAGGGACGGCAGCGTACCCCCCCCTTTTCCAGCCGCCGGAAATATGCTCCCGGGGTATAAAAGCAGCCGATGTAGTCGTAGAGAAGAAAGACCTTCACCCCGCGGGCCGCGGCGGCCAGCAGGAGGTCAGCAAAGACTCCGCCGGTAGCGTCGTCGTGGATGATATAGAATTCCAGAAAAATGGTCTGTTCGGCCTGGTGAAGGGACTGAAAAAAGGGGGCAAAAAACTCGCCGCCATCCTGGTAGAACTCCAGCCGGTTGCCGTGGGAAAAGACGGCGTCTGTGTTGCGCCGGAACCAGCGGAAAAACCGCGGACTCCGCACCAGATGGTATGCTCTTTTGCGTCTCAGTAACGACATGTCATCCGCCCGTTCCGTCCACGGGTGAAGCTCTCCACCCTTTTATCTTTATATTACAGTATAGCAAAAATAAAGGCGCGGGGATATCCCGCGCCTTCGCAATTACTATCATACTTACCACGACGGAGAACGTACCGTTCACGGTCCCCGTCAGCAGATGTTTCGCTCGAAGCTATTCTTCGTAAGCGATGATCCGCACCAGTCCAATCGTCTCCCCCTTGTCATCGGTGGTGGAGGAGTCGGAGACAGAGATCAGTTTCCTGATGCCGTTCCTGGCAACGTACTCGTTTACCATCGCGTCCAGTTGCTCAAGCTCCTGCATGGTTTTCAGCGGCCGAATTTCCATTCCGAACGATTTCACCTTGAGAGCCATAGCGCCACCTCCTTCGCCGCCCACCGGCAGCCATTCAGAGCCCGGTTATATCGACACTACTTCCTTGACCCCCGGCACCTTCTCCTTGAGGGTCCTCTCGATCCCCATCTTCAGGGTCATGGTGGACATGGGGCAGTGGCCGCAGGCCCCCACCAGCTTGACCTTGACGACCCCGTCATCGGTCACTTCCACCAGCTCCACATCCCCGCCGTCCGCCTGCAGGGCGGGACGGACCATCTCAAGCACCTTCTTTACCTCTTCGATCATTGCCGCTCTCCTTTTCTCTATTTTAGACAACCCGTTGATTGCCAGACACACGCAAACGCCTTCAGCCCTCAACCTTCAACCTTCAGCCCTCAACCTTCAACCTTCAACCTTCAGCCCTCAGCCCTCAACCTTCAACCTTCAACCTTCAGCCTTCAGCCTTCAACTTTTCACTTTTCACCGTTACCGCTTTTCCCCGGTACCCCCGGACTCGTCAGGGGATAGGGCTCCATGATGGCCGCCAGCCGCTCCGGCTCCAGGAGCCGACGGGCAAGCACGATCTCCTTGATGCTCTCGCCGGTCCGGGCCGATTCCTTGGCCACCTCGGCCGCCGCAGCGTACCCTATGTAGGGGGCCAGCACTGTCACCAGACCGAGTGAATCATCCAGGTAGCGCCGGCACCGCTCGGCATTGGCGGTGATCCCCTCGATGCACCCCTCTGCCAGCCGGAGGGTTGTGCTCCGGAGGATATCCATGGCAAAGAGGAGATTGTGGGCAATCACCGGCATCATGACGTTAAGCTCCAGCTGACCCGCCTGGGCAGCCAGAGTGATGACCGTGTCGGCACCGATGACCTGGAACCCCACCATATCGGTCACCTCCGGCAACACCGGATTCACCTTCCCCGGCATGATGGAGGAACCGGGCTGTAACGCCGGCAGGGCAATCTCGTTGAAGCCGGTGCGGGGGCCGGAGGCCAGCAGGCGCAGGTCGTTGGCGATCCGCACCAGGTTGATGGCGATTCCCTTGAGGGCAGAGCTGCAGGCCACGAAAGGGTCCATGTTCTGGGTCGTTTCCACCAGGTTCACCGTCCCCCGCAGGGGAAACCCCGTTTCCCTGACCAGCTCCGCCACCACCAGTTCGATGTAGCGGGGTTCGGCGTTGAGACCGGTGCCGATGGCCGTGCCGCCAAGCCCGAGCTCGCACAGACCGGGAAGCGCCCGTTCCAATCCGGCCAGGTTCTTCTCCAGCGCCACCGCATAGGCCGCGAACTCCTGGCCGAGACGGAGGGGCACCGCATCCTGGAGGTGGGTGCGTCCCGACTTCAGGATCGTGTCGAACTCTTCCCCTTTGCGGCGCAGGGAGGCGGCAAGTCCCGCAAGGGCCGGACCGAGCGAGGCATGGAGGCGCAGGGCGGCAAGGCGCAGGGCAGTGGGGAAGACGTCGTTGGTGGACTGGGCCATGTTGATGTGGTCGTTGGGGTTCACCCGGCCGTAAACGCCGCGCGTTCCGCCAAGAATCTCTTCCGCCCGGTTGGCAAGCACCTCGTTGACGTTCATGTTGTGGGAGGTGCCGGCTCCGGCCTGGAAGGGGTCCACCACGAAATCGGCGTCGAATCGCCCGGAGAGCGCCTCATCAGCTGCCTGGACGATGGCGTTGCCAACCTCCGACGGAAGCCGTCCCGTCACCATGTTGGCCTTGGCGGCGCACTTCTTGATGACCACGGTACCCCAGACCAGGGCGGGATGGGGGCGGAGCCCGGAAATGGGGAAATTGGCCACCGCCCGCGCCGTCTGCGCCCCGTAGTAGGCGTCCACCGGCACCTCGACCGTCCCGAGGGTATCCTTTTCCGTCCGTGTAGTCATGCTGCCTCACCCGGCCTTTGGCCACCCTCTCCCACAGGGAGAGGGCCATTCCCTACCCTTTCAACTGGTCCAGTTTCTCCGTGATCACCCGTAGGTGCTCCCGCTCCTCACCCATCAGGGTCTGGAGCATCGCCTTGCCGTCCGGGTCGGTGGTCTTCCCGATGAGGTCGCCGTAGTAGTCAATCCCCTTCTTCTCGATGTCAAGGGCGATCTCCAGCGCCTCCCGATCGCCCGTATCGAAACCGACGTGTTTCTCTCCCGGCCCGTCCGGTTCCAGTTCGATAGTTGAACCGCCGTAGAATACCCAGCGTCCCCCTTCGTGGAGGGAGGTGTACAGCTCGTTGAGCTTCAGGTAATGCTCTTCCTCGGTCCGCGCCAGCCAGTGGAACACCCGCTTCCCACCCGGGTTGAAAGTCTTCTGCCCGGCCTTCGTGTAGTAATCGAAGGTCTCCTTCTCAATCTCCATGGCACGCATGATCGCGTCCAGCACCGTTTTCCTCTCCTCGCTCATCAGCTCTCCTCGCTCGTAAATTGTATCAGGTTCAGCAGCTCTTCCGCGTTCTTCGCCAGAAACACCGCGCTTCCGAGTGATGCAGGGAGACGCAGGTCGATGTCGAAACGATCTCCCACAAAGAGGCATTCCACAGGTCTGCGGCCGATGGACTGTAATATCCGGTCCAGGGTGACCCGGTCCGGCTTGGGACGCCAGGAATCCTCGATGGTAAAGACGTGGTTGAACATCCCGACGACACCGAGGGCTTTCATGATCCGGGTCGTCAGCATCACATTGTTATTGGTGTAAATGGCAAGTTCGAAACTCTCCCCCAGCAGCCGAAGGAGTTCCACGACCCGCTCGTCCCGCTTCAGGTAGCGTTCCGGCTCGATCTCCGTCGAAAACCGCCGGTGCAGCTCGCGGACATCTCCCCCCAGTTCTATGATGGCCATGGTGAGGGTTGTATCGACGCCGCTCGCCGCCGAAAGCATCTTCTTGGTGGCCCGGATGAGCGCCGCAGCCCCCACCAGGTCGATCCGCTTCAGTTCGGCGACATAGCGGCTGGCGGCCAGGTTGATCTCCCGGCCGAGGTCATTGCTGACATAAAGGGTACCATCGAGATCGAATACAATTGCTTGCAGATCATTCAGCACGTCGAAGCGTCCTTTCGGTTCCCACGGGGGGATCGGCCGGGTTTCGCGGAGAACCGGCCAGCATGAAAAACATTCCGCACGGCATTGCTGCGGACAAATTACTATTCTAACAGCTGAAGGGTCGCTGTCAAAAGCTTTTGCCCCATTCTCTCATGCAGAGGAGCCGGGGGTTTTCCACCCCTCTGGACTGGATGAGGACCTTGAAGGTATCACCCATGCCGCCCTCAGGGAGAAGCAGCTTCTTCAGGGCCAGCCGGTGCTTGATCCGCTCCGGCTCGGTGGTGGCACGCGCCTCAAGCGCCAGGAGCTCCTCCATCATACCCGCCCCCAGGAGAAAGCGGTACTGTTCGCCGAACCAGACCTCCTGAAGCCCCAGCTCTGCGCCACGAAGGGCGAGGCTGGTGAAGTCCACGTGGCTCGTGATGTCCTGCTCGCCGGAGCGGATGTAGGGGTTTTCCTCGGTGGTGTGGCGGTAATAACAGAGGAGAGTGCCGTTGAGGTGGTGGGGAGAATAGAGCTCTACGGAAGGATAGCCGTAATCGATGGTCAGGACGAATCCGCGGGTAAGGGAGCGGGCGACCCCGGTCAGCCAGTCGCCGGCCGCCAGGTTGACCTCGGCCCGCTGCCCCTCGACGAGGCGGATGCCGATCCGGTCCAGGTAAGCCTGGAGATCGGGCGTAGAAGGGACTTCCAGCGCTTCCGCCAGTTCGCCTTCTCGGGCGGTCACGTACACCTCCCGCAACCCGTCGGGGGTCATTTGCACCAAGTGGGTCGGCAGGGCGTCGACAAGTTCGTTGGAAAGGATGCAGCCGGTAATGGCGAGGGTACCGGTGGCCAGATCGGCCGGGGTGCTCCAGGCAGCCTTTGCGGCATGCTCACCCAGCATGAGGCGCTGGGCATCGGCCAGGCTTGGCTCCGCCTCGATGAAGCGGTAGGTGAGGCCGGCATAGAGGGTCGGGGTGAGCTCGGCGATGGCGCCAACGATATCGCTGGCCAGGCGGCCGTTCCCCGCACCGACTTCGACGACCTGGAAACCGTCGGGGTGCCCCATCAGCTCCCACATGCGGGCAATCTCCCGGCCGATCAGCCGGCCGAACACCTCATGGACATTGCTGCTCGTGTAGAAATCCCCCTCCGCCCCCACCTTGCGTCCCGGCGAGGTGTAGTAGCCGAGACCCGGCTCGTAGAGGCAGGCGGCCATATAGTCAGCAAAGGTAAGGGGCCCCCGGGCCCCGATACGGTCGAGAATGATCTTCAACAAAGGTGTGGTCTGGTTTTCTTCCACGGCATACCCCCGAAAGTCTTATTTTATAGAGTATTACGGGGGGTTTGTCAATGCGCGGGGGCGGGGGGGGCATCTTCCTCTCCAGCAGGCAGACGCAAGGGCCTTATAATCCCTCGGACAATGCAAGCACTTGGCTAAAAATCCTCGTCTCTACGCAGGACAGATGGTATACTGCCTCTATGAAAAAATCACTGATCGAAACTAATCCCTACCTGAAAGACCCGACACAGCGCAAGAAACTGCTGCGGCGTTCGCTGGTGTCCTCGTTCGCTATCGAAGGGATTTATCTGGAAGAAGAGCCCACCGACTCAGTCAAAGAAGAGACATCAAGCTTTACCGCCCGCAAAGAGTCAACGTCCTCTCGACAACCCCACTGAAAACCCTCTCCATCGGTATGTAATCACGATCCATTCCGGCCCGTACGGCTGCAAAATATTCATCTCGCTTCGCCCCCCAAAGCTCCGAAAAATCCAGCGGTGGCAGTCCGGCCTGCAACGCCATCAGCACCGACAGCAGCCGGGCAATCCTTCCGTTTCCCTCCCGGAACGGGTGGATCAGAATCAGTTCCACATGCACCTCAGCCAGCGCTGCAACCACCTCCGCATCGCGCTCGTACCGGCACGGGGTCAGCCGGGCAAGCTGGTCGTTCTCAAACTGCCGCATCAGCTCCGGCAGATGTGCGGCAGCCGCAAACATGAAGCCCCCCTTGCCGACATTGACGGTACGGTAAGCACCAGCCCACGGGAACACGCCGTCAAGCCAGAATTTGTGGAGCCAGAGGATGTCCTGGGATGTAAAACGATGGTCGCTGTCGAAGCGATTCGTGGCCTCCTCCATCAACCGTCCGAATCTTTCTTCCTCGACATGCTCCAACACCTCCTTGCTCGTGATACCGAGCAGGTTGCGCAGTACCGTACCATTGGAGCCGGGCTCGTACTGGTCTTCGAGAAGGTGCGATGTGGTGTAGCGATCTGTCATGTTCTGCCTTTTGATTAACAGCCACCCGCTCTGGCGACTGAGCTACTGGGGAATTAGGAGGCGAAACTTACATAGATATTGCCTCTCCAGAAATCGATTACGAATCAATATTTCTGCTGCATTAATCGAGTTTGAAAGCGGCAACACAAACAACAAACAACCATTTAATCCATCTCATCGTTATTCCTCTTTCTTTCCAACGGTGCGGAGGCGCACCAGCGCGTCAGCGTCTGTGTGCCGCCGACTGGTTGGAAGTCGCTTCCATCTCAGTCGCCATAAAATTTCAGATAGAGATGGACCTCCTCCGAAACTTTCTTCACCATTTCAAGAAGCCTTTTCCCGTGCTCTTTTGCCTCTGCATTTGATGTTTTTTCAATGGATTCTTTCAATTCTTTTGCCAAAATCGGCATCTGTGGCTTGTTGAAAGTAGTGTCTCCATATGGGTCGATAAACCTCATGCAATTCGAGGTATTGTCGTCATATCTTGGCAACAGAACCGCAACTAGGTCCTTTGGATCACCCAGCTCCTCAATACACTGGCCGTTTTCATCTTCGATTCTTGCATCTATTCCCATTGCTTTTACCTTCTTAATCTTCCAACGGGCCGGGAGATCACCGGGCGGGTGTTTGGCCCGGTGCATCTTCCTTGTTATGTCCTGCCGTTGTTGTTTTGCTCCCTTTCGAGGACACAACTCCGAACTTTCCCGTAAACCCCAATATTAATGCGGTCACCGGAAAGATGATTGTGACGGCCATTGTTACTGTCTTCGCAATGTCTGATGGAAAAGTACTCCAATACATGAGGCAGGAGGGCAAGAGAAGGATTCCCGCAAAGATTATGAAGTATTTTATGATCGGTAGAATTATTCTTTCTGTTTTGGGGCGTCTCATCCAACTAAGATCCTTGGCGTTCAAGGTCCATCCCATGCAAAAGACATATACAGCAACGATCGGGTAAGTTAAAGTCGTCATCCACTTCCCGATGGTCATACAGGAGTGCGCCAAGTTCGCCAGCTTCGCTATCCAGTCAAAGATCAGGATAAGCGCTGAAAAGCTGAATATCGTCTTGAGGATTATGGTGTCGGTTTTATCATTCATTCTTTTCCTGACATAACGGGGCTGAGGCGCACCGGCGAAGCGTAGCGGAGACCGTGTGCCGCCGAGTGGTTAGTAATCATTTGACACAGATCTCAGCATATTTCTTTGAGTAAATGGGCTGCATTTGATCAAATAAATTACCTAATGCTACGCATACATTTTTATTTATTTTGGTAAATTCTCTTCTTCGGTTTTTGAGATAATCTCTCACAGTCCATTTTAGATCACTCTTTATGAATTCGATGTCAGTCTCATCATAGTCAGAATTTGAGGACAATATTGTATAAGCCTCTATTTTTCTAAGTTCATCATCAAGATACGAGGCCTCATGAATAATTGTATTTCTATCGTGGTAATATTTTTTTACTGCGGATTTAACTGGTTTTAACGTCTGAGGAATTGTCGTTCGAGAAATATGGGAATTGGTAACTATAGAGTCGTGAGAGATTCGATCTGACTGATTCTGAATATGGAATAGCCTATCTATTAGGATTAGGAGACGATCATATACAGTCTGTGTTCTCACGATGTAGTTTTCAACTGACCACAAGAGATGTGTTGAGCGAGTTATACCAGACTTCTTCATCTTATCGGTTGGCGAAAAGTTGCTCATATAAAACATGGTATGTTCCATCTGTTGAACCACCGTAAGTAAATGAGCCAGGCAATAACCCAGCCTCAAACAATAAAACTCCTCTTCATTAGGGTCTCGCTTGTATTCCGCACCAACCTTTAAACCACTTGGCTTTGCGATCTCCTTATTTATCTCCATTCCTTTTTTGAATACTTCCTCAACGAATGGGTGTTTTGAAAGTGAATCATAAGTTTCGTAGTTCATACAGATCCTTACTTTCTGCGAACGCTTCAAGCAGCTACGTAGCAATGCTGCGCCCGATGGTTTTGACTGGGTTAGATTTCATCGGCGTTATTGACTTTTACGGAATTTCGAATCTTTGTCATTAAAGAATAAACACTCTCGGCAGTATGATTCCATTCGTGTTCAAGTTGAAGTTCCATTAACCAGTTTGCTAAAAAGGGATCTAATGCATCCTCAGCTAGTTGTATACGTTCGGCAAAACTTCTCGATTTTGCGGATGCTTTCCCATAAGGTGATGGCATTTTATTAGTTTCCCAAACCAGAAGATCTGTCCATCCCACATCACGCGACTTGAGATTTTTATTATAGATTTTCACATGCGATTTTAATACCGAGTAAAAAATGTTGGGAAAGTCATTATTTTCTTCTAGCGATTTAATGCTCCATTCCAGTACAGGAGGACCTATGTTTATCCTTGGATCTTCTTTCGCGACTATTTCATCATTAATTGCATCATCTAAGTTAATTTCGATATGTTCTCTAGCATGATCAGCAATTCCCGGTTAGCAAACGCCAATCCCGTGTAAAGCGGTCAAGTTTGCCTGGAGAACGACTTTCCAATCAAAATGTAGTCCAATTTGCAGTCCAGGTTCGCCTTTTCATGTCCCCGTCGTG
>JAJZUQ010000092.1 GCA_021848385.1 Deltaproteobacteria bacterium
GCCAGGCCGGCTGCGATATACAGCGCGATGATCCTGCCCGGCGACGGAACGAATTTGCGTGATGCGACGTAATCTGTCATGGCTTGCTCCAAGGCTGCCTGGTTGCAATGGAAGTGAAACAGGCTACATATACACCTGTCCGGCACGTTGGATTGTGACAAGTGTGCAACTTCCGGCATTATTTTCATAACCGCAACATGGCCATCACATAATGTTGCCGGACCGCCGCACGCATGTAACCTTTGTCTGCTTAAATCCGTACCAAACAGCAGAGGAGGCTCGCATGAAACCCGTTACGGCATCGCCCGCTCCGGTCCCAAAGGATATCCATCCCGTTATTGTCTCGGCGGCCACCCTTGCCCATGGCTTCATGCGCTCCATGGCGATCAAGCCCTATCGGCCGAAGAACCGGCGGCGCGAATTCGCTCTCCTGGGGCGCTATCCCAACCTGCCCGCCATCCGCTGCCAGGTGCTTCGCGAGAAGGGGGCCGGCGTCATGCCCACCATCGTCATCGGCGGTTTCGTGCCGGACGCCACCGAGACGGTGGAATTCCAGCGCCCCCTGCTGCGCCGGTACGGCGGCATCTACTACCTCAACTACCCGCGCAACGGCTTCTCGGCCGAGGTGTTCTCCGCCCAGTTGGCCGACCTGATCGATGACATCCATCGCACCGGCATGAAGCCGCTGATCATGAGTGTCAGCTTCGGCTCCGGCATCCTGCTCCATTTCCTGAAACACGCCCCCGAGAGCATCCACGAAAAGATCCGGGGCCTGGTGCTGGCCAGCCCGGTGATCTGCACCGACGACCTGATCCGGCCCGCGGGCGAGAAGCGGGACGGCATCCGCTTCCTGGAGAGCAGCCTGCAAAAGATCATCACCGCCGATCCCCAACGCCGGGACGACCTGGAAAAACAGGTGGAGCGCTCACGGCGCTGTTTTCAGGCCCTGTTCGCCGCCGGCGCGGAAAACCGCGTGCTGGGGGGCAGGCACCTGGCGATCCGCAGGAAGATCATGGACGTTCTGGCGCATACCTCGGCCATCGGCGGTTACGAGCGGGTCAAGGCGCTGCGCGAGATGGAGTTTCCCGGGGGCACGGGTTCGCTCTTTTCCGGGCCGGTGTTGACCCTGCTGGCGGAGAACGAGCAGGACATCCTGGTGCCCACCTCGCCGACCCTGGCCATGTTCGCCTCGGCCGAGCGGTACACCAGCCTGTTCCCCCGTTGCACGGTGAAGAAGGTGATCACCAAGAGCGCCGGCGACAGCGTGCCCCATGCCTCGTTGATCTTCCATCACGACGCCTACAATCCCCTGTTGCAGAGCTGGTACGACAAGCTCACCCCCTTCCTGCAGATGGCGGTCTAGATGGGTCTCACCGCCAGCCTCGTACGCACGCGGCCCGTCCAGGCCGCCATCGGAACAGCCGCCTCCCTGCGGGCCGAACGCTTCCTCGCGCGCGACCCGCTGGCCGCCCAGCGCAAGATCTTTTGCGACCTGGTGCGCCGGGCCCGCGGGACCCGCTTCGGCCTTGATCACGGGTTTCACGAAATCTCCGGCATGCCCATTCGGGAGGCCATTGCCCGTTTCCAGCAACAGGTGCCGGTCAGGACCTACCAGGATTTCTGGGACGACTACTTCCAATCCGGCCTGAGCATTGGCCCGGACGGGGGGAAAAGGCTGCGCCTGGACGGCGCCACCTGGCCGGGGAGGGTGCGCATGTTCTGCGAGACCTCCGGCACCACCGCGCCCACCAAGTTCATCCCGTTTTCCGAGCAGATGTTCAGCGAGAACCGCCGGGCCGCCCTGGACATGATCTCCTGTTACCTGGCCGCCAACCGGTCGTCACGGGTGACCCGGGGGAAGATCCTCTACATGTCAGGCTCCACCGAGCTTAACGCACTGGGTGACGGGATCTGTTCCGGGGACATGAGCGCCATTACCCTCCGTTTCGCCCCGCGCTGGCTGGCGCCGTTCGTGGAGCCCCGGCCGCACGTGTCGGCGTTGCCGTGGGAGGACAAGGTGCGGGCCATGGCCGAGCTGCTGCTGGCCGATCCCTCCATCCGGGCCATCTCCGGGGTGCCCCCCTGGATCCTGCTTTTGCTCAAGCGTTGCGTAGAGCTGGGGGGCAGGCCCCTGGGCGAGCTTCTGCCCGGCCTGGAACTGATCATCCACGGCGGCACCAGCATCAAGCCCTACTGGAGCGAATTCGGGGCGCTCTTCGGGGACAACATCCCCCACTTCCTGGAACTGCTCCCCTCGTCCGAGGCCTTCATGGCCTTCCAGCGCCAGGGAGAGGCCCGGATGCGCCTGGCCCCCTATTACGGCGCGTTCTTCGAGTTCGTCCGTTTCGAGGACCTGGACGGGAACGGGCGGCCGGCGGCCAATGCGGAGGCCGTGACACTCGAGGAGGTGGAGATGGGCCGGCGCTACGCCGTGATCCTCAGCACCTGTTCGGGGCTGTGGCGCTACCACATCGGCGACACCATCCGCTTCACCGGGCTATCGCCCCATTTCATCGAGTTCACCGGCCGGGACCGGTTCCTGGACAAGCTGGAGGAAAAGGTGACCCAGGCCGAGGTGGAGCGGGCCGTGAGCGACCTGAACGCGGGTGAAGGGTGGCGGGTGCGGGAGTTCATGGTGGGGGCCGACGTGGCGGCCCGGCGGCACGTGTGGGTGCTGGCGGTGGAAGGGGAGGGGCGGAACGCGGAGGAGGCGGCCAGGCTGCTGGACACGACCCTGCGCGACCTGAACGCCGATTACGCCACCTTCAGAAGCCAGGGCAGGATCAATGCCCCGGAGGTGCTGCTGGCGCCGGAGGGGACCATCTACGACTGGTCGAAGACGGTGCGGGGCAAGCTGGGGGGACAGTCCAAGATCCCCCACATCGACCCGACCCCGGACTCGTCGCTGATCGCCAGCCTGCGGGGGTTTGCCGGCAGGGGGTGAACCTCGCGGAATTGGCTGCATCACCATGGACAGGCACGAGGATAATGCCCCCGGTTGCGCATATGGCCGGGGGTTTTCTATTTGAATGTTGCCAAGGTGGTGGAAACTGGTATACATATTTTCACTTCCGCCGCGACCGCCACTTCCAAATCCGGGTCAATGCTCATCATCAATGATCCAAGCCCCGCAGTCAGAGCCTGCAACGGTTTCAAAAGATCATTCCGGTAATCCGGTTTATGCAGTTCAAACCATGCCTTGCTGTTGTTTTCACGCAGTGTTCTGAGAAACTGAATTGCTGCAGGAGGAAAACCGTTAAATTTGTCACTCATATGCGAGCCTCGCAATGCCTTTTATTTCATTCCTCTCGTGTTCGACGGCTGAGAGCTGACCGGCCTCAGGCCGGTCTGACGCTTGGTTGAAAATCCTCACTTCACTTTGCCATTGACTCGGTGTGTATGGGTGTGTATAAAATTATCCATGACCAGCAAAGAGATCATAAGGCGACTCGAAAACGAGGGTTGGTATTGTGTCGGAGGCAAAGGCGACCACCAAAAATACAAACACCCGTCAAAAGCTGGTCATGTAGTAGTGCCGCATCCACGTAAAGACATGCCAACCGGCACCTTGCGGAATATTTTCCGTCAAGCAGGTTGGGAATGGAGGTAATATGTTATACCCCGCTTATGTTCACATTGGAGACGATCAACACGCCCATGGTGTAACTATCCCCGACTTTCCCGGCTGTTTCTCTGCCGCCGATGAGTGGGAGGATTTACCACGCATGATTCAAGAGGCCGCGGAAGTCTATTTTGAAGGCGAAGATATACCAGTGCCGGCACCGACATCTTTAGAACAATTGGCAGCTAACCCCGAATATCAAGGAGGGGTATGGCTCTTGGTAGACATTGATCTTGCCAAGCTCAAAGTTAAAGCAAAGCGGGTTAATATCACCATGTCGGAAAATCTTCTTCATGAGATCGACCGTTATGCCGAGCAGTACCACATGACTCGTTCTGGCTTATTGGCCCAGGCTGCTGGACAGTATATTCACCGCAAACAAGCAGCATGACTTTTATCTTTTGAATACAACTAATAGCGCTGTCAAAGCGCTCATCACCGAAGCAATTGCAGATACAAGAGCGATTAGCCACAGTCTTGATTCTCGAATTGATCTTTCTGCTTCAAATACGCGCTTCTGAAATTGTACAATTAGGTCCCCTTATTGTTTACCCATTCCACAGGGAGCAATCGAATCAGGAGTTGTTTTCTTCAACTCGACTTTCATCATGACATTGGTTGCCTGACGATCGTCTTCCATTTTTCAGGCGCAGCGCGACGTATGTCGCTTAGATATATTTCGTGGTGCTTTCCGATCCTTTGGCTACCGCTGTTTTCTATAAAGGAATGAACCTTCTCAATTGTCGGCCCTTCCTCCGAGAACGGTCCGATGTGCAGTATCTGTGCAGCTTTCCCCTCTTTGAATGCTTGAAACCTTGTTAGTGACAGAGACGCCAGCTTTTTCTTCCGTTGCACTTCCTTTGTCGCCACATCAACGAGCACAGGGGTCACAAAATCTGGCTGCATCACCATTACGGTCCATTTCCAGGCGTCTTTATTTCCTGTGCTGAATGCAGAAAGATCGTCAGACCACCAGAGAGCCTGAAGTGGCAACACGCCGTAATCGACTGCCATTTGGCCTTTTTTGAACATGAACTTGAGTGTATACGAAAGCGAGAACAGCGCCTCAACGGCATCCTTGAACGCCTGCGACGTGTTCGGGTCTCCTTCGCCGTCGATCATGAGGAAGTTCATTTCAGGGACATCAACAATTTCGACTTTCTTTGCAGATGGGCCATAGAGATGTTTCAACTGCTTCATGAAGTCTATCTTTTCCATCATCATCTCCTTTTTATTTGATCAACGGGGTTGAGGCTGACCGGCGGCGCGTTAGCGCCGTCCGTGTCCAGCCGTTGGCACTTTATTTTACTTGCCAGCCGATGATTCAAAATATATACTTCAAGTATATATCTATCGGAGGGCGCCATGAAAACCGCTAAAATATTTCAGAACGGCCAAAGCCAAGCAGTCAGACTTCCCAAGGAATTTCGCTTCGATGATGACGAAGTGTTTATTAAGAAAACCGGCAATGTGGTGCAATTAATACCGCGTACTGACTCGTGGAACACGTTATTTGCCAGTTTGAAGAAGTTTTCCCGCGACTTTATGTCCGAACGTGTACAGCCTGAATTAGACAAGCGGGAGAGCTTCTGATGAAGTTACTGCTCGATACCAATATCTGCATTTATATCATCAAGCAACAGCCGGCTAGCGTGCTGAAGCATTTTATGGGGTTTCAGGTCGGTGATTTAGGCATTTCCTCCATTACTCTTTCAGAATTACGGTATGGAGTCGCCAAAAGTGCGCATCACGAAAAAAATTCTAAAGCGCTTGACGAATTCGTTACCCCCTTAGAGATTGTCTCTTTTGATGAGCAAGCAGCTTGTGTGTATGGTGATATTCGAGCCTCTCTGGAGAAAGCAGGAACCCCTATAGGCTCAATGGATATGCTCATTGCCGCTCATGCAGTATCTTTAGGACTCCCCTTGGTTACCAACAATACCCGTGAGTTTGCGCGTATCCGCGACCTTACTATCCTCGATTGGACAAGATAAGTTTTACTCTGTGCCAACGTCGTGGGGGCGCACCAGCGCGTCAGCGTCTGTGTGCCGCCGCCTGGTTGGATGCTTTCTTGGTTTCGAGTCTACTCATCCTCCACCTTGCTATGAAGTACGTCGTAAAGCAGCAAAGACTTAGGTAAAAAAAAGCGAATGTAAAGGCTGCTAAACGCGATGAGTCAGTGGAAGTTGTAAAAAGGAGGAACGGAAACAAGATTATTGCAGAAACAATTACTTCATATTTATTTGAAAGGAAGCCAACATAAAGTCCTATCAGAACTGAACCAGCTGGAAAAAGGCCGAACTGAATTATT
>JAJZUQ010000093.1 GCA_021848385.1 Deltaproteobacteria bacterium
GGTGTGCTGGGGGCCTTCTTCGGCTGGGGGATCATGGACCCGCTGGCCGCCGGCCTGACTTCGTTCTTTATCCTGCACATCGGCTACCAGACCTTCCGGGATTCGGCCCACGACCTGATGGACGGCAGCGCTCCGCCTGATTTCATCAGCGAGGTGACCCGCCTGGCCGAGGGGGTGGAGCGGGTGGAGCATGTCCACGACATCCGCGCCCGCCGCTCCGGGCAGTACATGATCATCGATCTCAAGCTGGACATGGACCCGGCCATGACGGTCAAGGAGTCGCACGACGTGGCCACCCGGGTGAAGAAACTGATCTTTGAAGGATTTCCCAACGTGGGGGATGTGATGATCCACATCAACCCGCACGAGGAGGAGCATGAGGATCTGATCAGGCTGTGAAGGTAGGTGTTTATGAATGCGGCTGGTAAATGCAACCTAATGAAGGAATTGACCTTTTGTAATCGCTGATAATTTCTGCTATTAAGGTGCCGTAGTTTTTATGCGATGGGGTGGTGGATGAAACGGATGGGAGAATCGGGTGATGTATAGAGGCCGCTGAACCGGGGAGAATGCCGGTTGGGCGGCTTTTTTTGCACTTGGCTGTAACCCTGATTGGTTGTTCAGAATGTGTTGTTGACTTCAATGTCGGAGACATGGTGAATGTCCGCTAAAGAAGCCCAAGCCCGTATCAAGATAAACAAGCTCCTCGAAGAAGCGGGTTGGCGCTTGTTCGATAGTGCTTCCGGCAAAGCCAATGTGGTTTTGGAGCCGAACGTCAAGCTGACCACCACGAAGATTGACGCCCTTGGCGAGAACTTCGAGAAGACCGGCAACGGTTTCATCGACTTCCTGCTGCTGGACGAAACCGGCTATCCGCTGATTGTGCTCGAAGCCAAGTCCGAGGACAAGAACCCCCTGATCGGCAAGGAGCAGGCTCGCAAGTATGCCAAAGCCCAGAACTGCCGGTTCGTCATTCTTTCCAACGGCAACCTGCATTACTTCTGGGACCTTCAACAGGGCAATCCATACCTGATAACCCGTTTCCCCTCTCCTGATTCCATCAAAGGGTATCACCGTTTTCAGCCGAACCCCGACAAGTTGGTTTCCGAACCGATCTGCAAGGATTATATCGTTCTGACGCAAATGCCGGCCTACGCCGGCGAGGCCGGCTGGAAAAACGAGGCGGAACGCCCGGCATTCCTCGAAAAAAACCGGCTGCGCTTCATGCGGGAGTACCAGTTACGGGCGGTTCATTCCATTCAACAGGCGGTGAGAGAGGGTGGCAACCGCTTCCTGTTCGAGATGGCCACCGGTACCGGCAAGACCCTGACCGCCGCCGCCGTGATCAAGCTCTTTCTGCGCACCGGCAATGCCCGCCGGGTGCTGTTTCTCGTGGATCGCCTGGAGTTGGAGGATCAGGCCAACAAGGCGTTCATCTCCCTGCTCAAAAACGATTACTCGTCCGTCATCTACAAGGAGCGCCGGGACGATTGGCGCAAGGCAGAGATTGTGGTCACCACCGTGCAGTCGCTCCTGTTCAACGACAAATACCGAAGACTCTTTTCCCCCACAGACTTTGACCTGGTGATATCGGACGAGGCCCATCGCTCCATCGGCGGCAATGCCCGCGCCGTGTTCGAGTATTTTGTCGGCTACAAGCTGGGGTTGACCGCCACCCCAAAGGATTACCTGAAGAAGTTCGACCAGGCAAGGCCGACCACCCGCGACCCGCGGGAGCTGGAACGCCGCCTGCTGCTGGATACCTACCGCACCTTTGGTTGTGAGTCCGGCCAGCCGACATTCCGTTATTCCCTGCTGGACGGGGCCAGGGACGGTTTTCTCGTTAATCCCCTGGTTGTGGATGCCCGAACCGACATAACCACCCAACTGCTTTCGGACGAAGGCTACTCGGTGATGGCCGTAACCGAGGACGGGGAGGATGCCGAGCAGACCTTTTATCAGAAGGATTTTGAAAAGAAGTTCTTTTCCGATGCCACCAACAGGGTGTTCTGCGAGACATTCCTCAAGCATGCCCTGCGTGATCCCATAAGTGGCGAGATCGGCAAGTCGATTGTCTTCAGCGTCAGCCAGCACCATGCCGCCAAGCTGACCCAGACGCTCAACGAACTGGCGGACGCGATGTTTCCGGGCAAGTACCAGTCCGACTTTGCCGTTCAGGTGACCTCGACGATACCTGACGCGCAACAGTTCACCATCAATTTCTCCGACAAGAGCAACAACCTGATGGGGTCGGAAAACTTCATTCCCGGCTACAAGACCAGCAAGGCGCGGGTCTGCGTTACCGTGGGGATGATGACCACCGGTTACGACTGCGAGGATATCCTCAACCTGGCCCTGGTACGGCCGATCTTTTCACCCTCGGATTTCGTGCAGATCAAGGGGCGCGGCACGCGGCTCCACAACTTCCTGGACCAACTGCACGACAATGAGCTGAAAGAGCTGGTAAAGAATCCGCACAAGGGGCGTTTCAAGCTGTTCGACTTCTTCGCCAATTGCGAATATTTCGAGGAAAAGTTCGACTACGATGAAGTGTTGAAGCTGCCGGCCGCCAATCTTTCGTCCACCGCGTCCATAACGTCCATAACGTCCACTTCAACCTATACAAATACAACCCCTGATTTTCTTGCCGTGCATGAAGAAACCGCCATCGGCCTGGACGGGATGAAGATAGACCGGATGTTCTTCGACAAGTTCGAGGAGCGGGTCAAGGAAGACACGGTGCTGAAAGGGCAGGTTGAGGCCGAGCAGTGGGATCAGGCGGTCGATCATGTCATTGCCAACCTGTTCGACAAGCCGCGGGAGTATTACAACCTTGAGAAACTGCGCAAGGCCGCCGGCGTGGATCGGCGCCTTTCCTTGCGGGAGATTCTGGAAAAGGCATTCGGCTTCATCCCCTATTTCAAATCCAAGGATGAGCTGCTGGAGGACGAGTTCCGGAAGTTTCTGCTCGACTGCCACCCCGGCGAGGCGGGGCAGATCGTAGCGATGAAGTACTATTTCAAGGCATACGCCACCGACGGCCATCTGCGGCAGATCATAGAAAACAGGCGGCTCACCGATCTCAACGTCAACCCGACCTTTGGCATGGCCGACTTCAAGGCAGTGCCCAAGGAGTGGCGCAGCCGCATCCCCGAGTACATCAAGGACTACGTACCGCTGAATCAGTTCATGTAGAGGCTGGCGCAATGGCTGACGAACCGTTGATTCCCAAGCATGGCGGTTATCGCCACCTGAAGAGCTTTCAGGTGGCGCAACTGGTTTTTGACCTGACGGTGCGCTTCTGTGACCGCTACATAAGCCCGCGCAGCCGGACCCGCGACCAGATGGTGCAGGCGGCCCGCTCCGGGGTGCAGAACATTGCCGAGGGTTCCCAGGCTTCCGGGACATCCAGGAAAACCGAACTGAAGCTGACCAATGTGGCGCGGGCCAGCCTGGAAGAGTTGCGGCTTGACTATGAAGACTTTCTGCGGCAGGGTGGCTTGCCGCTGTGGGGTCGGGACGACCCCAGAAGGGCCGGGCTGATCGCCCGGCGCTGCGCCACCGCCGACGAGGTGGCGGCGTGGGTGAAGGAAGTGCATGAAGCTGATGGACGGCATGGACTTGGTGGACAGCATGGACAAAACAAAACGTCCACCCAGTCCACAGCGTCCATGGAGTCCACAAAAAGCACCTACCCGGAAATAGCCGCCAATGCCGCGCTGGTGCTGCTGGCGGTGGCTTGCAGCCTGCTCGACCGCCAGTTGGCGGCACAGGCCGCCGCCTTTGAAAACGAAGGCGGCTTCACCGAACGCCTCTACCGGGTGCGCTCAAAAAAAAGGTCCATGCCGTCCACCAAGTCCACGTAGTCCACAAGAGGTTTTGATGCTTGATACAGAAACAAAACGCCGCATAGACACCTGCCGCGACATCCTGGTCGGCAAGGTGCCCGACCCCAAATCCCAGGTGGAGCAGATCACCATCGCCCTGATCTACAAGTTCATGGACGACATGGACGCCGAGGCCGAGGAATTGGGCGGCAAGCGCACCTTCTTTGCCGGCAGGTACGATAAATACGGCTGGTCCAGGCTGATGGCCCCCAACATGGGGGGCTTTGACGTGCTGGCCCTCTATTCCGAGGCGATCCAGAAGATGAACGAAAACCCCGGCATTCCGCCCCTGTTCCGCGACATCTTCAAGAACGCCTATCTGCCGTACCGCGACCCGGAGACCCTGCGCAGCTTCCTGAAAGAGATCAACAGCTTCACCTACGACCACTCCGAGCGGCTGGGCGATGCCTTCGAGTATCTGCTGTCCGTCCTGGGGAGCCAGGGGGATGCCGGGCAGTTCCGCACCCCGCGCCACATAATCGACTTCATGGTGGAGATCATCGACCCCAGGAAGGACGAGAGCATCCTCGATCCGGCCTGCGGCACGGCCGGCTTCCTGATTTCCGCCTGGAAGCACATCCTCGGGAGCAACACAAAAACCCGCAGCGGCGACCGGCTTACCCTGGACGAGCGCAAACGGCTGGCGGCAAACATGCGCGGCTACGACATCTCGCCCGACATGGTGCGACTCTCGCTGGTGAACATGTACCTGCACGGCTTCACCGACCCGCATATCGTGGAATACGACACCCTGACCAGCGATGAGAAGTGGAACGAGTACGCCGACGTGATCCTGGCCAATCCGCCGTTCATGTCGCCCAAGGGGGGCATCAAGCCGCACAAGCGTTTCTCGGTGAAGGCTACCCGCTCGGAAGTGCTGTTCGTGGATTACATGGCCGAGCACCTGACCCCCAACGGCAGGGCCGCCATCATCGTGCCGGAAGGGATCATCTTCCAGAGCGGCGGCGCCTACAAGCAGTTGCGGGAGATGCTGGTGAAGAGTTGCCTGGTGGCGGTGGTGTCGTTGCCCGCCGGGGTATTCCAGCCCTATTCCGGGGTGAAGACGTCGATCCTGGTGTTTGACAAACGGCTGGCGAAGCAGTTGGACAGCGTGCTGTTCGTGAAAATTGAGAATGACGGATTTGGCTTGGGGGCCCAGAGAAGGGCGGTTGCGGGGAGTGACCTGCCGGCAGCGGCAGCGGCAATCCGCCGCTGGCTGACGCTACCTGCCGCGTCCACTGAGTCCACTACGTCCACAGATGCCTTTGCCGGCCAAAAGAACGTGCTGCTGGTCAGCCGCGAGCGGATTGGGGAGAATGGCGAGTGGAATCTGAGTGGGGAGAGGTATCGAGAAAATAGGATCAACACTTCAAACTACCCAACCGTACCGATCGGTGAAATTTGCGATTTAATCAATGGGCGCGCTTTCAAGCCCGATGATTGGGAGAAGATCGATAGTGGTGGGATTCCAATTGTGCGTATCCAAAATCTGAACAATCCTGAAAACGATTTCAACTACTACACTGGAGAAGTGAGTGATCGACATATCATCAATAAAGGGGAATTGCTGTTTTCATGGTCTGGCTCACGTGGAACATCATTTGGAGCGCATATCTGGAATGGCGGAAGGGCAGTGCTTAACCAGCATATCTTTAAGGTCGGCTATGATGAAGCACGAGCCACTAAAATGTTTTTGCTCCACGCCCTGAACGAGGCAGTTGTCGAGGTTGAAGAAAACCTGCATGGTGGAGTTGGCCTTGTTCATATCACGAAAGGTAATTTGGAGAAGATTCAAATTCCCCTCCCGCCCCTTGAAGTCCAGAAAGAGATCGTCGCGGAGATCGAAGGGTATCAGAAGAGTATTGAAGCGCTGAAGCAAGAAATTGCTGAGCAAGAACAGAAAATCAAAACCGCCATCAACCGCGTGTGGGGGGATAAGTGAAGCGAAAGGGGTGTACGTTATGACCGGACTTTTTATCAATGGAACTTCCTGGGACGTATTGGCCCA
>JAJZUQ010000040.1 GCA_021848385.1 Deltaproteobacteria bacterium
AAGTCCGCCCGCTTCGGCGGGTAAGGGTGAAAGGGTGAGGTAAGAGCTCACCGGGTCCGGCGGTGACGTCGGATGCCAGGTAAACCCCACCAGGAGCAAGGCCTAATAGGGAAGCGTCAAGGACGGCCCGTCCGTGCTTCCGGGTTGGCTGCTGGAGGCCGTCGGCAACGGCGGCCCTAGAGGAATGGTCATCGCCCGGCGTCGGGTAACCGGCACCGGGAACAGAACCCGGCTTATGGGCTGCTTCGGCCAATTTAACTGAAAAATGCATTTGGGACACGGAAAAGTCTAAAAAATCAAGATAACTGCGGATTTAAACCACAAACTCAACGAACCTTTTGGGTTAAATCTGAAACACGGCTTTTATCTGCCTTTATCAGATGTTATCCGCCTTTTCCGTGCCCAATTGCAGGTTTTGGGATTAATTCTGCGGTAACGACGGGGCGCTTCCGGGCGCCCCGCACTATTTGGAGTGTCTGTGACCGACGAGGAGCTCTGGCGCACCGGAATTGATGCGCTGGCATGTGAATATCGGGCTTTGCCTCCCACCCTGCGGGAGCGGGTCGCGGAGCTGGCGGAGCGGGTCAAGGAAGCAAAGCAGGCACTCCACGACTGTGTGACCGCCGTCAACGTCGGTGCCATCTGCGCCGACTGCCGGGGTGAGTGTTGCGCCCGGGGGAAGAATCATGTCACCGTTATCGATCTCCTGGTCTGCCTGGTAGAGGGGAGAGAGCTGGTTGTCCCATCCTTCAGCCATGACATCTGCCCCTACCTGGGGGAAAACGGCTGTCAGATGGCCCCACCCTATCGTCCCTTTACCTGCATCATCTTCAACTGCGACCGGGTTGAGGGGCTCATGGGGAGATCTGAGAAGGACCGGCTCTACAAGGCCGAGCACCGGCTCCGCGCTTTGTATGGCGAGTTCGAAAAGCTGTTCGGCAAGCGGTTCATGGCCGGTCTGCTTATCATCTGCGAACGGGACCTGGTACGGCAGGGCTCCACGCTTCTCGGCGTGGGAAATAGGGTAATAAAGGAGAGCTGATGGCGACCGTCAACGATCTGGTACTGGTTCACATCGACAACAAGCCGGGCTTTTATGCCCGCATCGAAGATATCGTCCCGGACGTGAAGCCTGGATGGTGGCAGGTCCGTCTGCTGGTGCTCACCGTGCCGCTTCAGGTCTTTACCTGGATACTGGATGAAAGCCAGTTAAACGGCGCTCCGTACACCATGGGGGGGACGCCGGTCCGTCTGGATAAGGTGGTGGCTCCTGCCACGCCGGAACAGGAAACAGCGCCTGCTAAGCCTGGCCCTGCTCTTGTGGAGAAGGCCGTGAAGCAGGGTGGCGGTGCCAAAGTGGTGTCGCTGGCGGAGCGGAAGAAGAAGGATTGAGTCAATCAGTAACTTTGCGGTAGCTCTTGATGGATGTGGATAATTCATGAAATCCCGTGTCAGGCCGTTTTTAGTTCTGCCGGAATGTTTTCAGGTATACACCTTTTGTTGAATAATGAGGTCTGATTCAGTTGTCGGTTTTTTATCCCCTCTACACCGTTTTCTCACCCTCTCTCCGTCCGGGTAACTCCCTAAAAAAACGCCGGAAAAATCTTTTTCCTTAAACTAATTTTACCTTGACATCTCTCTTGTTGCTTTGTATAGTTTGAGCACTTGGTGGTAAATTGTGGTAAATTGTGGCAAAAAGTGCCGGGAGAGCCATGTTTTCGGGCGAAAATCCAAGCACAATCGATGGCAAGGGACGGACAAGTATTCCTGCGAAATTCAGGGAGGTGCTTGTTTCTGTCTTTGGTGACGAACGTTTTGTCGTTACCAAGGCGACCCCTGTCGATCTGGGTGATGGTAGCTACGGCCGCGGCCTTTCAGTGTATCCTCTTTCCGAATGGAATGAGCTGGAGCGGAAGATCAACGCCAACGAGCAGGGGCTTCCCACCTCCCAGCTGAATATTCTCAAGCGCCAGATACTGGGGGCAAAGGAAGAGTCTGCTGCGGACAAGCTCGGGCGTGTGCTGCTGACCCCTGCTCTTCGGCTTCATGCGGGGCTTGAGCGCGAGATACTTTTTGTCGGCATGGGAAATCGCTTCGATGTCTGGAGCAGGGAAACCTATCGCCGCGTTCTTGAACAGGATGAGAAGAACTTCCCCGTCGACAATGTGTTGGGGATTTAGGTGGATGGCTTCGAACATATTCCGGTCATGCCCGCCGAGGTGCTCGGCTTCCTGAATCCCCGTCCCGGCGGTATATATGTGGACGGTACACTGGGGGGCGCAGGACATGCCCGGCAGATTCTGACAGGGTCCTCTCCCGACGGCATCCTGGTCGGGTTCGACCGGGACCAGACGGCGCTTGGGGCGGCAACGACGCGGCTGGCTGATTTCGGCGGGCGGGTCCGTCTGGTCAACCGCAACTTTGCAGAGATGGCGACCTCCCTCGCCGAGATGGGAATACGCGGTATCGACGGTCTGCTCCTTGATCTGGGGGTTTCATCCCACCAGCTCGATACGGTTGCGAGAGGGTTCAGTTTCCAGCAGGACGCCCCTCTGGACATGAGGATGGACATCACGAGAGGGGAGACGGCTGCCGATCTGGTAAACGGCCTGCCGGAACGTGAACTGGAACGGATTATCAAGGAGTACGGTGAAGAACGCTGGGCGCGCAGGATCGCCAAATTCATCGTTGCGGGCCGTGAAGAGGCTCCTGTCGAAACCACCCTGCATCTGGTGGACATCATAAAGGGTGCGATTCCGAAGGCCAAGTGGGAGGAACGTATTCACCCGGCCACCAGGACGTTCCAGGCTCTGCGAATTGCCGTGAATGAAGAACTGACGAGCCTTGAAGCTGGACTTGCTGCCGGTCTGCACCTGTTGAACCCCGGAGGGCGCTGCGTGGTTATTTCGTTCCATTCCCTGGAAGACCGGATCGTAAAGCAGGGGTTCCGCCGCATGTCCCAAGGATGCATCTGCCCGAAAGACCTCCCTCTCTGCGTCTGTGGTCATACACCTCAACTGCGCATCCTGACCAGCAGGCCGGTGATGGCAGGCGATAAGGAAGTCGAGGCTAATCCCCGTGCCCGCAGCGCAAGGCTGAGGGCAGCGGAAAAGCTGTAATAACCACTTGGGAGAATCAAATCATGTCCAATGCCCGCATAGCGTACAGTAAGGTTGCTGCCCCCCACAAGCTGGAGGCAGCTATTGCCAATCGCTGGGATCTTTTCCCCTTCCTCATGGTGGTCATGGTGCTCCTTACGCTGGTTGCCATTTTCCATGTCTGGTCGAGGGTCACGGTGATCGACCTCAATCTCCAGTTGTCCGAGTCGAGCCGCATCCTTAAAGAGCAGCAGCAGGAACAGAACCGGCTTACGCTGGAGGTCGCATCCATGAAAAACCCTGCACGGGTTGAGGCGCTGGCAAAGGGTGAGCTGGGAATGGCTCTGCCGACAGAACAGCAGGTGGTAGTCGTCAGATGATGGACCGCCGGGAAAAATGGACAAAGGTCCGCATCAGGTTCGTAGGGAGCCTGTTTGTCGTTGCCTTTGCCATCGTCTCGATGAGAGCGGTTTATCTGCAGGTGGTTAAGAAAGATCAGCTTCTGAAGCTGGCGGAGAAACAGCACCAGGGAATCATTCAGCTCACACCGGGCAGAGGTGATATCTACGACTGCAACAAGGCCCCCCTGGCGGTATCGGTTGAGATGGACTCCTGTTTCGCGGAGCCGCGAAATGTCGAAAATATCCCTGCTGCGGCCGCCCAGCTGGCACCCATCCTTGGTGTCAGTCGGGACGAGCTGCTCAGGAAGATGCAGGGGAGCAGGAACTTTTGCTGGTTGCAGCGCCAGGTGACCCCGGAGACAGCCCAGAAGATCCGCGACCTCGAACTTGAAGGGATAAGTTTCGTCAAGGAAAGCAAACGTTTTTACCCGAATGCGGAGATTGCCTCCCATGTCATTGGTTTCACCGGTCTCGATCCCACGGGGCTTGAGGGGGTGGAGTTGAAGTACAACGCGACCATCCTCGGCAATACCGGCTATCTCGTGACTGAGCGTGACGCCCTTGGGCGGAATGTGGCGCTCAAGGGGATGGTTGTGAAAAAGGCTTCCAAGGGGCAGAATGTCACCCTGACCCTGGACAAGAACATTCAGTATCTGGCGGAAAAGGAGCTGGCCAAGGCAGTTCTGGATAGTCGGGCAAAAGCTGGCATTGCGCTGGTTATGGAACCTCAGACCGGTAAAATACTGGCAATGGCCAACTATCCCAACTTCAATCCAAACGCCTACGAAAAATTCGGCCCGCAGCAGTTGCGGGACCGTGCCGTTGCCGACAGTTTCGAGCCCGGGTCGACCTTCAAGGTCTTCCTCGTGGCCGCCGCTCTGGAAGAAAAGGCCGTAACCCCCAATGAAGGATTCAACTGCGAAAACGGGAGCTATAATGTCGGCGGACGGACCATTCACGATACCCATCGTTACGGGCGTCTCAGTGTGGCCGAGATCTTGAAGTATTCAAGCAACATCGGTGCAGCCAAAATCGGGGCACGCCTCGGTCCTGAGCGTCTTTACAACTACCTGCGGAGTTTTGGATTCGGCGAGCGGAGCGGGATAGACCTTCCCGGTGAGGCGAGTGGTTACCTGCGGGGCCGTAACCAGTGGTTCGGGGTAGACCTTGCCACCATCTCGTTCGGCCAGGGTGTTTCGGCCAATGCGGTGCAGATCGCTACCGCCATCTCTGCGATTGCCAACGGCGGGGTCCTGATGAAGCCGTACGTCGTGGAAACAATCAGCGATGAGAACGGGACGGTGATGCAGTCAATATCCCCCCAGGTCCGGCAGCGGGTCGTATCGCCTGAAGTGGCCCGTACCGTTGCCAAGATGCTGGAAGGGGTAACCCTTCCCGGGGGAACGGGCACAAACGCCGCAGTGGAAGGTTACAGCGTAGCAGGAAAGACGGGAACCGCCCAGAAGGTCGATCCCGTTACCCACGGCTACTCGCTTGACAAGCGGACTGCTTCTTTTGCCGGTTTTGTTCCGGCCGAGAATCCACGCCTGACAATACTGGTTGTCATTGATGAGCCGAAAACGAGTCCTTATGGGGGCGTGGTGGCAGCACCGGCATTCCAGGCCATTGCGCGACAAACTCTCTGCTATCTGCGGGTTCCCCCGGAGAAGGAGCTGAAGAAACGTCCTGAACCGATCGAAGTAAAGAATCCGGTTGTTGAAGAACAGCAGGTGACGGCAGCGGAAGGGGTTATCGAAGAGGCGGGTGAAGGTGCGGTCATGCCGAACTTTCGCGGGATGAGTATGCGACAGGTTATGCGGACCATGGAAAAGCGCGGGTTGAACGTGAAGCTCCTGGGGAGCGGTCGAGCGATCGAACAGAACCCTCAACCGGGACACAAGGTCGGGGCGAGCGATCCGGTCTGGATCAAATTCGCTCCGGCGGCCTGAGGAGTTGCAGACGATGAAAAAACGCGCCAACGGATACCGAAAGAGGCTACATGCTGCTGAGTGAACTGCTCACATCGACCACACCGCTTGCATCGGGCGGTAACGTGGCTCTGGAGATCCAGGGGCTTTACTATGATTCCCGTCAGGTAAAGCCCGGGGGTCTCTTTTTCGCGTTAAAAGGGGTGGCATCCGACGGCCATCGCTTTATCGAAACAGCACTGAGTTCAGGAGCAGTGGCGGTGGTGCTGGAGGATGAAGCATTCGCGCCGGCAACGGCAACCTGGGTGAAAGTGGCCGATGCCCGGCTGGCGATGACCAAAATGGCTGCTCATTTTTACGGCAACCCTACCGATACCGTTCCCCTTGTCGGTATCACCGGAACCAACGGGAAAACAACCACCACCTATCTGGTGGAGGCAATCCTCGCCGAGGCGGGAATCCCTGCTGCCGTGCTTGGCACCATCAGCTACCGGTTCAGGGACCGGATCATTCCAGCTCCCAACACGACGCCGGAATCGGTTGATCTGCAGCGGATTCTCCGGGAAGTCGTGGATATGGGCGCGGCAGGCGTGGTGATGGAGGTTTCATCCCATGCCCTGGAACAGCGCCGGGTGGATGGCGGCCGCTTCGACGTGGGGGTCTTTACTAACCTTACCCGTGATCATCTTGATTACCACCATGACATGGAATCATATCTGGCGAGTAAACAGCGCCTGTTCGCCGGGTTGCTCACTCCCGATCGGGTAAAACCGCAGCGACGGGCGGTCATCAATCTTGACGATGCCTACGGAAGCCAGGTGGCTGCGGTGACGGCCTGTCCGGTCATCGGCTACGGGCTTGGCGCCGGCGTCCAGGTGACGGCCAGGGAAATCAGCTTTACCGTTGACGGTATCAGCGGCATGCTCGTGACGCCAACCGGGGAAATCCCCTTCCGGTCCACTCTGCTTGGCCGCTTCAATCTCTACAACATCCTGGCTGCGGTAGGGACGGGTGTTGCACTTGGCCTTCCGCTGACTGCCATCCGGGACGGTATTGAACGCCATGCCAGTGTTCCGGGAAGGCTGGAGCGGGTTGCCAACAAACTGGATGTTACCCTGCTCGTGGATTACGCCCATACGGGCGATGCGCTGGAGAACGTGCTCCGGACCGTAACGGAACTGGCTGAGGGTCGGATCATTACGGTTTTCGGCTGCGGTGGCGACCGGGACCGCGGGAAGCGGCCGGTAATGGGGGAGATAGCCGCACGCTACAGCGACCTGGCAATCGTCACCTCCGATAATCCCCGCACCGAAGAACCGGCTGCCATCCTTGCGGAGGTCCGTGGGGGAATCCTGCCGCTTGGTCTGCGGGAATTCGCACCGGAAGATCTGGCGCGAGGGGTTGGGGAAAAAGGTTTCTGCACTATTGAAAATCGCCGCGAAGCCATACGGTTGGCAGTCCGGCTTGCCCGTCCCCGGGATATCGTTCTCCTGGCGGGGAAGGGACACGAGGATTACCAGATCATCGGTACCGAGAAACATCACTTCGACGACCGGGAAGAGGCCGCACGCGCCTTTGCCGAAATGGAGAGCTGAAAGATGTTCACGGTCGAGGAGATAGCCCGGGCGACGGGTGGCACGATAAGCGGCCCGTCACCAGGCATGATCGCGGGAGTGTCAACCGATTCGCGTTCGGTAATGCCCGGCGAGCTGTTCGTCCCCCTGCGGGGTGAGCGGTTTGACGGTCACGACTACATCAATGCTGCAATCGAGCGGGGGTGCACGGCGCTTCTGGCCGAGAAGAGCTGGCTGACGGAACACCCGCTGCCGACCGGGGTCTGCTGCATAACGGTCACGGATACCCTTCGTGCCCTTGGCGACCTGGCGGCATTCCACCGGCAACGCTTCACCCTGGAGCTGGTTGGCGTGACCGGCAGCAACGGCAAGACCACCACCAAAGAGATGCTTGCAGCCATACTGACACGGACCGGCGAGGGGCTCAAGACGAGCGGCAACCTGAATAACCTGATCGGTCTCCCCAAGATGCTCCTGCAATTGGCCCCCTCCCACCACTGGGGGGTTCTTGAGATGGGGATGAGCGAACCTGGGGAGATTGCCCGGCTGGCTGAGATCGCAGCCCCGGGAGTTGGCGTGATTACCAATGCATTTCCCGCCCATCTGGAAAGCATGGGGAACGTCGATGCGGTCGCCCACGCAAAGGGGGAGTTGTTCATGGGGTTGGCGCCCGGTTCGGTTGCCGTTTACAACGCAGATGACGCCCGTATTGCTGCGTTGCCTGTACCCGACGGGGTAAAGAGGCTTTCTTTCGGCCTGCATGGTGCAGACGTTACTGCCATTCAGATCGAAGGGCGCGGCAGGCGGGGTCAGCAATTTGTCCTCCGGCTCCCGGATACTTCCGTGAATGTCACATTACAGGCCTATGGACGGCACAATATCTATAATGCCCTGGCTGCAGCGGCTGCTGCCGTAGCCCTTGGTGTAGCCCCAGAGACTGTTCGCGAGGGGCTGGAGACGTTCACCCCCTACGATAAACGCTTCAAGGTGGAGGAGGTGGATGGTGTCGTCCTGATCGATGACAGCTACAATGCCAACCCTGCTTCCATGGCAGCCGCGCTCGTGACTCTGGGAGAGCTGAAAGAAGAGGGGCGTGCGGTAGCGGTACTCGGGGACATGCTGGAACTGGGCACCGATACCGGACAGTCCCACCAGGATGTGGGGCGTCTGGCGGCCGGTTGCGTCGAAAGGCTTTATCTGGTGGGGGGGATGTCAGAGGTTGTGGCGTCGGGTGCCGTTGCGGCAGGTCTTACCGAAGAAAGTATCGTCATTGCCCCCAACCATGACCGGCTGATTGCTGACCTGGCACGGGGAACGCGCCCTGGCGATGTCATCCTCGTCAAGGGTTCACGCGGCATGCACATGGAAAGGGTAGCCGACGCCATCCGTAGCGGCTTCGGTCCAACCGGCAGGAAGGGGACAACCTGATGCTCTACCATCTGCTCTATCCACTGGCATCCGATGTCAAGCTGTTCAACATATTCAAGTACCTCACTTTCCGGACGATCTATGCCATGATCACCGCGTTGATCGTCAGCTTCATCGTGGGGCCGTGGATCATCCGGAAGCTGGAGGCGCTGCAGGCCCGCCAGGTGATCAGGACCGATGGCCCCGAGTCCCATCTCAAGAAAGCAGGGACACCCACCATGGGGGGGCTGTTGATCCTGACGGCAATCGTCGTTCCGACCCTGCTCTGGGCTGACCTGCGTAACGAATTCATCTGGGTGACCCTGCTGGTCCTTGTCGGATATGGCCTGATCGGTTTTGTGGACGACTACAAGAAGGTGGTGGAAAAGGATCCGAAGGGTCTGTCGCCGCGGCAGAAGATGTTCTGGCAGATAGTCATAGCGGGTGCGGCGGGGATCATCCTTTACACGCTTCCCGGATTCTCCAGCGAGGTCTATTTCCCGTTCTTCAAGCGACTCCATCCCGACCTGGGAATCATGTACATAGCATTCGCCACGCTCGTCATCGTCGGCGCGAGTAATGCGGTCAACCTGACCGACGGCCTGGACGGCCTGGCCATCGGACCGGTGGCGCTCAATGCCGGCACCTATATGCTCTTCTGCTACATTGCAGGCAACGCCCGGCTGTCAGCATACCTGCAGATCCCCTATGTAGCCGGAAGCGGGGAACTGGCGGTGCTTTGCGGGGCAATGGTCGGAGCCGGCCTCGGTTTCCTCTGGTACAACTCCTATCCCGCCGAGGTCTTCATGGGGGATGTGGGCTCGCTGCCGCTTGGAGGAGCCCTGGGGACTCTGGCGGTCATCACCAAACAGGAGATCCTTCTGGTCATTGTCGGCGGGGTGTTCGTGATAGAGGCGCTGTCGGTGATCTTTCAGGTCGGGTCGTACAAATACCGTGGCAAGCGGATTTTCCGGATGGCGCCGATCCATCACCACTTCGAGTTGAAGGGTGTGGCGGAGCCGAAAATCATCGTCCGGTTCTGGATTATTACTATCATACTGGCGCTGGTTGCAATTTCTACACTTAAAATGCGTTAAAGGCAGTTCAAGGTTCAATGTTCAACGTTGAACATCGAACCTTTGAACTTTGAACAGAAGAGCAGGTAGGTCATGGATCTGAAAGACAAGAACATTCTCGTTGTAGGACTGGCCCGCACCGGCGTGGCGGTTGCCCGCTTCCTTGTCCGCCAGGGTGCGCGGGTGACCGTTACCGATATGAAGGGAGAGGCAGAACTCTCCTCATGGGTGGAGAAACTTGCCGGTCTGCCGGTCAAGCTGGAGCTGGGGAGGCATGATGAGCAGAGCTTCCGTGAAGCCGGCCTGATCGTCGTGAGCCCGGGGGTGCCGCTCGACATCCGGCCGCTCCAGGTCGCCCGTGATGCGGGACGATCGATCGTGAGCGAGGTCGAGCTGGCGAGCCGCTTCATCACGGCCCCTATTGCTGCCATTACCGGTACCAACGGCAAGACCACCACCACGACCCTGACGGGAGAGCTTTTCAAGGCGGCGGGCTTCGGGACCTTCGTCGGCGGCAACATCGGCAACCCGCTTATCGAGGCGGTGGAACCGGCGCTATCGGAAGAGAAAGCGAATCCCTGCGAGCGGGTGGTGGTGGAACTCTCCTCCTTCCAACTGGAGGGGATCGAGCGATTTCGGCCGCGGGTGGCGGTGCTGCTGAACATCACCGAAGATCACCTTGACCGTTATGCCACCTACCAGGAATACATCGACGCCAAGCTGCGCATATTCATGAACCAGACCGCCGAGGATTTCGCAGTGCTCAATGTGGACGACCCGCTGGTCGCCGCCTGTGCTGACCGCCTGGCAGCACGGGTGGTGCCGACAAGCCAGAAACGGGAGCTGCCCGAAGGGATATTTTTCAAGGACGGCGTCATCACCTTCCGCCGGGAAGGGGGGGAAGAACATTTCCCCACCGCAGGCTACCATCTCCAGGGGGTCCACAACATCGAGAACATCATGGCCGCCCTGGCGACGGCGCTTCTCATGGGGTGCGATGCCGCAACCTGCCAGGCTGCAATTACCGCCTTCCGCGGCCTTCCTCACCGGATGGAACTGGTCCGGACGGTGAACGGCGTTCCCTGGTACGAGGACAGCAAGGCGACCAACGTGGGAAGCGTGGAGAAGGCGCTGGCAAGCTTCGAGAACATTACCCTCATTGCAGGTGGGAAGGACAAGGGGGGCTCCTACGCGCCACTGGCTGAACTCGTCCGGACACGGGTACGGCACATGGTGCTTATCGGCGAGGCAAAGGAACGCATCGCCAAGGAACTGGGGAATCTTACCGATACCCATATGGCAGCATCCCTTGAAGAGGCGGTGCAGACGGCCGCGACCCTTACCAAGCCGGGAGGGATCGTTCTCTTTTCTCCTGCCTGTTCCAGTTTCGACATGTTCCGTGATTACGAGGAGCGGGCAGAGAGGTATAAGGCGCTGGTTCGCGTGCTGGGGGACAAACAGTGTTGAAGAAGATGGAGCGATACGATCTCGTGATACTGCTGATGGCGGTGGCGCTCACCTGCTTCGGCGTGGTCATGGTCTATTCCGCTTCATCGATAATGGCGGAAAAGAGGTTCCACGACGGTTTCTTCTTTCTCAAGAGGCAGGGGCTCTATTCTCTGCTCGGATTCGGTATCATGGGTTTTACCATGACAGTGGATTATGAAAAATGGCGCCGTTGGGCGGTACCGGGACTGCTGGGGTGCCTGGTGCTTCTGGTGCTGGTCTTTGTGCCCGGTATCGGCGGGACGGCCAAGGGGGCATCGCGCTGGATACGGCTCCCCGGCTTCAACTTCCAGCCGTCGGAACTGGCCAAGATCGCTCTCATCATCTACATGGCCTATTCCCTGGATAAACGGCAGGAAAAGATGAAGTTATTTGCCGCCGGCTTCCTTCCTTACATGGTCCTGCTTGCCGGCATGCTGCTTCTGCTCCTGAAACAGCACGACCTGGGTGCGGCGCTGACCCTTGGCGTAGTGGCAGTCGTCATGCTGTTTGCAGCCGGCACCAGACCCCGCTACATCCTCGGCATGGTGGTAGTGGCACTGCCGTTTCTCTACTTTCTCGTCATGAACGTGGATTACCGGCGCCGCCGGATACTGGCCTACCTCAATCCCTGGGAGGACCCGACCGACAGCGGCTTCCAGATCATCCAGTCGTGGCTCGCCTTCGGTAACGGCGGAATACTGGGACAAGGTCTCGGTGAGGGGAAACAGAAACTCTTCTACCTGCCGGAGGCCCATACCGACTTTATCCTGTCGGTGGTGGGGGAAGAACTGGGGCTTATCGGCGTGCTCGTCATCGCAGCCATGTTCCTGCTTCTTGTCAGTCGCGGCATGCGGGTCGCACTCCAGACCGACGACAATTTCGGCCGCTACCTGGCATTCGGCATCGTTACCCTGCTGGGGATCGAGGCGTTTGTCAACATGGGTGTGGTTACGGGGCTTCTTCCAACCAAGGGGCTGGCGCTGCCGTTCCTGAGCTACGGCGGCAGCTCGCTGCTGGTCACACTTTTTGCGGTGGGGATTCTCCTCAACGTGTCATCGCGGATGCGGGGGACCCCATGAAACTCATCATTGCAGGTGGCGGAACCGGCGGGCATCTGTTCCCCGGCATAGCAGTGGCGGAGGAGTTCCTGGCGCGGGACGGCTCCAACGAGGTACTGTTCGTCGGCACCGAACGGGGGATCGAGGCGAAGGTGCTCCCCCGGCTCGGTTACCGGCTGGAACTGATCTCTGCAGCCGGAGTGCGGGGAAAGAACGGTATAGCCCAGCTGGTAGGGCTTGCCAAGTTCATGCACGGCTATTCCCAGTCACGGCAGCTGCTCAAGAGCTACCGCCCCGATCTGGTACTCGGCGTCGGCGGATACGCATCCGCCCCCATGGTACTTGCGGCGCGGGGGATGCAGGTACGCCGGTTCGTCCACGAGCAGAATGCCATCCCGGGAATGACCAACAAGATCCTGGCCCGCGTCGCCGAACAGGTGTTCATCTCCCTGGAAGAGGCACGGAAATTTTTCCCCGCCGGGAAGACGCTCCTGACCGGCAATCCACTCCGGCGCCAGATTCTGGATGAGGTGGCGGCAGAACGGCCGGCTGCATCGGATGAACGATTCAACCTGCTGGTGTTCGGCGGAAGTCAGGGTGCCCGCAGCATCAACCGGGCACTTGTCGCCGCCCTTCCTCACCTGGAGTCACTCCGGGACCGGCTTGCCATAACCCATCAGACCGGCGAGAATGACCTGGCAGAGGTGCAGGAAGGATATGAAAAGACGGGGTTTCCCGCCGAGGTAGTTCCGTTCATCGACAATATGTCGGCCGCCTATCACCGGGCGGACCTGGTAATTTGCCGGGCCGGGGCGACCACCATCGCCGAGGTGACGGCGTGCGGCAAACCGTGCCTCTTTATTCCGTTTCCCCACGCTACGGACGACCACCAGCGCAGGAATGCCGAGGCGCTGCTCAAGGAAGGGGCCTGTTTCATGCTGCTGGAACATGAACTCAGCGGGGAGCGGCTGGCGCAGGAGATCATCGGGCTGGTCGGGGACAGTGAACAATTGGCTGAAACGGGCAGAAACGCCCGCAGGCTTGCCCGGCTCGATGCGGCGCAGGTGATCGTGGATGAGATGCTTCAGAACAGCAGGTAAAGGTAAAGGTAGAGGTAGAGGATTAGAAGGGGTTCTTCTCTACCTCTGCCTGTGAGCGAAGCGAACGGATACCTGTACCTGCGACCGACAGGGAGCACTATGTACGGCAAAATAGAGAAAATTCATTTCGTCGGTATCGGCGGCATAGGCATGAGCGGCATCGCCGAGGTGCTCCTCAACCTGGGGTACAAGGTGTCCGGCTCGGACCTGCGCACGTCGGATATCACCGAGCGGCTCGCCTCCCTCGGGGGGGAAATCTTTACCGGTCATGCCCGGGAGAACGTGGCCAACGTTGATGTTGTGGTCATCTCCAGCGCGGTCCACGACGACAACCCGGAGGTAATCGAGGCCCGGGAGCGGCTCATACCGGTTATCCCGCGGGCGGAGATGCTTGCCGAGCTGATGCGGATGAAGTACGGCATCGCCATAGCCGGCACCCACGGCAAGACCACGACCACCTCCATGGTCTCCACCATCCTCGGCTTTGCCGGCATCGACCCGACCATCGTCATCGGCGGCCGGCTCGATTCCATCGGAAGCAATGCCAAGCTGGGACAGGGGAAGTTCCTGGTGGCCGAGGCGGACGAGTCGGACGGTTCGTTCCTCAAGCTCTCCCCGACCATAGCCGTGGTGACCAATATCGACGCCGACCACCTGGATTTCTACAGCGGCATCGGGGAAATCAAGGACACCTTCGTGGAGTTCATCAACAAGATTCCCTTCTACGGCCTTGCAGTACTCTGTCTCGACAGCACCAATGTGGCGGACATAATCCCCCGCGTGAAGAAGCGATTCACCACCTACGGACTTTCCAGCCAGGCCGATTTCCGTGCCAGCGACATCCGGCTGGCGGGGAACAGCACCTCCTTCGTCGCCTACCACCGGGGAGAGCGGCTGGGTGAGATATCCTTCAAGATGCCCGGTGCCCACAACGTACTCAACGCCCTGGCCTGCATTGCCGTTGCCATGGAACTCAACGTCCCCTTCGAGGTCATCCGGGAGGGTTTCCGGGATTTTGGCGGAGTCGGGCGCCGCTTCCAGATCAAGGGAGAAGCGAAGGAAATCATTGTGGTTGACGATTACGGCCATCACCCCACCGAGATTCGTGCAACCCTGGCTGCGGCCAAGGGGGGGTGGGGTGACCGGCGCCTCGTGGTGGCCTTCCAGCCCCACCGCTATACCAGAACCAAGGAACTGTTCGACGATTTCGTCAAGGCGTTTTACGATGCGGACGTCCTGGTCCTGACTGATATCTATCCCGCCGGTGAACAGCCGATTCCGGGAGTCACTGCGGAGGGACTGGTCGCAAACATCAAGAAGCACGGTCAGAAGGATGTCACCTACATTGCCGATCGGGAAGCTCTGTGCGATTCCCTGTTGCAGGTCCTGAAACCGGGAGACCTCTTTCTCACCCTTGGGGCAGGCAATCTCTGGCAGGTGGGAGAGAAACTGCTCAAGCGGCTGCAGGAAGATCTTTGACAAGCGGACTGGCGAGCCTCCTGCGGGAGAGGTTGCGCGGTCAGGTGCTCGAAAACGAGCCGTTGGCCCGTCATACCTCCCTGAAGGTGGGTGGAGCGGCTGATTTGTTTGCCGTTCCGGCGGACCGGGACGACCTCCAGTCATTGCTGGCGGTTCTCTCGGAGCGGAAAGTGCCCCATCTGGTCATCGGCGGTGGGTATAACCTGCTGGTGCGGGATGGCGGTTTCCGCGGGGTGGTCATCTCCCTGGCTCAGTTAGCTTCCCTGGAACTGCTCACCGGTAACCGGATCGACGTGGCGGCAGGGGTAACCAACCGGCAACTGGTGAGCTTCTGCCGGGAACGGGGACTGGTCGGAGCGGAGTTTCTGGCCGGCATCCCGGGGACCGTCGGCGGGGCACTCGCCATGAATGCGGGAGCCCACGGCGGGGCGATTATGGAACTGGTAGTCAGTCTTTCCACGCTAAAAGGAGGAGCAGTCATCACGACTGAGCGGGGCGAACTCAGTTACGGATACCGCCATCTGGAACAAGCCCCCGGCGAGATCATCCTCGGGGCGGTACTGCAGCTGACAACCGGCGATCCTGCCGGCCTTGCCGAGCGGATCGACGGTTACCTGGCCCACCGCCGCCAGCACCAGAATGTGGGCTATCCGAATGCCGGGTCGTTCTTCAAGAACCCTCCCGGCGAGCAGGCCTGGCGCCTCATAGAGCAGGCAGGATTGCGAGGGTACCGGGTGGGGGGAGCGCAGGTGTCCGAAGTCCACACCAATTTCCTCCTCAACACCGGTGGTGCGACGGCCGGTGATTTTCTCGAACTGGCGCGGATCATTAAGGAACGGGTCAAGGAGCGGTTCGGGGTGGAACTGGAAGAGGAAGTGCGGATCGTCGGGCAAAACGGGGACTAGGGACTGGGGACTGGTAAAACCTATGACTGTGGATGAGTTGAAAACAAAGAAAATTGGAGTCCTTTTCGGTGGGCTCTCCGCCGAGCGGGAAGTATCGCTGAAGAGCGGAGCCGCTGTCCATGGCGCTCTTCTGGCCCTTGGCTACAACGCCGTCACTGTCGATGTGGGACGCGATCTGGCGAATGCCTTGGAGCGGCAACATATAGAGGTGGCGTTCATCTGTCTCCATGGCCGCTATGGAGAGGATGGGGCGGTGCAGGGCCTGCTGGAGCTGATGGGGATTCCCTATACCGGTTCCGGCGTTCTGGCGAGCGCCCTGGCAATGAACAAAATATTCGCCAAGCAGGTCTTTGCCGCAAGCGGACTGACCGTGGCCTCGTATCGGGTTCTGCGGCGCGGTGAGGAACCTGATCTGGCCGGACTCGGATTTGGTTTTCCCCTCGTGGTGAAGCCCTCGCAGGAGGGGTCGTCGGTGGGGGTAAGCATCGTCAAGAAAGCGGAAGAGCTGCCGGCCGCGCTGGTCGAGGCATTTCGCTACGACGAGGAAATCCTCGTGGAACAGTTTATCAAGGGGCGGGAAATTCAGGTCGGCATGCTCGACGACCGTGCCATGGGGGCGATCGAGATCGTGCCGAAGAACGAGTTCTATGATTTTGAGGCCAAGTATACGGATGGGATGGCGGAACATATCTGCCCGCCGGTTCTTCCTCCGGCACTGTACCGTGATCTTTTGGCCCAGGGAGAGGCGGCCCATCGTGCCCTCGGTTGCTCCGGGTACAGCCGGGTCGATTTCCTCGTGACCGAGGGTGGCGAGTGCTATCTCCTGGAGGTGAATACCCTGCCGGGTATGACCGCTCTGTCCCTCTTGCCGGAAATTGCCCAGAAAGAGGCAGGAGTCGGTTTCGGAGAACTGGTGGAGCGGATAGCATGTGGTGCCGCTTTGAAAATTAACGGGTAAAAAAGACAGCCCATTGCGGTTGCCCGGATCCGGGCGGGAAGACCCGCCCCTGTAAAGAAATGCCATGCGCGACCTGCACAAAAAAAAACCGAATTTGGCTCCGAAGAACCGGCTGAAGAAGCCCCCCCGGCCTCCCATAAACTTCAGGGGCATTTTCAAGAAAGCTGCCCGGGTCGGAGGTATTGTCCTGGCGGGGGCGCTGGTCGTGGTAATCGCCTATCAGGTCAATGGTGTAGTGTCCCGAACCACCTTTCTCCGCCTGGAGCGAATCGAGATTTCCCCCCTCACCCGGCTGACGAGGGACGAAGTCATTGACATGACTGGCGTAAAAACGGGTGACGGGATGCTCGGGTTGCGGTTGCGGCGCATCGGCGAGATGCTTGCGAAGAATCCGTGGGTCGAAAAGGTCAAGGTCCGGCGCTATTTCCCCAATACCCTGGCCATCGAGATCACCGAACGCGAGCCTGTGGCAATAGTCAATATGGGGCTTCTTTACTATCTGGACAACCAGGGGAATATCTTTAAACCCCTCACCGTCGGCGACCGCCTTGATTATCCCGTTATTACGGGCGTCACGGAAGACGATATGAACAGAGACCCCGCAGGGAGCAAGACTGCACTTCAGGGGGCCATCGAGCTGATGGGGGTGCTCGGCAAGGGGTCGGTGTTCCGTCTGGCGGATGTATCGGAGATTCATTTCGACAAGGGATTCGGCTATACCCTCTTCACTGCCCAGGGGGGGGTGCCGGTCCGCCTGGGGAACGACTCACACAGTGAAAAACTGGCGCGGCTGGCGAGAATTTACGGAGATCTACGGGCCCAGCTCCCCAGCCTCCAGTATATAGACCTGGACTACACCGACAAGATCATCGTGAAGAAGGGATAAAGGGGGGATACTATGACCACAGGGAGACGGGACAACATCATCGTAGGTCTCGACATCGGGACCACAAAGATCTGCGCCATCGTCGGAAACGTTTCGGAGGACGGGCTCGATATCATCGGCATCGGCACCAGCCCGTCGCGGGGGCTGCGCAAGGGTGTGGTCATCAACATAGAGAGCACCGTGGCTTCCATCAGGAAGGCTGTCGAGGAAGCGGAACTCATGGCCGGCTGCGAGATCAAGTCGGTCTATGCCGGTATTGCCGGCGGGCACATCAAGGGGTTCAACTCCCAGGGAATCATCGCCATCAAGAACCGGGAGGTGTCGCCGGATGACGTGAAGAGAGTCATCGACGCAGCCAAGGCGATAGCCATCCCCATGGACCGTGAAGTGATCCACATTCTCCCACAGGAGTTCATCATCGACGATCAGGACGGCATTCGCGAACCCCTCGGCATGAGCGGGGTCCGGCTGGAGGCCAAGGTTCACATCGTCACCGGTGCGGTGGCAAGCGCACAGAACATCATCAAGTCATGCAACCGTGCCGGTCTGGACGTCGCCGACATCGTCCTGGAGCAGCTGGCCTCTTCCGAGGCGGTCCTCTCAGCCGATGAGAAGGAACTGGGAGTGGCGCTGGTTGACATCGGCGGCGGCACGACCGACATTGCCATCTTTGTGGACGGCGCCATCAAACATACATCGGTCCTGTCGCTCGGAGGGAACCACCTCACCAACGACATCGCGGTGGGGCTCAGGACCCCCATGGCCGAGGCGGAGAAGATCAAGCAGAAGTACGGCTGCTGCCTCGCCTCCCTCGTCGGCAAGGAAGAAACCATCGAGGTGCCGAGCGTTGGTGGCAGGAAACCGCGGATCCTGTCGCGGCAGCTTCTCTCCGAGATACTGGAGCCCCGAGTGGAGGAGATATTCACCCTGGTCAACCGGGAGATCATGAAGAGCGGCTTCGAGGACCTCATCGCCTCCGGCGTGGTCATAACCGGCGGCAGCACCATTCTCCAGGGTATGCCTGAACTGGCGGAGCAGGTTTTCAACCTGCCGGTGCGCCGTGGTCTCCCGCAGAATATCGGTGGACTGGTGGATGTGGTGAATTCCCCGGTCTATGCCACCGGCGTCGGGCTCGTGGTCTACGGCAGTAAAAACATTGGGATCCGCGAGTTCCCCACCTCCCAGACCGACGAGAACCTGTTCAGGAGGGTGAGCAGGAGGATGAAGGAGTGGTTCGGCGAATTCTTCTAGGAGGAAACGCCGCAAAGAATCGACGTTTCCATAGCAGTTTTGTTATCAATCATAATCAATGGGGAGCAACACAAAGAAAGGGGGAAGTACATGTTTGAATTTGATGAGAGCATTGACCAGAGCGCGAAGATCAAGGTAATCGGGGTTGGGGGCGGTGGTGGCAACGCGGTCAACACCATGATCAACTGCAGCATGGGCGGGGTCGACTTCATTGTCGCCAACACCGACGCCCAGGCGCTGCGTAATGCCAAGGCACCCTCCAAGGTTCAGCTTGGGGGCCAGCTCACCAAGGGGCTCGGGGCCGGCGCCAATCCCGACGTGGGGCGTGATGCAGCGTTGGAAGACCGGGAGCGTATGGTGGCAGCTCTCCAGGGTGCGGACATGATCTTCATCGCCGCCGGCATGGGTGGCGGCACCGGCACCGGCGCTGCACCGATCATCGCCGAGGTGGCACGTGAAGTGGGCGCGCTGACCGTCGGCGTGGTGACCAAGCCTTTTTCCCGTGAAGGGAAACAGCGGCTGGCCAAGGCGGAAGAGGGGATCAGAGAGCTCAAGAAACACGTGGACTCACTCATCGTCGTCCCCAATGACCGTCTCCTGGGTCTTGCCGGCAAGTCCATGTCCATCCTCGACGCGTTCAAGCCGTCTG
This sequence comes from Deltaproteobacteria bacterium, assembly GCA_021848385.1. Classification (GTDB taxonomy): domain Bacteria; phylum Desulfobacterota; class Desulfuromonadia; order Geobacterales; family Geobacteraceae; genus Geomobilimonas. The sequence continues at coordinate 19,259 of JAJZUQ010000040.1, forward strand.
ACGACGTGCTGCGCCAGGCTGTGCAGGGGATTTCCGACCTCATCACCGCTTCCGGTTTCATCAACGTCGACTTTGCCGACGTCAAGGCGATCATGAGCGAGCGCGGCATGGCCATGATGGGGATCGGCGTCGCCGCCGGCGACAACCGGGCCGTGGAAGCGGCCACCAAGGCGATCTCCAGTCCGCTCCTGGAAGATATCGATATCTCCGGCGCCAAAGGGGTGCTTGTCAATATCTCCGGTTCCTCTGCCATGACCATGGACGACTTCGACGCCGTCAACCGGATCATCCACGAGAAGGTCCACGAGGATGCCAACATCATCGTCGGCGTGGTTATCGACGAGTCGCTGGCTGATACCATCAAGGTGACCGCCATCGCCACAGGCTTCGGCGATCGTTTCGATGTACAGAAGAGCCGCCAGGAACTGAAGGAGAGCGCGGCGACCATGACTCCCCGGATCAGCGAAATCAACCGGGAGATTCCGACCTTCATCCGCGAAAAACACCAGCGGCAGGGGATCGCGCGGCAGCGCGGGTTCTTTGCCGAGGAAGAGGAAGATCAGTATGATATACCGACGTTCCTCCGCAAGTCTGTCGACTAACGGTTGGGGAACGCGCCTTTTCCGCTCTGGCTGCGTAAGTCTTCGGCTTTACGTGTGCGGCGTAGCGCTGCTACGCCTCCGTGTAAGTCCTCGACAGCCTTGCCAGGACACAAAAATCACGTTCCCTTGGTGGTAAGCAGTTGAGTGAACATTGTGATTGACTGGCAGTAAGTTCGTACAACGCGTTCTGACCGGTGGTGGTCCCCCTGCCGCCGGCGAGGCTTTCCCTACCCGGCCCTCTGTTTTCCCCCTCCAATGGGGGCCGGGTTTTTTTCCCCTTTGTTCCCCCCCCTGTTTCGTGGTACGTTTTTCCCATGTCCTGGAAAATAATCGAAAAATACCGCCGTATCCTGGCCGGGGAAGAGGGTGCATCGCCCCGCGCCTGGGGAGGGAAACTGACGGTCTGCCTGGTCTACCCGAACCGCTACTCCATGGGGATGAGCAACCTCGGCCTGCAGACAGTCCATGCCCAGCTGAACGCCTATCCGGATGTGGTCTGCGAGCGGGCCTTTCTCCCCGATCCCGACGACCTCAAGGAGTATGAAAAAAGCCGCACGTCGCTCCTTTCCCTGGAATCCCAGCGCCCCCTCACCGACTTCCACCTCATTGCCTTTTCCGTCTCCTTCGAGAGCGATTACCTCAATCTGCCGGCCATCTTTCGCCTGGCGGGGATTCCCCCGCTTTCGACGGAGCGGAGCGACTCTTACCCCCTGGTTATGGCCGGCGGAGCGGCGCTGTTCCTCAATCCGGAACCGGTGGCCGATTTCCTCGATCTTGTCTGCATCGGCGAGTCGGAACCGCTTTTGCCCCCCCTGCTTGAACTGCTCCGTAACGGAGCCGGTGAGGGAAGGCGCGAGCTCCTAGCCCAGGCAGCCGGGCTGCCCGGCATTTACATCCCATCCCTCTACGAGGTTGAGTATGACGGGATGGGGATAGCTGAACGGCGTGCGCTGACTGGTGCGCCGGACCGGATTGAGCGGCAGTGGTCCCGTCATCTTGACCGGCACGCCACAACCTCCGAGATACTCACCCCCCAGACCGAATTTGCCGACATGTACCTCATCGAACTCTCCCGGGGCTGCCCGCGCGGCTGCCGGTTCTGCGCCGCCGGGTTCATCTACCACCCTTACCGGCAACGCTCACTGGAGGAGATCAAGAACCAGGTACGCAAAGGACTACGGGAGCGGCACAAGCTGGGGCTTGTCGGGGCGGCGGTTTCCGACTTCAGGGGGATCGGCGAGCTCTGCCGCTTCATCCTCCAGGAGGGGGGAAAGGTGTCGGTGTCGTCCCTGCGCCTGGATCAGCTGGACGACGACATGATTGCGGTCCTGAAGGCGAGCGGCCACAAGACTGTCGCCCTTGCTCCTGAAGGGGGGTCCCAGCGGCTGCGTGACCTGGTGAAGAAGGATATCACCGAAGATCAGATACTGGCAGCCTGCGACCGGCTCATCGGGAGCGACATCCTCAACCTGAAGCTCTATTTCATCATCGGCCTCCCGACCGAGAGCTCGGCCGATCTGGAGGAGCTGGTGGCTCTGGTGGGGAAGATCCGTGACCGGGTCATCGCCGCGGCAAAGGCCAACCGGCGCCTGGGGGAGGTCGTCCTCTCCGTCAACCCCTTTGTCCCCAAGCCGTTCACCCCGTTTCAGTGGTGCGGCATGGAAGAGATGAAGTCGCTGGAACAAAAGGCAAAGTTTCTGCACCAGGCGTTCAGCCGGCTTTCCAACGTCCGGTTGCACATGGAAAGCCCGCGGGAGGCGTACCTCCAGGCGCTCCTTTCCCGGGGAGATCGGCGGCTGGCGGCGCTGTTGCTCAGGGCGGACGAGACGGGGAGCTGGAAGCGGGCGGCCAAAGCGCTCCAGCTCGATACGGATGGCTGGGTGTACCGGACCATCCCCCTGGACGAGACACTCCCCTGGGATTTTATCGCCGGGGGGAGCCGGGAGCGACTCATCGGGGAGTACCGGCTGGCGTTTGCCGTCAGATCAACCTGAAAACGGCAGTGCGGAATTAAAAGTTGGAATAGAAGGAAAAGAAGGGGGTTACCGGTAGTAATCGAAGAGGAGCTTGGCGGTGATGGCGAGGGACATGGTGATGAAGACCGGCCTGATGAACCGTGCCCCCCGGGAGAGGACGAGTCCGGCGCCGACCCGGGCGCCGATGAGCTGCCCCACCCCCATGACCAGCCCGGCGGTGTAGTAGACGTGCCCGCCGATAATGAACATGGCGAGGGAGACGATGTTGCTCGTGAAGTTCATCACCTTGGTGTAGCCGGTGGCGGTGGTCATGTTATAGCCGAGGCCGAGCATGAGGGCGATGACCCAGAAGGAGCCGGTGCCGGGGCCGAAGAAGCCGTCGTAGAAACCGAGGGCAAGTCCGCAGCAGAGGTAGAAGGGGAGCTTGCCCAGGCGCGGATGGATGTCCTCCAGCCCGAGGCGTGGGGTCAACAGGGTGTAGAGGGCGATGGCGAGGAGGAGAAACGGGATTACCCCTCGCAGGAAGCCGGGGTCGAGCCGCTGCACCGTGAGCGCCCCGGCGGCTGCGCCGATGGCGGTGAAGGTGATCCCTTCCAGGCTCTCCTTGAGGGTGATGGTGCCGGCACCGGCGAAGTGTGCCATGGCGCTTCCCGAGCCGAAGGTGGACTGGAGCTTGTTGGTGCCGAGGGCGTACTGGGGGGGGATGCCGGTCCAGAGGAGCACCGGTACGGTTATCAGTCCGCCGCCGCCGGCGATGGCATCCACCAGCCCTGCGATGAGGCCGGTGGCGAAGAGGAGCGGCAGGAGCCAGTAGGAGATGGTCATGAGTGCTTGTCCGGAAAGGAGATGGAATAGTGCCGGATGGCACTATAGCACAGCGGTGCCCTCTTGATAAGGTAGTATTCGCGAATGTCGATCCGGCAGGTCAGCGGGCGAGGCGGGAGGAGCCGACCGGCTCGGTACCAGCGTTGAAGTCGTTGGCGAAGAGGATCAGGCACATGGTGTCAGCGGGGCTGCACCTCGAAGGAGTTGAAGAAGTGGATCTTGTCGCCATCGCCCCCTTCCGAGGCCCTATAGCGGTAAAAGAGTCTCAACTTTGCCGGCGTCAGTCCCGGCGAGAGCGGCAGTGTGAGGGTAAAGGGGGCGGCCTCGTCCATGGGGAGCTGGTTGGGGAAGAAGAAAAAGGTCGCCTCAGAGAGTGTCTTTCCCGCCCCGTCCAGGAGGGTGCCGGTGATCTCCAGATCGTCCATGGAGACATAGCGGGTGTTCCGGGCGAATCCCTCGACGGTGTAAGCCGTGGCGGACCGATCCATCCGCCAGGAGAGGGTCAGGTCGAACTGCTTATAGGTGCGTGGATAGCGGGCCTGGTCGAAGCGGGGCTGGGTGTATCCATGGCAGGATGCCAGTACCAGACCGGTCATGGCAATCACAACGAGACGGAGCAGCATGGGTGTCCTCCTGGAACTCTTCGTTTCCCTCGGGCAAAAACACTGGCGCACGTACCCACCGGTGCTACACTAGTATACACCATGAATATCACAGAGTATATGGTGTCGCTGTCCAGCGGACCGATTGGGAGTGACCATGCATTTATCGAGATGGCTGGTGGTGTTGGCAGCCTGCGCAGCTCTTCCATGGAGCGTCGCTTCAGGTAAGGAGGTGCGGAAGATGGATTCATTGCAGCTGACCAGCAGCGCGTTTGCCAAAGGCGGTGCCATACCGGCCAAGTACACCTGCGACGGTGAGGATGTGAACCCACCCCTTGCCATTGACCGTGTACCGGCGGGGACGAAATCCCTGGCACTCATCGTGGACGACCCGGACGCCCCGGTGGGGCTCTGGGTACACTGGGTGCTCTGGAACATCCATCCCCAGATCCGGCAGATCACCGAAAAAAGTGTGCCTGCCGGTGCCGTCCAGGGGAAGAACAGCTGGGGGCGCACCAGCTACGGCGGTCCCTGCCCACCCTCCGGTACCCACCGCTATTTCTTCAAGCTCTACGCCCTCGATACCATTCTCAAGCTCGGTTCCGGCACCACCAAGGCCGAGCTTGAGCGGACCATGGAGGGGCATGTTATCGGCAAAGGAGAGTTGATGGGGACGTACAGGCGCAAGTGAGAGTGTAACGGGGTTGGGAAGTTATGAAGGTCGGCATATACGCCGGCCTTTTTGCTTTTATGGGGACGGAAAACAGGGTAGTATTCTGTCGCAAGTATACAGGCATTGCAGAGTGGACGGGGAGGTCCCATGAAGAAGGGGAAACCGGCGAAAAAATATTCCCAGGCGGGACGGGTGCACGACATCATCCGCCTCATCGAGGCGCGCCACGGCATCACCCTCGACGAACTTGCGGAAGAGGGGGGAGTGAACCGGCGCACCATCCACCGGGACCTGAACGCCATCCAGGAGGCGGGGTACCCCCTCGTTTCCGAATGGGAGGAAAGGCGCAAGGTCTACCGCTTCCTCACCCGCTTCAAGGACGTTCCCCCCATAAACTTCACCCTCCAGGAACTCCTCACCCTCTCCTTCCTCCGTTCCCAGCTGGACTTCCTCAAAGGGACCCCTTTCCGGGAGGACATGGAGGCGGTGTTCCGCAAGGTCAATTCCGTCCTCCCCCCCCGCTATGCAGCACACATGGAGCGGATCGCCCGGGTGTCCCTGCCGCTCTTGCAGGGAGCGCGGGACTACGGGCGGGTAACGGAAGAGCTGAAAGTCCTGCGCGACGCCCTCCTCTACCAGTACCGGGTCACCATAGGCTACCGGGCCAAGGGGGAGGGGCGGCCGGTCTCCTACCAGGTAGACCCCTACACCCTTCTCTTCTACAAGGGGGGGCTCTACCTTCTCGGCTACGCCCACAACCGCAAAGCGCTCAGGACCTTCGCCGTGGAGCGGCTGACAAGGGTGGTGGTGACGCGGGAACGCTTCGAGATGCCCGAAAGTTTCCGCCCGGAGACGCAGCTCAAGACCGCCTTCGGCATCGTGGAGGAGGAGGTGCTGCCGGTACGGGTCCGGTTCAACGCCACCGTGGCCCACATGGTGCGGGACCGCCTCTGGCACCCGACCCAGCGGCTTACGGAGGAAAAGGACGGGAGCGTGATCCTCTCCTTTCAGGCAGGAGGAAGGATGGAGATCATCGCCTGGGTCCTCTCCTACGGGCGCCATGCAGAACTGCTGGAACCGGCGGAACTGCGGGAGGAGATGGGGAGTATCGCGGCGGAGATGACAGGCATGTATGGCGGGCTGGATTTGGAATCGACGATACAGGAGAGAGGCAGTCTGAGGGAAAAGAAGAAAATATAGTAGTTTGTACCTTTTAAGCTGCGTCTTTGAGCGGCTTTACCTCGCGCTCGATCCGCTCGTTGAGGGTAGTTGCGGCAATTTCCAGGTCATACTCTGCCTGCAGGTTCATCCAGCTCTGAGGATCGGTACTGAAAAACCGGGCAAGGCGCAGGGCTGTGTCAGCGGTGATAGAGCGCTTGCCGGCACAGATTTCATCGATGCGGCGCTGGGGTACGCCGATGGATTTGGCAAGCCGGTAGCGGGTAATACCCAGAGGCTTTAACAAGTCTTCCAGCAGGATTTCTCCGGGGTGGACCGGCGGCAGGTCGCGGGTGCTCATAGTTGGTACCTCGTTTAGTGGTAGTCGACGATCTCTACGTCAAATGCGTTGCCGTCTTCCCAGCGGAAGCAGATGCGCCACTGGTCATTGATCCGGATGCTCCACTGCCCGGTGCGGCTACCGGCAAGTTGCTCCAGACGGTTACCGGGTGGCACGCGGAGGAAATCAAGGGTTGCAGCGCCATTCACCTGCTTCAGCTTGCGTTGGGCAATCCGCTGTACATCGTGCGGTAGCTTTGCCGAAAAGCGGCCATGGAAGAGCTTTTCCGTTTCCTTGCAGGTGAACGAGCGGATCATGGATGGATAATAACGCAAGGCAGTAGTATTGTCAAGCGGTAGTATGTGGTGGTAGAGCGACGGACACCAGTAGGTGAACCAGTGCCGTTTTGTCACGGCAAACCTATTCATGCTCAGGTTACCGTGGCAAGGGGAAGGTCATCCCCTCGTAAGAGGGATGGGCTCTCCGACCGGCTCTTCGGAGCGGGATTTTGCGGACAACCTGAACATCTGCACAATGGTATAGGTATTGACGGTGGCGATGACGGCTTCGAGCAGGGTGCCGCCGATGGAGCCGCTGATGATGTTGTTCGCCAGCCAGCAGAAGGTGCTGGAGAGAATCGCCAGCCGCATGGGAATGCCCCGCATGGTGAAGACGGCATAGGTGGCGATGCACGAACCGATAACCGGGATCCAGCCGGTGCCGTGCCCGGCAAGGGCAAAACCGGCGGAGACATTGGCGATGATCACGATGACGGCCAGAGGGAGCGAACGGGTCTTCATTGCCACGAACGACCGGCCGCTCGTGATCAGCGCGCTCGCTGCGGCGGGAGTGTTCCCCAGCAGGAAGAAATGGACGGTGTAGGCGAGGCTTTCCAGACCGACGTAGAACTTGAGGGGACGGTCCTGCTTCTGGATGAAGGCGATGACGCCGAGAACAAAGGCTATATATCCCACGCACTGGGAGAGGGAGAAAAATTCCACCGGTCTACTCCTGCGACGGTTGAACTTCCGGCAACCATCGAATATCTGCCGCTCGTATCACTCTAGTCAAAGCTGGTGAAATGTTCAAGGGGAAAGATTCCCGGTGCTTGCAGCCCTTAATCCCTTGACAGTTCTGACTCTCGGGGTGTATGAAGGTTAGGGTTTTGTCATGTCGTGCCCGGGAGGGGCGGATGAAAAGCGTAAGCGCAGGTTAACAGGGTCGCTGTGTCAGCATGAGAGCTGATGGAGCGGCTTTTATTTTTTCTGGTTCAAGTTGGCATCTTGAAAAGTGGGACCCAGCTTCTGGTCTCTAGGCCGAAAGTGAAAGAGGGCGTGATAAGTGGATGTTACCAGAATTCCTAGCGGGACAATTCCGAACTGGAAGGAAGAATTGTGAAGGATTGGATCTCTGGGGTAGCAGAGGGTTGGTTGCTGATATAAGGAACAAGTTCACCATATAAGGAACATGCCGGATAAGTAAAATAATGCATCAAAGTTCCCTATATAAGTAACTTTCATGATTCCCCATATTGGGAATATTCCTTATATTAGGAACTGGTTACCTATATGGGGAACTTCTTCTAACTGCTCAATAACTAGTTAAATTTACTGGCTTGTAGAGATAAAAGGAATTAGGAATGGATAGTCTCGCGTATTCAATGTTAAAACAAAAACTCATGAGCTTGAAAGCAGACGGTTTCCAAGCCGCAATAGACACAATCTACAGTATTGTACACGAGAACTCGTTTGTTCCTGTTAAGCAGAAAAAAGACAAAGGGACGGATGGATTCTTAGCTGGAACCACTTCACTAGCCGTCTATGCCCCAGAAAAATATTACCTCACTGATTTCAAAAAGAAGACAAAAGACGATTTTATTAAATACCAAAAAAATTGGAAAACATCGTATCCCGTCTGGAATGTAGTAACAAACCTCGATAACACAGGTGAAATGATTTCACATGTCAAAAGCCTATATAGCGGAGCTGAATTAGTTAGTGTGTCAAGTACATGCGACCTAATCCGGAACCAGTCATGGAGCAAAATTTCTAGGATTTTCAAAGCTCTTGGGATGCCAGAGATGTACCTGTCCTATGACATATTCATGATGATAGTCGAGGATATTTCTTCCTTCGGACAAGGCATGAGTGGCTATGGTAATCCACTCTATGTGAAAGAAAAGATCGAACTCAATATCGAGGATGATGAGTATCGCGATAGTTTTCTAGAGGAATACGAAAGCTACCTCGGTGACTTTGGTACTATACAAAGAATTTTAGGATCGTTTGACCCCGAAAAAGTAAGAGTCATGCGGTTCAAGGTGCTTTCCACATATCAAACTCTTAGCGGGAACTTTTTAGAGAGGCTGAATGCTACGACTATGATACTTTCTGGCACTAGATCAACAGATGACTTTTACTGCTTACATATTAGAAAGATTCTATTTTATTTTTTTGAACAGTGCTTGATTGGAAGAAAAACAGAAAGCGAGAAGAATAATGTATCATCCTGAAATTGACCTTAACCAAGTAGTCCCGATAAAAGCGTTGCGAATCTACGAAGAGTTTAAGGCGAGTGGCAGAAAATACCTAATGGAAAAAACACTTGTTAAATTAGTCCAAAACGGAGAATTCGCTAGTGCCAATGAGTACTACGATTGTTTATGCCTTTTTTACGCACTTGGAATGGTATCAGAAACCGACGGAGAAATAAGGTTCAATAGCTATGAAACTAATTAGACTTTATTCTAAAACCGGCCTAATTTCAGAAATAATTTTCAAGTCCGGACTCAATGTTATCCTTGGTAAGTATTCTACAAAAGGCAAAGACATTAACGGAATTGGAAAGACAACAATAGTTGATATGATAGATTTTTGCCTTCTTGCCGATGGTCCAAAACACAATTACCGAAAGGAAAAATTTTCTTTTCTTAAAAAACATACTATATCGCTTGAAGTTATGTTATGGGGCGAGCCGCTTGTATTGACAAAGTGCTTCGATGATTTAAACAAGGTATTAGTTAAGTCCCATCAGAAGCCTGAAGTTGAATACAGCGACGTTGATTATAGAGCAATACTTGGTAAGGCGATTTTTGACGAACAAGACTATTGCGGAGTCGCGGAGCCAGAATGGTATCGGACCATAATGAGTTTCTTCGTCCAAAATGACCATAGCTTCTTTCAAAGAGATTCCAGGGACGTGATCAATTTTGTCAATTACGGGCTTAGAAAACCCGAACTTATCTCCTTTCTGTTCTTTTTAATCGGATATGATAATCGACATATCTACGAGTACGACAGACTCCAAGTGAATCAGAAATTGATTCAAAGTGATCACAATCGCGTAGTTAAAAACATACAAACTGCCACAGGAAAGGGCCTTACTGACTTCAAAGCAGACATTGACAGTCTTGATGCAAAAATCACGCAATTTGAAGAGCAGGCTAACGGATTTCAATTCTTCGACATTAATAGGGATATTGGGAATCAGCTAGAAGTGGTCCAAGGACATATCTCCACCCTACAAGCTCAGTATTTTGAAATTGAACATAAACTTGGTGAGGTAAAGAGAAGTATTTCCTTTGGCGTTGATATTGATCTTAAACGTGTACGTTCACTGTACAACGAGCTAAATAGTGACTTCTCCAGTTTCATTGTTCGTACTCTTGATGAAGTACAGGCGTTCCGAGCGAAGATAGTTCAAAACAGACGAAGATTCCTCGTTGAACGAGAACTCGAGTATTCGGCTTCACTAGAGAAGATCAAGCAAGCGATTGTTGGACTTGAACAAAATAAAAAATCATTATATGCGCAACTTAAGCAGCCACGTGTACTAGATGACATAAAATCAGCATACTCATTTCTTGGAGACATAAAGACAAAAAGAGAGCAAAGCAGAGTACTTCGCGATGAACTTGACAGGATAGAACTGGACTCTTCGACAAATAAGAAGCAAATTACTGATTCAATAAATGAAATTGTGCGTAATAAGTCATCATTGGATGAGGCTTTGAAAGAAGTCAAATCAATATTTTTTGACGTTGTTCAAAATTCAGTTGTAGTAGAAGAAAATGACCTTCCTACACACCTGCTAATTGAGCCAAGGGCAAATATAAAAAGCCCAATTAGTATCGACATACAAGTTCCAAGATCAGGGTCGCTTGGAAAAGACCGTTTCAAGATCCTTGCCTTTGACCTGACAGTTTTTTTGACAACCATACGAGCCAACCGTTTATTGCCTACATTCTTAGTCCACGATGGCGTTTTTCATGGAATTGCACACAAAACTCGAATTCGCTACCTTAACTATGTAAACACGGTTTTCCAAGGGTTTGATTCGGCACAATATATTATAACACTCAATGAAGATGAGATTAGCCTGCCAGTTGACTACGACGACGGCCTTTCTCACCTGAACTTCGATCTCGCAAGCAGAGTGATTAAGGTCGTGGAAGACAGTCCACAGTCGATGCTCTTTGGAATGGAATTTTAACAGGCTTAGGGCCTACCCAAAGACGGCAGGTCAAAACTATGCGTCTTTATCCTCAAATAAGGAAAAATTATGATGGAAAATAAGCATTTTAACCGCTTAGAAACAGAACGTGAACATCTATATCCGAAGGTCGCGCGCTGGCTGCGTGGGGAGTGCTTTATCTGTCCAGCGGTACACTTACGGAACTGGGACGTATTGTCGGAAGGGATGTTACCTCGCTCAGTTCG
>JAJZUQ010000094.1 GCA_021848385.1 Deltaproteobacteria bacterium
TCTTGTAACGCATCAACCACTATGAAAATCCATGGGGTCTTTGTCCAGACAACGGGAAGATTCCCCTGCCCCCCGATAATAACTCGCTTCCGCCGCACTGAAAAACTGGTCAACAGACCATCACTTCAGATTGGGAATGGCTTTGGAAAAGAGCCTCTTGCAAAAAGACAAAAAATACAAAATCTGTAGCCCCCCTGCGTCGCTTCGCTCGCTTCCCCCCTTAGATAAGGGGGGATTGAGGGGGGTTATGACGCGCACACATTGGGTCGGTCAGAGACTTTTGCAAGAGGCTCAGAAAGAAAGGAAATAGGATGACCAGCTTGCAGAAGGTACTGATTATTGGATGTGGAGATATGGGCCGGCGGGTTGCACTGCTCGTGCAGGAACAGAATGGACAGGTAACCGCCATGTTCCGTTCTGACACCCGGCGCGATGCGCTTCAGGAAATCGGCATCCGGACACTGCCGGGGAATCTGGATGAACCGTCTTCCCTGGTAAACCTCCCCACGAAGGACGCGACAGTTTTCTATTTCGCGCCACCTCCCGGCGGAGGATTCACCGATCCGCGGGTACGGGCATTCTGCGCCGCGGTAGAACCCGATGCCGCGCCGGCAAAGATCGTCTACATGAGTACCAGCGGTGTGTACGGCGATTGCGGAGAACGGGAGGTAACCGAAGAGACTCCTCCCAACCCCCAGACGGCTCGGGCCAGAAGGAGACTTGACGCCGAAACCACTTTTCTGGAATGGGGTAGAGCGCACAACATCCCGGTCGTCATCCTGCGCGTCACCGGCATTTACGGACCGGGACGTTTCCCCGTCACCCAGCTTGCAAGCGGCCAGCCTGTCCTGAGAGAGGAAGAAGCGACTCTTACCAACCGTATCCACGCCGACGACCTGGCCCGAATCTGTCTTGCCGCCGCGGAGAGGGGTGATGCAGGTGAAATATTCAATGTCAGCGACGGCCAGCCCGGCACCATGACCGAGTACTTCAACGCCGTTGCCGATGCACTCGGTTATCCCCGTCCACGCCAGGTGACAAGGGATGAGGCCCGCGACGTCATGTCCCCCCTCATGCTCTCCTACGTCAGCGAATCGCGACGCATGAGCAATGCGAAAATGCTCACACGCCTTGGCGTTAAACTCCTCTACCCCACCCTGGCTGACGCAATGAGAGCGGTCACGAAAAAGGATTAAGCAAAGAAGTCGTTATCGATAAGGGCCTTGAGACCGACGGGGGTGAACGGAAAAGAAGTCACCTTCTCATTGCCTGCACCATCCTGCCATTTCCACAGGATAACCTCCTCTCCGTTGCCCGTTTCCCTTGTCACCTGATCGGGATTGAGGGTCGTGAAAAGTCGCCACATCGCTTCCAGGTCAAGCAGCTCGAAACCATCGACCGTCTCGCCATTTGCCACCTTGGCGAGAAAAGGATCAATCAGTTCGAAATCGACCAGATCGTCCGCAGTACGCCACCATTTGACGAAACAGTCTCCCTCGTTTCTCCGTGCCTGCACTTGTGCGACCGCTTCACGTCCTGTCATGAATTGCCCCCCCCTTGCGTACCAGCATTAAATAGATGCCAACCGGAATTTACCGTAACGTTCCAAGTATAGCCACTGGATCCTCCTCCGCAAGCGGCATTCCCACCCTTTTCAGGGTGTCATTACCAATTGACCTCACCACCGTTCCCGTGTAGTAATGTCTGAAAACAGGAGCAGGAATAATCTTTGCCATCACCCAGAAGTGGAGTGTAATCATGGTTTCTCCCGATCAGACAGATAAACCGCGCAGGTTCCAGTTTGCCAGTGACAATTACGCCGGAATCTGCCCCGAAGCATGGCAGTCGCTTGATGAATCAAACCGCGGCTACGCCAGTTCCTACGGCGATGATCCCTGGACCGCCAGGGCCTGCGAAAAATTGCGAGAACTCTTCGAAACCGATTGCGAAGTATTTTTCGTCTTCAACGGCACTGCTGCTAACTCGCTGGCTCTGGCCTCTCTCTGCAAGTCCTACCACAGCATTGTTTGCCATGAACTGTCCCACGTGGAAACTGACGAATGCGGGGCCTCGGAGTTCTTTTCCAACGGCACCAAGGTGCTGCTCGTACCGGGTAACGACGGCAAAGTCGATCTGTCGGCCGTGGAACACACCATAAAGCGCCGCACCGACATCCACTACCCGAAACCCCGCGCCCTCAGCATTACCCAGTCGACAGAGCTGGGCACCGTCTATTCGGTAGCCGAACTGCAGGCCATAGGCAACTTTACAAAAAGCTATGGGCTGCGGCTCCACATGGACGGTTCACGTTTCGCCAACGCCGTTGCCTCCCTGGGGGTAACCCCCAAAGAAATCAGCTGGCAGGCAGGTGTGGACGTTCTTTGTTTCGGGGGGACAAAAAACGGCATGCCCGTCGGCGAGGCAGTGGTTTTCTTCAACCGCGAACTTGCCGAAGAATTTGACTACCGCTGCAAACAGGCCGGCCAGCTTGCATCCAAGATGCGCTTTCTCGCAGCGCCATGGATCGGCATGCTGGAGAATGGTGCGTGGCTCCGCAATGCGGCACACGCCAACGCCTGCGCACAGCAGCTTGCCAACGGTCTGGGGAAAATCCCGGGAATCACCCTTGCCCATCCATGCCAGGCAAACACGGTCTTCGTCCAGATGTCACCTGCCATAGCCGCAGGTCTGCGTGCGCGTGGGTGGCACTTCTACGACTTCATCGGTTCCGGCTGTGCCCGCCTCATGTGCTCATGGGAAACACAGCCAAGGGACGTGGCGGCATTTATCAACGACGTCAAGGAGCTGACACAGCAGTGATACAAAAACGTATGACAGCTCGGCATACCGGCATGTAATTTGTAAGTAAAAGTTAAACGCTGCTCTGTACATCACCGATATTTTTTGCTATTCTGTCCGGACTGCTGCCCCACTCCCTGCTGGCCGGCGTTTTCCGGCACACATCCCTAAGGGCTCTGGTCAGACAGCCTTTTGACAATTTACGACGCGGTAACGCCTGATTATGACGGTTCCCGTCAAGCCATATCAATAGATTCAACCACGGAGGAAAACGCCATGTGTGAAGAAAAGAATGTAACGGGAACACTCTTTGTATCCTTTATCGCCGGGGCGGCACTCGGCGCCGGGATCGCCCTTCTGTTCGCTCCGGAGAAGAAACGGGAAAACGAACTCAGCTACGATGAAGAACCTCTCTTTGTCTGATTCCTTTACCTACGGCCTCCCTGTCTTTCTGAGGACCTGCGGATCATGAGCCCCACCCTGCTCTACCTCCTGGTCGCGCTGGTCCTTGTTGCCGTTGTTCTGCTCCTGATACTCGTTGCCCGGACATCCAGACACCCCTCGGAGGGTCTTGTATCCCGTTTCGATGCCCTGGAACGCAACCAGGAACGCATTGAGCGGATGTTCCGCGATGAGCTGGCACAGAGCAGGGCAGAATCATCCACCAGCAGCAAACAAACCCGGGAAGAACAGAACAACGCCTTTGGATCGTTCAGCGAGGCGGTTCAGCGCCGCATGGCTGAAGGGGCTGACGCCCAAAAGCGTCAGTTGGACATTTTCTCCGGCCAGCTTAAAACCCTCACCGATCACAATATCCAGAAACTCGACAAAATAAACGAAACTGTTGAAAAGAAACTCGCAAGTCTCCAGGAAGATAACAACAAGAAACTGGAGCAGATGCGGGCGACGGTTGACGAAAAACTTCACAACACCCTGGAGAAGCGCCTGGGCGAGTCGTTCAAGATAGTGAGCGAGCGGCTGGAAATGGTGCACAAAGGGCTCGGTGAGATGCAGAGTCTGGCCACCGGCGTAGGAGATCTGAAAAAAGTTCTCACGAACGTCAAGACCCGTGGCACCTTCGGCGAAATACAGCTAGGAAGCCTGCTCGAACAGATTCTCACCCCTGACCAGTACGAGACAAATGTCGCGACCAAACATGGCAGCAGCGGCCGGGTAGAATTCGCCATCCGTTTGCCGGGGCGTGGTGCAGAGTATGACCATACCGTCTGGCTCCCCATCGATGCCAAATTCCCCCAGGAAGATTATCTGCGACTGGTGGAAGCCCAGGAACTGGGGAATCCAATCCTTGTCGAAGAGGCGTCCCGGCAGCTCGAACGGGCCATCAAGGAAATGGCCCGCAACATCCGCGACAAATACCTTGACCCACCCAACACGACCGATTTCGGCATCATGTTCTTACCCACTGAAGGGCTCTATGCCGAAGTACTGCGTCGCACCGGCCTGTTTGAACAGTTGCAACGGGAATTCAAGGTATCAGTAACCGGGCCGACCACCCTGGCTGCGCTTCTCAACAGCCTTCAGATGGGCTTCCGCACCCTTGTCATCGAGAAACGCTCAAGTGAGGTATGGACCCTGCTTGGCGCGATCAAGACCGAATTCGCCACCTTTGGCGTCGTGCTCGACAAGACCCGTAAAAAGCTCCAGGAGGCGAGCAATACCATAGATTCGGCAGCCACCCGCTCCCGCGTCATCGAGCGGAAACTTAAAAATGTGCAGGGAATCCCCACCGCCGAAGCAGAGCTCCTGCTCGAGGTCGGAGAGCCCCCTGCGGAATCCGATAATCCCGAGAGTACATGATCCATCCCATCAAGATATCCAGGAATCTGCCATGGCCCTAAAACTCGGTGAAATGCTGGTAAATGAGAACATCATCACCCCGGAAGATCTGGACGAGACCCTCAAATGCCAGGTGATTTTTGGTGGCCGGCTCGGCACCAACCTCATCGAAATGGGCTTCATCAACGAAGATCAACTCGCCCATTTCCTTGCGCAAAAGCTCTGCGTTCCCTGCGCCACTCCCGAACAGCTCGACAATATTCCTGCCGATGTCCTCAGACTCATTCCCGCCGAACTCGTCAAAAAATATACGGCTATTCCCATATCCCTCAACAAGAAACGCCTCACCCTTGCCATGGCCGACCCGACAAATCTTCCTGCCATCGACGAGATTTCCTTCATGACCGGCTATATCATATCCCCCCTGGTCGCTCCCGAGTTGCGGCTGGTCTTATGCATGGAAAATTACTACGACATCAAACGTGATCTCCGCTATTTTCCCACCGACCGTGCAACCGGAGGAAGACGCAGGCGGGATCCGAACTTTTATGGTGAAACGGCAACGACGGATCAAATCGATGTCCAACCAGAGCATCTCGACCCGTTCACCGTCGATCAGGAAATTATTGAATTCCCTCCTTTTGACGGTTTCGATATACCAGGCACCAAGGAAGATCTGCGTTCAGAGCAAACAGCACCCGCTTCGAATCCGTCCCTCCAGACGATGGAATCGATTGCCGAGCGCCTTGCTGAAGCCCGTGACAGGAATGAAATTGCCGATCTCATCATTGCCTATCTTGGCCAGAAATTCCAGCGGGCCGCCCTGTTCCTCATTCGTGGAGAAACGGCCATTGGATGGCGAGCGATGCACAATACAAAACAGGTGCCCGACTTCGATCAGACAGAGGTCCCTCTCGACAACACCTCGCTTCTCAAGGTAGTCGTTGACGAGAAACAATACTACCGGGGAACGGTCCCCCTCACCGCAAACAATTCAAAAATGATTGCCGCCATGGGTGGCAATCCGCCGGATATCGCCCAGATCATCCCTCTTATCATACTCGGGAGGGTGGTAACCATCCTCTACGTGGACGGGCGGCAAAACGACCCGGAAGGGAACCGTTTCAACCTCGAAAAGCTCATCGGCAAGGTCGCCATGGCATTTGAGATACTTATCCTGAAAAACAAGATTCTTATGAGCTGA
>JAJZUQ010000095.1 GCA_021848385.1 Deltaproteobacteria bacterium
AACCCGCGGCCGGATCAGGAACTTCAATATTGCGGTCAGGGAGTGGAACGACCAGATTATATTTCTCCGCAAAATCGTGCCGGGGGGTGCGTCCCATTCCTACGGGATACAGGTGGCGCGGCTGGCAGGTCTTCCCCTGACGGTCATCGAACGGGCCCGGGAGATACTTGTCAATCTGGAAAAAGGTGAATCCATTACGGAAGACATGCCGCGTATCGCCGGCAGCAGGAAAAATGCCCTGCCAAAACATTCACCCCAGCTTTCCCTGTTCGGGGGGGATGGCGACAGGGTGGTTGAGCGGCTGAAGGAACTCAATCTCTCTACCATGACACCGCTTGAAGCGCTGAATATTCTGGATGAACTGAAGAGGATGGTGTAGCCATGCGTCGTAACTGTACGCTTTTCATAATGATCTGTCTGGCATGTCTGATGGTTGTGCTTCCTGCTCTTGGCGCCCGGTCTTCCGGCGATGAAGATGTGAACAAAAAGCATCATGTCGTTAAAAAGAAACATAAATCCGGATCGGTCAAGAATGCAACTGGCAAGAAGGGTGCAAGAGTCAAAGCCGCCCGTAAACCGTCCGGAAGAAAACCAATGGTGGCGGAGAAGCACAAACCGGCATCGGTTTCGCCGAAAGGTGTGCCGGCTGCTGCCGGAACGGGAATTGTTTCTGACATGCGTTACTGGTCCAATCCTGACTACACACGGATAGCCGTAAGCGTTGACCGGGAAGTCCAGTTCGAGTACCACCAGTTGCCTGCCATCAAGGAGGCATCGGTGCCGCCGCGTCTCTATATTGACCTCAAGGGTGCCCGCATGGCTCCGGGGGTCAAGGATATTCACATCGGTGACGGCCTGCTGAAGACGGCACGGATAGCACAATATCGCGCCGATACGGTGCGGGTGGTGCTTGATATGGAGAGTATCAAGGATTACAAGATATTCGCTTTTTCCGATCCGTTCCGGATCATTATCGACGTAAAAGGTGACCGTCGCGAAGAGTTGACAAAACCGCCGGAAACCGTACTGGCGCCCCTTGTTTCGGCGCCTGTTGCCAAACCTGAGCCTGTTGCCAAACCCGAACCCGTTCTGCAGAAGAAACATCCCAAACAGGCAATCGGCAAGGTACGGCGGATTGTTGTCGATCCGGGCCATGGCGGTCACGACCCGGGGGCGATAGGTGCCGGTGGGACGCGGGAAAAGGACGTCGTGCTCCAGATTGGCCTTAAACTTGCCCGGCTGTTGCGTGACGAACTGGGGGTCGATGTGGTCATGACCCGCTCGACTGACGAGTTCATCGAGCTGCAGGAACGGACTGCTATTGCAAACAAGGTGGGGGCGGACCTGTTCGTATCCATACACGCCAATGCCGCGCTCAACCGGAATGTCTCGGGGATTGAGACCTACTATCTGAACCTGGCGAAGACCGCGAAGGCTGCCCAGCTGGCTGCCAAGGAGAACGGCACCACTCTGGAGAAGGTCAGTCTGCTCCAGGCGGTACTGTTCGATCTTATGGCCAACTACAAGCTCAATGACTCAGCCCATCTGGCGGATGATGTGCAGAAAGCTGTCTACCGCAAGGTTGGTAGCCAATATGCAGGTGTGAAGAATCTGGGGGTCAAGCAGGGGCCCTTCTATGTGCTCGTCGGTGCCACCATGCCGAGCATCCTGGTAGAGACGGCTTTTCTCAGTAACGAAAAAGAGGAAGGCCGGCTGACGGACGAGCAGTACCAGAACGCAACGGCCGCTGGGATAATGGAAGGCATCAAATTGTATGTGTCCCGCTTGAAATGAATCGCTTTTGCATTCAAGATGACATTTACGCGTAGGGGCGACCCTGGTGGTCGCCCAATCTGTGCCGGGTTTGTCCTGCACCAAGAACCGGGGTTTTAGAGCAAAGCGGAAAGAATGTATTCCTGACACGATACAAGGCGTAGGGGCTTTACCGAGGGGTTATGGAATTCAACATAAATCGCTATTTTCCCGATATCTCCCAGATTGCCGGCGACGCAGGCCGCGCAACCTTTGAAGAGAAGCGTCCGCTCTATCTGGCCGCAAGTAAACATTTCCTCAACCATTACCGCGAGGAAATCAAGGCCAGACACCGGGATGGAGCGAGTGGAAGCGATGTGGTGAAAGATATCACCGCCATGACCGACACCCTGATCAGGAAACTGTTCACTTCCATTACCCGTGACGTCGGCGGGAACCGGCATGACCGGGGACAGTCGACCCTGGTGGCGGTCGGCGGCTACGGGCGGGGGGAACTCAACCCCTATTCCGACATTGATCTCATGTTCCTCTACAGTGGTAGCGATTCCCAGCGCGTTGAGGATATTGCCCAGAAACTCCTCTATTTCCTCTGGGACATGCGGCTGGATGTGGGCTATTCGGTGCGGACCATTAACGATTGCGTGGAGATGGCGCGTTCCGACCTGACGGTCAAGACCGCTCTTCTTGACGCACGTTTTCTGAGAGGGAGCCGGCTTCTGTTCAAGAACTTCCAGAAAGTGATGCTGACCCAGATCCTTTCCAAGGGGAGTGATGCCTTCATCAAGGAAAAACTTGCCGAGGTCCGGAAACGGCGGGAGAAGTACGGCTCGACGGTCTACACTCTTGAGCCGAACATCAAAGAGAGTGAGGGTGGGTTGCGGGACCTTCACTCCGCCATGTGGGTGGCCAAGATCAAGTACAAGATCGATCAGCCCCAGGAACTGATCATCAAGGGGGTAGTGACGGAGGACGACCTGTCCCTCTATTACAACTCCCTCGATTACCTCTGGCGGCTTCGCAACGAACTGCACTACCTTGCCGGTCGAAAGAACGACCAGTTGACCTTTGTCGCCCAGACCCAGCTTGCCCAGTTCCTGGATTACGAGGGGGTCGGGAAGGTTCTGCCGGTGGAAGAGTTCATGCGCGATTATTATCTCCATGCGGCTCGGGTCGAACATTTTTCATCCATGCTCATATCCAAGTGCGTCTGGCGTGAGGAGGGGGCCAGCAAGCTGCTGGGCTACTTTTCCCGGCGGCCGGTCGGAGAAGGATTTTACGTCCTCAAAGGGGAACTGGTCATCCCCGATGAGACGGTGATCGATAAAGATCCGTCCCGTCTCATGAAGATTTTCGAGTATGCCCAGAAGCACGGTGTTACCCTCAATATCAAGGTCAAGGGACTGATCAGGAACAAACTCGACCTGGTGAATGACAAGTTCCGGCGGAACCGCGAGGTGAATGCCTCCTTTTTCAGTATCCTCCGTTACGACAAGCGGGTCCCTGAGACCCTCAAGCTGATGCACCACCTGGAGCTTCTCAACCGGTTCATCCCCGAATTCGAACGGATTTTCTGCAAGGTGCAGCACGATCTCTACCATATCTACACCGTGGATATCCATTCCCTGTTTTGCGTGGAGGAGCTCTTTCGGCTCTGGAAGGGTGAACATGGCGAAGATCTTCCCCTGCTGACCCAGCTGGTCCAGGAGGTTGACAAGCGGGAGCTTCTGTTCCTTGCAGTTCTGCTTCACGATATGGGGAAAGGTGAGGGTGGCGGTCACGCTGAAAAGGGAGCTGCAATGGTCCCGACCATCGCCCGGCGGATGGGGTTGAGCAAGGAAGACAGCGAGCGGCTGGCATTTCTGGTGGGGAATCATCTCCTGTTTGCCCACATAGCCCAGCGTCGTGATCTGCACGACGAGAAAATGATCATCCAGTTTGCACGCCAGATGGGGGAAAGCGAAAACCTGAAGATGCTCTATCTGCTTACGTATGCCGATATCAAGGGAGTTGGGCCTGACGTCTGGACCGAATGGAAGGCGCTTCTCACCCAGGAACTCTACGAGAAGGCATTCCAGGTGCTTGAACGGGGGGATTTCCGTTTCGAGGCAAGCAGTGAACGGGTCAAGAAGGTCAAACGAAGCGTCATTGAAATCCTCGAAAATGACTATCCGCCGCTGGTAGTGAAGGAAGAGCTGAAGTCCGTCACGACCCGCCATCTGCTGGCAAATCCCCCGGCGGTGGTTGCCGAGCATGTTCGTGTTCTCCTCTCCCTCCAGGATCAAACCATGGTGATGCGGGTTTCCCATGACATGGAGCGCAATTACAGCACCTTCACCATCTGCACCCTGGATGTGCCCGGTCTCTTTGCCAAGATTACGGGGGTGATGGCGGCTAATGGCATGAACATTCTTGGTGCCCAGATACACACCAGCCGGAACGGCAAGGCGCTCGACGTGCTCCAGGTGAATTCCCCCCAGGGATTTGTCATAACCGACGAAAACAGGTGGAAAAAAGTCGAGGAAGACATGCTCAGGGTCCTGACGGGCAAAATCGATGTGGGTGTACTTGTGGAGAAGCGCCAGAGACCTACGCTGCTGGCGGACCGGCCGAAGCCCCGTTTTCCGTCCCGTGTCGACATAGACAACGAGGTTTCGGAGGATTACACGGTCATTGACGTGTACACCCACGACAAGGTCGGGTTGTTGTACCGGATTACCAGTTCACTCACTGATATGGGCCTCTACATCGGCGTTTCAAAAATTTCAACCAAGGTGGACCAGGTGGCGGACGTATTCTATGTCAAGGATATTTTTGGCCACAAGGTGACTAATCCGGATAAGCTGGAAGAGGTCAAGTCGCGGCTCCTGGCCGCTATCGAAGAGTGATGCATGCACCACTACCTGGATTTGTTCCTTAATTACCTGTTGGTGGAAAAGGGGCTGGCCGCGCACACCATCGATGCATACAGTCGGGACATCGGGAACTATCTCGAATTTCTGTCAGCAGAGGGGTGCACGGAGGTCGACAGGATCCGTTCGCTCGATGTGGCGGCTTTCATTGCCCGGGGAAAAGATGCCGGTCTTGCCCCCCGCAGCCGGGCCAGAGCCCTGTCGGCAGTCCGTATGTTCCATCGCTTCCTGCTGGTGGAACAGTACGTCGACACCAATCCTACCGCCATCATCGAAGCGCCGAAGGTCGTGAATAAACTGCCATCGGTCCTGAGCGGACGGGAGGTGGAGAGACTCCTCGCCGCACCGGCAGGTGCCGACTGGCTGCCGGTACGGGACCGGGCCATGCTGGAAGTCCTCTATGCGACCGGTTTGCGGGTGTCGGAACTGGTCGGGCTCAAGGTACGTGATGTAAATCTTGACGCCGGGTATCTCCTTACCATGGGAAAAGGGTCGAAGGAACGGCTCGTCCCTCTGGGGGAATCGGCGTGCAATGCCTTGCGGGAGTTTGCGGGAACAGCCAGGAATTCTCTTGACCGGGGTGGGGACTCCCCGTATCTTTTCCTGAGCCGTTTAGGTGCCCCCATGAGCAGGCAGGCGTTCTGGAACATCATCAAGAAACGGGCGCGAGAGGCGGGGATACTCAAGAATATTTCTCCCCACACCCTCCGCCATTCCTTTGCCACCCATCTGCTGGAGAACGGGGCGGACCTGCGCAGCGTTCAGATGATGCTGGGCCATGCCGACCTGTCCACTACCCAGATATATACCCACGTTACGCGGGAACGGTTGAAGCGGCTCCATGAGGAGTTTCACCCCCGAGGGTAAGGGCAGGCTTTTTTTCAAGCTCTACCGCAATCAGCACATCGGACAACAAAACTATCTTGAAAGGACTTTGTTCGTATGAAATACATCGTACTGCTTGGCGACGGCATGTCGGACGAGAAAATGCCCCAGTTGGGAGACAAGACTCCCCTTCAGGCTGCCAAAACCCCCAATATGGATTACATGGCAAAGCGCGGCCGGCTCGGTCTCGCGAAAACCGT
>JAJZUQ010000096.1 GCA_021848385.1 Deltaproteobacteria bacterium
TGATGTGCGGCCTTTCACAGGTTCATCAGGCGGCCGGTTGCCGCTTTTTGAGGAGCAACCCGACGAGAAAGGCAACGGCCAGGGTTAGCAATGCGCCGATGACACCCGAGACGCTGGTGCCGATCCTGCTCTCCCCTTTGGTTTTCGGCTGGCCAACAGGCTCTGCCCCGTCCTTTCCCGTTTCTCCGGAGGTCCTGAAGGAATAATCCGGCAGCAGGGCGATCTTTTTCTGCACCTCGGCCAACGTTCCGTGTACCCCCTGCGCGGGACCCGGCAGTTCCTCCTTGCCGGTCACCTTGGCAATGGCCCATTCCAGGCCGTCGGGGTCTTTCGAGGCAAACCAGGAGACCATACCTCCTATCAGTACGGCACTAGCCAGAAAAGCGACCAGGACACCACGGACAGGGCGGCTGCCGGCGGATTGCGCCTCGGGATGAAACTGAACAAGTTCCGGCCGGGCCTTGTACACGAACGAGACGACCGCCGCGGTCACAAACCCTTCCACAACGCCGATGGCAAGGTGAATCGGCTGCATCATGAGGACAAACGTGGAGAACGGCAACGACGATTGCCCCGATATTACGGTTTCGAGGACCACCCCGAATGCTCCCAGTTGCAACCCGGTGACGGCGGCAACGACCGCCGCCATGGTCATGCGCGGCCGGGTCTTCTGTGCGCCGATCAGTTGCCTGTAGACAAAGGGATAGGCGATGAAAGCCGGGAAAAACCCGAGGTTGAAAATATTGCACCCCAGGGCCAGCAGACCGCCATCGGCAAAGAAGAGTGCCTGAATCACCAGGACCGAGGCGATGGTAAGGAACGCTGCGTAGGGGCCAAGCAGGATGGCGAGCAGGAGCCCACCCCCCAGGTGACCGCTGGAACCGGTCGCCGGGATGCTGAAATTGATCATCTGGGCGGCAAAGATGAACGCACCAAGCACCCCCATAAGGGGGACCTTGCTGTCATCGAGGTCGGTCCGGACCTTCTTTGCGCAATAGGCAATGGTTCCGGCCGAAGCCGCCCACATAGCCCCCCCCACCGCAGGGGATAACAGCGCGTCTGCCATGTGCATGACTACGTGCTCCTTGACATCAGGGACCGGCAACCGGTCGCCCCGGTGTTACTTAATATAAAAAGGTAACACTTTGTTGGTAGCATTCAAACCTGTGGATGTCAACGATATATTGCAGAACAGTGTAAAAACCGTAAACCAGCACCAGACCGGGTTTTAATGAGTTTGAGACTGTCACAAAATCACAAAAAATCGGCGGATTCCGATTGAATCCGCCGTAGTTACTGACCGCAATTTTCGATTCCGCACAGAACTACGTCCCTGCGGAACGGAACGGTCCTACCTCCTGACGAATATCTCCCGGGCCATGGCGGTATCGATGGCAAACTCGGAGAAGCCGACCCGGAAGATATAGGACGGGAAACTCTGCATCAGGATGATCCGGTTGCCCGGGAGGACCCCCATGGCCATCAGCTTCTGCATCTTCTTGCTGTCCTCGGTCAGGATGTAGGCAATCTCCCCATCTTCACCCGATTTAAGCTCCGTCAGCGGCACAACTCCAAGATCGCCGCTCTGCCGCGCCTCCGCGCAACAGTCGCCGGGAGGGATCGTCTTGCCATGGGGGCAGGTTGTGGGATGGTTCAGCATGGTGCAGACCTTGGCATCCACACCCTCGTTGAGGAGATGCTCGAACTGGCACGCCTTGTCCTCGGCGGTCTCCCCCCGGATGTTGAGGACGTCCATCATCAGCCGTTCCGCCAGGCGGTGACGCCGGATGGTCTTGCGCCCCTCCTCCTTCCCCTCGGGACGGAAATAGACCCGCCCCTCCCGCACCTCAATCAGAGTCAGACCGGTCAGTTCCTGGTAGGCCGGGTCATCGGCCGCCACACTGATCCGCTCCTGTTCCTCGAAACCACGCCCCTCCTCCTCAACGGCGATCCAGAGCTCTTCGAGAATTTCTTCGGCTTTTTCGGACAGTTTCATGCTGTATGTCTCCTTGTAAAAAATATATCTGGCTTGTAGGGGCGATCATCGTAATCGCCATATTCAAGGGCAAACGCAAGGTTTGCCCCTACGATTTCCTGCCGAATACTTCTTTCAGTTTTTTCACCACCGCCGGTTCGGCAGGATTCTCATAGAGGCACCTGGGGCAGCGGATTGAACGGCACGGCTTCCCGCACTTGCCACACCCCTTGATTCCTTCTTCTTCAGTATACTCATGTCCACAAAAACCGCACCGTACCATCAGAAACTCCAGGTTGAAAGTTGAAAGTTCAGGGTCCCTAGTCCCTAGTCCCTAGTCCCTAGTCCCTAGTCCCTAGTCCCGAGTCCCTAGTCCCGAGTCCCGGATCCCGGACCCCGGTTTCTCGCATCACAAAAGCCCCGTCACCAGAAAAAACCGGTTGAGCAGCCAGCCGCTTCCAAAGGCGAGCACACTGACGAACAGGCCGATCCCAAGAGCCACTTTCATCCCCCGCTCCTTCTTCATGATAAGGAACTGGGCAACGCAGGGGATGAAGAGGGTGAGGGTCACGGCAGCAACCGTCAGCTGGCGCGGATCGAGGACCCCCTTGGTCTGCAGGTCATAGAGCCCAGCCGCGCCGTAATCCCGGCGGAAGAAACCGAAGATGAAGGCGACCGCTACTTCCTTGGGAAGGCCGATGGCAGCCATGAGCGGGCTCAGCCCTTCCACCGCTATCTCGAAGAAGTGGGTTATCTTGCCGACCCAGAGAAGCACTGAAGCGAGGATAAAGAGTGGCAGTATCTCCATGAAGTACCACTGCATGCGGGTATATGTCTTGGTCAGGATATTGGAGAGCTGGGGGAGCCGCATGGGGGGAAGCTCCATATAGAACATGGGAGTCTCACCCGGCATGAGCCGGGCCGCAAGGAAACCAATGACGAGAAAAATGATCAGAAGGCAGACACTCCAGGCGAGGAGCGCCCCCGGCGCCTTGGACAGGAGCGCGATGATCACCCCGAGCTGGGCCGAGCAGGGAATGGCCAGCGCCAGGAGCAGGGTGGCGATGATCCGCTCCCGTACCGTCTCCAGGGTGCGGGTCACCATGGTGGCCATGGTGTCACAGCCGAACCCGAGCACCATGGGGATCACCGCCCGTCCCGTAAGGCCGATCTTCTTGAATACCCGATCCACCAGAAGCGCCAGGCGGGGGAAATAGCCGCTGTCTTCCAGAATGGAGAAGAAGAGGAAGAAGGTCGCCACGATGGGGAGGATGATCCCCACCGCATAGCGGAGCCCGAGGGTTATGATCCCGTATTCCCCCACGAACAGCTCCTGGATCACCTCCCACGGGATAACGGCCTTGGTGATGCCGGTTATCCAGGGATTGAAATGATCCTCGAACAGCCCCTTTTCCAGAAAGTCCACCAGGGTCCCGGCACCGAAATCGCCGACAAACTTGTAGAGGCCAAAGTAGAGGACCACCAGCAAGAGCGGCACTCCCGTCAGGGGCCGGACCGCCCAGCGGGAGAGTCGCTCGCTGAAGGTCACACGCCGCTGGGCGGGAAACCGGAATACATCGGCCAGAAGTCCCGTGACGATCCCCTTCCGCTCCATGGAGAGATCCATATGGAAGGATTCACGCCGCTCGAAGCATTTCGCCTTCACCTGAGCTGCGATGGCCGTGTACCCCTCTCCTTCCCGTTCCTTCACCAGGGCGGTCACTTCGTCGTCCCGCTGAAGGAGGAGCAGTGCCAGGGATTTGCGGGAAATGGGATACGTGCCATGGATGAGAGTTGCCACGCTGTCGATATCCGCTTCCAGCCGCCGGCTGTAGCCGAACACCGCATGGGTCTCCCCCGTGTAGGTCGCGATGGCATGACGGATCTCCGCCAGTCCCCGCTTCTTGGCGGTGGCCGCGCCGATCACCGGAATGCCGAGCTTTTCCTGCAGCAGCGGAATATCGATGGTGAGCCCCATGCTCTCCGCCTCGTCCATGATGTTCACCACCAGTACCACCGGCAGCTGGGCGTCAATAAGCTGGAGCGTCATGGTCAGCATCCGTTCCAGGTTACGGGCATCGAGGACATGGACCACCACGTCAGGCGACTCGTTGAGGAGTATCTCCCGGGCCACCCGCTCCTCTTCCGTAATGGGGAGAATGGAGTACATCCCCGGTGTATCCATGATCTGGAACTGCTCGCCGTCGATGGTCGCCGAACCGCGGGAAACTTCCACAGACGTGCCGGGATAATTGGAGACCGTTACATAGGCGCCGGTCAGGGCGTTGAAGAGGACACTCTTCCCCACGTTCGGATTCCCCACCAGTACCACCTTCCGGGCGTGGGAGGGTGCATCGTTGTGGGGAGTGTGACAACTCGCTTTCTTCTTGAACAATGCCATTTACGGTACGACCTTTCCGTGCTGCTTCAGTTGATGTTTATGAAAATCACTTTCAATGTTCTTGGAAAAAAATTTAGTTTGGGATCCACCACAGAGACTCGGGGGCAGAGAGATAATCTTGACATACAAAACAGCTGATAAAAGACATACCGATTCTCCCTGGTGACTCCGCAGCTTTAGAGCAAAGGCACCCTAATGACACTTGGGACAGAGCCCGTAAATTTCCATCTTGTGGGTTTCGATCAGAAACCCGTGGGACTTGGCCACCTCGTCCTGCAACTTTTCGATGACAGGGTTCTCGAACTCGACAATGGTACCGCAATGGGTACAGACCAGGTGGTCGTGGTGCTCCCCCTCGTTGACATGCTCGTAGCGGGTCTGGCCGTCGGCGAACTGGATCTCGCGGGCAAGCCCTGCTTCGACAAAGAGTTTGAGGGTGCGGTAAACCGTAGCATAGCCGATGTTGGGGTGCTTGGCCCGGACCTTCAGGTAGAGTTCCTCGATGCTCATGTGGCGGTCCGAAGCGAGGAAAAAATCAAGAATGGTATCACGCTGGCGAGTGGACTTTAGCCCCTTGCGAGCAATAAAATCGCTGAGCAGTTTTTTCTTTACCCGTTTCACGCACCCTCCTTAATTGAAAGTGATTTTCATAATAGTTATCCGGCATGACAATGTCAACAGTTTTTTTACGCCCCGCTTTAGCTCAACACTCGCAAGGAGAAGATTTACTGTATATACTTTTCTGAATATATGATAGCATGGCGGTCAGGAGGTAGACCGATGAAAGACCTGCTTATGATTGTCGGCTTCGTGGCATTCTGGATCGTACTGCAGAAGTACATCCTCCCCCGGTTAGGAGTCCCCACCTGAATGGCTGATTCCTGCACTCCCGAGGATCGGGAGAAGAAAAAGAACAAGGCGTAACAGAAACGGGCAACCAGCTCTGCAACCGGTTGCCCGCAATTCCCCACTTTTAACGTTTCACCGCACTGACGGCTCCTCCAGCACCAGGAGGTACCCGTCAGGGTCGAAGCACCAGAACTCCTTCGTCCCATAGGGCTTCTCCTCCAGAGGATAGAGAACCGTCATATCCTCCTCCAGGATCGCGTCAAAGACATCCTCTATGTCGTTCACCCGGATATGGAACGTAATCCCCACCCCTTTCGGGTACTCAGCCAACCGCTCAGCCAGAACCGGATGGGCTCTCCCGACCGCATCCTCATCCACAAAGATCAATTCCAACCCGTCTTGCCGCAGCACGAGATGCTCCGGAGCCCCCCGTGAGGTCAGCGCCCTCTCAATGGGGAGTTCCAGGATACCGGCATAGAATGCCTCCGTCGTACCGAGATCGGTGACCGCAAGCTGAAGAGAGA
>JAJZUQ010000097.1 GCA_021848385.1 Deltaproteobacteria bacterium
GGTGTTGGTGCTCGCCTTGTAAAAGCGGATACCGGTTATGTAGCCGTTGGAGTCGGAGCGAAACTTCACCCCCAGCTCCACCGCACTGTCCGGCCCGGAATCCACGGTCCCAGGCACAGTCGTGCCAGTCCAGAGGGTGAAGCTCGGGATGCCGGTGACGGTAACACTCACCCCCGAAGAGGGGGTCTCCAGATTGCCGCTATCGTCGACCGCCCTGCTCAGGATGGTGACATTACCGGTACCGGTCGGAATCCAGGTGTAGCTCCAGTTCCCGCGACCCATTGCCGGGTGCCAGGTCACTCCTCCGTCGGTCGAAACCTCGACTCCTCCCACCACCCCTCCACCACTGTCAGTGGCGGTACCGGTGATCGTTACGGGGCTATTCACCTGCAGTGAGGAACCGGGTGGCGGCGAGGTTATTACAGAAACCGGGGAAACTTGATCGGCAGAAGGAGTTGCAATGACCAGCCCCGATTGCAGGGTTGCGGGCTGTGCCCCCATGTCGGCGAGGATGTTCACCGTGGCCTGCTGCATGCTCGGATCGGGAACCGACGGCCCATTGTCGTGCTGGCCGTCGAGGCCCCAGGACCAATGCACCGTTCCGGCTGAAAAGACCAGTGCCTTACTCGGGGCCCGATAGAGGGTCATAGCATGGGTCGCCGTCCCGGGCAGATAGATGTCGGCGCCGATATTGACGTTGTCCCCCAGGAGCTTTTCGTTTACTGCTGTTGTGGTTGACGACAGTTGCACGAGGCCGGCTGGGCGATAACCGTTGTCGATATCCTCATCGAATTCATAGCCGACCACACGGTCACCAAGAACGGCCTTTTGTCCTGCAGCAAGCGATGCCACGGGAGTGTTTCTCCAGAATCGCATCCTGCCGTTTGCCTGCGGCACCTCAAGGGAAATGCCGAGAGGATTTGGCCCTTCCGACACTGTGAAGAAGGTTCCGCTCAGGGCATTCTCCGGGCGACCACCATCAGCCGGTGGGCTGAAACGCGGATTACGCCAGGTTCCGGTCCAAATCGGGGGATCGGCGGGATCTATCGGGGTGGGTGCGTTACTCTCGTTATAGCAGACCATCGTCCGATACGGCGTACCGGAGCCATCAATGGCATTTTCCCAACGGATCTTGCGGTAGATTTCGTTACCGCCGAAGAAGGCCACGTTGATGCCTGCATTCCGGGCCGCCTCCACGTTTGCGCGCTCCTGGCCGGACCAGTATTCGTCATGACCGACCGAGAGGTAGACCTTGTGTTTGAGGATGTCGCCCCCGCGACGGTCGGCATCGACAGAAGTAAAATAACTGACGTTGTAGCCGTTGGCCTCAAGCCAGCGGATCATGGGGTATTCTGCCTGGAAGAACCAGTTATAGGCTCCAAGGCCATCATTAATCTGACGGGTCAGGAATGGGCGGTTATAGCTGGCCTTGGAGGCCTTTTGGGTGGGATAGCCGTAGTCGGGGTATTCGATATAACCGAGGCCGTAACTGTTATAGGCCTGCCAGGTGGTATCGGAGGTTTTGAACAGAAGGTCGGCGTTTCCGGAGTCGTCCCGGACAATGAAGATGATGTGGCTCGCTCCGCCGGTGTCCGAGCGGACGAGCTTCGCGACGTAGACTCCCGTGACGGCATCCGCAGGAACCGTCCAAGAGGCCGATTCGGCCCAGTTGCCGCAGTCGGTAAGCTTGGTTGTGCTGTCGTTGACGCATGCGGGCTGGGCCTGGGGCAAAACTGCAGAGGGCTGAACCGTTGCCACCTTGCGGGCACCACTGCCACCATAGTAGCCTATCCGGTAGATATCCAGACGGTAACTGCCCACATCCGTCTGGATCTTGAAATGAACGGTCTCTCCCTTGTTGACGCTGATGTCCGTGGCGAACCCCTGGATGCTCGGGTCGCCCGCGCCGGAAATGTCCCACTCGCCGGCAGGGTTTCCCGGCTTGCAATTCTCGGACTCAATAACATTGGACGGCGCAGTGCACGAGCTTCGCCCTTCCATCGGAAAGATCAGGGCGATACCAATCATGACGAAAAAAATTGTCAAACCTGCCGAGAGCCTGCCAATTGGAGTGGTTTTCATTATTCCCTCCGCTCACTTCTACTCATTGCACACAGGACATGGAAGCAGCCCATTATCAATTTCTTGCGTGACAGCAAAACCGTTCTGCATAAAATTCCATCCAGGCAAATGATTGGTTCATACTCCCTGAAGATATGTCATCAATACCGATGAAGTGGGTCGCGAAGGCGGTAATGAACGATGCGAAGGGGTCGATTGCGATGCGTACCGAACCTCGTATTTTCCGGTTCTCGTCGGAAATAATGCATACTTGACCCCTTTGATTACCGTAATTGTGAAGTGCAACTCCCTGCCGCCGGACGTAACGCCGGTGACAGTATGCCCGCGTGCCACCGGCACCATGGTCACAAGCCCGCGGGCACCTTTGGCGGCTGTAATCGACAGACTGAGGGTATTCCCTTTCCATGTTACCGAATCAAATGACGAAGCATTACGGCCATCCAGCCATCCCAGCAATTGGCGGGCTGATATCACGGGAACCCTCCGGGCCAGGGCAGACCGTACAATTGCAGTGGAGCCGTCCGAAACAACCCGATCGGTGTGCATATTGGCCACGAAGGCTCCATAGTACCCTTCAGCCCCGATCGCCCTGTCGAGCAGCGCATCGATGGTAAAGGGATATGCCTGGCCCGACTCATCGGTCATTTGAGTTACAGCCTGGTAGACATCGATGAGATTGCCTTTATCGTCGGCAAACCTCATGGGGATACCGGAGCCGGTGAAAAGGCCGGCGCGATTTCTTACCCAGTCGGCAGGCCAATAATAGTAGTTTGTATCGAGCCTGATTCCATGGCTCCGTTCAACCTTGGGCATGGTTGAGTAATCGCTCCAGGTAATACAATGCACGCGAAGCGTAACGGGACGGGGAGAGGAAGAGTATTTTTCGCTCCAATCGCTGAATTGGTCCGAGAACAGGGACCTCAAAGAGGAAGGGGTCCAGTCGGCGCAGTTGGTATTGAGATGGGGGGCTACCTCGAAACCGGCGTTGCTGTAAGCGGAAGCCTGAGCATTGCCAAGCGGGGTTTCCGGGAAGAGGTATGAAGTGCCTCTGATGCACTCCCAGTCCTCGACAGAACAACCGGGAGGGCTCATGGCCTGGTACGCATCGAATCTTCCGGCGGTCCCCCCGTTTCCATGGTCGTCCCCGGTCATGATCACGACCGCCTTCAAGCCGCGGGGAAAGTACCAGAACCTGGGCAAGGGCTTCTTGTCGTAGTTCATCCGAATGATGAGGTTTGCAAGAAGACGCTGCTGCTCATCGGCCTGGGGAATCGCAATCTTGTCGGGATCAACCCAGTCCGAACGGGAGGGAACGTTCATGGCGCCAGTGAACATGTCATTGGAACGAATTGGTGGATAACCGTCTCTCTCCTGTCCCGCCCAAGCCGGATTTCCCTGGCGTGTCAGGATGACCGAACGGGCAAGGTCGTATGCGAATGCGGCCGCCATACCACCCCTATTGCCGACGCTTTTCAGGGTTACGGCCGGGTGGGAGGTTTTAGTCACGGCATTGGAGCATAGTGTCGCAATAGTTGATGCACCGTTGAGAGAGTAAAGATCTACCGTACCATGGAACTGAATCGTCTCTCCCACGATCCCCGAACCGGCACCGGAGGAGGTGTCCACCAGCAGATACGCGTCCGAAAGAGACGAAGAGAGGTCGGTCAGGCCGAGCAGGCCGGCAAGCTTCTTGTCGGGGCGCATGGAGATTAAATGTCCCCCCTTGTTGACCCACCTGCTGATCATGTGGGACTGGGATGTTGACAAAGGCATCTCTCCCAGGATGACCACATCGTAAGAAGCGAGCGCTGCAGTTGTTACCGATGCTATGTCGGTCTCGTCAAATGCGTTCAAACCTTCGGCGCGCAGAATCTCGGCATAGTAATGGGTGAACGGATTCGACACGGATGAAATGATAAGAACCGGGCGAGGAAGACGGTGCGAAACCATGACGGCACTACTACCAAGGTTTTCCTGATCGCCTGCCTTGTCAGCCGAACTGAACGCGCCGTATGACGTGGGTTTTCCAACAATACCCCCCATACCTTTCCGGTATATGAATAATGCCACTCCCACGACAGCCAATAACGTCGTGAGTATCATAAGTCTCTTGAACAAGGTCATTACCATGAGACCAAACCCCTAACAACATCTTATCTTACATAAATCTGCTACTATTACGGTAAGCAAACTATTTAGAGTTAAATATGTGCTACACATACAACATTACAACTACAAATACATATCCAATATTTTACTTATTACCTTATATTTTAGTACAGTCAAGCCTAGCTGCAAATAAAATATATTGCATATTTACGTTTTCGCTTTGATAACTTTTGCAGGATTACCAACAGCTATAGCATTGGCATCAATATCGCATATTACATTGGAACCTAGCCCCACAAGTGTCTCGTTGCCTATAGAAACATTTTCCTTGAATTTGGAACCGGAACCTATATAACAGTTATTGCCGATACGTACAGATCCGGAAATTGATATGTTGGAACCCAGGCAACAATAGTCTCCCACCTTGCTGTCATGTGAAATTAC
Organism: Deltaproteobacteria bacterium; assembly: GCA_021848385.1. Taxonomy (GTDB): domain Bacteria; phylum Desulfobacterota; class Desulfuromonadia; order Geobacterales; family Geobacteraceae; genus Geomobilimonas. The sequence continues at coordinate 4,636 of JAJZUQ010000097.1, forward strand.
AGTATTTGGCAGAATGATGCAGTGATCTCCGATGGTGACTCCGCAACTTATTACTACGTTTGGCATCATGATTATGTTACAACCTATTATCGCATCGGGCGCAATTACGACTGAGGGATGAATGATGTTTGCAAAGCGTGATCTATCTAAATTCAGGCTCGCAATGATCTCCTTGCGTCTGGGATAGCTTGTTGGACTCCCGGGCACGGCAAGAACATAAGCGTCAGGGATTTCCTCCAGAACCTCTCTTCCCCCAAGAACCCGTATCCCGCAACACTCCTGGCCATGCCGAGATCGGTCGTCATCGATAAAACCAACGACATCCCACTCATTTCCCCTCTCATTTATGGCAAATACCGAAATGAGAGCTTCTCTGGCATTGCCTCCGAACGGGAACAGAAGAAGTTTTTTAGACATTGGCGATTCCTTTCGTAACCGTTTCCACCTCACTCTCTTTCATCCCGTTGAAGAGTGGCAGAAGCACCACGGAGTCCCTTGCCAGTTCAGAATGCGGCAGCGGGCACATTGCAGCGTACGCAGGCTCCTGGTGGGCATTCATGATCCCCCGGCGAGTCGAGATTCCCAAATCGAGCAGATGCTGCATGAGCTTGTCCCGGCTCACCGGTGCGCCGTCTCTGACCCTCGCCGGATAGCTCTGCCAGTTCGTTCTGCAGTACGGCGCCTCTCTCGGGGTATCCAGCCAGCTGATATCTTTCAGCATTTCGTCATACAAGGCCGCCAACTGTCTCCTTTCCTCCAATAGTGACGGCAGTTTTTTAAGCTGCTCTATCCCTATTGCCGCCTGAACGTCCGTCATCCGGTAGTTGAATCCGGTGGTCACGTAATCTTCAAATATCACCTGGCTGGCGCTGTGCCTGACCGTATCAGGCACCGACATTCCGTGTTGCCTCAGAAGGCGAAATTTCCGGTCGTATTCAGGATTCTTCGTCGTAATCATCCCCCCGTCACCGGTGGCGACGATCTTGCGGGGATGAAACGAAAAACAGGCAATGTCTCCG
>JAJZUQ010000098.1 GCA_021848385.1 Deltaproteobacteria bacterium
CTTCTGGCCGCATCCATCGAAGCGGCCGTTGCGGAATCATCCACAGTGTAAATGAGTTAGAAGGGCCATGGCAACCAGCATGGCCCTTTTTCTTTGTGCACATTCGGAGTGAGCGAGTACTGTCGGGATTGGTGATCGGCGGTCGGTTTAGAGCCGCATTAGGAATGGCTGTCGCAGCACGTGCAGCTATTGGATGGGCGGGTTTGCGAGCTGTTCCGGAGGCGATGTTGAACCGGGAACGAACCGGCCGTAACCGGTCCGCTACCACAGGTAAATAGATTTATTATCGAAGCGGCCCCGGTTGAAATACAGGAATACGTTCAGCAACAGGAACAGAACGAACACCCAGAAAGCATTGACGCGGTAGTCGTAGTCGGGGACGATGGCCCCGGTAATTGTGGTAATCTTCTGAACAGGAAGCAGGAAGAGGTTGGCAATCCCATTAAAGCTTTCGATAAAATTGTAGGCCATAAGCAGCCAGAGGGTGAGCCGTTGCCGCTTCAGTATTCCGACAATAAGGTACAAAATGATGATGCAGTCTGCAAAGATCAAGGATTCGCTGGTATCCCCTGAGTAGAGTTTCCCCATAAAGGGAAACGGCTCGCCAAGGTGGGAAAGAGTGATGAACATGGAAAGGAGGTAGACGCCGATCAGGGGCGCAAGCACAAAGTGTGTCCTCCTTGCATCCGACACTTCCACAGCCCTGTGATCCGTCTCTTTCAAGGTATCCACTCCTTTATCTGGTTTCCATCCGGAAACGGTTCTTTTCCGCCCTGGTGGCACATGTTGTTTCGGAAGCGCATCCACACGGCTGATCTGATCCTGTGCTATGGCGAGAAACAGGGGCGACGAGATGGGGATGCCATAGATACTCTTCTCATAACCGGATATTGAGGCGATATTTCCCGCGGGTAGCAGCTCCATAACGCAAAAAACCGCCCAACCGGCGTATTGCCGGCATGGGCGGTTTGAATGATGTGAGGGGCCTGCTCATGGCGTGCTCCCAGACAGTGACGAATTTATTCATATATAACATTTGTAACCCTTCACGCAGCGGGTGTCAAGGAGAAACTGCCACCGGGGAAAGCCTGTGGCCTGCAGTCCCGATTGCCGGTAATCCATGAACATCCTTATGATTACAGGCTTTTGGGCTTGTGATCGCCTTCGCGCCGGAGCAGTCAAGACGTTACCACGGGAAAACCCTGGAATTACCTAAAGAACTTAGTGTGAAAATACGTTGATTATCTGCTATACTTTATTTTCTTGCAATATTCGGACTCATTTGGAGTCGCTGCGGCGTGAAAAAACTCTGTCTGAAAAACCTCAGCATGAAAACCAAGATGTCACTGGCGGTTTCCGTCCTGTTCGTGATGGTGATCGCCGTGTTGGCATGGGGTGCCCTTTCCTACCAGGAACGGTCGCTTAAAGAGGCCATCATCCACCAGCAGTTTGCCTTTGTTTCTTCCCTGGCGGCAAACATCGACGACAAGCTGGCCCTGGCTCACAAAGCACTCATAACTGCGGCGCGTGAAATGCCGCTTGAAACCCTTCGCAATCCCGACCATGCCCAACGCTTCCTCGATGCCCGCATTGCGCTTCTCTCTGTCTTCGACAATGGCCTGTTTCTCATCTCCCGCGACGGAAAACTGATTGCAGAAAGCCCCTTTCTTCCCGGCCGGCGAGGACTGGACCAGGCATCTCAGGAGTTTTTTCACCATACGGTAACAACCGGAAAACCCTACATTTCCAAACCCTACACCTCCTCCCACTCTTCAGGCCATCCCTCCATATTTTTCTCTGCCCCAATTTTCGACAGTCAGGGAACACTGACGGCCATTCTTGGCGGGAGTTTCGACCTCTGGGGGAGAAATTTCCTCGAAGACCTCTCCCTCACCCGATACGGCGATTCCAGCTACTTTTACCTGACCGACCGTGACCGGACCATCATCGTCCATCCAGACCGGAGCAAAATCCTGACCAAGATGCTTCCTCAGGAGGCAACCCCTCTCTACGAAAAGGCCCTTGCCGGATTTGAAGGAAGCGAAGAGACCGTCAACTCACTAGGGGTACGAGTCATTTCATCGGTCCGGCACCTGCGTGACACCGGCTGGATACTGGTTGCAAACTACCCCTCAGCCGAAGCCTACGCGCCGCTGAAAACCACGCAGCTCTATTTCCTTCTGGCGACACTGGCGTTCACCATTGTTGTCCTGGCAATCGTCTGGCACCTGATGAAACGGCTCACCGCACCGCTCGCAACCTTCACCCGCCATGTGGAATCGCTGCCGGCTGACTTCGGTCATCACCACCTTCTGGAAATCGACTCCGGCGACGAGATCGGCGTTATGGCCCAGGTGTTCAACCAGATGGTTGCCGATCTGGAGGAACAGCAGTCCGCCAACGAATCCAGGCTCAAGACCCTCTTGCGGCTGAACGAGATGACCACATCGTCACTCAAGGAAGTCGCTGATTTTGCCTTGGGAGAAACGGTGCGACTGACCCGGAGCAGAATCGGCTACCTGGCATTCGTCAATGAAGATGAGTCCCTCCTTACCATGTACTCCTGGTCACGGGAGGCGATGCAGGAATGCGCCATCGCCGACAAACCACGGAAGTATCTTCTGGCCTCCACGGGACTCTGGGGGGAGGCGGTACGACAGCGAAAACCGGTCATCACCAACGACTACGCAGCACCCAACCCCTGCAAGAAAGGGTATCCACCGGGGCACGTGGAGGTTCGACGCCACATGAACGTCCCGATTTTCGACGGCGAACGGATCGTCATCGTTGCCGGGGTCGGAAACAAGGATGAGAAGTACGATGAAACCGACGTCCAGCAGTTGACGCTCATCATGCAGGGGATGTGGTATCGCATTCAGCACAGCCGGGCCGAAGAGGCACTGAAGAAGGAAAAGGAAAAATTCTCCCTGGCATTCCAGGCGGTGCCGAGCGTTCTCGTCATCGCTTCCGCTGAAGACGGGCGGTACCTTGAGGTCAATGAGGCATACGAAAGGGTGATAGGGTACCGGCGCGACGAGGTGATAGGCAATTCTTCCCTGGATCTCAACACCTGGAACCCGGAAGACCGGGCCAGGGTGCTGCGGATGCTGGCGGATGGGGAAAAGGTGCGTAATCTGGAGATTGTCTTCAGGAATAAATCAGGGGCTGAATTGACCTGTCTCTATTCGGCGGAGATCATCGAAATCGGCGGGGAACGATGTCTTTTGAGTCTGGCTAGCGACATAACCGCCCGCAAGAAGGCTGAAGAAAAGCTGCGCCAGAGCGAAGAGCGCTATCGCCGCCTCTACCAGGAGACTCCGGTCATGATCCATTCCATAGATCACGACTGGAAGATTGTCAGTGTCAGCAATCACTGGCTAGAAACGCTTGGATACGAAAAAAGCGAAGTGCTCGGCCGGAAGACAGCGGAATTCCTCACGGATGAATCCCGGCGTTACGCCGAGGAGGTCGTCCTGCCTGAGTTTTTCCGGACCGGTTCCTGCGAGGACGTGCCGTACCGGATGGTGAAGAAGAACGGCGAGATCATTGATGTTCTTCTTACCGCTTCATGCGAAAGGAACGACGAGGGGAAGATCGTCCGCTCGCTGGCAGTCATCACCGACGTGACCGAGCGGAAGCGGGCCCAGGGGGAAATTGAAAAGCTGAATACTGACCTGATGGCACGGACCATCGATCTGGAGAACGCCAACCGGGAGATGGAGGCGTTCAGCTATTCGGTTTCCCATGACCTGCGCAAGCCCCTGACGGTCATCAGCGGCTACTGCCAGGTCATCCGGGAGGTATGCGGTAATGACCTGAATGAGCAATGCCAAGGGTATCTGCAGGAGGTCCAGGACGGAGCCCTGCAGATGAACGGGCTCATCGATGCACTGCTCAAGCTCTCGTTTGTCACCCGCAGTGAGCTGCTTCGGGAAACCGTAGATCTCAGCCTGATCGCGCATGCGGTGGCCGCCGAACTGGCCTTTACCGAACCGGAGCGCCGGGCGACGTTCCTGATAGCCGATGGGATCACGGCGAACGGTGATGCGAAGCTGCTGAAAGTTGCACTTGAAAACCTCATCGGCAACGCCTGGAAGTATACCGCTACCCGGGAGAAAGCGGTCATCGAATTCGGCGGGACCGACATCGACGGGAAAGAGGCGTTTTTTATACGGGACAACGGGACAGGTTTCGATATGGCGGATGCGGAGAAGCTTTTCATTCCTTTCCAGCGTCTCCCTGGAGCTGGCGGATTCAAGGGGCACGGTATCGGCCTCGCCACGGTAGAACGGATCATCCGGCGTCATGGGGGCAGGATCTGGGCTGAAGGTGAACCGGACAAGGGAGCGACCTTCCGGTTTGTCCTGTAACGGTTGTGTACACAAAATGCACCGGCGTCAAACTCTTTTTCTCACATTTTAATTTCGGCGATTAAACATTCAACCCCTGCTGTAGGGGCGGGGTGCCCCCGCCCCGGATTGGGCGAGGCAAGCCTGGCCCCTACCATTCATATGTAATCACCGGATCACTATTACAGCTGTACCCGGTTTTCCAGTGAATGAATCTTTTCCTTCAGGGCATCGGGTATCTTGAGTTTCGTGTTGGTCGTGAAGTCGAAGAAAACGATGATGTCGGTGACCTCGGTGGTGAGTTCACCGCTGTCGTCATAGATCCAGTGCTGCAGGGTGAAACTGCTGTTTTTGATGGCGTTTACCTTCGAATAGATGGTCACACTGCCGGGATAGAACAGCTGCTTTTTGAACTGGGTGCTGCTGGAGGCCAGTATCGGCCCTTTCTTGTCGGTGAGTTGCAGCTGCATGAGGCCGATCGCCTCCAGGTAGTGGGTCCGCGCCGACTGGACATACCGCAATACCGATATGTTGTTCACGTGGTGGAACATGTCGATGTCGTTCCAATCGATGCGGAGTTTGATCTTGCTGGCAAACTGTTGCATTGTCAGTCTCCCTGTTTGACGTCAATTTGTTTCCGAGTTCTGTGGGGACATCGGTAATCCCGGAATTGATACATTGTTGCAAATGGGAATTGCCCATTTGTTACAATTTTGGTATAGTCTGATCAGGAGGTAGTCAACCCATGCTTGTGCAAGCAGATTCCAGGAGACGGGTCACCCTTCCCCCTGCTGTGGGGATTAATCCCGGCGATGCCCTTGACCTTGAAATTTTGGAAGACGGAAGGATTATGCTGATTCCCGTCGAACCGATTCCGCGCCATCAGCTCTGGGCATGGACAGCCGAAACCAAAGAGGCCATCTCTGCATCGCTGGCGGACCCGCGCCCGTCCAAGATCGGA
>JAJZUQ010000099.1 GCA_021848385.1 Deltaproteobacteria bacterium
CCGGTTTCAGGGTTAATTAGTGTCCATCCGGAAACTCCGGATGTGACACTATCGGTTTCCAATTTGGAAACGAGGAGTTTTTCGTCCTGGCAAGGAAAACAAGGGGTTGCGCGGAGGCGTACGTCGGTACGCCGCACAAGCAAACCCGATGGTTGACGCCGCCAGGGCGGAAAAGAACCGTTTCCGGATGGAAACTAATTAATTGTGACAGGAGCACACACGTTATCTGGTGAATTGGCCTCCGCTCCACAGGTAAAACAGGCGACTTTCGGGTTGTCCGTCAGGTGCGCTATCTCATCGGTAAGCTCATTACTCCGCAGCACGCAGAGATGTCCCTGATGTTTTTCTTCGCAACGGCATGTCGCTTTAAATGCCATAGCACTACCCTCCCTGAATGATTCCTGTCAAACGGACAAATTTACTGATTCCCGGCTGTGACTACCGCCAGAATCCCGGCAAGCAGATCCGCCGGGGCAGGGGGACAGCCGGGAATAACTGCATCGACCGGGATAACCGAGCCTACCCCCCCCCGCGAAGCGTAGCTTTCGCCGAAAATCCCCCCGTTTATGCCGCAATCACCCACCGCAACCACCAGCTTCGGATCGGGGGTAGCGTCATAGGTACGTTTGAGGGCGATCTCCATGTTATGGGATACCGGCCCGGTCACCAGCAGCATATCGGCGAAGCGGGGGGAGGCGGTAAAACTGATGCCGAAGCGCTCGCAGTTGTAGATCGGATTATTCATGGCGATGATCTCCAGCTCGCAACCGTTGCAGGAACCCGCATCCACCTCGCGGATGACCAGGCTCCGGCTGAAGCGCTTGCGGATCGCCTCCTCCAGCCTCTTGCCCACCATGATGACCTCGGCCTCCACCTGTTCCGGCAACGGTTCGGTCACGACGCCGGTTCTGAATATCTGGTGCAGAATTCTCAGCATTGTTCTTCCTTGCTCCTGACAGGTTGTTGAAAAACTCAGGTTGTTCAAAAACAGTCAGATCGTTGCACCCACAGAAAGCCCCGCGGAGGCGTAGCCGCGCTACGCCGCACAAGGAGGCTTTCGAGGACGGCGGCGAGATGGCTGCTTTTCAACAACCTGCTACAGGTCGTGTCCCGAGTAGGACTGGTTGAAACTCTTGTTACAGAGAGGGAAATCGGGGACGATATTCCCGAGTACCGCCTGTTCGAGCCCCAGCCAGTTGACGCTGGAGGGATCACGGATCATGCAGCGGTTTACCCCTCCCTCTCCCCCTGCCTGCAGCCAGTAGACAATCTCACCACGCCATCCTTCCACCACGGCAAATCCGCTTGCACAGGATGACGGCGACGGCAGCTCCGCCGAAATCTCCCCATGGGGAAGGGTGGCCAGAAACTCGCGGATCAGGCGGATGGAGTCGCGTATCTCGCACACCCGTATCCAGACGCGGGCATGGACGTCACACGAGTTGAGGACCGTCATGGACGGAGGGAACCGGTCGTAAGGGGGAAACGGCGTCTGCACCCGGCAATCCAGGGGCTGACCGCTTGCCCGCGCCACAAAACCGACCGTTCCGAGATCCCTTGCCAGATCGGCGGAGAGAATGCCGGTGGTACGCACCCGGTCCTCCAGGGAAGGATTCAGGTCGTAGATGGTGATGAGTCGCTCAAACTCGTCGGCCAGCCAGTCAAGTTCGGCGAGGATCGCCTCCGTCCCTTCTGGCGCCAGGTCCACCGCCACTCCCCCCGGCACAACCCGATCCATCAGATAGCGGTGACCGAAGAGGCGTCGGTTGAGCCGCAGAAGCGTCTCTTTCAGGCGGCTGAACTGATAGAGGAGAAAGGCAAAAGCGGCATCATTGGCAACGGCGCCGATATCCCCGAGGTGGTTGGCGATCCGCTCCCGCTCCAGCAGAACGGCCCGCAGCCAGAGTGCCCGCGGGGGCGGTTCAAACCTGCAAAGGGCCTCCAGCGCGCGGCAGTAACAGAGGGCATGGGCAACGGTAGAGTCACCAGACACCCGGCCGGCCAGGCGCACGCCATCCTTCCAGGAAAGGGCCTCGAACCGCTTTTCGATCCCCTTGTGGGTGTAGCCGAGCCGCTCTTCGAGGTTGAGGATATCCTCTCCCATGGCCTGGAAGCGGAAATGCCCCGGTTCGATTATCCCGGCATGCACCGGGCCGACCGGGATTTCATAGACCCCCTCGCCCCGCGCCCTGGCCCAGCGGTATTCACCCTTTACCCTCGGCATCTTTTGGGCGGGGTCGAATAATTTCCGCAATGGCCAGGCATCGGCAGGCCAATCCTCGAACTTGATCCAGGGGCGGTGGTCGGAATGGACATGACCGGTGGGAACCAGCCCCATCAGGCTTTCAATCTGCCGTTCAAAACGGAAGGCGGGGATGTATTTCTTCGTCAGGCTGGGAAAAGTGGGATCGTCACGGGGGGTCTCGCAGCGCACCAGGAGATAATCGCTCTCCCATGCGTAGCAGGCAATAACGGCAAAACCCCGTCCCATCGTTGTTTCGTCCACCCCCCACTGCGCCGCAAGCCGTGCGCCGGCCTTTTTCATAAGAATGGCGGCATCCTCGAAACCGTCACGGGGTATGGAAAGCAGCGGAACGGTATCGGGAAAATGGCCGGTCTCGCGCAGGGCATCCGCACCAAAACGTGCCGCTATCTGCTCACTCAGGTTGTTCATCGCAACAACTCCACCGCCATCTCGAACCAGCGGGACAGAAAGGGGGGAAGGTAGAGGCCGAACAGTACCGCCAGAGCCAGATGGAGAAAAACCGGGATGTTGGCTGCCGTGAGCGGTGTCTGCCAGGGGGGTGTGGCACCGGCCACCATGGGCTGCACGCGGCGGAACAGAGCGGCAAAGGCCACTGCCAGGCCGATCAGCAGGGGGATCGCCAGGAGCGGCATCTGGTTGATGGTAGCAGTGAGGATCAGGAACTCGCTTGCAAAGAGGCCGAAGGGGGGCATCCCCGACAGTGACATGACCCCCAGCATCATCCCCCAGCCGACTGCCGGATTGCCCCGCAGAAGCCCCCGGATACGGGACATCTCCTGGGTGCCATGCATCTGGGAGGCGTGACCGACGCTGAAAAAAACGGAGGATTTGGTCAGGCTGTGCACCAGCATGTGGAGCATCCCGCCAAACGTGGCGATCGGACCCCCCAGGCCGAAGGCGAAGGTGGCAATCCCCATATGTTCGATGGATGAATAGGCGAAGAGCCGTTTTATATCCTTCTGACGCAGAAGGGAAAAGGCGGCGACCAGCAGAGAGAGGAGGCCGAAACCAATCATCATGTTGCCGGCAAAGCGTGTCCCGGTGGAGATATCCACCAGCGACTTGCAGCGCACCAGGGCATAGAGCGCGACGTTGAGCAGAAGACCGGAGAGGACGGCAGAGATCGGCGTCGGCCCTTCACTGTGGGCATCGGGCAGCCAGTTGTGTACCGGCACCAGACCTGCCTTGGTTCCGTAACCGACCATAAGGAAGACAAAGGCCAGCCGAAGCACCGTCGGCTCCAGCTGGGAGCTTACCTGGCTCAGGTTCGTCCAGAGCAGGGCATTGCCACCCACACCCAGCACCCGTTCGGCAGCGAAGTAGAGGAGAACGGTCCCGAACAGTGCCTGGGCGATCCCGACACCGCAGAGGATGAAGTATTTCCAGGCCGCCTCGATGGCGGTCGGAGTGCGGTAGAGGGAGACCAGGAGCACTGTGGCAAGAGTTGCCAGCTCCATTGAAATCCAGAGGACACCGAAGTTATTGGTCAGGAGCGCAATCAGCATGGCAAAGATGAAGAGCTGGAACATGGCGTGATAAAAGCGCATCCGCATCGGCCCGACCCGGCCATGCTGCCGTTCGATCCGCATGTAGCGGCGGCTGAAGATGGCGGTGGTCATGGAGACGAAGGCCGTCAGCACGGTCAGGTAGACATTGAAGGGATCAACGAAGAAGAAGTTGTTGCCGGCAGTGAACGGCCCGTGGAGGTAGACCTGCAGTGCCAGGGCAAAGGCTGCCGCGCAGGTCAGGGCCGAGCCGAGGATGTTGACCTCCGGGGCGTATTTCCAGTCCCCGGCAAAGGCCAGGATAATGGCGGAAAACAGGGATATGGCGAGCAGGACAAGCAGGATCATGGTTTTACCATAACATCGCTCCATCAGCGGCGATACGACAACATACTCCGCAGGCTGAAAATTCGAGCTACTCAAGATTCGAAAATGCCGTATTTGCCCAATCAGCGATCTCGTTTAGCATTTTCCGGGCTTGCTCGCGCTTAAACCAACTCCTGTAATACAAGGAAACCCCAAGATAATGCTCATAGTGCAAACAAAACGATAATCCATTTAGTTTCAAGTCCCAGTAGGACTGGTCTATCCCGTTCAGTTTTTTCGTCTCTTTCACCTTATATTTGGCCTTTAATTCCTCCAAAATAAGGTTTATTAGCGGCACGTCGTAATTTTGGCCGAAACTCAATTCCAGGTTTTCTAGCTTTAAATTCATAATTAATCTGCCTAACGTGGCAGCGCCTGACCTGACGGGCGCGTCATGGTCGTGGCGCTGATTAGCTGTTGAGGTTCTCGTTAGGGTGGTCGTTAAAGAATCGTTTTCTCAGAGTCCAGTTGGCAAATACAACCACCGGAAAGAGCCATCCACCGAAGATATGCCCAAAATACACAAAACGCATCCCTCCGCCATACCTTGCATCCCATGTTCCTGCTTTATACGAACCAACAGATTCATTCCATGTGAAATATACACCAACGGTAAACAGAAATAAGACCATGCTTATGTAGAATATCAATAGCTTTAGCTTCCATGTACCCGCGTTCTGGAGAAATGGATACTGAATCAGAACGGCTAGTAGAGCCAACAGGTACATCGAAACCAGATAAGGATCTAGGAGCCCCTCACTTTTCCCAGGCGTGAAAAGGAAAATGCATCCGCAAATCATGATCCAATTGACGACCGCGAAAAATATGAATTTACGGGCAATAATCTTTTTCACTACTTTTCCTTCAGCTAACTCGTAATTGACCGGTTCATGCGCGCGCATGAACTGGTGATCGAAAAAAAGGAAAAAACATTAGAATGCGGTAGAGTAGGGAACAGGTTTCACCCTGCCCCCCCTCATCAAACCGTGCGTGCGGTTTTCCCGCACACGGCTTTCCGATGTTCTTCACTACAAAGCATGCGCTTTCTTCCAACCCGCCGTTGTCGGC
>JAJZUQ010000041.1 GCA_021848385.1 Deltaproteobacteria bacterium
GTTCGCCATGCACACGCGTATTGCCGAGGCGGTCGAGACCAACAAGAATCCCGCGGTCATCTGGCTTCACTTCCAGGAGTGCACCGGCTGCTCCGAGTCGCTGCTCCGCTCCTCCCACCCCACGGTGGCATCGCTCATCCTCGATATGATATCGCTGGACTACCACGAGACCCTCATGGCCGGTTCCGGCCACCAGGCGGAGAAGTCGCTCCATGACTCCATGCAGGCCAACAAGGGGAAATACCTGCTGGTAGTGGAGGGGGCGATCCCGACCAAGGAGAACGGCATCTACTGCAAGGTGGGGGGGAAGACCGCCATCGAGTCCCTGCGTCATGCGGCCGAAGGGGCGGCGGCGATCATCACCGTCGGCACCTGTGCCGGTTACGGCGGTATCCAGTCGGTCGCCCCCAACCCGACCGGCGCCGTGGGGGTGCGGGACATCATCAAGGACAAGCCGATCATCAACATTCCCGGCTGTCCCCCCAACCCCTACAATTTCCTCTCCACGGTCATGTATTACCTCACCTTCAATCGGCTTCCGGACCTGGACTCCCTGGGACGGCCGAAGTTCGCCTACGGCCGGAAGATCCACGAGCACTGCGAGCGGCGCCCCCACTTCGACGCCGGCCGCTTTGCCAAGGCCTACGGCGACGCAACCCATGCGGAGGGGTACTGCCTCTACAAGCTGGGGTGCAAGGGGCCGGAGACCTTCGCCAACTGTTCGGTGCAGCGGTTCAACGACGTGGGGGCCTGGCCGGTTTCCATCGGGCATCCCTGCATCGGCTGCACCGAGCCGGATATCCTCTTCAAACGGCCGATTGCCGAGAAGGTGCAGATCCACGAGCCGACTCCGCCCGACACCTACGCGCCGATCAACCTGCGCGACAAGGGGAAAGGTGCCGACCCGTTGACCACCGGCATCCTCGGACTGGCCGCCGGCGCGGCACTGGGGGCAGGGGCCATGATGGCCAAGAAGCTTCCCAAGGACGGTCCCGCCGAGGAGGAGAAGCATGAAAAGCCAGAGTAGGCGCGATTTTTTCAAGATGCTCGGGCTCGGCGGCGCAACCCTCCTGGCGAGCAGCGTTCCCGCCATGGCCAATGAGAAAAAGTGGGTCAACGATGAGGCGCTCGGCATGCTCTATGATGCCACCATGTGTGTCGGTTGCAAGGCGTGCATGGCGACCTGCAAGCGGGTCAACGGCGACTACGGCAGCCTCTCCTACGAACGGGCCTCCTTCGATCCGGACGGCCTCTGGGATGCCCCCCAGGACCTCTCCGGGAGCACCCGCACCCTGATCAAGCTCTGCAAGGAGTCGGACAGCCGCTGGTCCTACGTCAAGTATTCCTGTATGCACTGCCAGAAGCCATCCTGCGTCTCAGTCTGCCCGGTGAGCGCCATGACCAAGGACAAGGTAACCGGCGTGGTGGACTACAACAAGGATACCTGCATCGGCTGCCGCTACTGCCAGGTGGCCTGCTCCTTCACCATTCCAAAGTTCCAGTGGGAGAAGACCCTTCCCCAGATCGTCAAGTGCGATCTCTGCAAGAACACCAACCTGCGGGAGAAGGGGATCACAGCCTGTGCCGAGGTCTGCCCCGTGGGGGCCATCACCTTCGGCAAGCGGAAGGACCTGCTGGCGATCGCCCACGAACGTCTCCAGGACAATCCCGGCCGCTATATCCACCACGTCTACGGCGAGCATGAACTGGGGGGGACCAATCACCTCTATCTGTCGGCCCTTGCTTTCGATAAGCTCGGTCTCCCCACTCTGCCGGACAACGCTCCGGCGGAGTTCTCGGAGAAGATTCAGCACACCATCTACAAGGGGTTCGTGGCGCCGGTGGCGCTCTACTCCGCACTTTGCTTCATCGCCCTCAAGAACCAGAAGGAGCAGGAGAAGAACGGACACAAGGAGGATGGTGAATAATGGCCGGTCATCACGATGAATTCGTCAGGCTGGAGGGGAAGATATTCACCAAATCCTTCTTCGTCCTGCTCACCCTGGTCATCATAGGGTTCTACTACATCGGCGTCCGGTACGTGAAGGGGATCGGCGCCGTCTCCAACATGTCCGACGGCTACCCCTGGGGGATCTGGATCGCCTACGACGTGGCGACGGGGACCGCCATCGCGTGCGGCGGCTATGCCATGGCGATCCTGATCTACATCCGCAACCACTGGAAGTTCCACCCCCTCATCCGCTCGGCGCTTCTGACGAGCCTGTTCGGCTACTGCCTGGCCGGCTTCTCGGTCATGGTGGACCTGGGGCGCTACTGGAACTCGTACGAGTTCTTCATGCCGGCCCGCTGGCAGATCAACTCCGCCATGTTCGAGGTGGCCCTCTGCGTCATGGCCTACTCCACGGTGCTCATCATCGAGTTCCTGCCGGCGGTGCTCTGGTCCCTGGAGAACAGTCGTGGAGAGACGCTCCGCAAGGTGTCCGCCTGGCTCCATCCCCGCCTTGTCCCCGACGAAGCGAAGCTGGCGTCGGGGCTGGAATGGGTCCGGGCGGCTGCCGCCTGGCTCCGGCCGCGTCTGGACAAGGTGCTGGTGTTCTTCATCGTCCTTGGCATAACCCTGCCGACCATGCACCAGTCGTCACTCGGCTCGCTGCTCCTCATTGCCGCCACCAAGCTCAACCCCTTGTGGCATACCGGCTTCCTGCCGCTCCTGTTCCTCATCAACTGCATCTACATCGGCTACGCCATCGTCATCATGGAGTCGATCATCTCATCGTATGCCTTCAAGCGTGAGATTGAATACAACGAGCTGGCCGGCCTCTCCCGGATTATCCCCTGGCTCACGGTCATCTGGCTTTCCGTCAGGGTCGGCGACCTGGCCTACCGGGGACAGATCGGCAATGCGCTCAAGTTAGATTTCTACTCCTGCTTCTTCCTGCTGGAGTTTTGCCTGGTGGCCGGCGGCTCCATGATCCTCTTCAACCGGCGGATGCGCCGCTCCCCCCGCTGGCTCTTCGTCACCGCCACCATGATCATCCTCGGGGGTGCTCTTTACCGCTTCAATGTCTACCTCATCGGCTTTAACCCGGGGCAGGGATGGCACTATTTCCCCGCCTTTCCCGAGGTGATGATCACTGCCGGCGTCATCGCCCTGGAGATTCTTGGCTACCAAGTGCTCGTGAAGGTCTTCCCGGTCCTCCCCAATCCCAACAAGCATGCCGCCAGCGGCCATGCCCAGAAGCCGGCCGGCCTCCCGCCGGGAGCGGTGCCGCAGGGGAAGTAAACAGGGACTGGGGACTAGGGACTAGGGACCAGTAACATTTATTTACAATCAAATTCATTTTTGAAGGAGCATATATGTCCAAGCGCATTACGTTAGACCCCATCACCCGCATCGAGGGGCATCTCCGGATCGACGTGGAGGTGAACGGCGGGAAGGTCTCCAAGGCCTGGTCGTCGGCCCAGATGTGGCGCGGCATCGAGACGATCCTGAAGGGGAAGGACCCCCAGGACGCCTGGAGTTTTGCCCAGCGCTTCTGCGGCGTCTGCACTACGGTCCACGCCATCTCCTCCATCCGCTCGGTGGAGAATGCCCTCAACGTGGAAGTGCCCCTCAACGCCCAGTACATCCGGAACATCATGATCGCCCAGCATTCGGTGCAGGACCACATCGTTCACTTTTACCACCTCTCCGCCCTGGACTGGGTGGACATCGTCGCCGCCCTGAAGGCCGACCCGAAGAAGACCGCCCAGCTCGCGCAAAGCATCTCCGACTGGCCGGGTAACAGCGAGAAGGAGTTCAAAGCGGTACAGGAGAAGCTGAAGGCGTTCGTGGCGGGAGGGAAGCTCGGCATCTTCGCCTCCGGCTACTGGGGCCATCCGGCCATGAAACTGCCGCCTGAGGCGAATCTGATGGCGGTGGCCCACTACCTCAAGGCCCTCGATTACCAGCGGCGGGCGGCACAGGCAGTGGCGATCCTCGGCGGGAAGAACCCCCATATCCAGAACCTGGTGGTGGGTGGGGTGGCGACCGCCGTCAACCTGGAGAACATGGCGACCCTCAACATGGAGCGGATCGCCTATCTGCGGACCCTCATGGAGGAGACCCGGGACTTCGTGCAGAAGGTCTACTATCCGGACATGGTGGCCATCGCCTCTGCCTATAAGGAGTGGTTCAAGTACGGCGCCGGCGTCACGAACTACCTGGCGGTCCCCGAATTTCCCGAGGACACGAAGAATACGAAATTTACCCTGAACGGCGGGACCATCATGGGGGGGAACCTTGCTCATTTCAAGGCCATCACCACCCACCAGGACCCCTACCTGATCAACAACATCAGCGAGGGGGTGGCCCACGCCTGGTACGAAGGCTCAGCCACCCACCATCCCTGGGAAGGGGAGACCAAGCCGGAATACACCGATTTCCAGGAGAACGGCAAGTACAGCTGGTGCAAGTCCCCCCGCTTCGAGGGGAAGCCGGTGCAGGTCGGGCCGCCGGCCCAGCTGCTGGCTGCCTACGCGGGGGGCAACATCCGGGTGAAGAAGCTGGTTGATGCCACCTGCGCAAAGATCGGCGTGCCGGTCAGCGCAATCCATTCCACCATGGGGCGCCTCGGCGCCCGGGCCATCCGTGCCCATCTCCTGGCGGACATATCCCTGGAGCAGCTGGACAAGCTGGTTGCCAACCTGGGGAAGGGTGACAAGTCCTACGCCAACCACACCGAGATACCCAAGGGTGAGTACAAGGGGGTAGGTTTCCACGAGGCGCCCCGCGGCGCACTCTCCCACTGGATGGTGATCGAGGACAAGAAAATCAAGAACTACCAGGCGGTGGTCCCCTCCACCTGGAACGCTTCCCCCCGCGACGAGAAGGGGGTCATGGGCCCCTACGAGGCGTCCCTGGTGGGGAACCCGGTGGCCCAGGAAGACAAGCCGCTGGAGGTGCTCCGCACCATCCACTCCTTCGACCCCTGCATCGCCTGCGCGGTGCATACGATTGATCCGGCGGGGAAAGAGATTACGAAAGTGAAAGTTCTTTAGAACTTTCACCGGTCAAAGATGGAAGGCCCCAAGCCTTAATGGGACACGGATCACATCTGCAAAAGCGGATCAAGGCGGATAACAAGAATATGCGTTGGGTTTAATCCGCATGTATCCGATTTGTCAGCCTTTTCCGTGTTCCATTAGAGTCTGTCGGTATTTATCTTTGTCTTACTGGATAGGAGCCCATCATGAAAACATTGATATTCGGCGCAGGCAATCTCCTCCTCTCCGACGAGGGGTTCGGCGTCCACTGTCTCCGCTACCTTCAGGATCATTTCATCTTTCCCGATTCGGTGGAACTCTACGACGGCGGCACCCTGGGGATCATGGTGACCCACAAGTTCGAGGAAGCGGAGCAGGTCTTTATTCTCGACACGGTGGACGCGGAGGGGGAGCCGGGGGACGTCTTCTGCTTCGACCGGGACGACATCATGCTGAGCCGTCTGCCGGTCAAGCTCTCCCCCCACCAGATCGGTATCCAGGAGATGCTGCTCATCAGCGAGATGCGCGGCTTCTGTCCCGATCGGCTCACCCTGTTCGGCGTGATCCCCGATTCGCTGGAGGCGGGGCACGAACTCTCTTCCACACTGTGTAACAGCCTGGAACAGGTCGCCGGCCGGCTGGTGGAGGAACTCAGGGCAAGCGGGGTGGTAGTGAGGGAGCGGGCGCTGGCGGCATGAAGGATGAAAGATGAACGTGGGGTCAATTTCAGAACGTAAGGAGAACGACTATGTTTGGAATCGGTATGCCGGAATTGGTTATTATAATGGTCATCATGCTGGTGGTGGTCGGACCGGGAAAACTTCCCCAACTGGGGCAGGCGCTGGGGAGCGGCATTAGGAACTTCAAGAAGGCGAGCAGCGGCGAGGATGTTGTGCAGCTCAACGAAAAAAGCCAGTAGCGATTTACTCCTTCTGATCGTTCCTGACGGCCTGCTGCATTCGCAGCGGGCTTTTATTGTTGTGGATTCATGCTGCTTTCAGCATAAAGTCCACGTGCACAGCATCAAACGGAAAGACAATCAGGCCTTTGTCGGTTTTTTGCACTATCCCTGCTTTGAGAAGTGCGTGAACGTCGCCGTGCACCGCCTTCACATCCCTCTCCAGTCGACGGGCAGCTTCGCGAATCGTCATCGGGCCAGATCCTGTCATGACTTTAAGCAGCTCCCAACGCTTGCCTGAAATCACCTTGAAAAGAAGTTCTGGCGATTCGAAGCTTATGAACGCTCCTTGCGGTTCTCCTTCGAACGCACGCAGGAGTCTTCGATTGATTTTTTCGCGGGAAGAAACTTCCAATGTTACGGTACGCATATTAGGATCTCCAAATGTTGACATCGTGCCAAAAATCGTCAAGCAGGGCTTGTGGTGTGGTGAAAACGTAGGGCAATTCTTCCGTGCCCCTGTGTCTGTGATCGCCTTTGCCTGCCTCGTTGTCGTAACGCAGCACACAACAGTCGATAGTATGCTGTTTTCTTGATGGAAGATGTCGAACGATGACCTACGTTTAACAAGACGAGGACGTAGTGTTAAACGTAGGTCACCGAGCTATTCTTTGTTCATTCACCAATCAAGTGCTTCCACATAGGAATGCCAGGGCCGCTGGGATCTGCTCCCTGCACAGTCTCCATCTGGAGGAACCAAGCTGAAGCACACGCAATCACAATATACGTGTACGATGAAACGTAGAACACTGACTTGCGGATTGTCATACTCGCTTCTGCTTCAAACTTCGGTTCCAGCATGGCAGCGAGGGTATTTTTGTTAAGCGCAAGCCAAAGAAAGAACAGAAGGTACGGGACATAGCGTAGCCATACCATGAAGATGCCTGCCAGCAGGCCGAGAGCCATCATGACGGGAAGCTTTGTCCAACTGTTTCGTGTGATTGCATTGACAACCGGGGGCAGCGCGAAGTGGAAAATTCCAAGTATCAAGACGCTTTTAAGTAGCCATACAGCGAGTTCGAGCACCATGTCGATATCCTTTCTATTGAATACTGAACGGTACGAGGCGCAACTGATTAACTGACCGCTGTCGCCGGTGTTATACCCAGTTTTTGACTTATCATGCAGAGGAGATGAAGTTATTTATTCGAAATTTCGATAGTAAACTGTTCCAACCCTTTGTCTGAGAAACTCAGGTGCCGTCTCTCTGGCAAACAATACTAGAGACGTCCAACCTGCAATCGCTGAAACTGACCTCCAGCCAGATGATTCAAATAAGCCTGAATCAGGTATAGGCCCGGGCTTATGTAGATGGTCAGTAAAATTAACGTAAAAGAGCAGGTCGAGATTTTCCCGAGTGTTGTGTGAGTAATGCCTTTCGTATTTTGCAAGGTTTTCTAGCACAAGATCACCAATTTTCGCAGGTGTGAGATATTTGGGGGAGTATTCCTCAAGCAGGTCACGCGGGTGTTTTGCATGAAGCGACTTTTGATACTTTGATTTGTATTCATCATGTCTTTTTCGACCCGACTCAAGTATTTCTTTGATCTCAAACAGGCACTCGCGAAAAACCACATCTGGTGGGTCACTGGACGATGTTATTATGTCTTCTGAAAAATTAATGTTGAAATTAGACAGGAATTCGTTCGCAACCCATCGCTCCCGCTCTGGCTTATTGGAGGCTGAGAAATATGCAATTGATTCCTTGAGAGCTTGACGGCGGTCTTCGAGAAACTCTTTATTTGTCACCCCATTCTCCTGACTTATCCCGCGTTGGCATCTCGGAGCCATTCAAAGTAAAATATATACCTTTCTAAAGATTGCAGCCAATTAATTTTAAGGTAGCTATCTCCCCTTGTCTTCAGAGCACAAAAGTGCTTTGGCCATGGCCGGGTGGTGGTTATGCTGGCAATGGCCATACCTTTCTGGTATAGTTTTGCCCATACCGAAAATGACCACGGAGGGTGCGATGGCGACGACGTTTGATGAATATCTGGCGCAGGGGATATCCTGCCTGGAGGCTGGGGATCACGAGGGGGCCGGCGCGGCGTTTCGCGGCTGTATCGAGCTGGAGCCGTCCAACCCGGAGGGGCACTTCAACCTGGGGGATGCCCTGGCTGCCGCGGAGAAGTCGGACGAGGCGATAGCGGCCTACGAGAAGGGACTCAAGTTCGCACCGGAGGATACGGAGGCCCTGACCGCCCTCGGCGATCTTTATTTCGAGATGGCGCGGCACAAGGATGCCCTCAAGGTCTACAAGCGCATTACCGAGCTAGCACCCAAGGATGCGGATGGTTACGTGAACATTGGCCTGGTGTACAACAGCATGGAGCGCGGCGAAGATGCGATCAAGGCCTACAATAAGGCGCTGGAGATGGATCCTGCCAATGTCTTTGCCTATAATGCCTTGGGTGACGCCTGGTACGGACTTGGCGATCGGGAAAAGGCCATTGCCGCCTACCGGAAGGGGATCGAGATCGATTCGGAGGACGCGGCGGCCCATTTCAATCTGGGAGAATTGTACTACGACCTGGGGGAGTTCGAAGAAGCGGAGAAGGAGTGTCTGGATGCGATTCGCCTCGATTCCGGCTTCACCCTTGCCTACCTTACCCTGGGGAGCCTCTACATGGACCAGGAGCATGTGAAGGACGCCATCAAGTACCTGGAGCTCTATCTGAAACTGGAGACCTCACCCCAGGCCACCGAGATGGTGACGGAGGTGAAGGCTGTGGTGGAAGGGTTGAAAGAAGAGTTGAAGGGATAGGGCAGGACAGCTAAAAAGGGGACCGGTCAGTACGGGTCCCCTCGTTTTATGTAATCTGAGACTGCAGTGGGGGCACGCTAATCCACCACATTACCCTTGGTCTCGACGTCGAAAATCTCGATCATCGATTTCGGCGTGTAGGGGCAGGTCCTGGTTCCCCCCTTGGTATCCCATTCGATGAGCGCTTCCCCTGCTTTCTGGGTTTTCATGACCCGCTTCCCGCATACCTTTTCAAGCTGTTCCCACATCTGCTCAGTCGTGAGCAGTTCGTATCCCCCCACCTCCAGGTTCTGCCCTGCGCTTTCGAGGAATCGATCGATGAGCTCGTAGTCGAGGAAGTCCTCTTCCTTGCGCCACCAGCAGATGAACTGCAGGTCGGACGTCCGCTGCTCCCTGATCTGTCTGGCGATCTCGGTACTTGTCATGATATCCATCCCCCTTTCCTGCTACCTGTTTGGTCTGATTCCTGCTGTAAGTATATCCTCATTTTGAGGTACCGCAACTTAACGGCAGGTGCGAGCCGATTCGTGGCAGGAGCGGGGAAGCGTGTGGTAAGTCTTTGATGTGCCGAGGCGGATTCCCGTACCGGTGGGCTGAAAAAAATTGCCCGGAGCCTTTGCATGTGAGATATTCAGGGATATAGTTATGGCATGAAATCAAAAGGAGGAGAGGCAATGGCTGACAACGAAAAAAAAGTAGCGGCAGGTGCGCTCATGCTGGTGGCCGGCGGGATAATCGGTGCGGGGCTTGCCCTGCTGTTTGCGCCCCAGTCGGGTAAAAAGACCCGGAAGGATATTACCCGTTACGCCAAGAAGGTGAAGCACCGGGCGGACGACGTGGTGGACGATTTCTCTGATACCGTTTCCGAACTGGTTGATACGGTAGGGGAAAAGGCTGCCGATATTCTTGATAAGGGGAAGGACATGGCCTACGATGCCAAGAAGGACCTCCTCAAGGCGATCGAAGAGGGGCAGGCCCGGTTGGAAAAGCAGCGGGCCAAGCTTTCCAAGATCATAGGCTGATTTTCAACACTTCACCGTTACGTCCACGCCCCGCCTGGTTTATCCTGGCGGGGCTTTTTATTGATACGCTGGTGCAGACGGTCCCGTCATCGAAATATCCCCGTACCAGGCGTTCGCTTCGCCCTTCGTATCATCGGTGTCGGTCATGACGGCAATACCGCCGATAGGGGGCGGGTTTTCGCCAAAGGCCTTCCGATAATCCTCCAGTACGTTCCGCGTTTCGTTCACCCATTGTCCGGCCTTTTCATCCCCCGACTCTACCGCAATAATGATCGCATTGGACGTGTAGGGACTCGGTGTCGGAGTGTCCTTCGGCAGTTTATGTGCCCAGACATAGGTGATGGTCCGCATCCGCCAGAAGAAGGTGCGCGGAAAGACTACATAGACCCGGGCGGCAAAGTCGTCCCCGGATTTTTTCGTGACGTCTTCATGCATGAGGGTGTGTTCTATCTTCCAGGACCAGTGCAGAAGGGGATACTTCTTTGGATCGATGGTCACTTTCTTGACAAGGCCTGAGGCGGCATGGCGGCTATGGGCCTTAAGCACTTTCTTTTCTGCGTCGTTAACCAGAAAGTATTCTGTTTTTCCCGAAAAGGATTTATCGCTCCATCCGGTCAGGTCGCCGGCGCTGAACCGGCCGATGCTTAACTCATCTGCCCAGCTGGCGCCAACGGTTCCGAGCAGTAGTATAATGGAAACAACTGTGCAGCGCACGGATATGCTCCTTATGTTTGTTGTGGTACAGGGGGAATTGCCCGGCGCGTGAAACGGCAGTCGGGATAGAATAACGCATTCTCCGGCAGGTGTCACGGGAGAGATAAATAATCTGAGCCGTATCAGCAGTCAGTTGGCCATCAGGGGGTATAGACCGTATACCCCCGCGGTGGCGCTTCCACCTCCACCCATCCCTCGCTGCCGGTTGTCTGCGGTTGGGGCTCGCCGAGGGAATCCTTTCCCCGCCAGGCACGGGGGTGGAGGGGCGTTGTATTCCACCTGGTCCGGACCCATTTCTTCTGCCAATTCCCGCTGCTGTTCAGCACGAACAGCAGTCCCGGCTGCCGGTTGAAACCCTCCCGCTCCATGACGTACAGTGTGTCATCCAGGTAGAGGGTTGCCGTATGGCCGCCGGCGTATCCTTCATGTACTCTGACAAGTGCCTCGATGCCGCTCGGTTCCCCCGGCAGGGCGAGGCCATACCGGTAGTAATCCTTCCAGTAGACGCAGGGGTATCCTTCGTGAGTCAGGATGACGGCGTAGGCAAGCATCTTGTCGCTGGCAATTTCCGGCTGTTCGTCGCGGAAATCATGGTTGTCCACGAAGGTGACCGCTTCGAAGGGGCGATCCTCCATGAGGGTTCCGCCGGCGAACAGGTTCCTGAGGCTGTAGCCGTAGCTGTCGCACAGTTCCTTCAGCCGGTACCGCAGCGGAAAGTCGAAGGCCCCCGCCTGATGGGGGGACCAGGGGTTGACCGAGTCGAGCCACCGGTCGATGGAAAAATCGTCATCCCAGCACTCTCCCACCCCGAAGATCGTGACCGGCTCTCCTCCCCGTTTGTACTCCATGTCATGGATCGCCCGGATGATCCAGCCGCTGAACCCCTTGACGAAGTCGTAGCGGAAGCCGTCGTACCCCACATCCTCCACGAGCCAGCGGGCGTACTCCAGGATGCCGGCGCTGACCCGGGGGTTGATGTGGCAGAGGTCGGGCATGTCGCCGAACCTGCTCGGGTCTGCCGATTCGTAGGGGGAGGGATGGAAATAGGTCCAGTTGCGGGGGAACCGGCCGCTTGCCGGGCGGAATCGGGTCCAGCGCATAGTGCTGGTGATCGGGTTGTACTCCTGCTCATCGGCACCGTTGTTGTGGTTGAGGATCACATCCGCGTACCCTTTCATCCCGTGGTCGTGGAGAGTCCGGAGTACCCCCCTCAGTTCCTCCTCGGTGCCGTACCAGGTCGGGATGGACCCTTTCTGATCGTACTTCCCGAGGTCGAAATAATCGTAGACGTCGTACCCCATGGACATCCCGCCGATGTTGGCCGCCTTGCTGGCAGGGGGAAGCCAGAGGGAGGTGAAACCCGCCTGCTTCAACTCGGGGACCCTGCGTGCAACTTCTTTCCACCATGCCATTTCCCGGTTCTCTTCCCGGGGACAGTTCCAGTAGAATGCCTGCATCATAACGCCCATGGAATACCTCGCTGTTGACCCATTGTTATCGCTGCACAATTTCAACGGTTCCGGTCCGGTACAACGGAACCCGCCTTTGCATACTTTTTATATCATACCTGATCAGGGGGGTATTTCCAGGGATTCAATCGGTGCCGTTGATTATACATAGGCCTGTCCGTTTTCAAACTTTGCGCAGACTAACTTGATCGGATTTCCTGTGGCAAGCTGGAAATGGGGGAGGTCCTTGAAGCTCTTCCAGTCTCCGCCCCATTCGATGCTGTCGACGAGGCCGGCCCGGGCGGCCCGCTCGTAGAGGTCCGGCTTGTCCAGATACTGCCCGTTTTGGAAGATGCCGATGTCCCAGGCGATGCCGAAATTGTGGTTGCTCTGACCACCCTTGGCCTTGGTGACGACCGGCGGTGGATTCCCGAAGCGTCCCTTGCGGTAAAGGGCATTCTGCTCGGCGTAGGTGCGGGTCCCCGAGACGATACGGATGTCGCCGATATCGGCAGCGCGCACCTTCTTGAGGAATGCCCGTGCCGCTTCCTGGGCCTTGGGATTGAGTGTGAGAATGGACCGTTCCGACAGCGAATCAAACGTGCCAAGAGCGGCCGTTATCTCCCGTGATTGCTTTTCGAATGACGTCATTGCCCCATCGGTGAGCGGTCCCCAATCCCCGTCCAGGTCCCCGGTATAAAATCCTGCGGCCTTGAGAAAACGCTGCTGGAAAAGGACGTCGTTTCCGAAAAGTATCATGCTCATGTATGGCTTCTCCCTATGTGGAGCGTTTCGCTCCCGAATGGTTACTCCTTGACGATGGTCGTGAAGAGAATAAACTGCCGCAGGAATTCGAGAAACGTCGGATTCCAGATGTCGCCATGGCCGTCGATAATCCGTTTGTCTACCGACACTACATAGAAGGGGTTGCGGGGAACGGATGTACCGAGGTGGCTGAGTTGCGCGCCTCCCAGTTCCAGAGACCAGCCGTTGCGGGAGGAAAGGCCGATCCACTCCTGCCGCGCCGACTGGACGGCACGGAAATCGGCGGTCTTCTGCTCGGCCTCAGCCATTGGCGAGGCAGGCTTCCCTATCTCCGGGCGTGGGCGTAGTTCGTGGGTCCGGTATGGCTGAAAATGTCCTACGGTCTGCCGGTCCGCCAGTTTCTGGTCTGGATCGCGGTAGTTTTCGAACAGGGTTGAGAACCACCGCCCCAGGGGGAACGCCACCCCGGTCGCCTGGTCCGTCTCCGACGTGAAGATCGTCACGAGGGGAAGCTGCCCGTCGGGGTACCATCTCCGTACGCCGGCCAGGTCGTGCAGCGGGGTGAAACGGGCGGCCTCGAAGGCGGGGTTGACGAGGATTACGAGGTCGCCGAAGGTCTGGGGCTCCTCTCCCTCCACACCTGAGAACCGGTCGATGAGGATCTGGGAGAGGGCGGAGTAGACCATCTGCCCGCCGAAGCTGTGCCCGACGACGATCAGCTTGGTCCGGGCCAGCCGGTTCTTCCCTTCGTCGTAGACCGCGAGGTGGGAAAGTTGGACCTCCTCAAGCCGCACAAGAAGGTCGGTCAGGGCACCGTGGCCGATCTTGTCGGCCGTGTTCTTGCGGTCCCAGAAGGAGAGGGTTGTGAACGGCTCCAGATCGGCTGAGAGCCCCCGCCAGCCGACGTAGATTCCGGCTACTTTTCGCTCCGGGCGTCCTTCGTTCTGGCTGGCAATGTGCTCGTAAGCGTGGATGCGCCGGAGGGTTTCCCGGAACGACGCCACGTTGTCGTCGCCGGGGGAGGCGTTGTGGCGCCAGCCGTGAACGTAGACGACCATGAGGAGCCCCGACTCCAGGGCATCACGGGCGAGAAGCCGGTCCACCACCGCGTCGGACTGTTTTCGGTCCCAGAGCCATCCCTGATCGTCGAACTCCACGAAGCCAAGAAGGTAGTCGCCGTTTTCCTCGAGGGACGCCGTCTCGCACGCCCCCTTCTCCGCGGTGATCGTGCACGGCTGGTAGGAGGTGCGGTACTGGCTGTTGCCGACGCACCCCGCCAGAGTAGTGGACATCATCAGGATGATGATGCAGCGGATGAAAAAGGTTTTCCCGGTCACGAAATTCTCCTCTCCCGTGTCATACCCATGGAACGATCCTCCCTAGATCGGTTTGAACTCTTCGTTGAAGCTGTCCTGTTTCTCCCGCTGTTTGGCCGCAGTGCTGCCGGTGTCGATGGATGCTCTTGTCAGTTCATAGGCGTCGTTCAGCATCTGCACGAAACGCCCTTCGATCTCTTTCTGCTCACCCGCGTT
Source organism: Deltaproteobacteria bacterium (assembly GCA_021848385.1). Lineage (GTDB taxonomy): Bacteria > Desulfobacterota > Desulfuromonadia > Geobacterales > Geobacteraceae > Geomobilimonas. The sequence goes on from JAJZUQ010000041.1 coordinate 14,190, forward strand.
CAGCTTCCGGTCGACCCCATACTTGGCCAGGATCTGCCGGAATGTCGCCAGGTCCTCCTGGAGGATCACGTCGCGGGGGGTGGTGACGAAGTAGTCGTTGAGCTTCCTGGCCCGCGCCGGGTCATCCAGAATCCCCTGGACGAAGGCGAGGTACTCCTTCACAAAGCCGGGGGCGTTGCGGACGAGCATCACGTTGTTGCTGTCCATCATGAAACTGCGGACATCGGCATTGGCCGATCCGATGGTGACGTCGTCCCCGAAGACCGAAACCTTGGTGTGGAGCGAGAGGGGAGAATCTGGCCGGGGCTGGTATTCGAAGTAGTCAAACTTCGCCCGTTTCGCCGGGTCGCTCTTCTGCTGATAGAACTCGGAGAACGCCTTGAGGGAGTGCCGGGCGGCCAGGTTCACCACATTGAGGTCGGTGGTCTGGATGGAGTTGGTGAGGACCGTGACGGTGACATTGGAGCAGTCGTAGTCGCCGTTTACCATCCGGCTCAACTCATGGGTGAGGTTGGCAGGCGGGAAGAAGTAGGCGTTGTGGAGGATGAGCCGTTTCGGGGCTTCCGGGGTGGCCGCCGCGCAGACCGCCGGGATCTCCTTGAGCCAGATGTCGTGGATGTACTTTCCGCTTTCGGCCTCCTTCTCGACAGGGGCCCCGTAGGTCCGGACCCGCTTTTCTGGGGGAAGTGCCCGGTTAAACGGGAGGTTTTCCAGGTAGACGAGGACGCTGCCGGCGTCCACGGAGAAGCCTGGCGCTGACTGCTGCGGGATGGTGGGACGGTAGGTTTCGTTATAGGTGCGGGCATTTTCTTCCATGGCCTGCCGGCAGTCGGCCATCCGCTCGTCCAGGGTGTGAACGCTTTTCTGCTGTTCCTTCCGGATACAGGCTTCACGCTCCTCTTTCCCCTCAATGCCCCGGCATCTGTTCTCTGCGTATTTCAGGTTGACGACGAAGTCGTTGGGAGCGTGGTGACGTACCTCATCCAGAGAGGCGACCATGGTGTCAAAGTTCCAGAGGGCGTCGAACGCCCGTCGAATGGCGTCGCCCCCTGTGGCGAGGACAACGTGGATGTCGGTATCCATGAAGACGTATTTACTGGTCAGCGGGTTCGGCCGCATGTGGTAGGAATTCTCCACGTTCCTTCCCCCCATCTGGACCGTCATGTTGTCCACCAAGAGGAGCTTGTGGTGGAGGTAGTCGGTAAGGTGGTCCCAGTCCCGCACCTCGTCGTCTGAGAATTTCCTGTCGATGGGGAGGAGCGAGGAGACGGTCTCCTTGATGGGATTGAGCTGGCCACCGTACATGGAGAAGGCGAAGAAAAGCTCGGCATTGGCCGTCAGCCGCTGAAACGGCGCGCCGGTCCGCGACTCCCAGTAGACCTTGCCGAGTTCTTTCATCTGCTCCTTCTGGCCGGCAGTGGGCGGGGCTCCTCCCTGCATGCTCTGGACGTCGATCTGCTGGCCGCTCTGGGTGGCGAGCGCCATGACGTCCCCCCGCTTGGAGTAGAGCCCCGACAGGAAGAGCCCCGAATTGCCGATGTTCAGGTTGGAGATATTCCGGTCCGTTGCCAGCCTGCCGTCGATGGTCTCGTCGGCGAAGAGCCGGTCGATAGCGGCGAACTTCTCGGCGCTGCATGCCTCCGGTTTTGCCGCTGCGGTCTCGCGGGAGCATCCCATGGTCAGATAGACGGCATCCTTGATAATGTTCCGCGTCGGCCGGTTGTAGAACCTCACCCGGAGGTTGCCGTTACTCTCTTTTTCCATAAGGGAGAAGAGGTCGAGGTGCCTGTAGTTGGTATGATAGTCGACGAGGAGCCTCACCGTCACCCCCCGACGGGCCGCGTCGATGAGCGCCTTGGTCAGCACCGACGAGCTCTGGTCGTCCGCGTAGATGTAATACATCAGGTCGATGGAAGAGCGGGCTCCTTCGATCATCCGCAATTTGGAGAGAAACGCCGCGTCGTTATCGGTAATGATGAGGGCTTCGCTGGCCGAGAGCGGGCCGGCGGAGGCTTTCTGCGTTATGGTATCGAGGAGGAGTCCGGAAGGCTTCTGTTCGGCGCAGCCGGACAGGGCGATGCCAAGGAGCAGCGCTACGAGGAAACGTGTTTTCATGGGTACCTCCGGTGGTTGGTAGGGATGCCGGCCCCTTAGGCTTCCATGGCCGGCTCCCTTTGACGGTTCGATTATTTCTGCGCAGATGCTGCAGCAGTACTGGCCCTGTAGAGCTTGTTGAGGTGAATAATTCCCTTCGCCTGGCGGATATAGCGCTGCCAGACGAAGGTCAGGTCGAAGAGGAGCGCCGCCAGCCACCAGAGGTAAAGAAACGCCGCCGCGGCCGGGAGGATCGGCCACACTGCCCTGTGGTCCGCATCCCCAAGGATAACCGAAGCGACGATCCCCCCTGCGGCGCACCCGCCGCCTATGAGCAGAGGCTTCATCCCCCCCTTCGGGAATGCACCGCCTATGAGGGTGGTGAGGGTGAGGATTGCGGAGGCCAGGATGAGCACTCCGGCAGTGGGATCGATGCCGAGGGGGGCGAAGAACCCTCCCATGCTTGCCCGGAGTCCCGGTTCGACGAGCAGGGGGTAAGTGAGCACGGCGCCGAGAAAGAGGGCCGGACCGACCAGGTAGAGACTCCGCTTGCGGGTGAGCCGCGGGATACGGGCCGAAACCGTGATTCCCGCCAGCAGGAGGGAGATACCGGTAACGTTCCGGATGATTGCCATCGGAGCGGTTTCGGTGCCAATGCAGAATGCGACGCTCTTGTACAGGAGGTAGACCGCTCCGAAGAGGAGGATGGCGATGACGGCATAGGGAACCAGATAGGTTGCCAGTCTGGCGCCGGGGGCGTTTCCCGGGCGCGCGTCGTAGCGCTGTTCCGACGGCACCGGAGCGACGACCCTGCTCAGGAAATGACCAAAGAGGTAATCATCGTCCCAGTAGTCCATATGGGCCTTGCCGGGGAGATAGTACCTGCTGTAGCCGAAATCATCCCCCTCGCCAAAGGCGAAGCCGGTGCCTCCATGGAGTTGCAGCCAGAGACGGGCCGTGTCGAGCATGAATCCTACAGGATCGCCGTAATCGTAATAGTTGAGCCACCGGATCCGCTCTTCCGGTCGCGGGTTCCACTGTAGTCCTTCAAAGGGGCGCCAGAGCTCGGGCCAGAGGAGGAGGTGCTTGTCGATGGGGGAGCCGATAGTCATGAGTCCTCGCACCTGGGAAAGCCAGGCGGGACGGCTCGCCGGATCGGCGCACATGGCCTCCAGGAGGGCGAGGAAGGTGACGACCGTCCCCTCGCTGTGGGCGACGATCTGGATCTCCGCGTCAGCGGCGGCGTTGTGAATCCCCTCCATGGTGACGAAAAAGCGGTCGAGGATTTTCTGCCGGTGAAGCGTGAATTCGGTCACGAGCTGCACGTCCCCGAGGTAATCGTCAAGCAGTTTTTTCAGGTTGAAGCTGAAGAGCCCCGCCTTGTCCGCCAGGAAGAGAAGCCGCTCCAGCACGGCGATGGTGTCGATCATCTCCTCCAGGACCCGCTTGATGGTCCGGTAATCCCGGGGAGTGAAGCTGTCGGGGTAGTTGAGGCGCAGGCGGTCAACGATGGTCTTTGCCCACCGTTTTGCCTCCTCCAGGGTGTATCCCCTTTTCGCCACGCAGCGCGGGATATCGGCCCAGTAAACTTCGGCAAAGCCGATGGGGTGGGGGAGCAGTGGGTCTGGCGGGTTTTGGGGGAAGAAAGGGGGCGGTGCAGGGGAGGTATGTGACGGTTGGAACCGCCCCAGGGGGATAGCCCCCGGTGCCTGATAATACTTGCAGACCTGGCGGGCGATGGCCTGAATCGTCTCGAAGGAGCTCTGGTCTCCAATGCCGTGCACTCCCACGATGATTGTACGTCGTTCCATCACTTCTCCCTGCCTTCTCGTTGTCGGAGGGCATCCAAACCCGTGGCTCCGCCTTGGAGGTCGGTCAGCCGGCATCGCCGTGTATCCCTCACGAGCTTTTCTCATGCGCTTTTTGCGGTTCAAGACACGGGGTTCGCGCTGTTGAGAGACCCTCGGTATGATCAGGCAGAGGGATTTGCCCTTACAGGAAGTGAAAGCAGTTCCGGCCGTCTCTAAACTCTTGTGTGCCAGGCATTTAGCAAAACAAACATATGGTGTGCAGACAAGAGGACGAAAGGGTATTTTTTATAACAACAAACGGGTTAACCCAGTAAGTTAACCCGTTCGCAGGTATGCTCATGCCACAATATCGCTTGACCGCAATGGTCAAGGCAATCCGAACTGTCCGCTGTCCGCCCATCCCCCCTTGAGCATGGACCAGCAATCCACCGCCAGCCCTTTGAGGATCTGGTCATAGGGGAGCCAGCCGTATCCTTACCTCTGGGCAGGCTGCCATTGTGTGACGTGAGTTGTCTGGTTCAGAGGATGAGGGGGGAACGGGGATGAGATAGCTTACAGCTTGTATTGCAGGGCGAGGGGGACCAGTTGGGAGCGGTTGGAAACATTGGCTTTCCTGAAAATGCGGCTGAGATGGGCCTTTACGGTCTGTTCGCTTATGCACAGCCTACCGGCGATCTCCCGGTTTCTCTGCCCTTCGGCGACAAGAAGCACGATTTCCCGCTCTTTTCTGCTCAGGCTTTCGGACGCGTGGGGTTGCAGAGAAGATGGACGGTTGTGGAGCATGGCCTTGAGTTTTCTGTTGTCGATCCAGACCTGTCCGCTATTGATTGCCCATAACGCCTTCTTGAAGAGTTCGGTCCCGGCCCCCGTGGAGATGACTCCGTCCAGCTTGTAGGAAAAAAGGAGCCGTATCACTTCCTCTTCGGCCAGGCCTGTGTCGATAAGGATGATATGTGCCGAGGTCCATTCCGAAGGAAAGGGCTGTCTGATGGTTGTGGCGTCGACAAGAATCTTGTCGGGCTCAAATCTGTCGGCAACGTCGGATGCATGAATCCTTACCGTCTGGTATGCATCCTTATCCTTTGCCAGGAGGCATTTCAGTGCCTCACTGAGGAGTCTGCTGCTGAGATTGATCAGGATGTTCATTCGGGGATAGTCCGTCTGTCTGTCCATCTGCCTTCTTCCGTATAAATTCAACAGCAACGCCTGCTTTTGCGGCACGCTCTTTCGCTGCTTTCGTGGATTCCCAAATCGCGGGTAAATATAACCTGCTGATATTATTAATGCAAGCAAAAGATTTGTGTCGGTTAATATGGTCGTTTGCACTGTCGTGCCGTTACAAGCCGGAAAAAGAAAAAAATACCAATTGGACCGAGGTTTATGGTAATAACCACCCTTGGTTGAAAATTGCTTCAGGGGATGCCATGTCGGAAAAGAAGAACATCGCCCGGGCCGCCGGGGTACTTGGTTTTGCCACAGTGCTGTCTCGCATCATGGGGATGGTGCGGGATATGGTGGTGTCGCGCCTGTTTGGCGCCGGACTCTATACCGACGCCTTTTTTGCGGCCTTCCAGATTCCCAACATGCTCCGCCGCTTCTTTGCCGAGGGGGCCCTCACCTCCGCATTCGTCCCCACCTTCTCCGAATGGTATACGCGAAAAGGAGCAGATGAGGCGCGGGAACTGGCCAACATCTGCTTCACTATCCTGACCATCGTAATGGCGGCAGTTACTCTCCTGGGGATCATCTTCTCTCCCCAGATCGTCGCCTTCATGTTCCCCGGTTTCAAAGCCTTCCCGAGCAAAATGGAACTGACGGTGTTCCTCAACCGGCTCATGTTTCCCTACATTTTCTTCGTCAGCCTGGTTGCCCTCTGCATGGGCATACTCAATACGGTGCGGCACTTTTTCACCCCTGCCATCTCTACCGTGTTCCTGAGCCTTTCCATGATCGCCTGTGCTGTTTTTCTCCACAACAGCTTTCAGGTGCCAATCGTTGCTCTGGCTGTAGGAGTTCTCGTCGGGGGGGTACTTCAACTCCTCCTTCAGTTCCCGACTCTCTACCGCAAGGGATTCATCCTCCGCCCCCGCTTTGACCTGCACCATCCGGGCATGCGCAAGATCGCACTGCTCATGGGCCCGTCGGTGTTCGGGGTGGGGGTCTACTACCTGAACCTGACGGTCGGCAATATTCTCGCTTCCCTCCTCCCCCAGGGGAGCGTGTCCTATCTCTACTATGCCCAGCGTCTCTTTGAGTTCCCCCAGGGGATATTCACCGTTTCCGTGGCCCAGGCGGTCCTCCCCTCCATGAGCCGGCAGGCCGCCGCCGGGGAAATCGGAGAGTTGAAGGAGTCCCTCGGTTTCGGCCTGCGCCTCACCCTGTTTGTAACCATTCCTGCCATGGCCGGGCTGATGGTCTGCGCCACCCCCATCTTCAGCCTTCTCTTCATGGGGGGGGAGTTCGACTATCCAAAGGTCGTCAATTGTGCCGTGGCGCTGGTGTACTACTCCCTCGGGCTCTCCTTTGTAGCGATGGTGCGCGTTCTTGTCCCCGCGTTTTACGCCCAGCAGGACACCCGCACCCCCGTCCTGACCGCGTTCATTGCCTTCCTTCTCAACTTCCTGTTCAGTATTCTTCTCATGGGGCCTCTCCTGCATGGGGGGCTGGCGCTGGCTTCAACCCTCTCAGCCATCTGTAACATGGCCATGCTCCTCTATTGTCTGCGTCGCAAGATCGGCCCTTTCGGCGGCAGGCGGGTTTTCGTGACCGGTGCCAAGACCCTTCTCGCATCGGTTCCCATGACGCTCGTGGTCGTCTGGGGGGTCAGGATGATTGACTGGTCCCTGCCGGGGCTCAAACTCTTGAAGGGGACGGTGCTGGGTGGGACTATACTGGTGGGGATCGGCATTTTTCTTGTTACTGCTCATCTGTTGCGCGTTGAGGAAGCACGGGATGTGACCGGCCTGGTGAGAAGGAGGTTGCAAAAACGATGAACAGGCGGAAGAATTCCGTGGCGGGGGAATACCGCTCACTGTATGAGACGTCCCTTGGTACCGGGGCAGTGGTGGCGAGCGAGAGGGGAGTTCTTGAGGTGTTTCTTCCCTTCGGCGGGAGAATGAAGCCTGAACTTCTGGCCGAAATTGCCGTCCTTTACCCCTTGGCCCTGGCGGAGAACCGGGTGACCAGGGAAGCTGCCGGGCTTCTGCACCGGTATTTCGCCGGGGAACGGGTCCTGTTCACCGTTCCCCTCGACCTGGCGGGGTGTACCGAGTTTCAGGCCGCAGTCTATGATGTGGTGGCAGCCATCCCCTATGGTGCTGTCAGAACCTACGGCGAGGTGGCCGCCCTCCTGGGGAGGCCGACCGCTGCCAGGGGGGTCGGGTCGGCCATGGCGGCCAACCGGCTTCCCATTCTGATCCCGTGTCACCGGGTGATCGGTGCTGCCGGTGCGCTCACCGGTTATTCGGCACCGGGAGGGGTGGCGTCAAAAAAATGGCTATTGGAGATGGAGCAGGATGTAACAGGTGGATTTTAAAGGGGGCAAATGAGATATACCGGCACCTTTATACACAGTGGGTCCATGTTTCATGTGTAAAAAATAATCATTCACTGGTTGTTGTGATAATGCCCCGCATTGTTTGCCGCTAAAAAAGGTAACTATTTGATTTTAGGTGCAATAAATAGATGCGTATAAATTAGGCAGAAAGTGAAAACGGTTTATACTCTTATCCCTTTGCCTAATTATCCACACCGTTGTTCACAGTTTGTCCACAGCCTTTGTGGATAATAGGTTACCGTGCTGAAAACTCGTAACATTTCCGCCTGGTCAGGGCATTTTCTCTCAAAACCGTCATTCCTCTGACGCCCGTTCGCGCATCTTGGCTTCCTGCCAGAGTTCTTCCATCTGCTCCAGAGTTGCTTCCGGCAGCTGTATTCCCCTGGCGTGGAGCGTGGTTTCTATATGTTCGAACCGCCGGGAGAAGCGGACAATGGTCTTGCGCAGCGCCTCCTCGGGGTTGAGCGCGAGAAACCGCCCCAGGTTGACGATGGCGAAGAGCAGGTCTCCCAGTTCCGCTTCCATCCGTTCCTGGTCGCCATCCAGCATGGTCTCCTCGAATTCGTGCAGCTCTTCAAGGACCTTGGCGAATACTTCGTCCGTATGGCTCCAGTCGAAACCTACCCGGGCAGCCTTCTCCGTAATCTTCTGGGCCTTCATCAGGGCGGGGAGATGGGGAGGTACGCCGGACAGGGCCGAGCGGCGCTCTTCACCCTTTTCCTCCTTCTTGATCTTCTCCCAGTTTTCCACCTGGGCCGCACTGTCCCTGATCTCCAGGTCGCCGAAAACGTGGGGGTGGCGGCGGATCAGTTTGTCACAGATGGCGTCGATGACGTCGTCCATGGTAAACTCTCCACGTTCCTCGGCGATGGCGGCGTGAAAGACCGGCTGGAGGAGCAGGTCCCCCAGTTCTTCCCTGAGCATCTCCGGCGAGCCGGCATCGATGGCTTCGATGACCTCGTAGCACTCTTCCAGCAGATAGCGCTTGAGGGATTCGTGGGTCTGCTCCGCATCCCAGGGGCACCCGCCGGGGGCGCGAAGGCGGCGCATTATCTTCATAAGTCGGTCGAAGCTGGCCGTTTCACTCTGCATGTGCCCTCCCTATTTTCTCTTTTCGCCCTTCAGGTATTCTTCCAGGAACGTTCTCTTGAACTCCCCGAACCGGTCATCCTCGATGGCTCTGCGGATATCCGCCATCATGTTGAGGTAGAAATGCACGTTGTGGATACTGGCGAGGATGGCCGAGAGGACTTCATTGGCGTTGAAGAGGTGGTGGAGGTAGGCCCGGGTGAAGTTCCGGCAGCAATAGCAGCTGCAGGTGGGGTCTACCGGGTAGAAGTCGCGCCGGTAATTCTTGTTAGTGAGGCGGATCTTTCCCCGGTTGGTGAAAAGGGTGGCGCTTCTGGCATAGCGGGTCGGGATGACGCAATCGAACATGTCCATCCCCCGCTCCACGCTTTCCAGGATATCCTCGGGAAGACCAACTCCCATGAGATAGCGCGGCTTGTCCTCGGGGAGGAAGGGGGCGGTCATGGCGACCACCTTCTTCAGCAGCTCCAGCCCTTCGCCGACGGAGACGCCACCGATGGCGTAACCGGGGAAGTCCATATCGACCAGTTCTTTGACGCACATCTTCCGCAGGTCTTCAAACACACTCCCCTGGACGATGCCGAACAGCGCCTGGTCTTTTCGTGTCTGGGCCTTTTTGCATGCCTCTGCCCAACGGATGGTTTTGCGGGTTGATTGTTCAGCGTACCGCTTATCGCAGGGGTAGGGGATGCACTCGTCGAAGGCCATGATAATGTCGCTCCCCAGGGCTTCCTGGATGGCTACGGCTTTGGCCGGGTCGAGGAACACCTCTTCGCCGGTGATTTCGTGTTTGAAGTAGGCCCCGTCTTCGGTAATGCGCTTGTTGGGGAGGGAGAATACCTGGAACCCGCCGGAATCGGTGAGGATTGGGCCGTCCCAGGCCATGAACCGGTGCAGGCCGCCTGCTTTCTCCACCAGCCCTTCACCGGGACGGAGGTGGAGGTGGTAGGTATTGGCAAGGATGATCTGGGCGCCGCACTCCTCTACCTGCACAGGGGTCATGGCTTTCATGGCGGCGTGGGTTCCGACCGGCATGAATATGGGAGTCTCGATGGTGCCATGGGGAGTGGTCAGGGTCCCCCGCCGGGCGCCACTGGTGGCATCCTTCTTCTTGAGCGTAAATTTCATAGTACCTTTTTCCGGATCAGCATTAAAAGCCCCTCGAATTAAGAAATGCTTATTCCCGTTGCAACTGCTAAGTGGTTGAGTCGAAAACGCTTTTTGTAGCAGAAAAGCCGCACAAATGCAACGGCCCTTTGCCTTCAGCTGCGAGGGGGGCCGCTTGCCGGCAGTTGCCCGCCGGGCAAGCCTATAGAGAGAGGATAAAGAATCCCTGTGCGCCCGTTAATTTCTTGTTGCATTTTGGTATAACGCCGTTTAGTATACAGTATACAACAGACAAGATTAGACAATGTTAATAGTATATAGGCTGTTTGCATGTGAACTACCATTAAATCCATATCAAGGAGGAGTAGGGACGATGCAGACCCAAAACGAATGGCGGGCACCCCCGGGCCGGTACGAACTGCCCGGAAGGCGGAGCAGGAACGATTGCCCCTGTTTCCTGTGACTGCAGACTCGGAATGTTCGGAACCGTCCCGTCGGCATTGTCCGGCGCCGGTAGAACCCAAGGCGAATAATAAACACAAAAGGGATGAAAACATGCAATTACTCAAAAGCAATGTAGGTAGAAAGCTTCTGATGGCGATTACCGGCCAGCTCATGGTCCTTTTCGTCATCGTCCATCTGCTGGGGAACTCGACGATATTCGTCGGGGCCGACTGGATCAACGCCTATGCCAAGCATCTTCATGATCTTGGCCCGTTTGTCTGGATTTTCCGTCTTGCCATGCTGACATTCTTCGGCGTCCATGTCATCTTCGGCATCCAGCTCAGCCTGGAGAACAGTGCCGCCAATCCCAAAGGGTATGCGGTCAAAAACAAGCTCGTGACAACCTTTGCTGGTGAGAACATGATCTGGACCGGCCTCCTTCTGGCGGCGTTCGTTGTGTACCACCTGCTCCACTTCACCATGCGCGTCACCAATCCGGAAATATCCCAGGGGATCGACGCCGTCGGTCGCTTTGACGTCTATGCCATGGTGACCGGCAGCTTCCAACATGGGATCATCGCCTTCATCTACATAGCGGCCATGATCGTCCTCTTCCTCCACACCTCCCACGGTATACAGAGCTTTTTCCAGACCATGGGGTGGAACAACTCGTGCACCAGGCCGGTGATCACCAAGATAGGCACGGTAGTGGCCGTTTTCCTGGGCGTTGTTTATGCGTGCATTCCGCTGTCAATCTTTATCGGCATACTGAAAGGTTAGGGGGTATATAGTGATACTCGACGGAAAATGTCCAACCGGACCAATTGAAACATCGTGGGATAGGCACCGCTTCGAACTGAAGCTGGTCAATCCCGCCAACAAACGCAAGTACAACATCATAATGGTCGGCACCGGCCTTGCCGGCGGCGCCGCTGCCGCATCGCTCGGCGAACTCGGCTATAACGTCCAGGCCTTCTGCTATCAGGACAGCCCTCGCCGCGCCCACTCCATCGCAGCCCAGGGGGGTATCAACGCCGCCAAGAACTATCCCAGTGACGGCGACTCCATCCTGCGTCTGATGTATGACACCATCAAGGGCGGCGACTTCCGTGCCCGTGAGGCCGACGTCTGGCGTCTCTCCCAGGTTTCCAACAACATCATTGACCAGTGCGTGGCCCAAGGCGTTCCCTTCAACCGCGACTACGCCGGCTACCTGGACAACCGCTCTTTCGGCGGTGCACAGGTTTCCCGAACCTTCTACTCCCGTGGTCAGACCGGCCAGCAGCTGCTGCTCGGGGCGTATTCGGCTCTTTCCCGTCAGATCAAGGCCGGTACGGTCAAGATGTACACCCGGCGCGAGATGCAGGACCTGGTCGTGGTGGATGGGGTTGCACGCGGTATCACCGTCCGCAATATGATGACCGGCGAGATCGAATGCTATGCTGCTGACGCTGTCTGTCTGGCTACCGGCGGTTATGTGAACGTTTTCTATCTTTCAACCAACGCCAAGGGATGCTCTGTTACCGCCAACTGGGCTGCCGCCAAAAAGGGCGCCTTCTTTGCGAATCCCTGTTACACCCAGATACATCCGACCTGCATCCCGCAGGCAGGTGATTACCAGTCCAAGCTGACCCTGATGTCCGAGTCGCTCAGGAACGATGGTCGCATCTGGGTTCCGAAGAAGAAGGAAGATGTGGGCAAGCGCCCCGACCAGATCCCCGAAGAAGACCGTGACTATTACCTTGAGCGCAAGTATCCTTCCTACGGCAACCTCGCCCCCCGTGATATCTCGTCACGCTCCGCCAAGGAACAGTGTGATGAAGGCCGGGGTGTAGGACCGGGCGGACGCGGTGTTTATCTGGATTATGCCGATTCCATCAAACGTCTCGGCGAGCACACCATCAAGGAGCGTTACGGCAACCTGTTCGAGATGTATGAACGCATTACCGACGACAACGCGTACAAGACACCCATGCGCATCTATCCGGCTCCCCACTATGCCATGGGTGGTCTCTGGGTTGACTACAACCTGATGAGCAACATCCCTGGCCTTTTTGTGCTGGGCGAGGCAAACTTCTCCGTTCACGGCGCAAACCGTCTGGGCGCTTCCGCGCTCATGCAGGGCCTTGCCGACGGCTATTTTGTCATTCCGTATACCATCGGCGGTTATCTGGTTACGGTCAAGCCCGGCGCGGTCACAACAGACCATCCTGAATTCAAGAAGTCTAAGGAAGAAGTTTCTGCCCGAACCAATAAACTGCTTTCCATCAACGGTAAGCGCACAGTTACAGAATTCCATCGCGAGCTGGGCAAGGTCATGTGGGAAAACGTCGGCATGGCCCGCTCCAAAGAGAGCCTTACCGAGGCGCTCAAGGAAATTCCAAAGATTCGTGAAGAGTTCTGGCAGAATGTCAAGGTTACCGGAACTGGCAGCGAACTTAACCAGCAGCTGGAAAATGCCGGTCGTGTAGCCGACTTCCTCGAATTCGGCGAGTTGCTGACTCGCGATGCCCTCCACCGTGAAGAGTCTT
>JAJZUQ010000042.1 GCA_021848385.1 Deltaproteobacteria bacterium
TGTAGGCGGTGGCGACCTGTCCGGTCAGGCCGAGGAGAGCATCAGCCAGCGGGGCGCTCCGGATCTGCCAGTAGGCGAGCTGCAGCTGCGCGAGGCATCCGGTCAGCCGGTCCCTGACCGGTTTTTCCTTTCCCCAGTTGCCGGCAATGCAGGCAGCCATTTGCTGGAGCCGGGTACCGGTACCGGTGTCGGCCAGGTCGAGGTGCCCCTCTCCCTGCAGCTCCGGCAGCCGGGAGAGCGCCCGATGAAAGGTGAGTTCCTTCATGCCGAGAATCCGCCTCACCTCACCCGCCAGTTCGGCCAGTTCCCGGCAGCCTGATGCGAACAGCTCTTCCGCCTCTGCCTCCCATGCCCCCTGCCGCTCGGCGGCAGCAGGGCTCCCTTCACGGCGGAGCAGGTCGCGCACATACTCGCGGAGGCCCTTGCCATGCCCGTGGCCCGAGAGGGGGAAATTCCCGAGGAGGAGGCGGATGGCCGGGGTGCGGGCCGTCAGTTCTGCCTCGATCACTTCATCCAGGGCGGCCTCCAGTTCGGCGCCTGCCTCCAGTTCGTCCAGGAGGGAGAAAGCAGGGTCCACTCCCGCTTCTGCCGGGTTTTCGCGCAGGATACGGGCGCAGAAGGAGTGGAAGGTGCTGATGCCGGCGGTCGTCAGCTCCCGTTGCCTCTCCTTCCAGAATTTCTCCCCGGTCCGTGCCAGGCGCTCTTCCACCCCGCGCCGTACCCGCTCCTTCATCTCCGCAGCCGCCTTGTCGGTGAAGGTGATGGCGATGATCCGGTCGACGGGGAGCGGTTCCCCCAGTGATGTTTCGCCGGCCAGCAGGCGCAGGTAGAGTTCCACCAGGGCGGCGGTCTTCCCCGAACCGGCGCCGGCTGAGACAGCGATATCGGTCTCCAGGCGGAAGAGCTCCTGTTTGGTGTCGGACCACTGCATTGTCATGGAGAAACAGCCTCCTCCGGGGTCTGAAGAGGGGCAAGGTCGATGCCGTATCCGGCGCAGGCTGCGGCAAACGCTGCATCGACCGGTGCGGTTGCGGCAACCGTGCGGCCGCCGCGTGCAATGAAGGACATGGAGCGGCAGTGGAGCATCATGCGGGGGGCGGGAATGCCGTCATAGGGGAGATCGCCGACGATGGGAAGGCCGCAGTGGGCAAGGTGGACCCGTATCTGGTGGGTCCGGCCGGTGAGGGGGCGTGCTTCCAGGAGAGTGGCGCCCCGGCCGGCGGCCAGCACCCGGAACTCAGTGGTCGAATCCTTTCCGGGCAGGGCGACACCGTAACGGAACTTGCTGATCTTGGCGATGGGGGCGTCAATCCGCCACGCATCCTGTTCCGGGAGGTCGGCCACCAGTGCCCAGTAGACCTTGGTGACGAGCCCCGCCTTGAGCTGGTATGAAATGTGGGTGGCGGCCGGCTTGTGCTTCGGGAAGAACATGACCCCCGACGTCCCCCGGTCCAGCCGGTGGATCACCCGGGCCGGCTCGGCGCTTCCCTCCCCCTTCAGGTACATGGTCACGGCGTGCTCCACCGTCCCCTTGAGCTGGTAGGGGGTGCGCTGGCAGTTGAGGCCGGCGGCCTTGTTGACCGCCAGGAACTCGCCGTCTTCCATGAGCAGCTCGTCGCTGCGGTAGGCGAATTCCACGTACCGCTCCGGCTCCATGACGCCGAGAATGATCTCTTCGCCTCCCCGGAGCGTGCGGGAGGCGACCCGCACCATGGTCTGGGCAACGGTGCATCCACCCCAGTCGATAATCTTGCGGATCTGCCCCTTGGAGAGCTGGGGAAAGAGAGCCTTCGCCCCGTCATCCAGCCGCATATTCGCCTGCTCGGCCGTTACGGTTGCTGTCAGGATCATTCCGCCCTCCCGGCCGAGCGGAAGAGGGCGGCAATGGTCTTCCCGTCGCTGATCCGGCCGTCCCTGGCCATCTCCAGCGCCTCGGAGAGGGGTAGCCTGACCGTTTCGATATCCTCGTAAGCCTCCGGTTGCGCCTCTCCCTGGGTAAGGTCCCGGCCGAGGAAAAGGTGGATTACCTCGTCGAATACCCCTGGCGAGGAGTGGAGGATGCCAAGTGGTTCCAGATTTCCTGCCGTCAGCCCTGTTTCCTCCAGGAGTTCGCGGCAGCCGCAGGTTGCCGGTTCCTCTCCCGGTGAGAGCCTCCCGGCGGGAATCTCCAGGAGCTTGCCATCGGCGGCCGGGCGCAGCTGCCTTATCAGGGTGACGGTTCCGTCGGCGTGGAGCGGCAGCACCCCCACCCCTCCCGGATGGCGGACGATCTGATAGGTATGCCAACCCTTGTGGCCGATTTTGACGTCCATCTGTTCCAGGTTTACGACCAGCCCCCGGAAGATGATGGCGCGGTTGCGGGTTTCCATGACGACAGCCTCTCCTTTCGCACTAAAACAGAAGATGAAGATACCACTGGAGTGCCGGGAAGGGAAGTCTTGAGTTACGGGTGGCGGGTGGTAAACTTTTCACGAATGCCGTGAATCTGTGAGAACTGAACGCACCGTTCCCTCGTTCGCCACTGTACAGCTTATTTCGCGCCGGCCTTTCAGCCGGCTCTACTCAATTTCGCGTACAGTGGCTGGCTCTCGGGCTCATTCGCTCCACAATGCATCCAGTTCTCATATACACGTAGCCCAAAGGAGGTTATCCATGTACGGATCGAGCAGGGTCTACAAGAAGGTGGAAGTGATCGGGGTTGCCAAGGAGAGCGTGGAGGCGGCGATCCAGTCGGCGGTGTCCAAGGCCCACAAAACCCTGGATAAGCTTTCCTGGTTCGAGGTTCAGGAAGTACGGGGGCATGTGGGGGACGATGGCATGATTACCGAATACCAGGTGGTGATAAAGGTCGCCTTCGAACTGAAGGGGTAGGGCTCCCGGGGGGCACCAGGGTGCCGGCAACGCCGGGCCGGGCTGCTTGTTTCTCGTGGCAAAATCTCCCCCACTCTGCTATAGTCTTCGCCCGGGTGTAAAATTGAGCGGGAAAGGCGGAGTGCCATGGCACAGGCGAAGAAGGGGGACCGGGTCAAGGTCCACTACACGGGAAGGCTTTCGGACGGCGAAGTTTTCGATTCATCGGAGTGCAAGGAGGACGATTGCGGCTGTACCTCCGGTCCCCTGGAATTTACCATCGGCGAGGGTGAGGTTATCCCCGGCTTTGAAGATGCAATTATCGGCATGAATCCGGGAGAGAGCAAGACGGTTGTCATCCCGGTCGACCAGGCCTACGGTGAGCGGATGGAGGAGATGGTGGCCGAGGTGGAGCGGTCAGCCCTTCCCCCTACCATTACACCGGAACTCGGCCAGCAGCTGGAGGTGGAGCAGGAGGGTGGCCAGGTCTTCCAGGTGGTGATCACCAACGTGACCGACACCATGGTAACCATTGATGCCAACCATCCTCTGGCGGGTCGGGATCTGACCTTCGACCTGAAACTGATGGAAATCTGCTGACAGACCCTGCCAAGGGCTGATATGAAACGAAAAGGGGCCACGTGGTGAACGTGGCCCCTTTTTTTGTTTGTGCGACGGAAGGTCAACCGGATCGGCTGATTTTTCAGTTTTCGGTCATGTAGTGCTCTTCGTACATGTCTTCAAGGGACTGGAGGTGGCGGCTTTCGTCGGCCAGAAGCTGCTCGAACAGTTTCGCCATGGGTGCCCCGGCGCATCCTGTTGCCATCCGCCGGTAAAAGTCGATGGCTCCCTTTTCCAGGTGGATGGCGTAGGTCAGCGCCTGCCGAGCATCGGAGTCCTGGCGCAGTTCCTGCTTTGCCAGCACGTAACCCAGGTTCATGGTCGGGACCGGCTTGCTGAGGGCGTCGCCCCCCTCCATCTGTCCGTCGACGAGCGCCTTTTCCAGTTCGTGCTTGTGGTTCAGCTCGTCCAGGGCCGCGTCCCGCAGGATCTCCCGGGCACCCTTGTTCTTTACCACGCGCATGGCGTCCAGGTAGTGCCTGAACCCCTCATCTTCCATCTTTACCGCCATCTCTATGGCGGCCTCAAAGGTATAACATTCGTTGCTCATCGTGTCAGCCCCCTCGCTGAAGGATATGATTCTTTTAACATACCGGGAAGATGAGTACAAGAACTTTGTATACAGTATGCAGATTGTACCGGAACATCAGATGGAGCTGTTACGTTCGCCACAGGCAGATCCATCTGCCGGATCAGGGTCAGCCGTCCGACGACTCTTCCCGCAGGCCGACCGCAACGTAGCGGCAGACGCTGGCAAAATCGCACTGTTCACATTCCCGGGGTGTGACGGGAAACTCCCCCCGCTTCATGGCCCTGACTTTGGCACAGAGGCGGTTGAGAAAATTGCCGTCTCCCAGGCTTCTCCTCGTGATCGGGTCGGTGGCGAAGAATGGGACGGATTCATCATTTCCGAAAGGTCTTTCCAGTGGTTCCATCTTACGGAGAAGCCAATAGCGGGCGCTCATTCTCCGGGACGGTCCGAGGCCTCTCAGTTCCAGTTCTTTTGCAGCGGCGAGGAGGTAGACCGGCACCTGGAAAGAAATTTCCCCCAGGTTCTCGTCCTTCAGGCGCGTGCGGTAACGCTGGGTGTTGCCGGCCAGTTTGTAATCAACCACCCGCAACCCCCCGTCGGGGGAGATGTCCACCCGGTCGATCTTCCCGTGGAGGAAGAGCCGGCTCCCGTCAAGGTCGGTCACCTCCAGGTCGTCGAACGGAAGTTCACATGCGGCCGGGACCAGCCCCGAGTCGTCCGTCGCCTCCAGCTCTACCAGCCGTTCCAGGAGCGGCAGCAGTTTTCCCTTCCCCAGTTCCCACAAAAGCGGCTCCCCCACGGCTCGTTCCTTCTCCCAGCGGTCGAACACCCCGGTGGCAACGGTAGTCATGGCATCTTTGTCGCTGCTGTCTCCCTGCAGAGGGAGCCGCCCGGCAGCCAGCCGCTCTTCGAAGAACCTCTGCAGAATTTCGTGTACCAGGCTTCCCTCGTCTTTAACCGCCAGTTCCAGGTCCGGTTTTTCTACCGGCGCCAGGTGGAGGAGCCGCTTCAGGAAATAGCGGAACGGGCAACAGCCGTACTCCTCCAGGGTAGTGGGGGCGAACCGGTTGCCGGGGGATGAGGTGTAGCAGGCTTCAAGGTCGGCAAGGATGGCCGGGTCCCGGAGGGTGCCGGTATAGGGGGTGGAGAGGGCGGCCCGGGCAGAGAGTTCGTCGGTAGTGAAGAAATCCTCCCGCGTTGCTTCGATGACAGCCGTGGCGGCGATGCGGGCTAGGGCCGGGGCGAGTTCCGTCACCGTAGAGGAATCCTCGAACCGGTGGTTGCGGGCAAGGGCGTTGAGAAGCTCCTCACGCTCTCGGCAGTCGCACGGGTCTGGAATGATGCGGTTCACCGGGATGCGCTCTTCCTGAAGGGGGACGGCGGCCAGCAGTTCATCCAGGAACGGTGACCGGAGCATGTCATTTCCCCTCCCGTCAACATAACTGTAGGAAAGGTTAAGCGTTTCCCCGGCGCAGCCGATAGCGAGATAGAAGAGGAGCGGTTCCTCCTCCCCCTTTTCCATGGCGGTGCGGAACAGCCGCAGGCCGGCCGTTTTCTGGAACTGGAGCTTGTCGTTGTCCTTGAAAAGGGGGTGACCGTCATGTCGGGGGGGGCATATCCCCTCGTTGAGTCCGGCGATGAAGACGTGGAGGAAGGTGAGGCCCCGGGCGTCATGGAAGTTCATGATGCCCACACCGGTGCGCCGTTCTCCTGCCAGGAAGACGCCGGTCATCCCCTGCTGGATGAGTTCCAGGAAGTCGGCCGGCGTGAAGGTCCGTTCCTCCATGCCGAGGGAGCGGATGTCCCGTGCCAGGTCGGCAAGGACCTGCTGGAAAAGGGTGATGGCCGAGGCGTCCCGCTTCAGTGCCCGGGGATCGGCGGCCTCGATGCCGCGCCGATAGAGTTGGTGGCGGTCAATGAACGCGGCCAGCATGCTGCTGAACTCTGCGAGGGTCTTGGTGCCACTGAAGCGGCGCAGTTCTCCGAGGAGAGGCACCATCTCCCGCCCGACTGCACGGGTGGAGGCGAGACGGCGCTCCGTAGGCCGGTCATCCCGGTTCCCGGCGTATCGCTGTTCCAGCCAGGAGATGCGTCTGGCCAGGAGGTCCTCCAGCCGGCCGACGGATTCATCCATGTAACGGATGTCCAGCAGCACCTCCTCCACCTGGTCCGGGTCGAGACCGTGGGCCGCCAGGTCATAATAGCTCGACTTGAGGAGCGCCAGCAGTTCTTCCCGCCCGAATCGGGCCTGCACCAGGGTGAGAGGGGCGAGGCAGACGCTCACCAGCGGGGCCGTGGCAAGAGGGGCTCCCCGCCGGTAGGAGACGGGGATGGCGAAGCGGCGGCAGACGTCCTCCAGCATCGGGCCGTAGTTGCGCAGTTCACGGCAGATGACGGCGATGGAGGCGGGGTCGGCTCCCCTCTCCATGAGGTCGCGGATGCGGCGGCCGATTTCCTCGCATTCCCGGTAGGCGCCCGGTGCCGCCAGGAGGGAGAGGTTTGCCGGCGTGAAGGTCGGGGCCACCTCTCCGGCGCCGAAGACCGCTGCCCTGAGCGGGGTGAGGAACACGCCATCCGGCTCGGTGAAAATCGGCTCAAGGGCCAGTTCGCTGTCGTCGTGGGATTCGATCCGGTCGGCGGTCCGGGCCACGTAGGAGTAAAGCTGCTCCCGGCCGGTATCGTAGTGAAGGTCAATGGTGACGGGCATGCGCCGGGACAGTGCGGCGACAACCGCGAGCTGGAGGGGGGTGAAGTCGTAGATGGCATGGATAGTCACTCCCGTGATCTGGTCGAACAGGGGGGGGAGAGGAGTGCCGCTTCGCAGTTCCTGAAGTGCCAGCAACTCCTCGTCATGGTGGTCCAGAAGCCCCCGTTCGCTCAGGGACCGGGAGTAACGACCGAAGAGGGCGGCAAGTTCGGTGAGGCGGCCGTTGTCCGGCATGGCACGGACGGTTGCCGTGAAGGCCTCGGCGGTGACGAGCGCCTGCTTCAGTTCGCCGAACAGGCTGTCCAGGCTGGAAACGAAGCCGGGGAAATCGATTATGCCGGCCAGTATGCCAATTCCACCGGCGTAATGACCAGTTACCAGGTCTTCCATGAGGAGCTTTTGCCCTACCGCCGAAACGGGACGACGTTCATCGGAGGCGGCGGCATATACTACCTCGCAGAGCCGCTTCAGGGTGAGCGCCCGGGTCCCGAACAGGATCCCCGTTTCCGCCAGGGTGGCACGGTTGAACGCCTCTACCGCCGCGGTGGAGGGGAATATGTGGAGGGTGACGGTCATTGTCGGCTGCAGAACCTTACCTGTCGGGAGGAGACATGGTTTCCGTTGAAATCATAGCTGCTTCCGGTCGATTATAGCCGAGCCGCCGCGGGGTGGCAAATGTTGAATTGTGCGGCGGTACGTCGTCCTCACAATAGGTCAAAAGTTGAGACCTGATAATCATATAAAATGCACCTCCTGGCATAGGGAGAAAGCAAAGAGTTCCTGATATGCAAGTTTTTTAAGAGACCAATCTTTAATAATCAGGAGGTGCCCCTTTGCTATCGCCCCGGACCGGCGGCGTTATGTTGACCGGGTGTGTGGCGTTTATGTAGGGTCGGTTGCCGGGCGCCTCACGGGCGCCCCTTGTTCATGCTCAGGCATCGAGAGGTTTGTTGATTTCGTAGCCGGCTTTGCGGAAAGCGTTTTTCAGCGCGTTAAGCTGCTCGTAGGTCATTTCTTCGAGTATCTGACGCATGTCTTTTTTTGCCCTGGTCGTGGAACAGATTGCAGCCTTGATACGCAACTGCAAGGAGCTGGACAGCCCTGAGTCGGTAATCACGCGGTCAATGTCTCCTGAATCACAGAGCAGTTGCTGTCTCACGGCGAGGTCTTGGGTGATGAAAAAATTGCTGCCATCCTTGTACACCAGGAAATTGTGGCTAGCGCATCCTCCTGCCATAAACGCTGCGGCAATAATGGTTGTGGCTGGAGCTAATCGTCGCATGGCCGCCTCCTTTCGAACAGTTTCCATTCTATGGTTTACACTGTAGTGCCTTGGGGCAGGATGTCAATATCGCCGGCTGTGTGGCATTCATTACAGTGAAATGCCTCCGCCGGTACGTATCTATTACAGAGTCGGTGTGTCGTTGGTGGCGAAAAGCCGCTTGAGGTGGCCAAACACTAATTGCTGGAAAGTGATTCAGTATAAGCGAACATAAGGGGCAGGCCGTGGTTGAAAGTGGTGTAACCATCCCTCACCCGCTGAGGGAGAGGGCGTTCTTATGTCGGTAGCCGAGATCATAACCGGCCCGCCGCGGGGTGGCAATCGTTGAATTATGCGGTACACTTTCCCCACATTTCATGGGGGTGGAGGGGGATCGTGCCATGAGGATATTTCTGGCCGGAGGGAGCGGCTTCATCGGCGGGCATCTGCGGAAAGAGCTTCTTTCCCGGGGGCATCAGATCAGGCTCCTTGTCCACAAGAGCGATACAAGGCCTGAAGCGGGAGTCGAGTTTGTCGAGGGAGACGTTACCTGGCCGGAAAGCTTTGCCGGTCAGGTGGCAGGCTGCGATGCAGTCATCAACCTCATCGGGATCATTCGGGAGTTTCCCGGGCGGGGGATGACCTTCGCCGGCCTCCACGTTGAGGCAACCCGCACCATGCTTGAGGCCGCCCGGCAGGCGGGGGTGCGGCGCTATCTGCAGATGTCGGCCCTCGGTACCCGCCCCGGTGCCGAATCCAACTACCACAAAAGCAAGTTTCAGGCTGAGGAACTTGTCCGTGCTTCCGGCCTCGACTATACCATCTTTCGCCCCTCCATCGTCTTCGGCCCCCGGGATGCCTTCATAAACCTGCTTGCCGGCTATATCCGGAACTATCCGATCGTACCGGTGATCGGCGACGGGATGTACCGTCTGCAGCCGGTCGCCGCAGATGACGTGGCCCGCTGCTTCGCCCTTGCCCTGGAGATGCCGGAGACCATCGGCCAGACCTATGAGCTGTGCGGTCCGGACCGGCTCACGTACAACGAGATGCTCGACACCATCGGCCGGGTGCTCGGCAAGCCCCACGTCGCCAAGCTTCCCAACCCGCTCGGGATCATGAAGCTGGTGGTTCCTCTGCTCCAGAGATTCCCCTTCTTCCCCATCACCATGGACCAGATTGCCATGCTGACGGAGGAGAACATCTGCGACGGCCGCTGGCGCGAGACCTTCCACTTTGAGCCGGAGTATTTTCTCCCCGGCATCAGCAAGTACCTGCGGCCGTGAATTAGCCCCTATTCGGCAATTGAACACTGCCTGCAGTCGTACTAAAGGGCTATTTCTGTAATTCTAGGCTCATTGCGCTGCATCCGATCAACTCACCCTTGCGGGTTCGGACAGGATCGGCTGCGGACGCTTCATTTCGCCAAGAATTACAACGAAATAGCCCTCATGTACTCCTTCCGGCAGCATTCAACTGCCGTTTTCAGGGTCAATGGGTCGAGCTTAGAGCATCCCTTCGCTGGTGAAGCTGAGGAAGGCGCCGTCGCCGATAATGATGTGGTCGAGGACCTTGACCCCCATGAGATCTCCCGCTTCCTTGAGGCGGCGGGTGATCTCCCGGTCCTCCCGGCTCGGGGACGGGTCGCCGGTGGGGTGGTTGTGGACGAGGATGATGGCGGCGGCCGATTCCCGCACCGCCGGATTGAAGACTTCCCGGGGATGGACGATACTTTGGTTGAGCGATCCTTCTGATATGCGGACCTCGCGGATCACGCGGTTCTTTCCGTCCAGGAGCAGAGCGAGGAAGTACTCCTTGCGCCGGTCACGGTAGGTGAAATTGTAGTGCTCATAAACCTGCTGGGGGGAGGTGAACCGGTCCCCGTTGACGAGTCGTCGTCCCTGGCAGCGATTGGCCAGTTCCAGGGCCGCAATAATGGATGCAGCCTTGGCCGTTCCCACCCCCTTGACCCGGCAGATTTCCGTAACACCCGCGGCCGCCAGGGTACGCAGGTCGCCGAACTCAAGCAAAAGCTCCCTCCCAAGGTCGATGGCACTCCGTCCGGTGGCGGCATCTCCCGTCCGGAGGATGAGCGCCAGGAGCTCCGCGTCAGTCAGGGTATCAGCCCCCTTGCTCAAAAGCTTTTCCCGCGGCCGCTCGGCCTCGGGCCACACCTTTATCCCCCCTGCCATGCATCCCCTCCCCGCCCAGCTTTGTTCAACACATACTCGCAAAGTTAGCACGAAAGGAATTGTATTAAAATAATTTTATTTGAGAGGGGGCATGTTGTTCTGCTCAGTGAAAGAATGCCAGGTAGACGAGGACGCCGCTCCCGGCAAGCAGCCGGTACCAGACGAAGGGGTAGAGGGTGCGGTTCTGGACGAAGCGGAGAAGAAAGACGACGCTTATGTAACCGAGGACAGCCGATGTGGCGATACCTATGATGAGGGGCTGCATTTCACCCGCGGGGATGCCGGTTTTGAGCAGGTGACCGACCTTGAGGATCGCTGCGCCAGCCACGATGGGGATGGAAAGGAGAAAGGAAAAACGTGCAGCCGTCTCACGGTTGTAACCGATGAGCAGTGCGGCGGTTATAGTGATGCCGGAACGGGAAACCCCCGGGACGAGGGCGAGGCACTGGGCCAGGCCGATGATAAGAGCAGCTCGCAGGGTGATGCTGTCCATTTTCCAGCGCTTGGCGCCGATGGTGTCGCTGAAGGCGAGGATGAGACCGAAGATGATGACGAAAGCGGCGATGAGAGCAGGGCTGTTGCGGAACAGTTCTTCGATGGGGCCTTCCAGGGTTTTCCCGGCGATTGCCGCCGGGATGGTGCCGGCGATGATGTAGAACGGCAGACGGTTGGATGAGGTGTGGAGTCCGCCGCCGGCGATCCCCCTGAAGAAATTGAAGGCCAGCTCGACGATGTCCCGCCAGAAATAAAGGGTCAGGGCGATCAGGGTTCCCAGGTGCAGCGCCACGTCAAAGGTGAGTCCCGATGCAGGCCAGTGGAGGAGCCAGGGGAGGAGGATCAGGTGCCCGGAACTGCTGATGGGGATGACTTCAGTAAGTCCCTGAAGTGCGCCGAGAATGGCGGCGTGGAGCGGATTCATGGGGAATCTCCTTATGTCTGCGTCGGGAGGGAAGGGTAGTTGATGCGCAATGCAAAATCAAGTTAATTCACACCAACAAAGCCGCCATCAGTTCGTAACATAAATGTGGCACGACCGACATATTTATGCTATCAATGTTCGGTTTCTAAATAAACCGGCACGGTGTGCAGAACGCATCGGTCGTATGGAGGCAGTGATGTTCGGATTGATCCCCAAGGAAGAAAAATTCTTTGTCCTTTTCAAGGAGATGACGCGAAATATAAATGAAGGCGCCCAGTTGCTGAAGGAGATGCTCGACAACTTCAACGACCCGCAGGAAATGCAGCGGAAGATCAAGGATGTGGAACACAAAGGGGACTCCATAACCCACGAGATCATCAAGAAGCTGAACACGAGTTTCGTCACTCCCCTTGACCGGGAGGACATCTACGCACTTTCAGGTGCCCTTGACGACATTCTCGACCTGATCGACGCCTCGGCCCAGCGGGTTGTGATGTACAACGTGGAGAAGCCGACCCCGGAGGCCAAGGAGTTGGCATTCATCATCCTCAAGTCCTGCCAGACGCTTGAGAAAGGGGTTTCCCTCCTGGGGGGGAAGCTGGAGCACATCAGCGAGTGCTGTGTCGAGGTGAATGCTCTGGAGAACGAGGCGGACCGGGTCTGCCGGGAAGCGGTCAGCCGGCTGTTTGACGAGGAGAAGGACCCTATCCAGCTCATCAAGTGGAAGGAGATCTACGAAACCCTTGAGCGGGCCACCGACAAGTGCGAAGACGCCGCCAACATCCTTGAAAGCGTGGTGGTAAAAAATGCTTGATGCCACCCTCGTCATGCTGATCCTCGTGATCGCCGTGGCGCTCATCTTCGACTACATCAACGGCTTCCACGATACGGCAAATGCCATTGCAACCTGCGTTTCGACCCGGGCACTGTCGGTGCGAAGCGCCATAATCATGGCTGCCGTATTGAACTTCGCCGGTGCCATGATCTCCACCAAAGTGGCCGCCACCATCGGCAAGGGGATCGTCGATGCAAACAACGTTACCCAGATGGTGGTACTGGCGGGTGTAGTCGGGGCGATCATCTGGGACCTCATTACCTGGTACTACGGTCTTCCCGCCTCATCCTCCCATGCTATCATCGGTGGCCTCATAGGTGCGGTAACCGCCCATGCCGGCATGGGGGCACTCCACTGGAAAGGGTTGAATACGATCCTCATCGGCCTGGCTATTTCCCCCGTTCTCGGCGCTATCATCGGGTACATCTTCATGCAGATCGTCATGAAGGTATTCCACGATAAATCCCCCTACACTCTCAATAAGGGGTTCAGAAAGCTGCAGATCGTTTCCGCTGGTTTCATGGCCTTTTCCCACGGGACCGCCGATGCCCAGAAATCCATGGGGGTGATCACCATGGCCCTGGTCAGCTACGGCATCCTGCCCAGTTTCGACGTGCCGACCTGGGTAAAAATGGCCTGTGCGATTTCCATGGGGTGCGGAACCGCGGCCGGCGGCTGGCGGATCATCAAGACCGTCGGCCGGGATTTTGTCAAGCTCCAGCCGGTGCATGGCTTCTGCGTCGAGACCGCCTCGGCCGGCGTCATCCTTGGGGCATCCGCCCTCGGTATGCCGACCAGCACCACCCACGTCATCACTTCAAGCATCCTCGGCGTCGGCCTCTCCAAACGGATAACCGCCGTAAACTGGAAGGTCGCCTACCGTATCCTCTGGGCCTGGATTCTTACCATTCCCGCTTCTGCCCTGGTTGCCTACATGGCCTACATGGTCATGAGCCCCACCCTCGGCAAATAGCCTTGCACCGCGAAGAATGCAAAAGGGGCGGTCACTGTTGACCGCCCCTTCTTTTATGCGTCCATTCCTTTTTTGACGTTCCCGTCAATCCACCTCTTCCCCCGTCTCTTTCATCTCCTCTGTCAACTCCGCCAGGGCCTCGTCTTTCTGCCGGAACCGGACCACCAGGTAATAGCAGATGAAGTAGGCAATTATGGCGGCGATGAAGCCGAGTATGGAGGAGCCGAGGAGAAGGGATGCCGCGTATCCCTTTATGTGTTGCCATTCCAGGCCTTTGAGGTGCAACTCCTTGGGAGGAAGACCGCGCAGAATGCGCCCCAGTTTGTAGCTTATGGCCAAGACCGGAAAAACGGTGAAGGGGGTATTGACCCAGGAACCGGTAATGCAGGTAAGCTTGTTGAGGCGGAAGATGAATGCGAGGATTATGGCTATGGTTGTGTGAAATGCAAAAAAAGGAGTAAAGCTGATGAAGACCCCAACTGCAAAGCCGGCGGCGATGTGGCCGGGATGGCTGTCGAGGGAGAGAATTTCCTTGAAGCGCTGTTTCCATTTTTCCTTGTCAAGCAATCGTCACCTCGCAGAGAGTCCCAAGTCTAAGGGGAGCATCTCTGTTTGTCAATCTCTTTCCCTCTGCTGGAAAATCCGTAGAGGTTCATTGAAGCGTGCTGACATGGAAGCAGAATGCGGTATAATTCCCATTGACAATATTTCAATAAGAATATATATATAAAACCGCATATTACGGTTAAGCGTGAGTTGCGGTCTGCGACAGGGGAGGTTTCAGGTGAAGAGAGCGGTTGTACTGGCGTGGCTGGCCATGGCGCTTCCTACGGTTGGGTGGGCTGCGAACGGACAGGTCACGGTGCGTGAAGCGGTTACGAGAGCTTTGGAGCATAACCATCTGCTCAAGGCGGCAGAGTATGAACGGCGGGCGGCAGGGAAAGACGTTGCAATCAGCCGCAGCCGCTATTTCCCCCGTATCTACCTGAATGAGACGCTGGCGGCATCAAACAGTCCGACTTCCGTATTCATGATGAAGCTGAATCAGGGGCGTTTCACCCAGGATAATTTCGACTTTCCCAACCTGAACCATCTCAACCATCCTGGACACTACAACGATTTCCAGACCGCCTTCACCCTGGAGCAGCCCCTCCTGGATTTCAGCATTGGCAGCGGTCTCGATATTGCCAGGAAGGAAGAGGATGCCCGCGGTTTCGCCCTTGAAAAGCGCCGGCAGGAAGTGACTTTTCAGGTATATCAGACGTATCTCGAGGTACAGAAAGCCCGTGCCTACCTCAAGACGGCCGACCAGGCGGTTCTCGATGCCAGGGAGCACCAGCGTCTTGCCACTGTCCGTAACGAGGCGGGAGTCGGACTTCGCTCCGACGAACTCCGCGCCCGTACCTATTTGTCGGAAATGGAGCAGCAGGAGATTACCGCCGGCAATAACCTGCTGTTGGCAAAGCTTCGGCTTGGTCAGGCCATGGGTAGTGATGACGGTCAGAGTTACGACATAGCAGAAGACGTACAGCCCTGGCAACCCCCTGTTGATACCAACCGGATGATCAGTCTGGCGCTGGAAAACCGCCAGGACATGAAAGAGATCGAGGCGGGAGTGGAAAAGGCAGGGGCAGGAGTAGGCCTGGCCCGTAAGGCGTATCTTCCGACGGTGTACGGCAGTGCCACCTACCAGCAGAATGATCGTGATATCCCGTTCGGACGCGATAACGATGCCTGGGTGGTGGCTGCCAACCTCCGCTGGGAAATGTTTGACGGCCTGCGGCGTAACAGTGAGGTGGGAAAGGCGAGGCTGCAGCAGCAGGCGGCTGCCGAGTACCTTGAAAGTTACCGCAGCGAGGTGGTGCTGCAGGTGAAAGAGGCATCGATGCGGAGGGAAGAGGCGGGCAAGCGGCTGGAAGTCGCCCGTCACGGGCTGCTGGCCGCGGAAGAGGTGGTCCGCCTTGTGGGGAGGCGCTTCGAGAATTCCATTTCGACCATGACTGAGTTGCTGGACGCCCAGACCGCCCTCAACCAGGCGCGCACCCAAATGGTCGAGAACGAGAGCAATTATGCCCTGGCCACAGCCCGGCTGTATCAGGCGGCGGGGATATTCCTGAAGGAGGTCGTGAAATGAGGAAGGTTGCTGTGAGGCCGGCATTACTGGCTGCCGCCGCGAGCATGCTGATAATCGCCGGCTGTAGCGGAAAAGGGAAAGAGGGCGCGACGGTAACGGCGCCACCGGTGGTGAAGGGGGTTACGGTGCAGGCGGTGGTCGCTGCGGCAATTCCCGACCAGCTGGAGGCGGTCGGTACGGTTCGCGCCCGCACATCCGCGATGATTGCTGCGCGCGTTCCCGGAACGGTTACGGCGGTGCTGGTCAGGGAAGGGGACCGGGTCGGCAGGGGGAAGCTGCTGATAACGCTGCAGGCCGCCGAAACCGTAGCAAGCGCAGCAGGTGCCAGAGCGGGGGCGGAACAGGCATCCCGTGGTGTTGAAGAGGCTCGGGCCCGCAAGCAGCTTGCGGATGTTACCCTTGAGCGCTACAGCAAGCTTTTGCAAGAACAGGCGGTGACCCGCCAGGAGTTCGACACCCGCAAGGCCGAGCAGCAGATGGCAACCCAGGGCCTTGCCCGGGCTGAAGCGGGGCTTGCCCAGGCCCGTGAGGGTGCAAAGGCGGCGGGAACCATGGCCGGGTACAGCCGGATAACCGCTCCCATAAGCGGGGTCGTCACCAGCAAGTCGGTGGATGTGGGGATGACGGTTTTCCCCGGGGCTCCGCTCCTGACAGTCGAAGAGGAGGGGAACTACCGGCTGGAGGCGTCAGCTCCTGAATCACTGCTTGGCAAGGCACGGGTCGGGCAGAAAGTGGAGGTTGCGGTGGATGGTGTCTCCGCAGCCATGACCGGCCGGATTGCTGAAGTGGTGCCGACCGTTGATCCTGCCAGCCACACCTTTACGGTGAAGGTCGATGTTGCTGGCAAGGGATTGCGGTCTGGCAGCTACGGCCGGGCATTGTTCCCGGTCGGCAGCCGGCAGGGTGTACTGGTGCCGAAGGGTGTGGTGGTGGAGCGGGGCGCCCTCACGTCGGTGTGGGTGGTGGACAAGGATAAGATCGCCCGGATGCGGCTGGTCAAGATCGGCAAGCCGGTCGGGGACCAGCTGGAGGTCCTTTCCGGCCTCTCTGCCGGTGAGCAGATCGTTGCCGGTGGGGTAGAGAAGGTGGTGGACGGGGCACGGATCGAATAGGATAACCATCCCAGGGATAACTGAGATGGGAGAACATCAAGAAAGCGTATTAACGGGGATATTCAGGATGATCAGGATAACAGCTGAAATCTATTCTTCTTTTACAGTTAATTGAATAGCCTTTAATCCTGTATATCCTGAATATCCCTGTTAATTGCTTCTCTGTGGCAGATTTTGACTGATTTTGGGAGACGATGTAATGGACAAACTCGGTGTAGCCGGCAGGATTGCCCACGCCTTTATAGATTCGAAGCTGACCCCGCTGATTGTGGGAGCCGCCTTGCTCCTCGGTGTTTTTGCGGTGCAGATGACGCCCCGCGAAGAGGAGCCGCAGATTGTGGTGCCGATGGTGGATATCTATCTGCCGCTCCCCGGTTCCACGCCAAAGGAAGTTGAAGAGCGGGTGGTCAAGCCGATTGAAGCGAAGATGTGGGAAATCAAGGGGGTGGAGTACGTCTATTCCGCCAGCCGCCCCGGCCTCGGGATTGTCACCGTCCGCTTCAAGGTCGGCGAGGACATGGAAAAATCCCTCGTCAAGCTCTATAACAAGATGATGAGCAACCGGCCGGCATTGCCGCCGGGGGCACTGGAGCCGTTGGTCGTTCCCAAATCCATTGATGATGTCCCCATTCTGACACTTACCCTCTGGTCCGATCGCTACGACTATTACACCTTGCGCAGGGTAGCGCGGGAAGTGTGCGATGAGCTGAAGAAAAGCGATAATGTGGCCGAGACCGCGATCAAGGGAGGACTCCCCCGGCAGATCCGGGTGCAGCTCGACGCTGGTCGCCTGGCGGCCCGCCAGCTTTCCCCCCTCCAGGTAATGGGGGCGCTCCAGAAAGGGAATTTTGCCCTTCCCTCGGGGACGTTCAGGAGCGACAACTACGACTATCTTGTGGATACGGGCGCCTTCCTCGACAGTGCCGATTCCATCCGCAACCTGGTGGTGAACGTCGCAGGGGGGCGGCCGGTCAAGCTTGCCGACGTGGCCACCATCAGTGACGGTCCTGAGGAGCCGAAGGACTATGTCTTTTTCACTCCCGGACCCGCCGCAGCTACCAAGGGGATCAGCGGCAATCCGCAGGAAAGTTACCCGGCGGTGACCGTCTCCGTCGCCAAGCGGAAAGGGGCCAACGCCACCTGGGTTGCCGAGGATCTCCTGAAAAAGGTAGAGTTTCTCAAGGGGAAGGTAATCCCTGACGACATCAAGGTGACGGTCACGCGCAATTACGGCGAGACGGCCAAGGAGAAGAATAACGAGCTGCTGTTTCACATGTTTCTGGCGGCCATTTCGGTCACCATCCTGATTGCGCTTTTCATGGGGTGGCGATCCGGGGCGGTAGCGGCCATTGCCATTCCGGTCACGCTCTCCATCACCCTGTTCCTCTTCTACCTCATCGGCTACACCCTTAACCGGATCACGCTGTTTGCCCTTATATTTTCCATCGGTATTCTGGTGGATGACGCCATCGTGGTGGTAGAGAACATCCACCGCTACTTCACCACCATGAAGCTGAAGCCCCTTGACGCGGCGGTACGCGCCGTTGACGAGATCGGCAATCCGACCATTCTGGCGACTTTCGCGGTCATTGGCTCCATACTCCCCATGGCCTTCGTCTCCGGCCTGATGGGACCCTACATGCGGCCGATTCCGGTGGGGGCCAGTATGGCGATGATATTCTCCCTGCTGGTTGCCTTTATCGTCACCCCCTATTTCTCGTACCGCTTCATGCGTAACGAGTCCCACGAGGGGGCGCACGAAACCGCCAGTGAAATGTGGCTTTCATCGTTCTACCGCCGGATCATGAGCCCGCTGATTCACAAACCGGCGCTTCGCTACGGCTTCCTTGTAACGGTGGTGGTGCTGCTGCTTGCCTCCTGCTCCCTCATTTACTTCAAGCTGGTGACCGTCAAGATGCTCCCGTTCGACAACAAGAACGAATTGCAGCTGATTGTCGACGCTCCGAATGGCACCACCCTTGAGGAGACGGCGCGGATAGCCGGCGAGATGGGGGCGGCGCTGCGCAGCGTGCCGGAGGTGACCGATTACCAAACCTATGTCGGTATTTCCGCACCGTTCAACTTCAACGGCCTCGTCCGGCACTACTACCTCCGCAAGGGGGCGAACGTGGCTGATCTGCAGGTGAACCTCACTCCCAAGGGAGACCGGAAGGATCAGTCCCACGACATCGCCAAGCGGATCAGGCCTCTGGTCAAGGCGATTGCGGACAAGTACGGGGCCCGGGTCAAGGTGGCGGAGATTCCGCCCGGCCCGCCGGTCCTCTCCACGCTGGTGGCGGAGGTGTATGGCCCCGACGAGGCGGCCCGGATGGACATTGCCCGGAAGGTCAAGGAGATATTCCTCAAGACCCCCGGTGTGGTCGATACCGACTGGTATGTGGAAGACGACCAGCTGAAGTACAGCTTTGCGGTGGATAAGGAGAAGGCGGCGCTGGCCGGGATATCCACCGACGATGTGGCGAAGACCCTTACCATTGCCCTGAACGGGATGAATGCCGGCCTTGTCCATCTCCCCAAGGAAAAGGAGCCGGTTGCAATCAACCTCAGACTGCCGGTTGCACAGCGGAGCTCCATCGATGCACTATCCTCCATCTATATTCCCGGGCCAAAGGGGAACGTTCCCCTTTCCCAGCTGGTGAGGGTGACCCGGCAGAACGAGGATAAGAGCCTCTACCGGAAAAATCTGAAGAGCGTCGTCTACGTCACCGGCGACGTTGCCGGAGTGATTGAGGCGCCGGTCTATGCCATCCTCAAGATGCAGAAAGAGATCGATGCCATCAAGATGCCGGGGGGGTACCACATCGAGCAGCTTGCGTCACGGCAGCCCTGGAGCGAGGAGAAGGTGGGACTCAAGTGGGACGGCGAATGGCACATAACCTATGAAGTTTTCCGCGACCTGGGTATTGCCTTCGCCGCGGTGATGGTGCTGATTTATGTCCTGGTGGTGGCCTGGTTCCGGAATTTCACCACACCGCTCGTCATCATGGCTCCCATTCCTCTCACCCTGATCGGCATTCTCCCCGGTCATGCCCTGTTCGGCGCCTTTTTCACCGCAACCAGCATGATCGGCTTTATCGCCCTGGCAGGGATCATCGTCCGGAACTCCATTATTCTGATCGACTTCACGGAGCTCCGGCGCGCGGAAGGGATGCCGCTGGACGAGGCGATCATCGATGCCGGCGCGGTCAGGTTCCGCCCCATTCTTCTTACCGCAGCGGCCGTCGTGGTGGGGAGCGTAGTCATCATTTTCGATCCGATCTTCCAGGGGCTGGCCATTGCCCTGATGTGTGGCGAGGTGGCTTCCACGGCCCTCTCCATGATTACCATTCCAATCCTCTATTTCCTGTTCCAGCGGCATCAGGAGCGGCACAAGGCAGCAAAGAGCGATGCTTGACGGGAATGATTAACTGTACAAAGGAGATACGATGTTCTGGCAGAAAGAGAAACCGGTTATGAACGAAGAGATGGGACTGGCAGAAAAGGTGGCGATGGAGGCGGAAGGGTTCTACCGTTCCGGCAGGATGAACTGTGCCGAGGCGGCGCTCATGGCGGTAAAGAACAATTTCAGGCCGGAGATCCCCGACTCGGTGGTCGAGATGGCGGGCGGCTTTGGCGGCGGGTCGGGAACCGGCTGCCTCTGCGGTGCCGTGGTGGGAGGAACCATGGCCATGGGGCTGGTCATACCAAACGACAAACGACAGGTCAGCAAGCTGACCCAGGAGCTTCATCACTGGTTCAAGAGCCAGTATGGCGCTACCTGTTGCAAGGTCGTTCGTGCCAATCACAAGGGAATATGTGCCGAACTGACGGGAGCTGTGGCGGAGAAAGCGGCAGAGTTGCTTTCGTAGGGGGCGGGCGCGATCTTCCGGCCATCTCGCCGCCGAGAAACTTTCAAGATCTCAGTTCAGTGGTACTCTAGCGAAGGAGGCAGGATATGGAATTGACGACGACGTATGCGTTCGGCAGGACCGTTTCACTCCCCTATGCAGAAGCGGAACGAAGGGTGCGGGAGGAACTCCAGAAAGAAGGTTTCGGTGTCCTCACCGAAATCGACATCAAGGAGAATTTCAAGGAGAAGCTCGGCCGGGACTTTCGCGATTACATCATCCTTGGCGCCTGCAATCCTCCCCTTGCCTGGGAGGCCTTCGGCCGGGAACTCAACATCGGAACGCTGCTCCCCTGCAATGTGGTTGTCTACACCGGTGACGACGGACAAACGGTGGTGATGGCCATGGATCCGGTGGCGACAATCGGCGTCATCGGCAACCCTGCGTTGAACGACCTGGCACACAAGGTCAGGGAAAAGATGGCGCGGATGCTTGCGGCGCTCTGAATTTTACCTGCAGGTGGAAGCTTCACATCTGCCCAATAAGGAGAAAAACAATGTATGTAGACCGACTGCTCAGAATCATCGCCGGCAGTTTTATCGTCCTGTCGTTACTGCTGGCCCATTTTCACAACATAAACTGGCTCTGGTTCACCGGTTTCGTCGGGCTTAACCTGTTCCAGTCCGGGTTTACCAACTGGTGCCCCATGATTACCATCCTGGAAAAGGCGGGGGTGCCCCGGTTTCCGAAAGATTGCTGCGGGAAGTGAAACGCGGCTTCCCCGCAATGTCAGCGTTGATCTTCTAAATTCCTTGTGTGGCTAGCCCCTCGTCCTATCCTTCTCCCTTCGGGAGAGGGTGTCCAAAGGCCGGGTGAGGGACTCCGCACTATCCTTCGGCAGCCTTGACCTTGCACATATTCACGTTTCTTCATGGCAGTGACAGAGCAGGAGGGAACCATGAGCTACCGGATTACCATTCTGTGTGACAACAGTGTCGGTCCCATGATCGGCACCCTTGGAGAGCACGGGTTTGCCGCTTTCGTGGAGTTCGGTGGCGGGGCACTCCTGTTCGATACCGGCCAGGGGGAGACCCTGGTCAACAATGCACGTCGGATGGGGAAGAACCTCTGCCGGACGGAGCGGGTGATTCTTTCCCATGGCCACTACGACCACACCGGCGGTCTGAAGCCCCTCCTGCAGACCTGCGGGTCGAAGGAGGTGCTGGCCCATCCCTCGGTCTTCGCGTGCCGCTACCGGGTGAAGGATACGGGGGAGAGCGTCGCCATCGGCATTCCCTTTGGTGAGGCGGAACTGCTCAAGCTTGGCGCTACCTTCGACCTTTCATCCTCCTTCCGGGAGGTTGGACCGGGACTCTTCCTCACCGGCGAGGTGCCGCGCCTGACCCCGTTCGAAAAGGGGGACAGCGGCCTCTACTGCGACGAGAATGGGTGCAGCGTCGATACCCTGCCGGACGACCAGTCCCTCATCATAAACACCGGCAAGGGGCTCGTTCTGCTGCTTGGTTGCTGCCATGCAGGGCTGGTCAATACGATGGACCTGGCGCGTGAGAAGACGGGGGTTGCGGAGGTCTATGCCGTGGTCGGCGGCACCCATCTCGGCTTTTCCTCGCCGGCGCAGCTGGAAGAGACGATAAAGGCCCTGCGTGGTTATGGCGTGCGGAAGCTCTGTGTCAGTCACTGTACCGGTTTCAGCGCTGCGGCGCGGCTGTCCCGGGAGTTCCCGGCAGAGTTCCATCCGGCTCAGGTCGGTTACACCCTGGAAATCTGATGTAGAGCCGGTTGGCTGCCCCCGCCCCAGATTGGGCGAGGCAAGCCTAGCCCCTACCATTCGTATGTTTAAAGCCGGAGCAATAGTAAGCCACACTGTTTCAGCAGTGCTATGTCATAAAGAAACTTACCACCCCCAACCCTTTAGGCCCGTTGGGTCCTCCTAAAATAGGAGGGGAGCTATGAATCTCCCCCTCGTTGATAAGGAGGGGGCCAGGGGGAGGCAGATTTGGGAAGTTACTCAGAAGTAAGGGAGTTAAGATGGACGGTGATTTTCAGGAAAAGGCGTCGCTGCTCAAGGTGCTGGGCCATCCGGTGCGGCTGAGGATTGTTGCCGGACTGGCAAGGGAAGGGTCGTGCGTGAAGGATATCTGGGAGTGCCTGGATATGCCCCAGGCGGTAGTGTCCCAGCATCTCAAGGTGATGAAGGAACACGGCATCGTGGAGGCGCGGCGGGACGGCACCCGGGTCCATTACGCCCTGCGGAGTGAGATGCTTGCGGAGTTGGTCAGGGTTCTCCAGCTTGCGATCTGAAGGGGCTCAGTTCTTTCTGGAGCTTTTCGTTCAGGCCGGTGATGGCCTCGATTTCTACCATGTTCTGTTTTGCCAGTTCGGCGTTTGACTCTATGAGCCGCCCCGCTTCACGCACATAGTTCAGAAGCACATCCCCCATCATGATCTGCTGGATGCTCGTGTCACGCAGCCTCTTGACCTTTTCGTTGTCCTCTAGCACGCTCTTGAGATAGAGACGGTTTCCCCGCGACTGCTCCTGGGCCGAATTGGTGATCTTCTGGGAGAGGAGCCGCATCTGCTCCAGTGCCTTGACGATCATGCTGATCCCCCGCTCCTGCTCCTGGGTTGCCCTTGTCACCTGTTTTGCCCGGTCCAGGTTCTTTGCCGCTTCATCGGTGATGAGCCGACTGCCGGCAGCCTGCTCCACGGTTGCGGTGGCAATCTTCTGCACCATGCTGGAGGCCTCCTCGGCCCCTGCCTCTATCCTTACCAGGGCTTCGTTGGTAAGGGCGGAGATCTTCACCCCCTCCTTGATCCGATCCTTCCCCTGGGCTACTGAACTCTGCACCGCGGCAGTCTCTTTCTGGATATCCTTTACCAGGTCGTCGATCTCCCGTGCCGATTGGGCTGTACGGTGGGCCAGGGAGCGGACTTCTTCGGCTACCACAGCGAATGCTTTTCCCCGTTCCCCCGCCTGGGCGGCGATGATGGAGGCGTTGAGGGAGAGGAGGTTGGTCTGTTCCACCACCTCCTGGATCACTTCGAGAAAGCTGCCGATACGTGCCGAATGCACGGAAAGGCGATGGATGGCTTCGTAGGATTCCTCGGTGCTTTTTTCGATGGCATTCATGGCCTTGACGGTCGAGGCCATGGATTGAAGGCCATCCACTGCCTGCTTGCGGACCCCTTCGGAGCACTCGGCGGTCCGCTGGGCATTGTCCCGGACGTTGCTGATTGCGGCACTGATCTGGGTGATGGAACTCGACGTCTGCTCGGTGGAAACTGCCAGTGCCTCGATGTTGTCCGCGGACTGCCGGATGCTGACCGCCATCTCTTCGATGGAGGCGGAGGTCTCCAGCACCGCGGAGGAATAGTCCTTGATGTTTTCGGCGATGGTATCGGTCGTGGCGCTCATCTCCGTCGAAATTGACGCCCGCTCATCGGTCCGGACAGCCAGTTCCTCTATCTCCCGGATGAGAACGTTCAGGAAGGTATTCATCTCTTCCACGGCCCGCATGGTTTCTTCTTCTTTTGCCGCCTGTTGCTCGTTTCCTGTCACCATGGTGAGCGATTTTTCCTGCAGGTGCCTGTTGAGCGGAGCTGACCGATCCATGAGGATCGAGATGTTTTGCACCATGGAAAGGACCTTCTCCAGCATTGTGTCGTAACACCCCATGAGAGCATTCAGTTCGTCACCCTTGCCGGTGAGAACGGTGTCGCAGTCGCCGGTGGCCAGCCTGCTCAGCGCCTGCCACTGGCGCTCGAGGTAGAATTTCATCACCTGCTTGATTATGTAGTAGCAGAACGTGCCGACCAGGACGCCGGCGACGAGGCAACCGATTACGTACAGGGGGGTAAAGGCGTGGCTGCCGAAGAAGAGAGCGGAATAGAAAGGAAAGATGAGTCCCATGAGGAGGCCGAAGCTGAGCATGAAATAATAGGTGCTTCGAAGGGACGACAGATAGGTGCGCAGGTTCATGGGCAGACTCCCCGTTCGAGGATATTCGTATAAGTGGCGAATTTATCACGGGCTCCGGGGAGGTGTCAACGAAATAGGCGGGCCTCTGTAGGCTCTGAGGGGTTGTCCTCCGGGGAGAGGTTGACTTTCCCCCCTCTAGTCAAAGCTGGTGAGATGTTCAAGGGGAAAGATTCCCGATGCTTGCAGCCCTTAATCCCTTGACAGTTCTGTCTCTCGGGGTGTATGAAAGTTAGGGTTTTGTCATGTCGTGCCCGGGAGGGGCGGATGGAAGGCGGAAGCGCAGGTTAACAGGGTCGCTGTGTCAGCATGAGGGCCGATGTAGCGGCTTTAATTTTTTCTGGTTCTAGTTGGTAGCAGAGAGTTGGTTGCTTATATAAGGAACAAGTTCACCATATAAGGAACATGCCGGATAAGTAAAATATGGATCAAAGTTCCCTATATAAGTAACTTTCATGGTTCCCCATATTGGGAACATATTCCCTATATTAGGATCCGGTTACCTATATGGGGAACTACCCCTAACCGGTCAATAACTAATTGTGCAATGAACGCCCGGATGACTTAGCTGTTGAAGGAGAGGCAATGAAGAAAAGTACAGATAAGGTTCTAAATTTATTGCAGTATGGCCTTCCCAGCGACCTTGCTAACAAGATTGTTGCATCTGGTCTATCCATTACTTCGCTGAGAGCAAATACCAAAAAGATCCTTATTGATAAATTCGGCCTGTCAGATACCGAAGCCTCCTTAGCTCTAAATTGCACCAAGAGGAAGCCAATTGACAAAGATTTAACCGAGCTTCTTTTAAGTAACAGCAATTATTTATGCAATATATGTAAAGGCGATAAAGGCAAATCGTACATAATTCATCACATTGTTGAGTATTCATCCGAGCAAGACAACAACTACAATAACTTGATAGTTCTGTGTCCAACTGACCATGATCTTGCTCATCGTGAAGGGATTTGCCTTACTGAAAAGATATCGAGAGAAGATCTGATTTCTGCCAAAACTAAATGGGAGAAACAAGTTGAGAAAGCAAACATGGAACGAGCTTCCTTGCAAGCTAATATAAATATGGAAGCTACAGATTACGTTAACGTTGTCAGAATTGAAGAATTAGTGAAGCATGTATTTGGAACAATACCTCATACTCCATACTCACATTATTTACAGCAGTTTAAAATTCTAAAAAATGACAATTCATTTAATTTGAAATACGTTAAAAGTCACCTTTCAAACGGTCGATACCTTTTTGATTATTCTAATCATAATGAAATGCAACATTATGTTGAGTTATTGAAAAAGTTGCTGAAAAGACTGGAATTTCATAATCTTGAGAAGTGGTTCTCTTCAAGAGCGATAAAAAACGAGAACCCAATAGGAAAACATGTTTTTTTCGTAGGAGGTATATATGGGAGAAGACCTGAGCTTCCTATAAACGATTCTACACCTCCTGTTGTTTTGCATTACAAACGAGGGAGCTACTCAGTTGAATGGATCGTAGACCCATTTTATATGTATTCAATGTCCGCAATACACCGTCTTGGTCAAAAGAACAGCTACATAATCTATGGTGTAATAAGAAATATTTCACAGGTTTCGACTGAGAATAAGAAAATTTGGAAATTCGATGTAAGGCCATACCTCATAGCAATGCCTAATGTCACGGTTTGTCGAACGCCAACAATAAGATTCATCAAGGATTATGAAAACTATGTAGACGACCACGAAGTGGGCTTCCCTTGATACGAGGTAAAAGCGAAGAGCAAAGACCCAAAACCGAGTTGGTCTTTAAATTCAAACCATAAGGAGTATTTCTAGAGAATGGAAATGACTAATCTGGATCACTTCACTGGCGGAGTTCCTGCCAAAGTGATTTTTGAAATGAATATTGAGGACCTCAACCAAATTATTGAATCATGCTCAGAACAGGAACGAGTCCAGAAGAAGGCATTAGAAATATGCTTTATTGGACTAATATCTTACTTTGAAGCCTTTATGAAAGATCATTTCGCTTCAATAATCAACATATGTCCAGAATTATTGAAAGTTCTTAGTAAAAATGGGCAAGATGTTGGAATTAATTCTGCTGACCTACTGCTATTAGAAAACAACCATATCAATCGAGTAGGATTTCTTATTTCAGAAAAATATGATTTTGGGACAGCAAACAAAATCAATTCGTTGTATATGGCACTTTTGATGGTGTCACCATTTAGCAAGGAAGAAAAGCAAGTGTTTGACCGGTTGCTGAACGACAGAAATTTGCTAGTACATCATGGAGGAATTTATTCATTATCATACAGCAAGCAAAAGCATACTGAGCTAAATGTCTCAACAGATACATACTATAACTCATTGATTATTGATCATAGTAAATTTAAGGATGCACTTGAGACCATAAAAGTCATTATAAACAAAACAACCGAAGCAACACATACGAAGTTATCTGAGTATATCGATCAAAATAAAATTCATTTGTCAGAAGAGAGACAGAAAGCTCTTGATGCTTTGGTTTGGAGCTTGTAATTCACATATGTCCGCAGATTGGGAGGCGCGGAACGTCGCGCCCCCGTTGGCTGAAATCAAATATAGACTACGGAGGGTAATGTGGGGACATGTTTATTCCAGGG
>JAJZUQ010000100.1 GCA_021848385.1 Deltaproteobacteria bacterium
AATGCGGGCCAGGCAACGGTAAGACTGCCGATAATGGCGGCAACTCCTGCCACCGCAAGAACCTTTCCGATATACTTCCTGTCATCAAGATTGAGTGCGTGCATATATCTCCTCACCTCCATTATTTTTTACCTGCTTGGAATGTTTTCCCGGAAACGGCACCCGTTGGCTCCATGGCGCGGCCTGCCTAGTTTGTCAGCTGTACAACCGCCCCTCCCACACATAACGCGGACCACAGCACGTAGAGGAGAATGAAGGCGCTGACCGCCGAAAACACCTCAACAGCCAATTTCCTTGTTGTCTCTTCAGCAAGGTCTGAGTAATCGAGATCTGAATTCATGTCAATTTCCTCTTTTCTCACACTTTCGTGTTGTGGTTTTAAATAGAAGTTATTTATTCAGTTTTTGTTTAGATGCCAATAATGTTACATACAGATAAAACAGTACAAATATTCCACTTAAAATACATGTTGCGATTCCGAGTCCGAATTTGATAATATGTAAGTCCATTTTGTACCTCCTTTTCTGTGTTGTACCTGTTGTTATTTGACCTTTGAATTACAACCTGCCTACAGTGATATGCCATCAAATCATAAGCTTTTTCAGAATATAACGTGCAACTTGGCTCCTATTGTTCATAACTTCAATTCCTGCATCTGTAATATCCTTTTGGCGACGGCTTTCCAAACGTTCGGTACAGATGACACTGTCAATCCCGTTCGTCTTCAGCCATTCAGGTAACGTCGTTTTCTTCTTGTAATCCCACACTCCGAGCCTTACGTTCATCCTTGCCTTTTCATCCATGAGTGTGTCCACAATGAAGAATATCCGTTCATACCCCATGTTTCTCTGGTGCAGCCTCCCGTAGTAGGGGACCGCGATTCTGTTTCCGTTCATAGTAACCTCTGGAAAAAGGATTTGACTTTCATATTCCAACAAGCGTGCCAGAGAAGCCAAAATATATAAATGCAAATAATATTATATGGTTACACCCGAGATGGCTGCGGATTCGACGCACCATAACCGCCCATGTTTCAAATGCAACAAAAGACGCCATCTTTCATGCCCCGCGACAACATATGGAAAATCATATGTTTTGCCCTGGTCGCGTTGCACTACGTAAAAATGCAGCTAAATGCAACAAATGCAACATTACCGATGTTCTCTGCACGCTGACCATGTGCCTGGGTATGATGCGGAAGGGCAAAGAACGGAAGGAACAGCGGGGGCCGACAAGCCTTGTGGGCGGCTTGAGACTATTGTGACTTGTTTAAGGAAAAACGGGCTGGTATAGTCAGAGATACGATTGGTCAATAGTACATTCACGACAGCGTTGTCGCGGAGTGCCGACCTCACCTCACCAAAAGGAGAACACCGCAATGCTGGGAACCGTAGAAATAAAACCGGGGCTCTATTGGATCGGCTCCGAGGACCCGGACCTGCGCGTCTTCGACGACCTCTTTCCCACCGAGCATGGCACCAGCTACAACTCCTACCTGCTCAAGGGGACGGAAAAAACCGCCATCATCGACACGGTCAAGGGGAAGCGGGTGGACGAGTTCATGGACAAGGTCAAATCGCTGGTCGCCCCCGAGACCATCGACTACATCATCGTCAATCACACCGAACCCGATCACTCGGGCGCACTGGCCTACCTGCTGGAGTACTGCCCGCAGGCCACGGTGGTTTCGTCCAGCGCCGCAAAAAACTTCCTCGGCAACATGCTGCGCAAGCCGTTCAATTCCCAGGTGGTCAAGGACGGCGACACCATCGATCTGGGCGGCCGGCAGTTGCGCTTTATCCTGGCCCCCTTCCTGCACTGGCCCGACACCATGTTTACCCGGCTGGAGGGAGAGAACATCCTCTTCTCCTGCGACGCCTTCGGCGCCCACTACTGCCGCAGCGGCCGGCTGTTCAACGACGAAGTCGAGGATTTCACCTCGGCCCGCCACTTCTATTTCGACTGCCTGATGCGCCCCTTCAAGGACAAGGTGCTGGCTGCCGTGGAAAAGGTCCGCCACGACGTGATCGACATGATCTGCCCCAGCCACGGCCCGATCATCCGCCAGAACCCATGGCAGGCCATCCAGCAGTACGAGCAGTGGAGCAGACCCGTCAGCCAG
Organism: Deltaproteobacteria bacterium; assembly: GCA_021848385.1. Lineage (GTDB taxonomy): Bacteria > Desulfobacterota > Desulfuromonadia > Geobacterales > Geobacteraceae > Geomobilimonas. The sequence goes on from JAJZUQ010000100.1 coordinate 2,123, forward strand.
GGCAAAAAGATATTCATTCTGTACATCTCTCCCCACGGCAACACCGAAAAGATGGCCGAGGCCGTGGCCACCGGCGCGGACATGGACGGCGTCCAGGTGATCCGCTATCACATCAGCCTCCTGAGTTCCGACGAGGTACGAAACCTGATGGAGGAGGCGGACGCGCTGATCTTCGGTATCCCCACCGTCAACCGGGACATCCCCAAACCGATGTGGGACGTGCTGGCCTGGCTGAGCACGGTCAAGCTCAAGACCAACCTGGCAGGCCTGTTCGGCAGCTACGGCTGGAGCGGCGAGGCCTGCAAGATGGCCGAAGAGCGGCTGAAGGGGATGGGTTTCAGGCTCCCGATTCCGGCGGTCAGGACCAACTTCACTCCCACCGCCGAGATCCTGGGGCAATGCGAGGCCTTGGGATGTGCCATTGCCGAGGAGGTACTGAACAAGGGGTGATCCGAGGTCCTGACCCTGAGACTGAAACGGGCGTACCGCTGCATGGCGGTACGCCCGTTTGTTTACCCTCGAACCTCTGTGGGGACACTATGCAACGACGCCCGTGAGTTCGGTTTCCCTTCCCCGGTTATAGTAGTGGAGAGCGACCAGCAGCAGGGACGCGATCAGGTAGGCAAGGGCATACGCTCTGGCGGCGCCGAAACCGAACCGGTTCTGCACCCCCGCCGGGGTCAGGACATAGGCGTGGATGACACCGAAGAAGGAGAGCACGGCGGCTGTCGCCATCCAGAGCGCCGCCTTGAGGAACTGCCGCTCAACCACGAACACCATCATTGCGGCCAGGATCATGCACGTAAGCATGAAGCCCTGACTCAGGGAGATGATGCCGTACACGTACAAATCGTTGCCGAATCTCGGCGCCACGTCGTACAGGGAGGTGCCTGCCTTGCGCAGGGCCGTTTCCACGAGCAGGAGCGCCCATGCCGCCAGCGCCGGCAGCAGCCCGACCGCCACCGCCACGCCGTGTTTCCTGGGCACTTCCCGAAACGCCTGGGCCGTGATGATGAGCCCCACCCAGAGCAAGATACCGATCATTGCCTCCATCGGCACAACCTTGAGCACCAGGGTGACCCCTCCGATCAGGCAGAGGAGCGTGATGACGACGCCGTTCACCATGGAGTACCCCCACCTGGCCCCCATGGCCTTCCACCCGGGATGGCCGATGTAGATCGTGGTCGGGAAGGGGTTTCCGAGGCATGCCGCCACAATTGACCCGAACCCGTTGACCAAGAGGGACGACCGTGTATCGTATCGGTCTCCGGCCGCTTCCGCACTTTCCAGGTTCTGGAGCGAACCAACCACGTTGAACAGCGCCATTGGGAATATGACGGAGAAGTACTTCCATCCCCGCCCGTTCTCCAGAAAGGCGAACATGTCGGAAAAGGCCGTCCCGGGAAGGTGGACGGCAAACTGGTACGGCTCCTGGAGCGGCTGAAAAAACGGGTAACCACACCATCTGAGGATCCATCCCATGGCCACGCCCAGCGCCACCGCGAAAAAACCACCCGGAAGTCCCAGGGGCAGCTTGATCTGCCCTCCATAGACGATGATCACCAGTAATGCCGGCACAACCGCTATGGCCGGCATGGCGAATATCTGGAACACGAAACCCATGGATATGAACGTAATGGCGATGCCGGCCAGCGACGACAGAAGTGCGGCACGTGGCGTATGCCTGCGGAGCCAGCCCCCAACAAACGCCCCGACACACTCCAGCACGGCACTGGCGAGACACGCGAACAGGCCGGCCTGCCAGGCAAGGTTCGGGTCTTTCGTTTCAAAATAGATCGGGGCGATTATCAGGAAAACAAAGGCAATGAGGCTGACGGTGTTGATGCCGTAGGGCAAGGCGGTGACATCGGTCCGGCCCGTCCTGATGGCCAGCTTTCGTGCCTGCCACGCGTAAAACGCGTTGCCGAACAGGATCGAGAGCGCCGCGCCGGGAAGTATCCTGCCGTAGACCAAATCCGGCGGCATGCCGCACACCTTGCCGCAGAGCACCGCGATCAGCATCAACTGCAACAAGTTGTCAACGAACAACCCGAAGAATCCGTCAACGTCTCCGCGGACAAACCAACCGACTTTCATAGACTGCGACTCCTTTTTGAGCGTAACGGGTCAGCCGTTGTGGTTCCCCGCACCGGTGTCCTGACAGGAAAATCCAGTACCAAGCACCTGCGGCGGCGACAGTACGTCGTGGATTCGGGCCATTATACGCAGCAAATCCCAGTAATCAAGGAGAACTCCGTGCTAAAAAGCCGATTCCGGGTGGATCGGCCTTGCTGAAAAAAACACGTCACCCGGCCTCTTACTGGAGTGTGGGAGCAGATGCCCTGAGCCGCAGACGCGCCTCGGCGTACTCCGGGAAATAGCGCCCTACCAGCCGCCAGAAGCCGGGACCATGGTGCCGCACCGTGACGTGGCACAGCTCGTGGCAGATCACGTAGTCGAGACACGCCAGGGGGAATTTGATGAGATTCAGGTTGAGGGTGACGCGCCGGGTGCGGTAGGAATAGCTCCCCCAGCGGCTGGTCATGGGGCGGATCGTGAGCGGCGGAAGGGCCGTTCCTTCGGGGAACATCCTGCGGTGGCATGCGGCCAGCCGCTCCTTGAAAAGCTCAGCGGCGCGCCTTCGGTACCAGGCATCCACCAGCGCCGCCAGGAGCGGCGGAGAAGGTTCCTCCGGCGTGCACACCACGAGACAGCCGCCCCGGAGGTGGACCGCTTCCAGTGGCCCCTTCTCAAGGGCCAAAGGGTATTTTGCTCCCAAGAACGGGAAGGGTGCTCCGTTCGCGTAGCTCTGCGCAGGCGGCCGGATGTGGCGGTCAAGCCTTTCCCAGGTCTTGGTGATCCAGGCC